>JANNWZ010000053.1:0-35499 GCA_031409295.1 Mariniblastus sp.
CGGTCGATCTTCCCAACCGCCGTGATTCTGCATATACAATCGGCCGGGCGCATCCGGATGCCGCGCGATTTTATGAACGCATTGACCAAACTCGGGGTAAGGATTCGGTACAAATCCTGCGCCGACGCCATTGTTGGAAGCCACGAACGTCTGCCCGCCATCTTCACTCATGTAGTGCCCGCCAGTGGAAATCCCGAGGTGGACTCGGTTTCCGTCGCGGACAATGGTGTGCATACACAATCCGCCGTTACCGGGATGCCATTTTCGTGAATGATCGTGATTGCTGATCCCTGCCACCATCTCCCACGAGTTGCCTTGGTCTTCGCTGCGGAATAGTGCCGCCGGTTCGACACCGCACCACAGTTCTTTTTTGTTGTTACCGGGCTCCAGCGACCAGATATTGGCCAGAGCTCGCCCGTCGTCTTGGGGAAACGCCGGCGCTGATTTGGTTTCCTTGAATTTCTTACCCAGATCCGTCGATGTCAAAACTTTCATACCGAAATAAGCATTGCAGCTGCTGGCATAAATTCGAGGCGCACCGCGATCATCGATCAACGTCGAATAGACTGCCACACCTGAACCAAATGGCCCCCGCAACTCAAATCGTTTACGAGTCTTGCTGCCGTCCGCGACGAACAAGCCTTTTTTGGTTCCAATGCAAATCAAAATTCGGTCGGCCATAATATTTTCCTCTCGAAAAATTCAAATCAAGACTTGGACTAAAAACAATTTGAAATTATTGACGATTCAGATGTCAATTGCGACATGTTAAGAGCGAAAATTTGGGATTGGATTCCTCGCCTTGGCTTGGTGGTTCTGAAACCAACTGCCAGCCGGATTGCTCAGAAATGAAGTATTCTATTACTGGGGCGCGCCGTAACCGGTTCGATCATCCACCCGATACGGCTTGCCAGATCGTCAGCACATCCCCCGGATCAAGCGACGAATTCAGCCCCTGTGTCTGACGCACCGGAACCAGTTCCGAGTTTACGAATAAATTTACATGTCGCCGAACAGCACCCGTCTCATCACAAACGCTCTCATACAGGGAAGTATGCTTGAGCTTCAGTTCAACCAGTGCTTCACCCACCGTTTTCGCGGACACAAAGATCTCACTCGACTCTCGACAATACTCCCTTAGTCCACTCGAAATCTCAACTGCAATGCTCATGAGGCTTTCCCCAAAACGCTACTAGTCCAGCACCGATATCCAATATAACGCGTTGGCGACTGGCTTTGTTGGAATCTACTAAAATTTCAATCGAGCGCCAGTCGCACGCGGACATAATCCTCCACGGCGTCTCATACAAGACAAGATAAGTTCCAATTTCTCAAACTTCGTCAGGGCAGCAATTCTTCTAAATTTGGTGTCTCGGCAGGAAGAGTTCTGCCCCCTTTGATGCCCGACCCGTTCCCGGTTGGGACGAGGCTCTTGGATCAAGTTCCACAGAAAGTCTGATAGCCTTCGTCGCAGGCGACCGGTACGACTTGATAGTCGGCGAATTCCGCGCGTTCATCATAGGGATGCTGCAGCGCCGACAGCAGTCGGTTAAACAATGACATATCAGATTCTTCAGCGGCCGAAGCCAGCGCCGCTTCGACCAGGTGATTGCGCGGGATGAACGCGAGATTGTTTGCTCGAATCAGAGTCGCTGCTTGTGGTCCCGAAATATCATCCTTTGCCCGGCGCTGTTGCCAACGCAAATACCATTGGCGAAATTCTTCGTCCTGATGTGCGATTTGCTCGGACGATTTTTCGCAAGCCAAGCCACGAAACGTATTCGTGTAATCCGCGCGGGTTCGCTGCATCCATAGAAGCAAGTCGCGCACGAGCGCTTCATCTCCCGGTTCTGCCGAAATCAATCCCAATTTTTTGCGCATGCCAGCCAGCCAGTAGTGCTGGAACAAATTTGGAAAAGTCTGGAGCGCGTCCTTTGCAATCGAAACGGCTTGTTCGATGTTGCACGCCAACAATGGCAACAGAGTCTCGGCAAACCTCGCCAGATTCCATTGTGCAATGTTGGGCTGGTTGCCAAATGCATATCGCCCATGACGATCAATCGAGCTGAACACTGTGCCGGGATCGTATGAGTTCATGAATGCACAGGGACCATAATCGATGGTCTCGCCGGAAATGGCCATGTTATCGGTGTTCATCACACCATGCACGAAACCGACGTGCATCCAACGCGCTATCAATGACGCCTGTCGATCAATTACAGTTTGCAGGAATCCGAGATACGGCTGATCCGAACCAATAACCTCTGGAAAGTGTCGAGCGATCGTGTAGTCCGCTAACGCACGAAGATCGTGTTGGTTATCCAGGCCCGCGGCATATTCAAATGTCCCGACGCGAATATGGCTGGCAGCCACGCGCGTGAGAATACCACCCATCCGTGTCGATTCACGAAACACCGGTTGCCCCGTCGAGACGACCGCCAAACTTCGCGTCGTGGGAATCCCGAGCGCATGCATCGCCTCGCTAATCAGGTACTCCCGCAACATCGGTCCCAGTGCGGCACGTCCATCACCCTGCCGCGAATAGGGTGTCTGGCCGGAACCTTTGAGTTGAATATCAAAGCGTTGCCCCGCAGGAGTCAATTGTTCACCCAGCAAAACTGCCCGTCCATCTCCCAGCATTACAAAATGGCCATACTGGTGTCCGGCGTAAGCTTGGGCCAACGGTTCCGCACCGTCGGGATTCAGATTTCCAGAAAAAACTTGTGCAGTTTGTGCTGGTGTCTGAAAATCGAGATTTATCCCCAGTGATTCCGCCAAAGCCGAATTAAGAATCACAACCTGGGGGTCGCGGACCCGAATTGGATCGATTCGCACGAAGTAACTTTCGGGAAGTCGTCCGTAGCTGTTGTCAAAATTCCAACCAGTCGCCGTACTGCTGCGCGAGTTCATTCAGTTCCAGCCTCTGGTAGGATCATCGAGCAAAGTCAAATCCGCGCGAAATCGAGTTAATTGGGATTAAGGCGAATTGCTATTCTAGCGATTGCGGACAATCAATTTTTCAATTTGACGTCTGGGCATTCCGAGACCGGTTTCGAACAGACACCGCAACTCGCATCCCCTGCTCCGTTGGTCATATTGGCGAGTCCACCGCATGATCCTCGAATGGATTTTTTGCCAAAAATTGCCCCTATCGCCATGCCCGCAATTGCTAACGAGATCACGACGAAAGCGCTGATCAGCGTCGGCCAAATCGATTTGATTGGGTCTGGTTCTGCCGGATCGGCAACATCTTTAGAGTCGCCGGATGGCGGTTCAAAAAATGGAAAGCCAGGCGAATTAACCACGGTCAATTCGTCACCAAAGTCTTTATCGCGAGCCATGGTCAACAACGGAAAGCCCAATGACTCGCACAATCGATGCCCCCGCTCAGCTCCCACGACCATGACAGCAGTTGCAATCGCGTCCGCAGTCATGCAATCGGTTGCCACCACGCAGGCCGAAGCCAAAGTATGTTCAACCGGGCGACAAGTGGTTGGATCGATCGTATGCGAATATCGCTTCCCCCGATTCACGAAAAAATTCCGGTAATCTCCCGAGGTCGCCATTGCCTGATTGTTAAGTTCAGCAACTTGACTGACTTCCTTGGTGGCCAATTCGTTGGGAGCCTCAATCCCAACTCTCCACATCCCGCCTGCCGGTCGTTCTCCGCGCGAAATAACTTCACCGCCGACTTCGATGAAATAGTTCTGACAACCGAGCTCATCCAAGGTCTTGCCAACCTGGTCCACGGCGTATCCTTTAGCGATAGCCGACAAATCGATGCTGGCTAAGGGATCCGTTTTCTTGATTGCCGGCGGACTCGCCTGAACTTGGATTTTTTGATAGCCAACGCGTGGTCTTAGTGCTTCGACCTGATCCGCGGAAGGCAATTCAAAGGGTTCTTTCTTGTCAGGCCCGAACTGCCACAAATTCACCACCGGTGCCACCGTAATATCAAACGCCCCATCTGTCAGTCGACTGATTTCAAGCGAACGAGCCACCACCGCCACAGTCTCTGGATCGACCGCAATCCAATCCGTCGAATCGGCACGATTAAAGCGACTGACATCTGAATCCGCTTGATACGCGGACATGAGACCATTCACGCGATCCAACGTTTTCTGCACTGCAGCACTCGCCGTGGCGTGACTCAATTCGGTTAATGGCTGGGAGATCACGACGCTATACGTGATCGGCCCCATGGTTTTGCCCGAAATTTTGATCGGCGGTGCGTCAGCCTGTGGCGGAGCAGTCGCCATGACTCCAAGAGGACAGTGGCACACCAAAAGCAACAAAAAACAACAGCCAATCGCCCGCGCACGAATCGGATTAATCCAGGGTCTAAAAAACCTGCTGCACCAAACAGCAATGTACGCGCTACTGGTCATCATCATCTGCCGTTGACTCGGGTGTGGCGTCGTCCGTGGGCTTACCACTCAATGCCGCAAGTTTCTTTTCGTCTAGGCGAGCGCCATTGATCAGCCCCGACTTGAATAGCTCATCGACAGTTAGCTGTTTCTTTCCCACAGCTTCCATGGCTTTTTCGAAATCCTTGACAATTGATTTTTCGAAGGCTACGACAGCATCTTTGCCAGCCGCGTCTGCCACAGCAAACTTTTCACTAAGTTTTTTGTCTTTGAGTTCCTGATAAATCAGCTCGGCAAACATGCTGCGAACTTTTTTGTCATCGGCATTGGGATGGCAAGTCTTGCAAGCAAATGATTTCAAAACGTACTTTTCTTTCAGCACATCCTGGAAAATCTCATGCGCCTGTGCGCGCCCTGTGCAAACGAACGTCAACAATAAAGCCGCTAGGACCAGGGCAACTATTCTAGTGTACATGTTGAATCCCGTTCTTGAACAAACTCAATCTAAGCCAGAAATTCGATGTCATCGCTAGCCACCAAAATCATCGAAGGCGATATTTTCCGGTTCGACACCCAAATCGTCCAGCATCTTAAACACAGCCGAATTCATCATGGGCGGACCACAAATATAATACTCAATGTCTTCTGGTGCGGGATGTTTACTGAGGTAGTTTTCCAATAGGACTTGGTGGATGAAGCCTTTATACCCCGTCCAGTTGTCTTCTGGCATCGGTTCGGACAACGCCACATTAAATTTGAAGTTCGGATAATCTTTCTCGATCGCTCGAAACTGATCCACATAGAACAGCTCGCGGGAACTACGACCGCCGTACCAATAGGTTACCTTTCGGCCCGTTTTGATTCGCTTGAACAGCTCAAAAATGTGGCTGCGCAACGGAGCCATGCCGGCTCCACCACCGATGTAGACCATCTCCGCGTCAGTATCTTTGATGAAGAATTCGCCGTAAGGACCGGAAATTGTGACCTTGTCACCGGGTTTCAGTCCGAACATGTAGGAGGAAACCTTGCCTGGCGGCACGTCCGGCTGTCGTGGTGGCGGCGAAGCAATCCGCACGTTCAACATGATAATGCCCTCTTCGCCCGGATAATTGGCCATCGAGTAGGCTCGTATCACTTCTTCGTCGACTTTAGAAGTGTAGCGCCATACATCGTATTTGTCCCAATCTTCCTGGAAACGTTTTTCGATGACAAAATCTTTGTAGGCCAAAACGTGAGGAGGAACTTCGATTTGAATAAAGCCGCCGGCTTTGAAAGCGACCTCTTCACCCTTGGGCAGTTCCAACACGAGTTCTTTGATAAACGTAGCGACGTTGTGGTTCGAACGGACCGTGCAGAGCCATTTCTTGGTTTCGAACGCTTCGTGCGGGACTTCGATCACCATATTTTGTTTCACAGCGACCTGGCAAGACAACCGACAGCCTTCGCGGGCGTCACGTTTGTTGATGTGCCCCGTTTCGGTCGCCAGAATTTCACCGCCACCCGAACGAACTTTGACTCGACACTGAGCGCAGGTCCCACCGCCGCCACAAGCAGATGACACAAAAATTCCGGCGTTCGCCAAAGCGCCCATCAATTTTCCGCCGGCAGGTACTTCAATTTCCTTTTGGCCGTTAACCAAGATTTTCACGTTTCCACCGGAAACGAGAAAGCCTTTCGCGACCAGAATGATCGCCACCAGAGCGAGAACGACACCGGTGAACAACGATACGCCTATCAGGATTTGGTCCATAACGATTCTTCAGATTCTAGATACCCAGAAATGCTTGAAAGCCCAATGCCATCAAGCCGACGATGATAAACGTAATTCCCAGACCGCGCAGTCCGTGAGGGATATCGCTGTATTTTAATTTTTCGCGAATTCCGGCCATGCAGGCAATCGCGGCAGCCCAACCAAATCCACCACCGACGCCATAAACGCAACTTTCGGTAAACGTGTAATCTTTTTCGACCATGAACAAGGTTCCACCCAAAATTGCACAGTTGACCGTAATCAATGGCAGGAAAATTCCCAGCGTGTTGTAGAGCGCCGGAAAGAATTTATCGAGCACCATTTCCAGAATCTGCACAATCGCCGCGACCACGCCGATATAACAAATCAAGCCCAAAAACAGTAAATCCGCTTTAACGAAATACGCCCCTTCTTTCAGGACCAGATTGAGTAGCAGATTATTGACGGGCACCGTAATCGCCTGCACTACGGTAACAGCAACGCCCAAGCCCACTGCAGTTTTCACATTCTTGGAAACAGCAATGAACGTGCACATTCCCAAAAAATAGGCCAGGGCGAGATTGTCGACAAACGCCGAACGTAGAAATAAATCGATCAAATCGCGCATGTTAGGTCTTCTCCATTTGTTCGGGTTTCCAGATTCTCAAACCCCAAATCAAAATCCCGATAATGAAAAACGCACTGGGCGGCAACAACATCAAACCGTTGGGTTCGTACCAACCTCCATCACTCTGTAGGTTTAGCACACTGACCCCGAAAATTTTTCCGCTGCCGGTCAATTCTCGAATAAAGCCCACGATGATCAAGATCAAGCTGTAGCCCAGACCGTTTCCGATGCCATCGAAGAAACTGTCGATTGCGGAATTTTGCATGGCAAATCCCTCGGCTCGTCCCATCACGATACAGTTCGTAATGATCAAACCAACGAACACGGAAAGTTCTTTGCTGAGACTGAACGCATATGCTTTCAATATTTGGTCGACCACAATCACCAGCGAGGCGATAATGATCATCTGACAGATGATTCGAATACTGCTGGGAATGCGGTCCCGAATCAGCGCCACGCCCGCACTGGAAAAAGCGGTAACCAGAGTTACTGAAATCGCCATCGTGACAGCGGTCGACAATTTGGTGGTTACCGCCAGTGCCGAACAAACTCCCAAGACTTGCAGGGTGATCGGATTGTTCTTAAAAATTGGATCAAAAGTTAGTTCTTTGATCGTCGCTTTTTTAGCCATGATTGCCCTCCGAAAAACCGGCCGATTTATACGCCGATTCGGATGTTGAAGGTTCTAATTCCTTAAGGTTACGGTCCGTGTCGGACGAGTCGATTCGGTTGAACTGAACGGACGATGCCCCAGCCTTTTGCTTCTTAATGTAATTGCCGAAGCCTTTCGGACCCAACCAATAGTCGAGCAACTTGGAAACCCCGTTGGACGTTATTGTGGCTCCCGATAGCCCGTCGATTTCATAATCCTTATTAGGTGAATTCGGGTTAACGGCGCCTTTGATGACCGAAAGCTTAACTGAACCAGTCTGGGGATCGAAAACTTTTTTCCCATTCCAGCCGGCCTTCCATTTCGGATTCTGCACCTCACCGCCCAATCCAGGCGTTTCCTTCTGGTCGTAGAACGTCAAACCGGCGACGGTTTGAAAATCTGGTTCAACCGCCAGGTAACCTCTCATCATCGACCACAATCCATACCCCCGTACCGGAAAAATAAATTTTTCCGCTACTTTGCCGTCGGCAGATTTGAGCACGAAGACATGGGAAAACTTTTCACGATACTTGATATTCACCACGTCATCGGACTTGGGCAATATCTGATCGCTGATTTCTTTTTTCTTGGACTTGGACGCCCAAAACTGATCGTATTGGTTGAGCGTACCTTCACCGAGGTTTTTTCCGGCGGCTGTCAAAGCGACTTTCAATTGATCCAACGCCAACTCACCTGTTTCCAAATCGATAACCTGTGTTTCAAAGCGTTTGGTGAACAGCGCCTCGACGCCACCACCCTCTTCAATCTCTGTGGCAGAAAAACCGGTAACTTCCAGGAGATTTTTCTTGCGATCCAATTCCTCATTTAGGCTTTGAACAGGCTTTAGACCAATCGCCGCCAGCGAAACCAATAAGGAACAAATCAGGCAAAGTACCAGCGACATAATTATCGTGTTGGAAATACTGTCACGCTGCATAACCAGCCAACCTCCTTTTCACATTCGCTTGAATCACGTAGTAGTCGATCAGTGGAGCAACCACATTGCCAAACAGAATCGCCAACATAATTCCTTCTGGGAAAGCCGGATTCCAAGACCGAACCAGAACCGTCATGAAGCCAATCACTCCGCCATAAATCCACTTGCCGGTATCCGTCATCGCTGCCGAAACCGGGTCGGTTGCCATAAAGACGGTACCGAAGGCAAATCCACCAATTACCAAATGCCACCAAGGTTGAATGTTCATCATCGGTTCATCACCAACGGGCAACAACCACAATAGAGTTGAGAAAACGGACATGCCCATCAGCAAACCAGCCATGATTCGCCATGAACCAATACCAGCAGCGATCAAAACGAACGCTCCGATCAAGCAACAGAGCGTCGAAGTTTCACCCATTGAACCGTGGCAATTTCCAATAAAGAAATCCCACCACGACAATTTCATGTCCGCCACAGTCGAGGCAACCGTCCCCGTTGTGGCGACTTTCAGTTCACCCAACACTGTTGCTCCGGTATATCCATCCACTGCAGTCCAAACCGCATCACCGCTAATTTTTGTCGGATAGGCGAAATACAAAAACGCCCGCGCCGTCAAAGCGGGATTCAAGAAGTTTTTGCCCGTGCCACCAAAGATCTCTTTGCCGATCACGATGCCAAACGCAATTCCAATCGCCACTTGCCAGAGCGGAATGTTAGGCGGTAACGTCAATGGAAACAACATGCCTGTAACGAGAAAACCTTCGTTGATATCATGCTTTCGAATGATGCCGAACGCGACTTCACAAAGTCCACCCACCATCATGGTCACGATGTAAATGGGCAGAAAAAATAGTGCCCCGTGCACCAGACAGGGGAGCAGGCTACCGAAACTGAGAAAACCAGTGCGATCTGCCGAATAATCGATCCCCACAAAACTCATCACATCATATCGCCACGAACCGGACCATAACGAACTGACCAACGTTTCTTCGGGCACAACAAACAAACTGCCCTTGGCGTGAATAATCTTCTCGGCTTGAAAGCCCGTGTTATACATTGCCATGAAAATACACGGCAGCAAAGCCAAAATAACAATGCTCATCGTTCGTTTAAGATCGATCGCATCGCGTACGTGAGTGGAGCCATGAGTCACCTCACCGGGCGTAAACAAAAACGTATCATTGGCTTCCCACAGCGGATACAGTTTTTCTAACTTGCCACCCGGCTTAAACAACGGCTCGAATTTATCCAGCATCTTTCGCAACATGTTTGGTTAGCCCTCTTTCTCGATCATTGTCAAGTTCTTTCGCAGGATCGAACCATAATCATATTTTCCAGGACAGACGAAAGTACACAGGGCCAGATCTTCTTCATCCAGCTCCAGTGCTCCGAGTTTTTGTGAGTCATCCGTGTCGTTGACGATTAATGCCCGCAACAATTGTGTCGGCAACATTCGCAGCGGCATCACGCGCTCGTAGCTCCCCACGGGTACCATCGATCGTTTGCTGCCACCCGTGCTGGTCGTCAAGGGAAACAGCTTGTCCCGCAACCATGAACCGCCGTAGATTCGGGTAATCGAAAATTTGTCAAATCCAGGCATTTGCCAACCCAGGAATTCTCGCTTGGTTCCCTCTTCGACAACGGAAACTTGATTGTGATATCGACCGAGATAATTTATTTTTGGTTCCGAGCGGCGACCACACAATACGGACCCGGATACGACCCGGGCCGCAGACATATTCACTTGAGCAATCGATATCAAATCCTCGAGGCAAGCGCCGAGCCTGGATTTGTATAACCCCGGCTTCTTAACCGGAGGGCCGGCCACCGCGATCACTCGCTCGGTCATAATTTGTCCGGTAAAAAACAAGTGACCGATCGCAATGACATCTTGATATCCAATTGACCATACCGTCTTGGTTGGCCCAACCGGATCCAGGAAATGGATGTGAGTTCCGGCCAAACCGGCCGGGTGGGGGCCTAGAAACTCTTCGAATTCGACATCGGGAATGTTACTGCCAGGAATTCGCGAGTCCGGCCGGGTGCAAACAAAGGTCTTGCCTCGCGTCAATTTGGCAATAACTTGCAGCCCATTCAAGAAAAATTCTTTGTTGGCACTGATGATCAACTCCGGTTCGGCAGACAGTGGATTCGTATCCATCGCAGTAACAAACAGAGAATGCGGCTCTGTTTCTAATTGCGGAACTTTGCTGTAAGGCCGAGTCCGGAAAGAAGTCCACAATCCCGATGCAACCAATTGCGACTGAACTTGTTCACGTGTCAGATCGCCCACAGAAGTAAATTTTTGGAAACTGACCTGATCGTCTCCAGCTAACTCAATTTCCAGCGATTCAAATGCGCGCTTCGCACCCCGATTAATGGCAACCACGCGCCCTGAACCCGGCGATGTGTATTGGACACCGATGGTTTTTTTATCAGCAAATAACGGCTGACCTAACTTTACGCGATCGCCTACGTTGACCAACATTGTCGGGCGCATCCCGATGTAGTCCGCGGCAATCAAGCCAACCCTCTTGATTTCAGGCCCTGGCTGAATGTCCTGAACGGGAGGGCCACTGATAGGGACGTTTAACCCATTTTTAAGTTCAAATACCATAATCAATTCGATCGAAAACTACATCGTGAAATTTTTCACAGGAATTTGCCGAAAAAAAAAGCTCAATTTCATCTACAAACGGAAGTCGCCCCAAAATGGTTTTGAAAAATCAGCAAGAAACTGAAATCAGCCTGCGGTCGCGCAATCGCTCCGGGAAACTATTCAAAAACAGCTGCACTAGATCATATTGAAAAAAACTAATGCTACAACTCCCGACCGATCGAATAGGAAAAATTGTGGCGAGATAACCGATGGCTGGCAATGCCAGATTAAAAAAATGACCTTAATTCTTTGAAAGGTCTGGCTGGTCATTCACTTGATCGATTCCTGATGTGGAGCCGCCTCATAATGTTGTTTCAGCAAGTCAGTCCCGAAATCGTTCAAAAAATCACGCCAAACGGTATGCACATGATTTGCATTATTTTGGGTGTTATCGTATTCGATTATGAAAGTTGGACCTTGAATGCAGTAATAGTGTGGCTTTCCGGGCATCAATTGACCGGACCAGGCGAAATGAATTTTATCGAAACCCGCCGCCTCGATCTTTTCCCAATCTTGGTTAGCCAATTCGGGTCGGAGTTTATCAATAAACGTTCGGATTAACTCGCGAAGCATTCGCTGCTGGGGTTCAGCTAGATCCTGCGCCGAAATTCCGACCGGTGTTAGCGGGCTGGCGGGACGCCCGGGTCCGTTAATGACATCCGGCGGAGCGTTTTCGCTCACAATGGCGATTTTCTTTTGAGTGCTTGAGAGATTCTTAACCAATTGACGCGCGAGGTCTTCTTCGGCTTCCAATACCCGTAACCCGGCTTGGGGACCCTCCCGTACTTCAGCCGGACTGGTACCGAAAAAGGCAGGTGTCGAGACGACAGTTTGACCATCAACCAAAGTAAAACTGAGCGATAAATGATGACCTTCGATTCGCCAACCCCAAGTTTTAGTTAGCGAGGGTTCACCAAAAAAGAACAAAAAATATTTTTCGGCGTCGCGATTGGGATTTTGGCTTTCCAGTTCATGCAGCACTTGCTCGAGCGTCATGATTTGCAAGGATTGTGAAAACCCACGGTGGCTGAGCGGCGTTTGCAAAAGCGATAGCGCGAGCAATCTTTGATGCGGTTTCAGTTTGGCAAAACTCAGCCCCTTTCGCTCCATCGGGATAAACTGCCAATCGGTGCGTAATTCGTGATCAAAAGGTCGAACCAAAACGGTCCGCTGCTCATCATCCAGCGACTTGATCAGAATTTCCGCCGCTTCAAAAATCTCTTTCGCGACTTCGTGGCCACTGGACCGCGAGACACCGAAAACAAGCAGCGCCACGGCAATCGCGGTACAAACACGCGACGTCCGCTGGCGGACCGAAAAACGGGGAGAGCTCAACATTAAAAACTTCCTTGGTAAATCGGATTGCGCAACTAATGTTCTGTTACACCATAAATTTCGGATTGGCAAAATCAGCCGCTGGGCGTTAGCCCACGGTTATTTTAAAGTAACCGGACGCTAGCGCGTTCCGGCTAATCCGAAATCCATGCGGTCACAAAACACAAAATTCTAGTCCACGGTTCCTTGCAACAATTTGGCGGCACTAACGGCAAAATAGGATAGCACACCATCCGCACCGGCACGCTTGAATCCTAGCAGGCTTTCCAGCATAACTTGGTCGCGATCAAGCCAGCCATTTTGAGCCGCCGCCATCAGCATCGCATATTCACCACTTACTTGATACGCAAACGTCGGCACGCCAAACGTTTCTTTGACGCGACGGACGATATCGAGGTAGGGCATTCCTGGCTTTACCATGACCATATCAGCACCTTCGTTTATGTCCAATTCGACTTCGCGCATCGCTTCGTCACTATTGGCCACGTTCATTTGATACGTTTGTTTGCCACCACCTAGCACGTTGCCGGACGAGAGACTTGACTTGGAGCCAATCGCATCCCGAAACGGACCATAAAATGACGACGCGTATTTGGCGGCATAAGACATGATCATTACGTGTTCAAAATGATTATCGTCCAGCGATTTTCGAATCGCGCCGATCCGTCCGTCCATCATGTCCGACGGTGCGATAATATCGCAGCCGGCGGCCGCTTGTACCAATGCTTGCCGACACAACATCTCGACCGATTCATCATTGACGACGATCCCGTCGCGGACTAATCCGTCCTGCCCATGCGAGGTATAGGGATCGAGCGCGACGTCGCAAATGATACCAATTCCCGGCACGGCTTGTTTGATTGCCGCAACGGTGCGGCACACCAGATTGTTCGGATTGATCGCTTCCTCAGCCTCGAGTGTTTTTTTGGCTGGGTCGGTTTCCGGAAAGATTGCGATCGCTGGAATTCCCAGATCGCGGGCTTCCCGGACAGCTGGAATCAGCTGTTCGATCGATCGACGATAGACGCCGGGCATCGACGTGATTTCCGTTTCTGGTTTGGAATCGGCTTGCACAAAGACTGGCCAGATCAAGTCATGGACCGTCAACCAATGTTCGGCCACCATCCGTCGCGACCATTCGGTCTGACGTACTCGACGCAATCGGCTATGGGGGAATTGAGGGTTGGTCATAGGATTCCGCCGATGGGGAAATCTGGTTTCGCGGGCTAAACTTGAAATACTGGAAACTCGATTTATCCGTCAGTCGAATCGATCAACACCTTCCATGCAATCCACTCGAAATGTGAATTTTGACACATGTTATCGATCGCCGCCAATACTTGAATGCTCTGGATAAATCACTTCAAAAAACAAACTGTTTCGAAACCCTAGCTGCCAAACTGGTACGATGGGTTAACATTAACAGCGCAACGACGTGCTCAAACATTGATGGCGCAGAACTGCAGACCGCGAACGTTTCGACGAATCAAACTCGCCAGTACATTGCTGATGATTCCCGATAACCAGCTAACTAGTAACCTAAAAAAAACCTAAACAAGGAAAAAATATGAAGGCGAATTTCTGTTTGGCTCTTTCCGTCCTGGCGACCATTGTAACGCCGACTTTGGTCCGCGCGGATTGGCCGATGTGGGGCGGCACTCCCAATCGCAACATGGTTTCGCCAGCTACGTCGGTGTCGTTGGATTTCGATCTGCAATCAGGCAAAAACGTGGTTTGGACCGCGGATTTGGGTTCGCAAACCTATGGCAATCCGGTGGTTTCCGATGGCAAGGTGTTCGTCAGCACCAACAATGGTGCGGGCTTGCGTCCGAAACATCCGGCCGATCAGGACAAAGGGGTTCTGTTGTGTTTCGATGAAAAATCAGGCGATTTCCTCTGGCAATTGACACGTGAAAAACTTGCCCAGGGTGGAGTTCATGATTGGCCATTGCAAGGAATTTGTTCCACTCCGACTGTCGAAGGGGATCGCGTCTGGGTGGTAACCAACCGCTGCGAATTGATGTGCCTGGACACCAACGGATTCAAAGCCGGAAAGAACGATGGCGCTGTTGTGGATGAAGTCGACAACGAGGAGGGGGACGCCGATGTTGTCTGGAACCTCGACATGATGAAGGAACTCGGAGTTTTTCCACACAATCTGGCCACCAGTTCGCCTGTCGTCTACGGTGATACCGTGTTTATTCTGACCTCTAACGGAGTGGACGAAGCGCGCCTCAAAGTACCTGCTCCCAAGGCACCCAGCTTCCTCGCGGTCGACAAGAATACTGGCAAAGTATTATGGCAACACAATCAACCCGGTGACAAAATCCTGACCGGCCAATGGGGGTCGCCAACTGTCGGCGAAGTCAACGGCAAGGCACAGGTTTATTTTCCAGGTGGAGACGGTTGGCTCTATGCACACGATGTCAAAACGGGAGAAGAAATTTGGAAATTCGATATGAACCCCAAAGCGAGCACTTGGGAACTCGGTGGCAAGGGGGACCGCGAGTACATGATTGCAACTCCCGTGTTTATCGAAAACAGTATCCTGTTGGGCGTCGGACAGGACCCCGAAGGAGGCGAGGGAGTTGGGCATTTGTGGCGCATCGATGCCACCAAAAAAGGAGACATCAGCGCTGAATTGGGTGACATTGGGCAGCCGGGGAAACCCAATCCGAATTCTGGTGCGATTTGGCATTACGGCGGAGAAATTACCGCCGATTCCGGAGAGAAGACACTAAAATTCCGCCGCACGATTTCCACTGTTTCGGTTGCCGATGGTCTTGTATTCGCGGCCGATTTGACCGGCTACTTGCATTGCATTGACTTTAAGACTGGTGAACGATGTTGGGAACATGACCTGTTGTCCGGTGTGTGGGGCTCAACGATGGCCGTCGACGGAAAAGTCTTTTTGGGAAATGAAGACGGTGTATTGACGGTCTTGAAAAACTCCAGAGAGCAACCGGAAGTCTTGGCCGAGATTCCAACGGTCAATTTCGGGTCGATTAACAGCACGCCCACATTTGCCAATGGCAAGATGTTCCTCAGCGATCGCTCGCGCCTGTATTGTGTGCAGGTCAGCCAATAATACTCGCCGGACCTCGTCGATGGATATCATCAACATCAATCAACATTGCGACTACCGCATTTTGCGGTAGTAGTGTGCCAAGCCGTCCTATTGGGCAGCGTTGCGCTCATTAATTTCGTTTTCGTTTTCGAGCCTTCTTTGTTGATGCCGTTTGGGGGCGACGTCGGTACCGGGAACTAACAGCGGCCCGGGTGAGTTTTCATCGATGATTAACTTAAGCTCGTCGGAATCGACCGATTCGATCTCGATCAGTCGTTCTGTCAGGGCGATCAACGCGGCCCGACGCACTTTCAAGGTTTGGCGAACTTTTTCAATGGCGTCGTCAATGATCCGATGAACTTCCGCGTCAATTCGTTCGGCGGTCGCTTCACTGAATCGACGACTGCCCAAACTGGTCGCGCTCCCGGACAAAAAAGCGCTGCTGCGTTCGTCCTTGAAATTAATCCGACCTAACGTACTCATACCGTATTGCATCACCATTGCCCGGGCGATGTCGGTCGCTCGTTCGAGGTCGTTGGAGGCTCCGGTCGAGATGTCCTCGTAGATCATCTCTTCCGCCATGGTACCGGCCAGCAAAATCTGCAATTGGCTTTCCAGCTCACTCTGCGTCATCAAATACCGATCGTCGGTTGGTCGCTGCATCGTGTAGCCCAACGCCGCCAATCCTCGGGGAATAATTGAGACTTTGTGCACCGGATCGGTATTGGGCAAACTGTAGGCCACCAACGCGTGACCGGCTTCATGGTACGCGACACGCTGTTTTTCATCCGCGTTCATGACGCGCTGTTTCTTTTCCAAACCAGCCGTGACCCGTTCGACCCCTTCGTTAAAATTCTCCATTAATACCGTCGATTGCCCTTTCCTGGCCGCCAACAGCGTGGCTTCGTTCACCAGATTTGCCAATTCCGCGCCACCAAAACCGGGACTGATTGCCGCAACCTGTTTCAGGTCCACGTTAGGATCGAGCTTTACGCTTTTCACATGGACTTTGAGAATCGCCTCGCGGCCCATTACATCGGGGCGATCAACGAGAACCGTCCGATCAAAACGACCGGGCCGCATTAACGCTTGATCCAAGGTTTCCGGGCGATTGGTGGCACCCATTACGATCACGCCGCTATTGGTCGAAAAGCCGTCCATTTCCACGAGCAAGGCGTTCAACGTCTGTTCGCGTTCATCGTGTCCTCCCACCGCATTGCCGCTGCGGGTTTTTCCCAAGGCATCGAGTTCGTCGATAAAAATAATACAGGGCGCTTTGGCTTCGGCCTGTTGAAACATGTCACGCACGCGCGCCGCACCGACACCGACAAACATCTCGACGAAATCGCTACCGGACAGACTGAAAAACGGCACACCGGCTTCGCCCGCAATCGCTTTGGCAAGCAATGTTTTACCCGTTCCCGGCGGACCGACGAGCAACACGCCTCGTGGAATCTTGCCGCCGAGTTTCTGATACTTTTCAGGCTTCTGCAAAAAATCAACGACTTCTTTCACTTCATCGACTGCTTCGTCGATCCCGGCCACGTCACTGAACATAACCCCCAAGTCCTCTTCGGCGCATAAATGGCCGCGGCTGCGACCGAACTGCATGGGGCCACCGGCACCGCCCAAGCGGCGCATCATAAAGTAAAATAATCCGACGATGAACAACATCGTCAACAAGAAGAATCCGTATTTCTCCCAAGGCGACGGTCCATCCGAAAACCGGTATTTGACGTTGCTCGTGTCCAGCATTTTTTTGAGCGCTTCGTTGCTCGAGTCCGAATTCTCTTTGTTGACTTGAAACTGAAATCGTTCTTTTTTTTCCGTTTGGCCAACTCCAACAACCACGCGAAAATCCACGAAACCGTTGATTTTCTTTTCGCCAATGGTGAAGTCATTGGGCCGGCTGAATTCGACTAGACGACCGCTATCATGGGATTCCGAGTCAGGGATCACGATCTGGGCGCTGGTTTCGGAGCCCGAAACCAATTCGTTTTGTCTGCTATTGGCATATTTGGTGGCCAACATCAATTTTTGGAAATCATCGTAAGTCAACGTCAATTGGTTTTGGCTAAGCAGCAAAAACAGCGCAACTGCGATCGACGCAACCACGATCAGAGCGAACCAGACAGTCGAGCTACTCTTACTTTCGTTGTTACGCTTGGGAGGTTGCTGGTTGTCTTCCATCAGATGTCCTGTATTAAGGAGGCAAATTTTACTACGTGGTCTCAAACGAAGTCAGGAATCAATCTCGCAAGTGTCGGGCCACTTGGCACGATGGGTTGCAGGATTGTCTGCCCCCCGGCCCTAATGTTATCCCTGTTGTACCGAATGTTCCACCCTTTTACCGTAATCCGGCATCGGATTATCACGCGTTGAGTTCGACTTGTTGGTATTTTGGGGGGCACCTAGAATACGAGTCGACCCAATCCCGCGGGACGAGGTGATTTGACGACGGATGTTGAATTTGTTCAACCGTTATAGCGATCGGTGCGTAATAATTATCCCAATTCCGGAATGGCACGAAACGTGAAGCCAATCACTATTTCGCGCCAAGTTTTTGCCGACATTTTTTCGGACCTGTTACCGACAGTTACCAATATTACATGACTCAACCTCGCAATATCGCCATACTCGGCGCGACAGGCAGCATCGGCCAAAGCGCTCTGGACGTGATTCGCAACGTTGACGGATTGAAGGTCGTAGGTTTGTCCGGACATTCTCGATTGGGTTTGCTGGCCGAGCAAGTGCATGAATTTCAACCGAAATTTGTCGTGGCCTCCGATCCCAAAACGGCGGCAGATTTCCGGCTGCCGGCCCTGACTCAAACGAAAATTCTGACCGGCCCGGATGCCCTGGTTCAGCTGGCTTCGGACCCCGACGTCGATATCCTGTTGGCCGCGATTGTGGGCAGCGCAGGCTTGGCCAGTACCTGGGCAGCGATTGAACATGGCAAAACGGTGGCGCTGGCCAATAAAGAGACTTTGGTTATGGCGGGCGAACTGATGACCCAACTCGCGGTAAAAACGGGAGCCACGATCTTGCCCGTCGATAGTGAACACAGCGCGGTGTTCCAATGTTTGGCCTCCGGCTGCGGTAGCGAAGTCAAGCGAGTTATTTTGACTGCTTCCGGTGGGCCGTTTCGGGACTTTGAAATCGTACAAATGAGCTGCGCCACAGTCGAACAAGCGTTATCGCATCCGACATGGGAAATGGGTCCGAAAATCTCGATTGATTCGGCAACCATGATGAACAAAGCCCTCGAAATCATCGAGGCCCGTTGGTTATTCAATCTTCGGTCCAATCAAATCGATGTGGTGATCCACCCTCAATCAATCGTCCATTCGTTGGTAGAATTTTGCGATGGCTCCATCATCGCTCAACTCAGCCCCCCGGATATGAAGTTGCCGATCCAATATGCATTCACCTATCCCGAGCGGGTCGAGGGGGCAAATCCGCGATTGGATTTGGCACAGGCTTTGCGGTTAGATTTTTTTCCGCCCGATACAGAGCGTTTTCCCGCATTGTCATTGGGTTACGAAGTCGCCCGTTTAGGTGGTACTACTGGAGCAGTGCTGAATGCGGCAAATGAAGCTGCGGTGCAAGCGTTTTTGAATCGTGAAATTTCTTTTACTGATATTGCGGCAGCCTGTCGCGAGATTTTAGATCAACATAATTTTGAACCTCATCCCAAGTTGGAGCAGCTGCTGGCTGCCGACCAGTGGGCGAGACGGGAGATGTCCAAGTGGGTGGTTGCATGATCGATGGATTTTTGTTGGGTGCTGGGGTGACCGATTTTCTGTTAATCGGTGCCAAGAGTTTTTGGTTGAACCCGGCCTCTTGGTGGGCCATGGCTCAAGTATTGTTGGGACTCGGGGCGGTGATTTTCGTACATGAACTCGGTCACTTTCTCGTTGCCAAGGCGTGCGGCGTGAAGTGCGACAAATTTTACGTCGGCTTTGATGCGTTCGACATCAAGATTGGCGACCGCGTGATTGTGCCGCGTTCATTGGTTAAATTCCAATGGGGTGAAACGGAGTATGGAATCGGGATTTTGCCACTGGGCGGATACGTCAAAATGTTGGGACAGGATGATAATCCCGGCAATATCGAAAAAGAAATTGAACGCTCGAAATTAAATGTCGACCAGGAATCGCAAGCCGCGCTCGTCAAGACGGGTTTGATCGATCGAGACAATATCGACCCCCGCAGTTTTCTGGCAAAATCGGTCCTCCAACGCATGGCGATCATTTCGGCGGGAGTAATTTTTAATCTGATTTTCGCGGTTTTGTTTGCCATGTATGCGTTTAAATCGGGAGTGAATTTTGAACCGGCGATGATCGGCAATGTTATCGGTGGAGGTCCGGCCTGGGAAGCTGATCTAGCTGGTGCGGATATCAAACGGTTAGGGAATAAAACGACGGAGGGCTATTACACGCGGATGGATTTGTTTCAAGACATCGTGTTTCATGGCAACGAATCACCGTTGGAAATAGAATATATTCCTTACGGAAAAACGGCGGCGGTGGTGACTGAAATAACACCGCGGAAAGGTATGCTACGAGACAACAAAGACCTGGCCTTTGTTGGGATTATGGGACGTACCACGCCCAAGATCGGTGAAGCTGGCGCGATCGAAGGAAATGCCGCTGCGAAAGCCGACCCAAAAATCTTACCTGGGGACTTGATCGTCGAGGTCAATGGCACGCCAATCAAAACAGATATCGATCTGCGGCACGTTTTGGCGAGAGATTCAGACAAAGTTGCACAATTCGTGATAGAACGAATTACAGGGACGGGAGTTGCTGCCAAAACGGAAACGATTCGGACTCAAGTCGATCGCAATCCAATGCGAACGGTCGGTTTTGCGGCGACCTGGTTGCCGATCGCGGCGATCAAACGAGGCTCCCCCGCGGAAATCAGTGGGCTGAAAGTGGGCGACGAAATAATTTCCATCAACGGCCAGCCGCGTGGCGATTTAATGACGCTGGAAGTGCGCATGATCCAGCTGGCTCGAGAAAGTCAATCGGTGCAGTTGGAAATCAAACGAGATGGAACGAGTCAACAGACTCCAATTCAACCGATGGTGCCTCATTTGTTGTCGGATTTGGAAGGGAATCAACCTGTGCCGATTGATTCGTTGGGTGTCGCGATTCCCATGAGTCCGATCATCGAAGCGATTTTGCCGGGCAGTCCCGCCGCGGCGGCCGGTCTGCAAGTCGGAGACGAAATTGTGGCGGTGAAGTATCTGTTGACGCCGGAACAGCTGAAGAACGACATGTTCAAGAATGTCAACAAGAAAGCCGTCAATTTGTTGGCGGATGAGACGATGTGGGCCGAGCTGTATGATCAATTGCAGTTTATGGAGCCGGGCACCGAGTTGGAATTGTCGCTTAAACGAAACGGGAACGAATCGACGGCAAAGTTAAAAACGGAGGCGTCTGGTACCTATTTTCTCGATTCGCGCGGTGTTGCGTTGACCGCCTTGCAACATCACTACCAATCCGAATCCTGGGGAGACGCATTTAAATACGGCTATCAACAAGTCATCAAGGATATTCAACGGGTGGGTTTAACGTTGGGGAAATTGGTCAAAGGAAAAATCTCGCCGACCAATTTGGGAGGCCCGGGCACGATTGCCTTGGCGGCGACTTCGGAAGCCTCGCAGGGAACATCACGGTTGTTGTTGTTTTTGACTTTTCTTAGCGCGAACTTGGCGGTCGTCAACTTTTTGCCGATCCCCATTCTGGACGGCGGACACATGCTGTTCCTCGCGTACGAAGGAATCTTCCGCCGCCCGGTCACCGAAAAAGTACAGGTGATCTTAACCTATGCTGGTTTGGCAATGATTTTGGGGTTGATGCTGTTCGTTATTTCATTGGACATCGGCCGGATTTCCAGCATGCTGCTGTAAATCCGTCGCACGTCGGTCGCCGCGAGTTCGTTGTTCGACGGCGGCTTGCCATTAAACTTTGAATCAAAAACTTTGAATCAAAAACGTTTAACGGCAAGCCGCAGGCGACGAAAAATGGCGGAGCCATTGAGCTATGCAGACGTTTGCTTGCCGCGCAATTCAATCGGGACAAACTTTTGCAAATCAGGACCGATGTAATCGGCACCGGGACGAATCAAGCGATTGTTACTGCGCTGTTCAAACACATGCGCGGCCCAACCGGAAACCCGCGACAAAACGAAGATCGGCGTAAACATGGCGGTTGGAATTCCCATGAAGTGATACGCTGATGCGCTGTAGAAATCGAGATTGGGAAACAGTTTTTTCTCGCGCCACATCACGGTTTCGATCCGTTCCGATACCGGATAAAGGACTTTGTCACCAACGGAATCGGCCAGTTTTTTCGCCCAAACTTTGATGACTTCGTTGCGCGGATCGGAGTCGGTATAGACTCGGTGGCCAAACCCCATGATCAGCGACTTGTTGGTCAACATTTCCATTATTCCAGCTTCGGCTTCGTCAGCGGTCGAATATTTTTCGATCAATTCCATGGCCGCTTCGTTGGCTCCTCCGTGCAACGGACCGCGCAGCGTACCGATTGCGCCGGTGATGGCGGAATACAAATCGGAAAGTGTCGCGGTACAAACCCGAGCCGTAAAGGTCGACGCATTGAATTCATGTTCGGCATACAGAATGAGCGAAACATCCATGGCGCGCTGATGCAATTTCGAGGGAGCTGCGTCGTGCAGGAGGTCGAGAAAATAGCCGGCCAGCGAGGATTCACTGGAATCAAAATCGATCTCGGTTCCATCGACGGAATAACGGTACCAATACACCAACATCGAAGGCAAACTGGCCAGTAGTCGTTCAGCTTTTTGTTGCTGTTGGGCGAACGAAGTTTCCGGCTCCAGTACGCCCAACATCGAGCAACCAGTGCGCAATACATCCATCGGGTGAGCGTCGGCTGGAATCGCCCGCAACATGGCGAGTAAAGGCTCTGGTAATCCGCGTTGACTGCGTAAACGCGCGGTGAAACTGTCCAGTTCCTTTAGCAGCGGCAAATGCCCGTACAGTAATAAGAACGCAACTTCCTCGAACGTGGCGTGCTCAGCCAAGTCGAAAATTGAATAGCCACGATAGCTTAGGCCTTTACCTTCTTTGCCCACCGTGCAAATTGCTGTCTCACCGGCCACGACGCCTGCTAAACCGCCGGTTTTCTTCTTAGTCGCTGTCATGAATCTGCCTTTTTAATATTTGGTCGATTTGTTGTTCGTAGTGGTGATAGTTAAGCACATCATACAATTCTTCGCGCGTCTGCATGTGTGCGACGGAATTTTTCTGCGATCCTTCGCGACGGATGGTCTGAAAAACTTGTTGTGCTGCCGCATTCATCGCTCGAAACGCCGACAATGGATAGAGCACAAGTCTAACTCCGACCGACCTGAGTTGATCGACTGTCAGTAACGGGCTTTCACCAAATTCCGTCATGTTGGCAAGCACGGGAGCATCGAGCGCGGCGGTGAACCGCCGATACTGCGTTTGATCGGTGATCGCCTCCGCGAAAATCATGTCCGCACCCGCCTCGAGATATCGCTGGCAACGGGCGATCGAGTCATCGAGGCCTTCCGTCGCCAACGCATCGGTGCGGGCCATAATTACAAACGATTCGTCGGTCCGTGCGTCCACACAGGCATGAATTCGATCGACCATTTCAGCGGTGCTGACGATCCGTTTGTTGGGTCGATGACCGCATCGCTTGGCGGATTCCTGGTCTTCAATATGTAGCGCCGCGGCGCCAGCGCGAATGACGGATTTAACCGTTCGTGCAATATTCAAAGAATGTCCCCAACCCGTATCGACATCCACTAACAACGGTAGGGGCGTTACCGAAACAATTTTTTCAATTTCCGCGACGACATCCGAAAGATTTGTCATGCCGAGGTCAGGTATGCCGAAATTCGCATTGGCGACTCCGGCTCCCGAAAGGTAAATCGCGCGATAGCCCGCCGCCTCGGCCATCAACGCGCAGTAAGCATTAATGACACCGGGAATTTGGAGCGGTGATTCTTGCTCTAAGGACGCGCGAAATAGGGATCCTGGCGTGGCGGAGCTCATGTTTTATCAAAGCTATGAAACAGTGCGGCGAAAATTTGATTATCCGGGAAATTTCCAAATTCGCCAGATAGGCAATTGTGCCGTCAGCCATAAGTCTGGCGTCTAAGTCACTCGAACGGCAATCGAACACTCATTACTTGCCTTTAAGGGCATTTTTTGAGATAACATTGGTACTTTCTCGACCACCCCATTGTAACTGGAACCCCACTATGTCGACCACTACCGACCCGCGAATCGCAGCTTTGGAGAAGGGTATTTTCGCGAACGGCCTGAAGCGGAATACGGCGCCTGCAAAATTATATGAAGACGCGATCCGGTTTGATGGCGGTACAATCACAAGTACAGGCGGACTGTCGGCCAGTTCCGGGGCAAAGACGGGGCGCTGTCCACAGGACAAGCGATTGGTAAAGCAGGCCAGCAGCGAAAAAGACGTGTGGTGGGGAAAGATCAATATGCCATTTTCTGAATCGTCGTATGAACAAGTTCGAGCCCGGGCGGTCGAGTTTCTCGACGAGTCCGAACACTTTTATGTGTTGGACGCTTTTGCCGGATGGGATGAAAGTTGTCGGTTGAAGATCCGTGTGATTTGTTCGCGCGCCTACCACGCCCTGTTCATGCACAACATGTTGATTCGACCGACGGAAAAAGAGTTGGCGAATTTTGGCGAGCCGGATTTTGTGATTTTCAATGCTGGTTGCCAACCGGCCGACATTTCGGTCGAAGGTGTCAATAGTACGACCTGTGTAGCGCTCAATTTTGATCGTGGCGAAATGGTAATTCTGGGAACTGAATATGCCGGCGAGATGAAAAAAGGGGTGTTCTCGGTGATGAACTACTTGATGCCCAAAAAAGGTGTTCTGTCGATGCACTGTTCCTGCAATGTCGGCGAACAGACTGACACGACGCTGTTTTTCGGTTTGTCCGGTACTGGCAAAACCACTTTATCCGCCGATCCCAAACGTCTGTTGGTTGGCGACGATGAGCACGCCTGGAACGATCATGGAGTATTCAATATTGAAGGGGGCTGTTACGCCAAATGTATCAATTTGTCGGCCGAAAAGGAGCCGCAGATCTTCGACGCGATCCGGTTTGGCTCGGTTTTGGAAAACACGGTACAGGACTCGGTAACGCATGTGGTCGACTATGATGATGTTTCGATCACGCAAAATACGCGATGTTCCTATCCCATCGAGTTTATTGACAACGCGAAAATTCCCTGCGTCGCCGAAGCTCCGCGAAACATTATTTTCCTGACCTGCGATGCGTTCGGTGTGCTGCCACCGGTCAGCAAACTGACTCCGGCGCAGGCGATGTACCATTTCATCAGCGGATACACCGCTAAAGTGGCGGGCACAGAAGTCGGAGTTTCGGAGCCGGAAGTGACTTTTTCGGCCTGTTTCGGCGCTGCGTTTTTAGTCATGCACCCCACCCGCTATGCCGAACTATTGGCGAAACAGATTCAGAAGTATGGCTCCAGCGTTTGGCTGGTAAATACGGGATGGAACGGCGGTGCCTATGGGGTCGGAAAACGGATCAGCTTGAGCCATACTCGAGCGATCATCGACGCGATCCACGACGGGTCATTATTGAATGCGGAATACGAAACGGATTCGATATTCGGCTTGAAAGTTCCCAAATGGTGCAGTGGCGTTCCCAGCAAGACATTGCGTCCGCGTGAATGTTGGAACGATCTTGGGCAATTTGAAACGACGGCGAAAAAATTGGCGAAACGATTCCATGAAAATTTTTCACAATACGCCGACCAAGCGAGTGCTGAAGTCGTCGGCGCAGGGCCAATCGTTTAGCCCGGTGATGTGATCATCAACCAATTGAGTCGCAGAATTAATCCAGCATCAGCATCGCATCGCCGTAGCTGTAGAATCGATATTGTTCCTCGATCGCTTCGGCGTAAGCGCGCTGGATTAACTCGTCGCCGCCAAAAGTGCGCACCAGCACCAACAGCGTGCTGCGGGGCAGATGGAAATTGGTCAACATCGCGGTGGTTGATTTGAATTCGTAGGGAGGCCGAATAAAGAGATTGGTTTCACCCGACCAAGGCATTAGAGTACCGGTCATCGAAGCCGATTCAAGCACGCGAACGCTGGTCGTTCCCACCGCCACGACGCGTTTCCCTGCCGTCCGAGTGGCTTGGATCTTGGCGACCGATTTCTGGTCAATGCTGCCCCATTCAAAATGCATTTGATGTTGTTCCAATCTCTCGACGGCGACCGGTTTGAACGTGCCGATCCCGACATGCAACGTCACTTGCGCTATATTGACTCCGATATCAATCAATCGTCGGAGCAGGTTCTTGGTCAAGTGCAGGCCAGCGGTCGGCGCCGCGACGGCACCTGGGTGTTTGGCAAAAATCGTTTGATAGTTCTTGATATCGGCTTCAACCATCTGGCCATTGCGAATATAGTTCGGCAACGGAATGCGACCCACTTCATTGAGCAACGTCGCTTCGTTTTCATCACTGCGCGGACGAACAACCCACGACCCATCGTCCAATCGAGCGACCAGGTCCAACAGCAGTCGTTCGATTCCATTTCGATCTTGAAGAGTGACAGTCTCGCCGACTTTGGCGTTGCCACGGGTTTTGCAGAGGACTTTCCAGTTGCCTTGTTGATCGGTTTGAAGAAAAAGTCCCTGCCAGCGCCCACCTGTCGCCGTACGAAATCCAACCAATTTTGCCGGAATCACTTTCGTGTCATTCAGCACCAGGCAGTCGCCTGGACTCAGGACTTCGTCGAGATTGCGGATGTGGCAATGGTCGATCGATTGAGCGGAACGGTTCACCACGAGCAACCGTGCATCCTCACGATTGGGCAGTGGATGTTGCGCTATCAACTCTTTGGGGAGATCGAAATCGTAATGGTCGGTCAAGCCGAATGGGTCGGGGTCGACGCTGGAGTTGGCCATCGAAAATTCCAGGGATTAATCAGATTGCGGGAGTCGCTGTTGTACGAACTTTTGGAGTGGGAATGTAGTGCAAACGGCTATTTTCACGAACTCAAAAAATATCGCTTTTTTTGGTCGGGTCAAAATCGAAAAAAACCCGAAAAAATGGCTATTGTTTCAAGAAAACAGTAGAAAAAGCAATGTTTCTAAAACACTTGACCGGTATTGAAAAAGCGATATCTTGGGTGGATGTGGGATTTCGTGGGATTCAGTGGGTAAAAATGGGGCTGACCGTGGCAAGGTTTTTTGTGAACCGAACATGGTCAATTGTGGTAAAACCAATCGGATAACAGGCGTGGTATTTACTGGGACTTATCAACGATCGTTGGATGGCAAAGCCAGAGTTTTGCTTCCCAAAAGGTTGCGGGACGAGATTGGCGATGGCAATCTACTTTTCTTGACGCCTGGTACTGATCATTGTCTGGAACTACATACGACGCAGTCCTTGCATGAATTGGCTCAACGTGCCAATCAATCGTCGGCGGGATCACGAAGCATCAAGTCATTTGCGAGGTTGTTTTATGCTCAAGCGGAACCTTGCGAAATTGATTCAGCAGGCCGAATTCGGATGCCAAAGTCGCTTGCGGATTTTGCCGGGCTGGAAAAAGAGATTGTGATTGTGGGCGTGGGGTGCAATTGGGAAATTTGGAACTTGGGGCAATGGCAATCGTACTTACAAACTAATGAAGATGAATTTGACCAAATTTCGCGGACGATTTTGGATAGCAGGGCGGTCTCGCTAGGGAGCGAAAGCGATCTTGAGCCGGGGGCGGTAAGGGTCGAAAACCTGCCGAAAGCAAAATAACATGCAGTGTGAAGATTCGTTTGGCAGCGTCCTGGGAAAAAATTGGTCGTGGCAAATCCACGGTCCGTAATTTCAAAAAACAATTGATACGTCCTCCGTTTGCCTTTTCGGCAGCCGACTGTCATCGCTGGCCACAGTATGACCTTCGTTTGCCGGAGACGGATTCATGATGAATCTGGTGGCGAACAACCTGGCGCTTCGGTGCGAGGCTCAGACTGGCGACTTCGTGCAGGATGCACTTGGTCGCCTTTTTTTTGTCGCTGCTATTCCGGGTCGTGAGTCCCGCGGAAAATGAAGATGGTGCTATCGGCACTGCGGATGTTTATTTGACTTCCTACTTAGAAAGATTTCATTGACGGTTCATATTCCGGTTTTGGTTGAGGAAGTTTTGGCGGGCCTCAATCCTCAGGCTGGCCACATCATCGTCGATGGGACAATGGGTGGTGGCGGACATACCCAGCAGTTATTGTCCCTCGTCGGGGAGACTGGCCAGGTCATTGGATTTGATCGCGATCCCCAAGCGATGGAGGATACCCATGCCCGTCTCGACGACCCACGCTTGACCGCAATTGCCGGTAACTACGCCGACGCGCCGGAACAGTTGCAGGAACTTGGAATCAAATCGGTTAACGGAATTCTGTTGGACCTTGGTTTGTCCAGCGATCAGTTGGCCGATCGCGAGCGAGGTTTCAGCTATCAAAGTGCTGGAACACTCGATTTGCGTTTTAATCCGCTCGGCGGTGAATCAGCAGCGAAATTGATCAACCGATTAAGCGAAAAACATCTCGCTGATTTGATTTATCAATATGGCGAGGAACGCCTGAGTCGGCGCATCGCGCGCAAGATTGTGGCCACTCGCCGCAACGATCGAATTGAAACTTCGGAACAGTTAGCGCGGCTGGTTCGGTCTTGCGTCCCGCGTTCGAAGAACCACAGCATTGATCCGGCCACACGGACGTTTCAAGCGCTGCGAATTGCCGTCAATGATGAACTGAAATGGCTCAAAGTCGCGATGGCCCGCTTGCCAAACTTGTTGATGCCTGGCGGTCGGATCGCCGTGATCAGTTTTCATTCGCTGGAAGACCGGATCGTCAAACAAGCCTTTGTGGAAAACAATGATCTTAAGATTCTGACTAAAAAACCACTGACCGCGTCGGAATCTGAGCTGTTGAAAAACTCGCGCAGCCGCAGCGCTAAATTGAGAATCGCCGAACGTCGTTAGACTTCCAGGGGTTCCAAAATCGGCGTCCGCGTTTTGATCGCTCCGTTGGTAGGACCGTCGGGTGGCAGATCCGTAACTCGGTGTTCGCCTTCGTCATCATCGTTGTGGAACAAAGGAATCTCAAACCACGATAACATGAGCCCGTAAATCTGATAAAACACAGGAACCATGATCAAAATCAACATAGTGCCGGCAAACAAGCCAAAAATCAGGCTCACCGCCATGGGTATCAATACTTGAGCCTGCGCCGATGTTTCAAAAATTATGGGAAACAAGCCAGCGATCGTGGTCAATGAGGTGAGAAAAATCGGGCGGAAACGCCGCTTACCAGAACACAATAATGCGTCATACAAAGGCACGCCATCCCGCACTTGAAGATTGATGAAGTCGACCAACACGATTGAGTCATTTACAATCACGCCGGTCAGCGCAACCAAGCCGAAGAAACTGAACAGCGTAATATCCAATCCCAACAACATATGTCCGAAGATCGCTCCGATCCAGCCAAACGGAATGATGCTCATAATAATAACTGGTTGAAAATAAGAACGAAATTCAAAAGTCAACAATACGAACATCGCCACCATGGCAATTCCAAACCCGACAAACATGCTCGTAATGGACTCGATTGTTTGCGCTTGCTCACCCTCCCAGTCAACGCTGATGGTCGCGCCATAGTTTTTCTTGTATTTCGCAATCAACTCCGGCATGAATGTTTTCTGCATTTCGGCGATGATCTGCGGCGCTCTCGCGACCTCGACATCGACGTCAGCCGACACCGTAATCGATCGTCTTTGATTCAGTCGATTGATTTCAGCCAATTGACGACTGAACGTGATCTCGGAGACTTCCGTTAAGGGGCGTTCCTGACCTTGATCGTCGCGGATTTTGATATTCTCAAAACTTTCCATATCGGCTCGATCGTTACGGGGATATCGCACCATCAGTTTGACTTCATGTCGTCCGCGTTGGACGCGCATGACTTCCTCGCCGAAATATATAGCCCGAATCGTTTCGGCCAAATTCGCCTCATTCAATCCGAGAGCCTGTCCCTGTTCGTTTAACCGAATTGACATTTCCCATTTGCCGAGTCTTGAATCGTCCTCAATATCAAACACACCTTTTTGAGTCGCGAGGAAGGCCTTACATTCTTCGGTAGCTTGTTCGAGAAACTGAATACTATCGTCGGTACCGAGAATCTTGAACTCAATTGCCGCTCCCCCTGGTCCCATGGACCGCGAGCCAAATTTTAACGCCTCCGTGCCGGAAATTTTGGGAACCGCTGCGCGCCAACGGTTAATCAACTCGATGGACGTGATACTTCGTTCGGCAGCCGGCGTCAGCAGCACGGAAATGGTCCCCACATGACTACCGCTGGTGATTCCTGTGGGGCTCTCCATGGCGCTGCCAACTTCGCCAATTTTTTCGTACAGCGTATCAATCACACTCGGTTCGCCAGCTTGCTGAATCTCTTGATCGATTTTCCGAATGGCTTTGCTCAATTCCGCTGTGGCATTGGTGGCGAAATCCGCCGCCGTCCCGTTGGGAAAAGCGATCGTGGCTGTGACTTCATTTGAATCCAATTTGGGAAAAAAGGCTAAGGGTGCAATTCCGGATACTACCAACCCCGACACCACAGCCATGAGGGAAAACAAAATCGATAACACAATTGGCTTGTGATGCAGTGACCAATACAGAATCGGTTGGTACATCGTATTGATCGCCCATTCCAACCCAGCGTTGGCTTGGCGATTGATGAAACTCAACACGGACAATAACGGTTTAAAGACGTAAAAGACGGTCGCTAGTGTTCGCATAAAGAGGTTGTTTTCGTGAGCTAAATGCGCAGGCAAAGTAAGAGTCGCTTCCAACAACGAAATCAGCAACATCGCGATGACGGCAATCGGCATGATATAGATAAATTTACCCATCACCCCGGTAACAAACATTAACGGAATGAACGCGATAATGGTGGTGAATACAGACGCAAACACGCTCGGGACCACTTCCACCGTGCCTTCAATCGCCGCGTTCAGGAAACTCATCCCTTGTTCGCTTTTCAGGTAAACGTTTACGCCAATTACGATACCATCGTCAACAACAATCCCCAGCGCCATCAGAAACGCAAACATGGACAACATGTTGAGCGACTGCCCCAACATCAGTAGCACGAAACCGGCTCCCAAAACGGAGACCGGAATACCCAAAGCCACCCAAAACGCCAACCTGATATCCAAAAAAATCGCCAACGAAATGAACACCAAAATGAGTCCTTGAAGACCGTTGCTGGTCAATAGTTCGATTCGGTCTTGCACATCGAGTGACACATCATTCCACAATCGCAATTCGTATCCGGGTGGCAGCTTTTTTTCGGCCGTATATTTCTTCACGGCATCGACGACCGTAAACAGATCCTCTTGATTCGTTTTGGAAATCTCGATCACCAGGCCGGGACGACCATCAATCAAGTTCATGGAAACGGTTTCGGCAAAACCATCAATGACCGTTCCCAAATCTCCGACGGTAATTAGATCACCATTGGACTTCGTCAAAACTGGCAGTTTCTCGATTTCAATTCCGGTTTCGCCTTTGTTGTTGCCGCGCAACAGAAGCTCTTGCCCTGGAGTTTCCATTTTTCCACCGGGCACGTCAATGTTTTGTTGCCGCACGGCTTGGGCAAAACTTTTTAGGCTCAACCCATATTGCTGCAATGTATCGTCGGAAACTTCGATGCTAATTTCGAATGGACGTTCAGCAGCTATTTCGGCAGAAGAAACGGCTGGTCCTTTCGGTTGATACAAGGGTGCCAATAGGGCTCGCGGAGAACCTATCAAATCTGTGCCGATTATTTTGACGGGTCGTAATTCCAATAGCTCACCTCGCACTTCTTCGGCGATTTCGCGAAGGGCGAGATCGGATTCCAGCGATGATCTTTTAGAACCAGTGTTGGCCGGGCCGATGATTCCAACCGAGATCGCCGGACCACGAAAAATGATCTGCTTTACTTCGGGATCCTCGGAACGTGGCGGCAGAAAAGAGGATATCTGGTCCACGCGCGAACGAACATCATTGAGGATCGGTTGGACATCTTTGACATTGCTATTCAATTCCAACACCAAATATCCAAAACTCTCTTTGGCGACCGCCGTCATTTTCTTGACACCATCGGCGCCACTAATCGCCGATTCCAGTTTCTGACAGATGCCTTCTTCGACTTCGGTGGCAGTCGCCCCTGGGAACGCGACCTGGACCAGCAGAATCTCCAACTGGAAACTGGGGAAGACCTCCCGTTTCATGATGAACATGCTCACGGTTCCGATCAACAGCAACGCAATCAAGAGCGTATTCAAGGCGGGTGAATTGGAAATCGCCCATTTAACAATTGATCTCATAGTTTTCTTCTGTTCGACGAATCAGTGGAAGGCATTCAGCTTGCGAATAACAGTCATACGCGGGAGATGGAAATCACTCCAGCTTGAGCACGGGATCGAATGAGTCAGACTTCAGCTCGCTTTCCAAAATCACCGTTGAACCGGGTGAGGGTTGTGATAACGGACTGACGACAACCGCATCACCGGGATGAAGTGAATCATCTGGGGCCGTGACGATGACAATCTTTTCTGGTTTGCCGTCGACAATCGTCTCCGTCCGGTCGACGACTGACACATCGACCCGATTCAATTTTTTGTCTTTGACGGTCCAGACATGGTTGCTGGGGTGCAACGCCACGGCGGGAAAGCTGAACAAACGTTGGTTTGCGTCACTACTGGATGTTTGCACTTCCATGCGGCATTTGACATACATCCCGCGCACGAGCGCCTGGGGACCGTTCGGGGTTTGAGCGATCGGTTGACGAATCGAGATTCGACAGGGAATCGTTTTCGTGACATCATCGCGCCCAATTCCATCGAACCGTTCTAAAACGCCACTCCAGGTCACGCTGGGGTCGCTGGGGTCAAACATCGTCACCAATGTCTTTGGAATTCGATACACCGACCGAGCATTGTTTTCGACTAGTTCGGCATCGGCGGGAGAATTGTCGCGGATCCATTTAAGATCCGTCGGAGTCAGATTGCATAACACCTCGGCCTGTTTCGTATCTTCAAAGGTAATAATCTGCATGCCTTTGGCCACGTAATCACCTTCGTGCACAATGGTTCGTACAATGACACCGTCATCCGGCGCGGTCACGGTCGTTCGGCGCAAATTCAATTTGGCTTTTTCCAGTTGACGCTCCGAGAAATCCAAGGCGGCTTGTAAACGGGTCGTACCTGCTTTCAGGGTGGCCAAGTTGTTTTGTCGCGTGGTCAATAGTGTTTCGGTGGAATTAAGTGCCCTTTGGGATTGATCCAATTCGGTCTGCGACAACACATTGGTCAGTCGTGTATTTCTGACGGATTCTTTTTTTTGCAATTCAAAATCATTTTTCGCCAATTCAATGTTGCGCACTTCACCAATGATCTGTTGCAAATTCTCTTCAATTCGTTTTTCCGATTGGCTTACATCGGCTTCCAACGTCTTGATTTCCAATTCGTATTCCTCTTGATCGATCTGCAGCAAAGTCTCCCCTTTGCTGACGAAATTTCCAGCTTCGCAGGCCGGAAAACGCTTGTCGATGCGGCCCGCGACCTCCGCCGCAATTTTGATTTCGCGATGCGGCACAACGACGCCACTGACCATCATGTCCAATAGTCCGGCATAGGGTTGAATTTCATAGGTGGCAACTTGTTGAACCAACGCCGTCGATTTTTGAGTTTCCGGTGGTTTCGCCAGGGCTTTCAAAAAAAAGAAAGCCGCTATTCCGATCGCGACGACGATTGCCGAGATCAAATATTTGGCGATTTCCCGGGACTGGCTGTGCTTAACTGAATGGGCGCGCAAGGTCGTAGACATTTGAAAACTTAATCAGTGGGTTGTTGAATCGGTCAAGTTTGAGTGGCGAGAATATTGGAATGGTGGCGGTGTCGGAGGCCTTCAATTGCACCCAGCGAAAACTCGGTGATGTGTTCGGTCAATTGGTCCACTTGAAAATCCCGTTGAAACTCCAACTCGGAGATCATCATCGAAATCATCTCGGCCGACGTACGATAATGTAGACATTGACCAATAATGCTAAACCCGATCTGTTGCCGCTGGGAGTTTGTCAAACGCTCCCCCACGAGTTCATCGACAACCGACAATAACAGCTCGAAGAATGGGCGAAATCGTTTTTCCAGTAAGTCCTTAGAAGCTGTTGTAGGTTGTAAAATCTCACGCATTATCAAGCGGACTTCCCAGGGTTCGGACTGCATCGCCATCAGCCGATGTAACAAAGTATTGACAATTCTCTTCAGTTTCTCCGCTGGTGAGGTCGTCGATTCAAAGGTCGGTTCGGGGAACTGTTGGGCTCGAATTTCTTGCGCACGCAACAAAGTCTCCAAGTACAATTTCTGTTTGTCCCCGAAATAGTAGTTAATGCTGGCCAAATTAACGCCCGCCGAGTCACAAATTTCACGCACGGTGGTTTTGCGAAATCCCTGCCGGGCAAAAATCGGTCCGGCCGCAATTAGAATTCGATCGCGAGTTGTATCGTGGGACATACGAGAGCGAGTGAGAAATTCGAGTGACGAAACAGAAGCTATTTCAAACAAGTGTATTAAACAGCTGTTTAATTACAAGTCCAACTCAAGAAGTCGAGTTTTACTTCTCACAAATAACGGTTAACATACTCGTACGACGGCCTGACAGTTTCAAGTTCCTTAGTATTAGCCCCCCACGAGCCGATTTCGAGCTCACATCGGATGACTTGCCACAAGCTGCGTCGTCAAATCGCTTTTGATGCCGCCCGACTGATGTATGAACGTCAGGAAACAGAGTATTTTCAAGCCAAAATCAAAGCAGCTGGGCGATTGACCAAACAGCGTCTCAAGCCCGCCGATTTGCCATCCAACGCAGAAATCCGTGAAGAAGTGCAAAATCTCGCGCGGATGTTCGAGGGAGAATCGCGTTCCCACCATCTTCAGCAGATGCGGGTCGAAGCGATACGAATGATGAAGCTGTTGGCCAAATACCAGCCACGGCTGATCGGCAGCGTGTTGACGGGTCATATTCGCAGAGGTTCCGATATTGATCTCCATATCTTTGCCGACCAAATCGAATCGGTGACGGCCGAGTTGGCGTATTACGGCATTTCTTGTGATGTCCAATACAAGCGAATTCAGAAAAATGGCGAGCGGCAGTTGTACAAGCATATTCACGTCATGGATCGTTATCCGTTCGAACTGACTGTGTATCCATCCAATAAGTCCAGTTTCCCGTTTCGCAGTTCGATCACTGGAAAACCGATCGAAAAAGCGAACTTGTCCCAGCTCGAAATTTTGTTGGCGGAACAATATCCGGAGCTCGATCTCGAATCGGCTTTGCTTTCCAGCGAAAATGCCATTGATCGGTTTCAATGGTATCATTCGCTGTTGTTGCCACTGAAACAGGTCCAACAGAGTCCACAGTATCACCCTGAAGGCGATGCGTTGTACCATAGCCTTCAAGTTTATGATTTGGCTTGTAATCAATTGCCTTACGATGAGGAGTTCTTACTCGCCGCCTTATTGCACGATGTCGGCAAACGGATTGATCCGTATGACCATGTCGTCAGCGGCTTGGAGGCGCTGGAAAGTTACATTACCGAGCGGACGGCTTGGTTGATTGAACACCACATGTTGGCGCACAAAATCCATGATCGAACGATTGGCTTTCGGCTCCACCGGCGACTGGCCGAAAATGAAAGCTATCCGGAATTGTTATTGCTGGGGGAATGTGATCGGGAAGGCCGGCAAGTCGGAGTGCCGGTCACCGAGCTGGATGACGCGTTGAGTTATTTGCGGCAGATCAGTTCGACATACGATTAGTACTTTGCGACAATTCGAATTTCCGATTAGCCGGAACGCGCTAGCGTCCGGTTACTTCGGAACAAACCGTGGGCTAGCGCCCTGCGGCTGATTGCGACCACACGAATTTCGGATTAGCGGGAACGCGCTAGCGTCCGGTTTCTGTGGAAAGCCGTGGGGTAGCGCCCTGCGGCTGTTTG
>JANNWZ010000054.1:0-7701 GCA_031409295.1 Mariniblastus sp.
ATACGACGGACCGGATGGCTTGCGCCATTCCGCGACCAAAGTGAAGACCATTGGGGATGCGCGAGCGACCAAAAATCACTCCGCAGCGCTGAGGCGACTGAGGAACGTGTCATAAAGTAAAAAAAGGACACTTCTCGCTGAACGCCATCACTCAGGTTGTTAATCCCGCAGGCTTGCCCTGCGGATACTTCGGTTTTTTACTACACAACGAGTCCAAGCCATCCTCGCTTTGCCGCCGGATTTGCCGGCGGCAAAGCGAAAGGGAGTGCGTTGTTCTATAGGTAGCGAAAAGCCCAACGATCCGCAGGGCAAGCCGGCGGGATTTATGAAAACGAACATCCACTGTGGTGGCGTTCGGCGAGAAGTGTCAAAAAAAGCACCCTGGTCCGCGCTATCGGGACTAGGGTGCTATCAGGGGCTTGGGGGAATTTAGCGAGTAGCAGGAATTAACGACGCCGGCGACGCATAAGCATTCCCAGTCCGGCAAGACCGAGAATTACAGCGGAAGATGGTTCGGGAACAGCAGCAGTTGTAATCACCAATCCCGCACTTCCCACGCCCCTCACATTCACCGCTAGCCCGCCGTTGTTGTCAATCTGAACGGACGACCTCCAACGGTATTGATTACCATTTACGAGATTTCCGCTAAAAGGGCTAAGAGTTGAAACTAGTGAACCGTTTAACTTTCCCTCTGTCCCAGAAATCATTACTACGTTGTTGGTAATATCGAAAAGAGAGATAGTGGTTAGACGGTTTAAGGCAGCAACGTCTGGATCCCCTCCCGAACCCAGGCCCACCGTCCAACTTGTAACCAGACTTTGACTTGTATTAATTGTGAAAAAAACTTCCGCGGATCCGGAAATAAACGAAGTCGGTGCAGTAGCGGAACTAGCCGGCAGCCATTGTTCGTAGTTTGTAAATAGTCCCGTCTGGTTGGGGCCGAAAACGAAAGGGTAGTTGCTTGTTAGATCGCTTCGATAGCCGTTACCTCCTTGGGGAGCAAAACTCTGCGAGATACCAAGGGTACCGTTAACATTGCTGGATGACTGAGAAGTATCAAAAGGAACTGAGTTGTCGATGCCCTTGATACGAACTGTGTCAGTAACGCCAGTTATCGTAATAACGTCTGCCTTGACAGTACCTGCCGCGAGCGAACAAACTGCCAACGACAGGATGGTTAACAACCGCGTAAGGGTCTTCGATTTCGTAGAACAGAATTGGTGATGAATCATTGTGGCTCCTAACCGTGGGGTATTTTGAATTCTCTGAAACAGGATCAATGCAATCCCGACAAACGATCTATGGAATCCAATTCCGTTACCCTTCAAACCTTGTCTGAATTAATAATAATTTTTTTCCGGCCCTTGGAAATCTGCAGAAGCAAACCTCACATTTTTCAAAATAAAATTGAAGTGCGGGTTGGCACAAATCCACAATAGATGGGTGGCAACTATTGTGTTCCTTCTAGTAGCGGAACGGCGCGAGCCGTCCGGTTTGTTTGCGTTCCTACACGACGTACCGGATGGCTTGCGCCATTCCGCTACCAAAGTGAAGACCATTTGGGATGCGCGAGCGACCAAAAATCACTCCGCGGCGCTGTGGCGACTGAGAAACGTGTCATAAAGCAAAAAAAGCACCCTGGTCCGCGCTATTGGAACCAGGGTGCTATCAGAGGCGATGTGGGAATTTGGCGACTAGCCTGAGTTAACGACGCCGGCGCCGCATCAGCATTCCCAGTCCGGCAAGACCCAGTATCGCAGCAGCCGAAGGCTCAGGAATCGCTGTAACGTTCAAGGTCGCATTTCCAGCAGCGCTAAAGCTCAATGAGGTTAAGCCGGCACGCTTTTGGGCTACGTACCCCGTCGTCCACGAATACTGGCGACCCGCGATGAGATTTCCTGTCAGCGAGCCAGTGGGAGTGTTAACCGCGATTCCGCCATTCCACCCGTCAATGAGTGATACCAAGTCGACGCTATTGGTTAGGTCACGAAGTACGTAATAGGACTGTGTGTCAATATTGCTGAGCCCATAAAAGTTATCTCCGGCAGCTGTATATACGGAATTACTCGTAGCGGTGAAAAGCATCGTCGAGCTCCCATTGCCAAACGCCCCAAGACCCTCCGGCGTAGCAGGACCAACGCTGGCCGCTGTAGGTATCTTTACGTTCCAATTATCAGTCAAGCTTGTTCCGCTGGCCGTGGTAATATTTCTGCTTCGATAGCCCCCGGTCGTTTGGTCACCTGTGCCGATGTCTCGGGTTAAAGAGTTTCCTGAAAGACTGGAGCCAGTGGCAGTAAGGTCCGTCTCTAAAGCAGTGTCCTTGATTCGCACGGAGTCTGAAACAGAAGTAACGCTAATCAAGTCTGCCTCCGCATTACCTGCCGCGAGAGAAACAATGGCCAAAGCCATCCAGGCTGAGCAACGGGCGGCTGTCCTGCCGATTGGATTGTGCGACTGGAGGGTGAGATTGAGAATTCGAAGTGTCATGTTGATTCTACCTTTTTCTTGGGACAAATTTGTGATCGGAGGGCGCTTACGCCTCCGGAAATCCGCGCGACGCGCGGACCTGTATGAATGCACCACAAAGACGACTTCTACCTTGAAAATCTCACCGCTTCGTTCCGAATCAGTTCGCTAAACTCAACTACCGAACTGGCGTTTAAAGCAGCGGATTCTCGACGGCAATCAATTTTTTTCGGCCTTAGCATTCGCATTGAAGGGCTTAATGAACCAATGGAAATCTGCAGCAGCAACCCTCAAACTTTTTCAAAATAAAATTGAAGTGCGGGTTGGCCCAAATCAACAAACGATGGGTGGCACATATTGTGTTCCTTAGATGGGTGGCACAATGTGTTCCTTCTAGTAGCGGAACGGCGCGAGCCGTCCGGTTTGTTTGCACTCCAATACGACGAACCGGATGGCTTGCGCCATTCCGCTATCAAAGTGAAGAGCCGTCCGGTTGGTTTGCGCTCCAAGACGACGAACCGGATGGCTTGCGCCATTCCGCTATCAAAGTGAAGAGCCGTCCGGTTTGTTTGTGCTCCAATACGACGGACCGGATGGCTTGCGCCATTCCGCTACATAGAGAGCGGTATTTGACTTACGTCCTACCGATAAATTTTTTTCGCTCGGCGAAAGACTTTCGCCCTACGAAAACGTTTGACTAATTTTTGAGCCGCCGGCATCTTGTGCCTCCACGGTGTATTGAATCGCTGCTTCAAGTGAAGCATCGTCGAACAAATGCCTGACGCTTCCTTGTCGACTCCACCAATGGTCTCGTACCGGAATTTCAGGGGCGAGCTGTAGTTGATTTTCTTTGAGACGTCGTGTGGCCCAGGACTTTAACTGATCCCGTACTTGTTCGCCGTTGTAGTCCTGAGCCGTAACGACAACATGACAATGGTTGGTCCGGCAGTTCCGGGCATGCAAATACCAGTTCCGCAGGCGGCAATGTTCTTCAACCACGTTGTTCACGATTAAGCGTTGTTGATCGTTAAACCGAACGGCGGACTCCACCATTTGTTCGCGACACCAGTCGGCCAGCAACGGCTGCGGAACTTGATCACCCGCGTGCCATTTGGTCCAGCCTCGGTCGTCGCCCGGCATCCAGGTGCCTTAGCAAGTCCAAGTGATGAAAAAGGCTATGGGATCGCCTGGCATGGTTTTGTTTGACGTGGTTTTGTTTGACGTGGTTGTAGCGGAACGGCGCGAGCCGTCCGGTTTGTTTGCGCTCCAATACGACGGACCGGATGGCTTGCGCCATTCCGCTACCAAGTGATGGCTGGCGCCATTCCGCTACCAAAGTTAAGACGAACCGGATGGCTGGCGCCATTCCGCTACCAAAGAGAAGACCATTTGGGATGCACGAGCGACCAAAAATCACTCGTTGACGATCTCTTCCAGCTTTTCGCGAATCGCGCGGCGATATCGCTCAATGGATGATGGAGCACAATCCAGAGCATCGGATAATTCCCTGTTGGTCAGGGATTCCGACGTGATCAGCATCAATACTTTCCTGGGTTTTTCGTCCAGTCGCTTGACCAGTTCAGAAAACAAACCCTGCACATCTGCGCCCAGTCCGTTCAGCATTTGCTCCAGATACACTTGCTCTGGGACCGACAGTGAAGCCGACTGTTCGTCCAGCCATATCGAATCCGCATTTTCCACGGCATATTCTCGGATGATTGGATCGGATAGTGACACCATCACGTCATCGTTGAGTTTGATATCGCGTTTTTCTGCGAAATGATACTTCCTTCGGTCACGGACCTTGCCGATCACAAACTGTTGAAGCAGACTACCCAGTTCTTTTTCTCCAAGGAAGTCGCAGGTTCCGTCGCGAAACCGCAGGCAGATCGACTTGACGGCGCTAATCGCCACATCCTCATAGTCATCCATCGGACTCAGCGCCTGCATCTTGTATCTGGCAAGTTGAAAGGCTTTCGGCAGAAGGTACTCGGCGATTTTATTCAGGGACGTCTCATCGCCCGCGCGCGCATCGACAATCAATTGTTGAAGAGATGCGGGGCTGCCGCTTTGGAGTTGTGGCATCATCGGAAAAGGGCTTCTGCAAAATAGAGGGAAGGCAGTTTTATTTTGATGGATCTTTTCAAAGGAATCCATATTCAAGGAAGGTCCTATATCGTATTTGATTTTCAGGCGAAATCAATCACAAATTTCCCTCCTAACCCCAAATATGTCCGTGGAAACAGACCTCGAAAATACTCTAATTGACCGTTTTGAAGATGACATCAAGGCGGGAACTCCCACTGATATTGAGAGTTTTCTGGCACGTTGTCCAGAAGACGCGAAACAGCGGATGCTCCTCGAGCTAATCTCGATCGAAATCTTCCACCGTGTCAAGAAAGGCAGGCGTGTCGGCAATTCGGAAGGCGGAAATTCGGATTATAGCCGCTTCGGTGAAGAGGCCGAAAATCACGCCAATCGGCTCCAAGAACAATTCCGTATCTTGGATGGCCCCAAAATGGCCTCGTTCAGGCGATACAAAAATAGCGTCAATCCATCTACGGATGGATAATCCAAGGGTGATTTGCAAATCCCCAGACTTTCGAACTCGGCAGCCCAATTGAAATAACCGGCAGTGTCTGTCCGAAGCATCAACAGCCATTCGTTTTGGGAAAGATAACGACACATCTTCTCCGAACTGTGATAACATGTAAGTTCGTTGCTTATCGCCATCGACATCCCACCAAATCAAAAATCACCCCGCCGGTGAAATCTCGCCAACTGTGAAAACTAGTTTCGACAACAAACTGATCGACCAGTTCGAAGATGACATCAAGGCAGGAAAATCACCTGACATTGAAAACGTCTTGGCACGGTTTCCTGAAGATTTGAAACAGCGGATGCTGCTGGAGCTGATCTCGATCGAAGTCTTCCACAGCGTGGTAAAACGCCGACCCGTCAGAAATGCGGGCTATACTTGGTTTGGCGAGCAGGCCGTAAATCACGCGAATCTTGTCCGGGGGCAATTAGCCAAGCAGAACGAAACCAAGCGGCCGTCTGGTGACACTTGGGGAAAAAAACCGGTTGGCGAGGATTCACACAATGGCGGCTCGTTTTTCAAATCATCAACAGAAATCGGACCCTACAGGTTGATTGAACCACTGGGTGAAGGTGGGATGGGAACCGTTTGGCTAGCGGAACAGAAAAAGCCGATCAGAAGACGCGTGGCAATTAAATTGATCAAGTCCGATTTGCCCTCCCGAGAGATCCTGGCACGCTTTGATGCCGAAAAACAGGCACTGGCGATCATGCATCACCCCAACATCGCGCGAGTGATTGACGCAGGTAAAACGGACGAGGGTCGTCCGTACTTCGTGATGGAATTGGTCGATGGAATTTCGCTCACCAAATACTGCGATATCAAACGACTCAATATTGATGATCGGCTGAGGATCTTTGTTTCGGTTTGTAAAGCGGTTCAACACGCGCACCAGAAAGGGATCCTGCACCGTGATCTCAAGCCATCCAATATTCTGATTACCGAAATTGATGGTAAACCGGTCCCCAAAGTAATTGACTTTGGTATGGCGAAAGCCATGGAGAAAGATCTCAAACTCACCGAACAGACGTTGTACACGGAGTATGGCCGGATCGTCGGAACGCTGCAGTACATGTCACCCGAACAGGCTGAGTTTAGCTCCGTCGATATCGATACCAGAACGGATGTCTATTCTCTCGGCGTCTTGCTGTATGAACTGTTAAGTGGTTCAACACCGTTGGACAAAGAAACGTTGGGCAACAAACCGTTCCTGCAAGCACTCCAAATCGTGCGGGAGAAAGATCCGCCCAAACCAAGCAGTCGACTCAATACTTCGCCCGCTGAGGTGACGGCTAAGGTCAGTGAAGCGCGCAGAATTTCACCAGCCAGTCTGCAGAAGATTCTCACGGGTGACCTGGATTGGGTCGTCATGAAGGCTCTCGAAAAGGACCGAGCTCGAAGATACCAGACGGTTGATGATTTTTCAGACGATATCTCCAGCTATCTGACCGGTGACGCGATTCGGGCGCGTCCTCCGTCGACCTGGTACCAGGCTCGGAAGTTTGCCAGACGAAATCGCGGACTGGTCGCGGCCATGGTGGCAATTGGTGTCGTCTTGCTGGCTGGTATCGCAGGAACGAGCTACGGATTGTTTCGAGCGAACGAAAAAACGAAACTTGCGGAAGATAAGACACACGAAGCAAACGAGGAACGCGCCAACGCCGTTGAGGCAGGTGAAAGAGCGACTGCCGAATCAAAGCTTGCACGCGATGCCGAAGCGGCAGGAAAGTTTCAGCTGGCGGTTGCCAGGTACGATGCTAATCGAGCGGTGGAGGCTCGAACGCTGCTGCATCAGATCCCACAGGAATACCGTGACAACTTCGAGTGGCACTATTGCGACCGGCGATTTCAGGGCAGCGAAATCACGTGCTTTGGACACACGAGCGATGTGTACGAGGTCGCTTTTACTCCTGACGGAAAACGGGTGGTTTCGGCAGACAAAGACGGGACGATCCGATTATGGGATGCAACTACCGGAGCGCAACTCGGCACACTTGCGGGGCATGCAGGCCACGTGTTGGGTCTGGCAGTCAGTCCGGATGGTTCTCTGATTGCATCAGCGGGATTTGACAAGACAGTCAGACTGTGGGACGCGGAATCGGGCAACATCATCCGCACCATGACCGGTCACGCCGGCCCAATCAGCGGTCTCGCATTCAGTCCGGGCGGAGATCGAATCGCGTCGGCAGCGGATGACAAAACCGTAAAGTTGTGGGACACCAACACGGGCGCGGAAATCATCTCAATTACCGGTCACACGGCGTCGGTTTCGGGTGTCGCCTTCAGTCCGGACGGCGCGCAACTTGCTTCGACAAGCAGTGGTGACAAAACGATTCGAATCTGGGACTCACGAACCGGGGAGCAAATCAAAGTCGTCCACCATCCCTATCCGGAAGTGCGACGCCTGGCGTTCAGTCCCGATGGTACTCGGTTGGCGGCCGTCACGTACAGCGTTTGCATGCTGTGGGATACGCAGACCTGGGAACATGTCGGCGCTGTGAGTCGACACAGTCGAATTGTTCGTTGCGTCGCCTACAGTCCGGACGGAACTCAGTTGGCGACCGCGGGTGATTCTACGGAAATCAAGCTCTGGGACACTCGAACGGGCAACTTGATCAATACGCTCAATGGACACG
>JANNWZ010000055.1:0-58633 GCA_031409295.1 Mariniblastus sp.
ACAAGTCACCAATCGTCGTGCGGCAAGTAAGTGTCGCTTTTCCATTCTTTCGCGGAGCGAAAGACGACAATTAAAATCCGCACGATGCCAAGCTAGTTCAGATGAAAAACCGGGGAGGACAAAGAAACGTATGACTGCAAATAGCGATCAAGGTATTTCCGCTCATCCACAACGATCGCCGCTGATTTGCGCTCCGGGCGCGGCTTCGATTTTGGATTGGAGCAACAAACCATTGGAGATTCTTTGCGAATCGGAGCATACCTGTGGACTCTATGCGGCCCAACGGGCGACGGTACACCAGGGCGAAGGCCCCATCGTTGGGCACGCTCATAGCTTTGGAGAGTCCTTCTATTTGCTCAGCGGTCGCACCCAGTTTTTCGCCGGAAACGCCTCTACAGTTCTTTCAGCAGGCGACTTTATTCATATCGAAGGCGGTACTGCCCATCGATTTCAAACGTTGGAAGAAACGCGAATTTTGACAATTTGCGCACCCGCCGGATTCGAGGTCTTTCAACGTCGTGCGATGCTCGAAATCGAACGCCGCGGCGCTCAAAGCGATCCGCACTCTACGCTCAATCTACTGAAGGAGCTGGCTCCTCAGTTCGGCATTGATCTCGCGCCTCCCGCATCGTCATGGGACGTGGCCCCGAATATTCACATTACTCGGTCCAACGAAGGTGAACGCATCGCCGCGGTTGGGGATGTCTATCGATTTCTTGCGGAAGCCGAGCATACGTCGGGTGCTTTGGCAATTTGGCATGCCACGATTTTCCCGGGAGGTGGTCCGCCCCCGCACGTCCATCACCGGGAGGAAGAGGGCTTCTATGTACTGAAAGGCAAACTAGCGTTTTACGGAGCCGATCGACGTATCGAAGCGGGCCCCGGGACATTCATTAACTTGCCTCGCCATCAATTGCATCACTTTCACAACGAAACAGACGAGCCTGCCGAGACGTTGATCATGGTAGCTCCGGCCGGCCTAGAAAAGATGTTCCGAGCCACGGGACAGGTGCTTAGTGCCGATATCTTGGAAGCCCCCAAACCGACACCGGAAGAACTCGGACGACTTCTTGCAGTCGTCCAACAGTATGGACTCGAAATTCATGCTGGTCATTGATTCAAGTCATGCCATGTTTATCGCCAACTCTTTTTGAAAGAACTTTATTATGACGTCTGTCGCAATCGTCTATTTTTCGGCTGCCGGGCACACTCAACAAGTTGCCGAGGCAGTCGCGGAGGGAGCCAAATCGGTCGCTGGCACTGATGTTGCACTCCTTCGTATCGTCGGTGAAGACATCGAAAATGGACGCTGGAAGAACGATGCCATCGTCAACGCGCTCAACGCAGCCGACGCAATCGTCTTCGGAACGCCAACCTACATGGGCGGCTACGCAGCGCAGTTCAAGACCTTTATCGACGCTTGCGGAGGGATTTGGTATCAACAAGGCTGGAAAGACAAGATCGGAGCCGGCTTTACGCACTCGCAAGGATTGTCCGGAGACAAGCTCAACACGCTTTCAGGATTGATGATCAATGCGATGCAACACAGCATGATTTGGGTTGGCACCGGCGTCATGCCGGAAGGCGCAACGCCAGAGAAAACGAATCGCCTTGCAAGCTACACGGGTGGAATGGCCCAATCCAACATGGACCAACCGAACATCGGCCTTGGCGACCGGCAAACAGCCGTTCTTTTGGGCAAGCGAGTCGCAGAAGCTGCCGCTCGCTGGAACAAGTGAAACAGAAGAAGCAAATATGTTCGAACGCGAAATTACGTTAAATGAGTTCAACCGGTTCTATTTGCGCAACTTGCTGGCTGAGTTGTCGAAAAGCAGCTTGGATGACGTTGCGTTCGAAGGGGCTCATGCGCTGCGATGGATTCTTGCGCATTTGGCCATTGCAGCGGACTATGGAATCCTGCAATTTGACGAACCGATGGTCATGCCTGGTGAATGGCACAAGGCTTACGGGCCAACCTCTCAACCAGGCTCGCATGCCGACGTTCTAACCAGCAAATCCGAGTTGGTCGCAGCGATCGACCGAGGATACTCAGAGCTTGTCAACTTAGCGAAGGACGCATCCGTCGAAACGATGAACGAGCCTCACCGTGTTGGGCTGCTAAGCAATACTCCGCTCAAGACCAAAGGGGTTATTGTAGCGCATATTCTGGCAACGCACTTTGCAACTCACATCGGACAACTTTCCGGAATGGCCGGCCAGAGCTAAAGGATGAGAGCTAAAGAACGGAGAGCAAAAGGACACTCATGGAAATGACTGTCTCCAGACATCGCAACAGAATGGCTCTAGTCGTCCCCGTGATGCTGAACTCGGGTGCTGTACGAGAAGACGCTTAAAACGCCTAATCCGTAGAGGATTGCCGTGAGTCCGACCAGCAAATCGTAAGGTTTTGGAGTCGAAAGCGAGAATCTTAGTAGCACCGTCGAGATGACAAAACCCGCGTTTCGAACGACATAGTCGTACCTCTCAAAAAAGGGAATCGAAACGATCAACAAGAAAATGTCCGTAAAGATCATGAACTCAAAAAACATCGGAAAGAAAAAGTAGTCGAGATCCTTGGCCGTTTGAACCGAGTGGACGCTCGGCGACCAAATTCCGTATAGCCATTGAACTAGGTTGAATGCAGCCAAAGATAGCAACGTCCCGAAGAGCACAAAGGCGACCGATTTTTTGATCGCCACAAACAGCTCCAGCTGCGGATGATCTGGAGCGTTTTGAACGGTGCGCCGAACTCGACGAAAAACAGCAATGAGTGCAAACATGACCAAGGCCCCAAGCATATCCAAAACCACGACCAACGCGGCGTCCTTTTGATCGAGCCACGTTGCCGGGTCGCGAAACTCGCCGATGTCCTTGAACACCCGGCGTATCACAATCAAGGATAGGATTTCGTATTGCATCGCAATCGACCTAGTGTGCGAACGCGGAAGCGCAAAAACCATCAGCAGCACTTCGTAAAACAAAATGAAGCTAAACGGAGTATAGATCGCGTGAAGATAGTTCCGATCCATGCCTGAAAGAACACCGGTGCGAAGGCTTGGTACTGCACTCACAAGAGCGATTAACGCCAGGTGAGTCAGGAAGCCCAAAACGGCCAACCACAGAGTCCAGGTCTCGATACGTCGTTTTTGATGCCCAGAACTGCAAGCGTCGTAAAACGTAGCCAGCCTATGGACGACCGAATTTATCACTGCGGAGTGCATGTTCTTCACTGATTCCCAACGTTTGATCGGAGGCTTACTCTTCAACCGGGAACTGTAAGCATGCGGCAACTGTCGAACGTGATTCGGTCAGAGTAACCTCGCGACTATTACCGAAATGAATGGGTGGCAATAGGCCGTTCGATGGGCAGTAATATGCCCTTCTGAAATTGCGTGAGATTAATCACCCCTTAACTACGTCGCATCATCTCAAAAAGAAATTCTTCTTAGCAGTTACATGATCTGGCTACTTACAGTTGACCAGCTAGTTTTTCTAACCCTCTACCTATCCCTCTAAGCTACGGAGCATTTCTATGTTTCACTTGGTTCCAACGCTGCTAGGCGTAATGCCTGACCTTTCTGTGTTTCAGTTCAACGTCGTCGATAACATCTTCTCGATGACCGTTGCCACAATGGGCGCAGCGGCCCTGTTCCTCTTTCTGTCGCGGTCTTCGGTCGACGAAGAATATCGACCAGCTTTACTGATTTCGGGCTTAGTGGTATCGATCGCCTGTTATCACTACTTTATGATTCGGCACTCGTGGCAGGGAGCATATGCACTCACGGGAGGTAGTTACACGGGCAGTGGAGCTGCGTTCAACGATTTCTATCGCTACGCGGACTGGATCCTCACCGTTCCTTTGTTGATGGTGGAGTTGGTTTCGGTTCTTCGGCTAGAAAAATCAAAAGCGACTTCACTGCTCACGCGTCTAGTAATCGCGGCGGCACTGATGATTGCCTTAGGGTACCCTGGCGAAGTCATCTCGACTCCAGAGGGTTGGACAATGCGAGTCGTTTGGGGTGCGCTATCTTCGATTCCCTTCTTCTACATCCTATTCGTTCTTTGGGTTGAATTGTCAAACTCGCTGGCCACGCAGCCAGTGGCAGCTCGTCGACTGATTGAAATGGCCAGACTGGTATTGTTGATTACTTGGGCCGTTTACCCGATTGCCTATGCAATGGGTGGAACCGTCGAAGCTTTGACAGCCAAGGCTGGCGGAACCGTAGACGGCGGCGGAATTGTTGGTCTGCAAGTTGGATACGCGATTGCGGACATGACCGCCAAAGCAGGTTTTGGCGTCTTGATCTACTTCATTGCTCGAGCGAAAAGCACACGCTCTGCAGACTCTGCTCGTCCGTCAATCGCTCCTGCGAACTAAAAACTGCACGCAGATCCAATACGGAGGCATCGACTTCCAGCCTGTGAACGAACACCAACCACAGGCTGGAAGATTAAGTCGCGATCTAGTTCAAAGGCAGATGATGCACAACATCCTTTTGTTAGTAAGCTGCAATGGAGCGATGCTGTTGGCTTGGCTTGGTGTATCGCTCGATTCGCCAGAGATCATGGTGGTGATTCTAATGACGGTTTGTTTGGTCGGGGTGCCGCATGGCGGATTGGATCATCTTTCAGGCAGGCAATGGTTCGCAAGTCGCTGGGGCAATTTTTGGTTCGTTCCATTTTTCGCAGCATATCTGGGGATTGCTCTGGTGCCGATCTTCGGATGGCTTCTGTTTCCCCTATCGACGGCGATTAGCTTTTTCATGATTTCAGCTCATCACTTTGGACGCGACGAACAGCTCGGTGGCCCGGTTTCGCTTGAGGGGACACTGGCTGCTATCGCTTCGGGAGGCTTGGTGATCTGGATTCCGGCTATTGCGAGACCGTTTGAAATGCAGCGGATCTTGCAGGCCATCATCCCGACAGGGATCGGTTCATCGAGCGAGGTAATTATGTTGTGGACACAAATACTGGCAGCCGTGTTTGCCCCGATCGCTCTTGCCAACATCGCTTATTCGGTGCTCTCCCCGGTTGCGAGATCGCGTGGCGGGATGATGCGAGCTCTCAGGCAATTCAGCTTGGTTTGCTTGTTCGCAGCCACACCGATTCCTTTTTCGTTCTGCTTGTTCTTTTGCGGTTGGCATTCGATTCGAGGATTGAGGCAGTTGATGCAGTACCATCGCATGTCGCTCAAGCAACTGGCGATGGCCTCGCTGCCGATGTCGTTGGGGGCTATTGGCCTATGCGGCCTGGGGATGTGGTTTTGGAGCGGTGGTCGGGAGTTGCATGCGGAACTAACGCGCACGTTATTCCTGGGACTATCTGGAATGGCGGTGCCCCATTTGGTTTTGCACGATTTCATGCCAATGGTGATTCAACACGCCAACTGCAATGCCGAACTCCAGATGCGGAGCGTCTCATGACGGCAACACACTTTGACTACATTATCGTCGGAGGTGGATTGCAAAGCGGGCTGATTGTTTTGGCGCTCAAGCACCATCAATCGCAAGCAAAAATCCTGATCGTCGAACGCTGCAATCGACTCGGCGGAAATCATACTTGGTCGTTCCATCCCAAAGATGTCTCAGCGACAGCAGATGAATGGTTGAATTCAGTCGTCGAGTATAAATGGCCCAGTTATCAAGTGCGATTGAATCGTTTTGAAAAAGAGGTTGGACTTTCTTACGCATCCATTTCATCGCAGCATTTTTCAGCGGCGATTATGCAATCGATGGAGAGCGGCGAGTGTGGAGTCGTTCGGACCAACACCGAAGTGACGCAGATCAGTTCAAACACAATTACGACCTCCGATGGCGACAGTTACACGGGGCGCCTCGTACTCGACTGTCGTGGTCCTAGTCGGTCCAGTGCACTGCTGTATGCACAATGCGGTTATCAAAAATTCTGGGGCTTTGAGATCGCCTTGAAAAACGATTGGCCCTTCGCTGGCCCTATTGTGATGGATGATCGCGTGGATCAAGCGGATGGATTTCGATTCATCTATAGCCTTCCCTTTGAACGTCGGCGAGTGCTGGTCGAGGATACACGATTCGCGAATGAACCTGGGATCGACAGAGACGAATGTCTCGCTCATGTTCGAACGTATCTCACTGCGATCGGGGTCGAGGATTGGTCTATCGTCCGAGAAGAGCATGGTGTCTTGCCGATGCCGATCAGCTCGGAACTGCTTCCAGGGAGCGGCAAAAACACGCCAGCGATTTCCGGAGGTTATGCGGGGGGCTGGTTTCACGCGGCCACTGGCTACTCTTTTCCTCTTGCCATCGCGGTCGCTGAGACGATTGCCAGGTCGACTCCGGAATCGGCAGCATCAGAAATCGAGAAACTTGCTCGCCTGCATCGCGATCGTTCTCGGTTCGGAAGATTCTTGAATCGGCTGCTGTTCCGACTGGTGAAACCATCGGCCCGTTACCAAATCTTTCGGCGATTTTACAAGGTGCTTTCGAACGATTCAATTGCCCGCTTCTACTCGCATCGATTTACTTGGCGAGATGCTTTTCGCATCGTTGTTGGGTGGCCTCCTGGTGGACTTCAACCCGCTCGATTCCTGGGCTCCTTCCTGAAAGTTCGGGATAAAGCATCCTTGAAACGATACTCGAAGCCGTCCACCAATGCACTGAAGGAGATTGGCACATGAGTATCGTAGATCGCCTCGAAGTCACCAAGAATCACTCGAATCGTGGAAAACTCTGCGAGGAGTTGGTTCGAAAAGATCTCACTCGCCCCGCAGAACATTTCCTAGAGCGAACGGGCAAACGAATTCGCAACTCTGTAGTCGAGTTGGTGTTTGCAATGGCCGGGGGCTCGGGGTACGTGCCACCATGCCTCGGAGAAGCCATCGAATGGCTTCACGCCGGCTCGCTGGTCATCGACGACATTCAGGATGAATCGCCCTTGCGGCGTGGACATCCGTCGTTACACATGCAAATCGGAGTACCGCTCGCATTGAATGCTGGCAATTGGATGTACTTCCAAGCACTCGAGAAATTGTTCGATGGCTCGCTCAATCGCTCCCTGCAAAATCAACTCGTGCATCACCTAGTTCGAACGGCTTTGCGTTGCCATCGCGGCCAATCACTGGATCTGGGGACACTGGTCAATCGGATTGAGCCATCGTGTATCGAAAGCGTAGTCACCGAAACCAGTCGATTAAAAACGGGGAGTCTCGTTTCGATGGCTGCAATGTTTGGTGCAGTGGCGGCAGGTGCAAAACGGCCCCTGCGAGAATCATTGTCGCGATTCGGGATGCATATCGGCATCGCATTGCAGATGCGGAACGATCTCGAAGAACTGAGGTCGATGACCAACGAAAGCAACGAGTTCAACACCATGCGAATGGAAGATCTTCGCAATGCTCGCATCACTTGGCCGTGGGCTTGGGCATACTCGGCTAGCTCGCCGGGCGATTTCGCAGCTTTGATAGGGCAGTTACCCGAGAGCGGTAAAGACCCACGCGCTTTGGCGCTCCTGGCAAGTCAGTTGCTAAGGCAATCAGAACTGAAGGGAGAAGCCGCGATTCAACGAAAGCTCAAACGCCATTTTTGCCAACTGGAAGCTCACAACTTGAATCCTAAGGCTCTTGCCGAGATGAAAATCGTGCTCGCGCGGATTTCAAGTCCCGGACGCGATTACAGGAAAGATGTTGATGCAAGTTTCCACTAGTAGCGTCCTTCCTTCGGGGCATGTGAACGACTTGACAGTTGGCACTCGCGGTCGTGCTGCGGTTATCGGCAGCGGCTTTGGCGGTTTGGCCGCTGCGATACGTTTGCAGACGATGGGATTCGACACAGTCTGCTTCGAGGGCCGCGACCAACCCGGTGGTCGAGCCTACGTGTATCGCGATGCAGGCTTCACCTTTGATGCTGGTCCGACGGTTATCACCGCGCCGAATTGCATCGAAGAGTTGTTCGAGCTTTCCGGCCGTTCCATGGCAGATTATGTGCAATTGCTGCCAGTCGATCCGATGTATCGTTTGCGATGGATGGACGGTAGAAGTTTCGATTACGTTTCGGATGAACCTCGATTAATTGAACAGATTCGCCTGTTTGAGCCCTCAGATGTGGACGGTTATCGACGATTTGCCGAATACTCCAAACGTGTGTTTCACAAAGGGTACGAGGACCTGGGAGCCGTTCCCTTTCTCAACTTTCGAGACATGCTCAGGGTTGCTCCGGACTTGATTAAGCTGCGGGCAGACCGGAGTGTTTATGGCGCAGTCTCACGATTTCTCAAGAACGAACATCTTCGTCAGGCGTTCAGCTTCCATCCTTTGCTCGTTGGCGGAAACCCTTTCAGTACCAGCGCGATCTACACGCTGATCCATTGGATCGAACGGCAGTGGGGAGTGTACTTTCCCAAAGGTGGCACGGGAGCCTTGGTGCATGGGCTGGTTTCACTTTTTGCAGAACTCGGTGGCGAGTTGCGTTTGAATTCGCCCGTGGATCAAATCGAAGTGGAATCATCGGGAACGAGCACAAGCCATTTGGTATCGAGTGAAGGCCATGCTCGAGAACGGTTTGACTTGGTTGTTTCCAACGCGGATATCCATCATACCTATTCGCATCTCTATCGAACTAACGCAGCGTCGGGCAAGGCGAGTCGCAGATTGGAACGGATGGAATGGTCCATGTCGCTCTTCGTCATGTATTTCGGGACCAACCGTCGCTTCGACCAGCTCGCCCATCACACGATCCTTTTCGGGAATCGATACGAAGGTTTGCTTCGCGATATTTTTCGTGGCAATTCACTTCCTTCCGACTTTAGTTTATATCTGCATGCCCCGACAGTGACCGATCCGTCCATGGCACCTGCTGGTTGCGAAGCGTTTTATGTGTTGAGTCCAGTGCCTAACCTGGGGCGAGCGAACCTCAATTGGAACTCGGTGGCACAAAAATACGGTGATGCCATTCTGGCTTCGCTTGAGAACTATCTTCCGGGATTGCAGGATTCCATTGTGACGCGACGGCATTTCACTCCAACCAATTTTCAGCAGGAGCTCAATGCATACCAAGGCTCTGCATTCTCGGTTGCGCCAACGCTGATCCAAAGCGCCTACTTTCGACCCCATAACAAATCTGAATCGATTCCTGGGCTTTACATTGTGGGAAGTGGAACCCATCCCGGTGCCGGGGTACCTGGTGTCATCAATACTGCCAAAGCAACGTGCGGTTTAGTGGCTCGCGATTTCGGAGTCGTAGTCAAATGAGCACCGATTCAAAATACATATTGTCTAATGCGACGTTCCAATCCAACGATGCGGTGCTAGAACCGTTCTCAGTGATTCCAAACGACGTAACGTCGGTCATTCGCAAGCATAGTCGTTCGTTTTCGATGGCAGCGCGATGGCTACCTGCGGACGTTCGTGGCGATGTTGAAAAACTTTATGCATGGTGCCGCTGGTGTGATGAAGCCGTCGATAGCGCGAGCGATCAACAGGATGCGATAGCACGGCTCGCAATCCTGCGCGAAGACGTTCGGAGAGTATTTGACGGTCAGGAAGTCCAGCACCCGGCGTCGCAATGGCTCGCGGATCTCGTCAAAACAAAGGGCATTCGCGAAACGGAAGCGTTCGATTTGCTGGCCGGAATGGAAATGGACTTGCATCTTGGGCAAGTCGACGATGAAGAGGCTTTGCTGCGCTACTGTTATTGCGTTGCTGGGGTGGTGGGGTTGATGATGTGTCGGGTGATGGGAGTCCAAAGCCAATCTGCAGAGAAGCATGCGATTGATTTAGGGATGGCGATGCAATTGACCAACATCGTTAGGGATGTTGCAGAGGATTGGAAGCGTGGACGGAGCTACCTTCCGAAGACATGGATCCCGGTCGATTTACCTACTGTTTGTTTTGAGCCGTCTCGCGCTGATGTATTGATCAAGTCCCCATCCAACGCAGCTGTTCGAGAAAGTGTCCATCGCTTGTTGGCTATGGCCGAGGTTCGCTATTCTAGTGGACTTAGAGGAGTAGCCATGCTGCCGCAAGGATGTCGGCCAGCGATTGAGTTGGCAGCGAAACTGTATCGAGAAATCGGCCGGGAGGTTTTGCGTCAAGAGGGACGAGTGATGGACGGGCGCATCGCGGTCCCGCGTCTGCGAATGATTTGCGTTGCCGGCAGTGCTTTGATCAGAAGCCTGTTCAACCATGTTGCCGGAGTAAGGTGTGTCGCCGGAGTAAGGCATCGCAAAACAATGAGTGGCCCATCCGCAAACCTACGAAGTCGTGCGCATATTGTTTCGAGAGGCCGATGGTTGGGAATAAGTTCGTTTTTCACTAATGACAAAGGTTTACAAAAAATGGTGGTTTCAAAAAAACAAAAAATGAATGACGCGAAGTACTTAGCATATCTAGGAGTTTCGTTAACGTCCTTCATGGCAAGCGCACTCTTTGTGCTGGTGTCGATCAACCCGAAAGACCCATCCTATGCGGCGTTGCCAATACTGTACGCAATCGTTTGCGTTGGAATCGGCATTGCCGCCAACGTCATGGCCCGGAAAGCGGCCGTACGACAAGAGTGACGAAAGTCTGTTTTGCCGCTTCAGGGCCAATAGCCTTGCAGCGAACGCCCCTACGGCGGCGATGGACTCTGCGCTAGGCTATTTTGTGCCCACGCGATCTCCGTGAAGTGCATACCCCCAGTCAACAAAGGACACACACCGAAACGGGGCGACTGGCACGCAGACTGAGACAGAAAAATTCCGGTTGCGTGAATGTCGGCCAAGCCGAAGTTGATTGTCTAGCCGATTTGGGAAGGCTGGGTGTGAAGAATTCAATGGGGAATGCCAAATAGCTACATTTGGCGGGTGAATCGACGCAGTCCGGGGACGCAGATGATCCGTCAGGACTTCTTGAATCCTGGCTGAACTTGAATCCAGCCGGTGAGTTGGAATCGTCAGCCAGCAGGAGCGGCTGATAATTGCGGCGGCATGTTCGTTTGGCGTTTGCCGCAAAGGCTGGAATGGTCGCGAATCTCTTGCTGATCTACCGCAAAGAACGTTCAGCGCAAGTCCCGGCAACTTAACATCTTGCGGATGCGGTCGTTCCGGAAGTGTTTGACTCTAAAAAAATCCTCAGTTACAATTCAAATCTGATAAACCCGCCGCGCCAGCGGCATACTCCAAGCAACGGGTGCCGAAACGATGAAACGTTCCATGAAATTTGTTATTTTATTGGTTTTGTTCCTGCTAAGTATTCCTACTCTGGGAATGGCACAATGCGGATGTGGTGATGGCGATTGCAGTTCGTCCTGCCAGTGCGGTTGTCGGGATCCCGAAAAAATAACGCCGCCAATTGGAGGTAGCTTCGCAGGAAAATCCGGCAATGTTACGTTCCTGTCCCATGTGCCACTAGGCAAAATGGGGGGCGAAGCTGCCGATGTACGCGGAAACAGTTGCTGGGGATGGACCGATAAGAAGACCGGACGCGAGTTTGCCATTATGGGCATGACCAATGGAACATCGTTTGTGGAGATAACGACGCCGACCAAGCCGCGATTTATCGGGTTCTTGCCAGGTGCCGGCACCAACTCGACTTGGCGCGATATGCGGGTCTACAATGAGCACGCTTATATTGTCGGTGACGGCAGCGGAAATAATTCCCACGGTGTTCAGGTTTTTAATCTGCGTCGGCTGTTGAAGGCGCCGCAAACACCCAGCACGTTTACGGCCGACGCACGTTATACCGGTTTGGGTCGCGCTCACACGATTGCAATCAACGAAGCCACTGGATTTGCCTATGCAGTTGGATCGGGCAGTCAAAGTTCTGCGGGCGGACTGATTATCCTTGACTTGAAAAACGGCGTCATGCCAACTTTGCATTCGGTTTTCTCGGCCGACGGCTATACACACGAATGTCAAGTAGTCAATTACATCGGGCCTGACGCGGGGCATTTTGGCAAAGAGATTGCGTTTTGCTGCAACGAAGACACGCTGACTATCGTGAACGTGACGAAGAACGGTAATCCGCCGAGTCAAATTTCGCGAACTGGATATGCGCAGTCAAGATATTGCCATCAAGGCTGGTTGTCGGAGGATCATAAGTTCTTTTATGTGAATGATGAACTCGACGAATTGCAACTCGGACCGTTTCGTACTCGGACCCATATGTGGAACGTCCAAGACCTCGACAATCCGGTTTACATGGGCAAATACGATGGAACAGAATCGACGATTGATCACAATCTATATGTTAAAGGTGATTACATTTATCAGGCTCACTACACCGCTGGACTTCGAATCCAAAAGAAGGATCCCGTCACAGGAAACATCCTGTTCGAAGCCGGGTATTATGATACCTATGGACCGGATAACGCCGTCCAATTCAATGGTGCTTGGTCGTGTTATCCCTATTTTCCAAGTGGTAGTATCATTGTGGGCGATATTCAAGGTGGATTGTTTGTCGTGAGATTTCAGCCACCGACAGGCCAGATGAAGGGAGTGATGAGCGAAGTCGTAAAAGTTGTTGACGCAATCGACGTCTTTAACTTTTTCATCTTTGCACTTTAACGAACGGATTTTCTTATAAGGGAAACGAGCGAGAATTCCAGGGCCACACCTTGGGTTTTCGTGTCCGCCGCAATTTGAAAAAACACTGGGGCTTGTCGTCATCTCTCGGCGATCAAGCCCCGACTTTTTATCAAGCCGGATCGGGGACCCAAGTGGTTGCCAACCGAGCCAAACGAAAGACCTTTTCAAAGTCGAATTTCAGCCAGCGTGCAGCAAAAAGGTCGGGTCAGGCACAAGTTTCGGCTGTTGAGCGGTTTGTTCGGTGCCACAGTTTCCAGGAACGCGGTGACAATCCATGGCAAAATCGTTTTGCGCCGGAAATTGAGGCCGAACCTTCGAAAATTGAAACCTTCAAGTCGTCCTGGAAATCCGATCCTGTTCGGCAGCGATAAATACGCTGGAGATCACTTCCTCCAGTGGTGGGTCTTCAACCACAATGTCGTCGACTGCGTGAGCACTGAGAATTTGACTGAGCACTTTTCCCACTTGGTCGCGTTCAACTCGAAATTTTATTTTCGGTGGATCGATTTGCATGACGTTGGGGAGACTGCGCAGCGAATCGAGCGACTGCGCGTTCGCCAGATGGAGCGTAACAATTTTTTCGCTGCTGAATTTGTCGACAATTTCCGCGAGTGAACCGTCATGGTAAATCGCGCCATTGGCAATAATCACGACCCGTTTGCACAACGCCTCGATGTCTTTCATATAGTGGCTGGTCAATAAAATCGTGTTCTTGCGATCCTGTTGGTAGGACTTGAGAAACTGTTGGATCTTATGTTGAGCCACCACATCCAAACCGATCGTCGGCTCGTCGAGAAACAGCACTTCCGGCTGGTGCAACAGCGCGGCGATCAGTTCCATCTTCATGCGCTCGCCCAAGGACAGTTCCCGGACGGGTTGGCCCAGCAATCGAGTCACATCCAACATCTCGGTCAATTCCGTTCGGGTCCGATCGAATTCAGCCGCCGCCATTCCGTAGATGTGCTGGTTCAACCGGAACGACTCCATGGCGGGCAAATCCCACCAGAGCTGATTTTTCTGCCCCATCACCAACGCAAACCGGCGGCGATATTCGTTCTCGCGCAGCCAGGGAATGTGTCCCATCACCCGCACCGAACCGCTGGTTGGATTGATCACGCCGGACAACAGCTTTAGTGTCGTGGTCTTGCCGGCTCCGTTGGGACCGAGAAAGGCCACGAACTCGCCTTCATTCACGGTCAGACTCACATCGCGAACGGCTTGGACCTCGCGATACTCGCGATGGAATAGTCCTTTGAGAGACGCCAGGATTCCCTCTTGTTTTTGATAGACTCGATAGGACTTGGATAGGTTTTCGATTTCGATAATTGCCATAGCCGTGATTATAGGGAGTGGGCTCTATCAGCCGCGAGGGGAGTGCTACCATGGCCGAGTTTTCAAGGTTCGGTTATCTTAAAAGCATGACCAACGAGCGTCCTATCACAACTCAGACCGTTCCGTACAGCGAACCTGACGATTATCAGTACCCTGAAATCGAACCGAAACATGTTCGCATGAAATGGCTTCCCGCCATTTTGTTTCTGCTCACATTAGCGTCCACGTTTTTGGTGGGAGTTTGCCAATGGAACCCCTACGTTCCGCTGACGATGGCGGTACTAACGGGTAATTTGATGGAACTTCGCAAGCTGATCATTGCCCATTGGGATCTGGGATTGATGTACATGTTCTGCGTCGTGCTGATTTTGTTACTGCATGAAATGGGACACTTTGTTGCGACGTTGGTCTATCGTGTGCCCGCGTCATTTCCGATCTTTCTACCGTTTCCCTTGAACCCGATCGGAACGTTCGGGGCGGTGATTGGCATGGAGGGTATGGCGGCCGACCGCAAACAAATTTTTGACATCGGGATTGCGGGCCCACTGGCGGGACTAGTAGCTGCCGTACCGATCGCCTATTGGGGAGTTAGTCAGCTTGATTTAACGATTCAACCGCTGGGCGGAATTGGATTTCGTCTCCCGCTGCTGATGCAATGGTTTGCCGAGTGGTCCGACGTTCCCGGCTATCAGGCCGGTCAAGCGGTTTGGCTGAGTCAATTGAACCCCTTGTTCGTCGCCGGCTGGGTCGGGTTGTTTGTGACAGGTCTCAATATGATGCCCATCGGACAACTCGACGGTGGCCATGTGACCTACACATTGTTCGGACGGACAGCCCATCTCATCGCCCGAGTGGTCATCGTTCTTTCGATTGCATTTATGGTGTACTACGAGAATTACATGCTTGGGATCATGGTTGTGTTGGTGTTGGTGATGGGAACTGACCATCCCCCAACGCGTGACGATTCGATCCGTTTGGGCGTCTTTCGTTTTGGGTTGGGGCTGGTCTCGTTAGCAATTCCGATCCTCTGTTTTCCGCCGCTTGTTTTCCAGATCCTGAATTAGCGCGAACTGGATCTAAATCCGCGTCGAAGGACTTTTCGCGGTTGCATCTCGGAATTCGCCAAGCCACAATATCGATTCGAATTTGGTAACTTAAAATCCCGAGACCGCTGCCCATTTCCGGGCAAAGGTTGCTTGCATCACGATGAAAGTCGTTAATTCCCTATGGCCAAGACATTTTTTCATCCCAGCCTCGAAGGCGCGCAACATGGTCCCAAAGGGCTGGACAAGTTTCTGGAATTCGCCCGCCAATCGGGAGCCGCCGGAGCGCAGCCGTCCAACTACATGTTGGAGGCGTCCGACGATGGCCTGAAATTCAAATCGGTCGCCGACATCAAAGCGGCGTTTGAGCGAAATGGTTTGAAATGCGATGGGATCTCGTGCCATTGCCCATTTTGGGTGCATACCAGTGCCTGGACTGGAACGAAATCCGGTCACGCATTCATACACGGTCCGAACCAATCGAAATCGCCGTCGGAGCTGGAACAATGGTACGAAAATTATTTGTTTCGTCTGATGGATTTGTGCGTTGAACTCGGCGTAAAAATCATCCCGATGTTTTGGGGCGTGGCCTTCGGTTGGGAATTGGCCACGGGTTACCCCTGGGGTTTCTGGTCGGGCCCGGGATTCGACTTGATCAAAGAAGGTCAAGAAAGATTCGTCAACAAGACCGCCAAACTCCGCGCTCATGCCAATAGCCTGGGCATTTATCTGGCTCATGAAATTCATCCCGGCACGGGTGCCGTTTGCGCCGATGAATTCAATCGTCTCGTCGAGATTTGTGACGGTGATCGGTGCCTCGGAGTAAACGCGGACCCATCCCATTGTTGGGAAGGGGAAAATTGGGAAGATCGTTTTCTCAAAGTTGGCTCGCGGGTCTATGGTTGTCACGTCAAGAATTTCACGATCCATTCCGGCGTACCGCTGCGAACCATGGAGCCGAACTGGCAAAAACGCGCGATGCAATTCACGGATTTGGCGACCGGAGACTTAAATCTGACACGTTACGCTGAAATCTTGATGCGCATCGGATATCCTCAACGCTATTGCTCAATCATGGGAACGGAAACCGCGCCCTTGATCGTGGAAGCAGAAAGCAACTATCGGGATGGAGACGCCGCCAGCGCCGACGGGATCACTTGGGTTCGGGACAATCTCTGCTTTCCGGCGGCCCAAGGTTCGTTCGAAGACGCAATGGGCGCATGATGATGGGCGATTGCCCAGCGACCGCGAATTTACGAAACCGTGCGAGATGACTTCGATGTCCGATAATGTACTAGTCCGAGTGGATGACCCGAGTGGTACAATCACGCTCAATCGTCCCCATCGAAGAAACGCCCTGTCACGGGAGCTGATCGAATATTTAATCACTGCTTTTGAAGATTTGCATCAGGAAAAACGTGTCCGAGCCGTCATTCTCACGGGCGCTGGGTCGGATTTTTCAGCGGGGACGGATTTGCATCAACTGCACGAGACCGCCGGATCGGACAACTCGCTCGAACGTTGGTATGAAGACGTCCTGCAACTTCAACGGCTAATCGAGACGATGTTACGGTACCCCAAACCAATCATCGCGGCCGTCAATGGCTGGGCGATCGGTAGTGGCCTGGCTTTGATGATGGCCGCCGACATCGTTGTCGTTGGCCAACATTCGCGGTTGCAACTGCCCGAAGCACGCCGAGGACTCAGCGCCGGGATAACGACTCCCCTACTCTGCTTTCGTGTGGGCACCGGGTTGGCAGCCAGCGTGTTATTTTCCGGCAAACCCATCGACGCTGCCGCCGCCTTGAATCTGGGTTTGGTTCATGAAATCGTCGGCGACGATTTGATCTGGGCTCGGAGTTTCGAATTGGCGCAAGCCTGCGCCGCCGGGGCTCGGGAGTCTCATCAGATGGCCAAACGGATGCTCAATGAAACCATCGGCGAGCATCTATTTACGCAATTGAGCATCGGCGCTGCGAACATGGCCACCGCCCGTACGACGGACGCGGCGCGAGAAGGGATCGCCGCGTTCCTCGAGAAACGTGAGCCCAAATGGCTCTAAATTGCCCTCGTCTTGTTTCGCGAATTGAGTGATAATTGACAGGCTGGCGGGCAGTTTGACGTTGAGGGAGGCGGAGTTACCCCTTTTCAGTTGTTGATTTTCAGGATCTCGAAATGGAATTCTTGTTTTACGCAGTCCTTTTTTCAGTTGTCGTTTTTGTTGTCGCGGGATTTGTACAGACCGTCATTTATCCGCCAGCCGTGCTGCAACCGGATCAATTGCCAGAGGTCGTCATGCATGAACTGCAAACATTTTTTCCCGATTTTTCCCCGCTGCAAATCAAACACCAAAAAGTGCGGCAGCGATATCAGATCGACGGCACAATAGGTAGGCTACGATACTACCTGGAAATCGATTTGACACCCGATGGAGAACTGGCGGAAACCAGATTTCAGGATCCGCTGCGATCGGGAAAACTCGTCAACCTGACGCCGATCCCCAACTCATTGGTACCGATTCATCTCGCCGATCGAATGCGGGTCGTGTTGGCTCACGATCCAACCGCGGTGAATTCCAGCCTGGCGTTTACTGGACTGCTCGAATCTGAAAGCGCCTACCAGATCAAAATTCAAACTGACGATTTCAGTTATCGATTCGCGTTCATGGAATCAGGTCACTTGGTCGACTTCGAAAAAAAGCACTGGGGGTATTAACGCTCTGGTGACTTGTCAAATTTTCGAGATTTGGTCGCTGGCAAGGCCGGCAACCTCACACCGGCACGGCTATTTCGAGCCGATTATTTTGCTGCCCACGTGATAGTTGTGACACTGCGTACAATTGCTGTTCGTACGCCCCTGTTGGTGACAACTCGTGCAATTACTTCTGGTCACCGGTGAGAAGTTACTGACCACCTGGCTGGCATCGACTGTCAAAAACGAATCCGCATTGCTGCGCGATGGATCCAAGTGATGGCAATGCGAACAGTCTTTCAATTCCGGTTGCAATAGATGCGGACCATGGGCGAACCTCGTGAATGAGCGAATCGAAGGATCGCGATACTCCGCCACCCAATTCACCACAAAGGATCGGTCGGGTGATTGGTCCAGCGTATGGCACGTCCGACACAAACCAACTCCCGTTGCTGAAATTGTTTTCTCAAACAATCGTTGTGTTTCCGGGCGCATCGGCGCATCTTCGGTTCGAGCGACCAATTCAATCCAGCTTTGCAAACAGTCGTCCGCATGACCACTCGGGCGATAACTGATGCGAAACGTTTGATCGTTGCGATACCAGCCACTGGGACGGGCGGCCTGGACATGACTGGGCAGGGGCAGGACCATGGCGGCTGGTTCCACAACGGCCGGCATTGGTTTTTCAACCGGCAACAATTCTTTCGGATCGACGGTTTGCGCTCCATTAGCTCCGCCGGAATTCATCAAGTCAGTCAAAGGATTAACGGCCAACAATTCATCGTCGGCGCTCGGTTGCGTTTCAACATTCAGCGTGTGCTTCGCCAGAAAAAGTTGGCGGGAAGTGCTGTGGCCTGGTAGCAACTGAAATCGAGAAATCGAACTGTCGTCTGCGGGCGACGTGATGACATCCATGGTCGATTTCCGCAATTGATGTTCCGCCAATTCAGCCGACAATTGGGGTAACCAGGTTTGAGCTGCTGTTTGAAACACCGATCCATCGAGGTTGGTAATGATGCGGCTCAACTCCTGCGATGAGAGTTCGAACCCCAACACATTTTGCAAACGAGTTTGAATGGCCTGAGGGCCATCGCTGGCCAATTCGCCCAACAATCGCTTAGTCGCCCAGACGAGCGTGACTGCATCGGTGACATCCGCTGGCTTGGTTGCATCAAAATCAAAGAACTCGAATGCCGGACCGCGAGTTTTGAGAATTTCATTGGCCGGCGGATCGGCCATCAACAGCAACCGCATCATCGGCGGAATCTCGCCATCAAAATCGCCGGTCGCCGCTAATGGCCAGCCACCGATTTGCAAACCTGCTGACTCGATTGCTGCCATATCCAGCATGGGCAGCGCTATTAACGCAAGTCCCTGGGAACCGCTGTCGAGGATTTGCTCGTTGTGACAGGCGGCACAACTTTGTTCATAGGAGGCCAGGCGTTTGACGTTTTGGAAAGAATCATCCAGATGACATTGGCTGCACTGAAACGCCTGTTGCTTGTCGATGAAATGTTTGCTCGCATGAGTAGTATGGTCAAAGGCAATTCGGGAGCGCCGCGCCAGCGGCCAATTGACGAACTCGGGATGGCCATGCTCGAAACCATGGAATTTGTTGCCGTGGCACGATTGGCATTGCGCATCGGTCAACATCGTCAGGTCTTTGCCGCCATGGTGTTCCTGATGACAAACACCGCAAGCGATCTGGTTGTCATGATTGACCGGTGGCTGGAACAGCAAGCGGGCGGCTTTTGACGCCGTAGGAATTTGAGCGGTCATCGTCGCCAATTGCTGGGGATCGACGTTGTGTGGATTCATCGCGAAATTGCTGGTCAGTGATTGTGCATGGCATTTCATACACAACTCGGATTGACTCAACCCCTGGTTTTTTGCGGCCGTGAACGTCCCCGCTATCCAACTCACCAACGAACCATCGGCATTGGCATGGCAAGAGGCACAGCGAGCCCCGCCTTCGCTGGCGACCAACGGTGCGTGGTGGGAAGTTAACGGACCTGGTACCAAAAACTCTTTACTAAACGGTGACGAGCACAGTATGAACAACGCTCCCAACGTAAATGCGGTACAAGTCCAAGTAAATCTGCGGCGACGATTTCGCAGACTCGGTTTTCTGATGACTTCCCCTGAATCGATTCCAACGGGCAACGTCACAAACGGATCGTGGGGACGCTGATAGGGACTTTCGGCGCGAGTGCCGAACCGTGAATTTGGCGGTTGACTGTCATCGTCTCGAACGGGCAGACGTTGGATCATTGAAATCCTCCGCTGAATGCGTGTACTAACACTACATGCATTATTGCGACGACCAACAAGCTGTAGGTCAATCCGATATGGACAAACAACCACACTTTCAATCGACCTTGGACCGCGGAATGGTAGTCCAAGTCGTCTTTGCGTTTCACCAATTCGGCCAATCCACGACTCGCCGGCCGTTGATCCTCGGCGAGAAAACGATCCAATTCTTCAATCTCGGCGATCATCTGCCGACGCAGTCGTCCATTGGGTTGGACCAGGTAAACAAAATTGCGAGGTTGTTCCAGGTATTGCGACAAACGATTGGCGTAGAATCGAGCAAGGACATCCGTCGATTCGCAGGCCGTTAACACCAACTCCCGGGCTTGACGTGCCAAATCAAGTCGCAGCCAGGGAATTCGCTCGAAGACAATTTCTTCCGGAATCGCCGTCAAGCGTCGAGGAAGAATTCGTGTCATCCACAAACCGTAAACACCACTGAGTGCCACCAAAACATACAGCAGCGCCAAGAAACTCTCAAACCAACCGTTGGGGATGCGCCAGGCAATGTGCAAACCAAAGATCGCAAATGTCGACAAACCAACGTAGATGTGCAACTGCATCCAAAACGCCGCCGAACCCATGAACGGCAACATCGGAAATTTCTTGCGAAGGTTGAACGAAGCCAGAAACACCACACAGCCTAACAACACGTATCCGGTGGTGAAATTGCTGTTAATCAGATTGACATTTTGCCAATAAACCACCGCCATGAGCAGTGCTAAGGCGGCTGCAGCCAGCAATCCGTTGCGCACACTGCGGCGATTAAGCGTAAATAGTTTTCGTTTCATGGTTTTCTTCGCGATGACCCTGACACCCCCAGGCGGGCCAACTACTGCTGGCTCCAACGGGTCATGGCAATCGTCGTTGTCAAATCAATACGTTCCAACGCATCATGTGGGCAGGCGCGTTGACAGGCGGGACCGCCCAATTGATCGGCGCACAGATCACACTTGGTGGCCTTGATAATTGGCAAACCGGAATCGCGGTCGACAATCGGTACGCCTCGTGAATTATTCACCTCGACCATTTGAATGTTGCTGTAGGGACAACTATTGGCACACGTGGAACAACCAATACAGGTCCGATCGTTAATGGTTACATTGCCGGTTTCCCGATCCCGTCCGATCGCTCCGGTCGGGCAACCAATCATGCACACCGGATCAAGACAATGCATACAGGCATTGGCCACCAACCAATGATCATGCTTTTCGCCCGTTCGATTGAAGCGCGGATTGTTGTCGTGAGTTGCCGCACAGGCGCGAACGCAATCATCACACCGAGTACAACGATCCAGATCGATGACCATCGCCTGGGTTCCGTTGACGAAACGCTGTTCGACTAAAAACTCAATTAATCCCGGTTCCAGGGTGGTCGCACGTTCGGTTTGTCGCCGGCCAGTTCCCTGGGACAATGAATCCAGCGTCGGCAGCGCAGCGGGCAACTGGGCAGCGGTCAAGTTCGGCAGAATCAATCGCTCGACGATGGCGGTGGGAATCCGCAACACGTCGACGTAGCCGACCGCGCGGAGACTGAGTAACCACGGTCGTTGTTCGCCGGTCTTCCAATTGTGTGCCAACTCTCGCATACCAACCGATTGACCTTTACCGAAATAAGCGATCGTTTGGTGGCCTTCGCCATGCTGTCGGCTGAGTCGTGCAAATCCGCTGCGGATCAACACCAGACCATTGATGTATTCGCCTTGGGCAACAATCAAGGGCTCGGCCAAAATGCGTTCCGAGATATCTTTTTCGCGAGTCGATTTAAAATCTTGATTCCATTGAAAATTGCCAAACGATTCGAACACAGCGACTTCGGCGATTTCCTGAAGCGCCGCCGGTGGAAGTTTTTGAAACAATTCCGTTTCGCGCAAATGCGTTCGCAAACTATTCTCGCGATACAATCGTTCGATGTGCTGTTTCATCGCCGCGTTTCGTTTCAATAATTCGCGAAATCCCTGCCAGCGAATTTCCAACAATTGTAACGGCGTATTGGCCACAACCGTGGCTGAACGCGGTGTGCGGGTCAACGCGGAAACTTCACCAAACACTTCGCCCGTCTTGAGGATCGCACTCTCGTCCGGTCGAATGATCCGCGGGACGTCATGCAGGAAAACATGCGTCCCGGTATCGTCGATGCGAGCTGAAACTTCGTGGCACGCCTGTTCGGATGGGGATCGCGAATAGTCGCGCGCTTCAGCATGCCGCGAGTTATTCCAAAGTTGCGAGACGACTCTTGCCCAGCCTTTGGGCTTGTGAGACTGACGACCCAGGATCGCGGCAGGCAAACTGGTCAACGAGACCAGAGCCTCTCCCGACAGGATCAAATAGGCGCTACTGCCATAGTCGCCTTCCCGAACAATGATGTCTCCCGTTTTCAATTCATGAAATCGGCAGTCATTTTTCAAAATTCCAGCCAACGAAATCGTGGGTGAAAACGCGGCTGGATCCATTTCGGAAAACGGAGCGACCCGCAGCAATGTTGCGACCATCTCATCGCTGATGTTCGAATCAAATGGTTGATCCCAGCGTTGCGGCCGTTGAATTTTGTCTTGAACTGAAGTCACCGAGCGTCCTTGCAACGGGGTTTTCTAAATGGCGAATCAAAGTGGTAAATCGGATTTTGTTTGGCGGTCGCGTTAACGATACTCGCTCGGATCGGGCAACCAGGGATCCAGTATCGCTAACTTGGTACCATCGTTTTCTGTGGCAAACATCTCACCCGCTTGTTTAATTTCATCCGCGATCGCCAATAAACTTGACGCGTTATTCAGTCTCAGTTCTGCTCCGGCAAACGCTTGTAGCGCCCGTTGCACGTGGGGATCCTGGATTTTTTGTTGGACTTCGTACAGCCGGAGTGCGACACGAGCCGCACGTTTGGCGACCGTGGTTCCATAGGTCGAATTTTTTGTCGCCATCGCGGTTGCGCGCGTGCTGTACTCCATATCCGCCATCAACCCTACTACCATCATGACCCGCAAACGTTCGGGCGAAGAGTTCGCATTGTTTTGTCCTGCGGTGCGCAAAAAATTATGCCGAACGCGCCCTTGTGACCAACGCACAAGTTCAAAATCCTCGCTGCCAGCCTTGTGGCCGCCGACATTGACCAACGATTCGTTGGGCACGGTATGACAATGAAAACAGCTGCTGGCGATCTGGTACAAGTTTCTCGTGTTGTGCATTCCGCCTGCCAAACTGGCGGCAAAACGCTGCGCTGCGTGGGCGGAAGTCTCGGATTCGCGTGTCGCGGTCGGTCCGCCGAAATTGTTGTGGAGACCGATCCATGGCGCGGCAGCACCATGACACGACTCGCAAGAAATTCCCGAGATCGGTTTGGCTTGGCTCTCAATGTTTTGCATCGTGAAGTGACAATCAATACAAACATCGGACCGTTTGACGGACCGCAAACCTAATTTGTCACAAATCGCCTTGGCCTCCGGACGCCGCCCGAGTTCGTCGAACGTACGAAAGTGCGGGGTCTGTTTCCAGGAACTCACTTCGTTGACGTGACACTTCGCGCACGTTTCGGAACCAATAACGTTAGACGGATCGCAGCGATCGTTCTGTGCACAGGCAACCGTTGAATTCGGACTGAACAATGTCAGCGACAAAACAACATAGGCGGTCTGGCAAATCAATCGGTGACTGCTCCGGAAAATGCTCCGATAATCAAATTGACCGTTTCCAAATTGACTGGAGATTCTGTTCATGTCAGGCATCCAATTCCAGCGGACCTTGGGGGCGCGCCAAGCACATCAAACAATGGCCCTTCGGGCAACTTGGTGTTTGTCCGGCGGGATACTCGACCGAACCGGACAATATTGCCGTGCAACACGATCCACAACTTCCAGCGCGACAACCCGAATCGATAACAACGTCATTGGTCTTCGCAAATTCCAACAATGATGGATGGCTGCCGTCCCAATTTGCCATCACTTCCGATTTGGAAAATTTGATCGGGAACTTGATTCGTTCGGCCATTGCTGACGCGGCCGCTAGTTCGGTCGATCCGATTGATGCAGGACCGAAAGCCTCATAACTGATGTTGTTTTTATCTGCTCCGCGGTTCAAGAGCCCATCGTAAATTGATTTCATGAACGAGGGAGGCCCACATAAATAAAAGTCGCAGTCGAGATTGGGCAACACGCTCGTGAGCAAGTCCACCGACACGCGGCCCACGAAAAGATGGTCGACTCCCAAACGATCTGGTACGCCGGGTTGCGAGTAGCAAGTCAATACATGGAAGTTTGCCTGATGCTTGGAGACCGCCGCTAAATAGGATTTGAATGCGTGATCATTTCCCTGATTGACTCCATACACTAACAGGACCAATCGATTTGACGACAATGAAATCAACCGTTCGATCATGCTGATCATCGGTGTGATCCCAATTCCGCCAGCGAGCAAGACGACCGGTTTTTCAGAGTCTTCTCGCAAACAGAAATTACCCGCGGGAGCTTTGACATCGACCTGTTGTCCAACCCGCAGTTCTCGGTTGATGTAATGACTCGCTAGGCCCACTCCCAATTCCGGTCGTTCGCGCGGTGCCGGTACTTCCTTAACCGTAATGCGGTAGTAGGATTGGCTGGGACCGTTGGATAACGAATAGCATCGCACAACGGGTTTCGCATAACCAGGAATCTGAAAACGAAACGTCAGATATTGGCCCGGTTTGAAATGCGCGATGGGTTTTCCGTCTTCGGGAATCAAATACACCGACCGAATCTGGTGGGCTTCGGTTTCGATGCGGTCGACGCGAAACTGACGAAAGCCCTGCCAACTGCCCGCATTGGTCGGAGACACACCGTTTCTGACAGCCCTCGCTAGGGTTAGTTGGCCGCGAAATTCGGACTGTCGTTCTTGAAACTCACGCCGTTGAAAGTTGAAATGGCCAAGGGAAGTTGCCGTCCACAGCGCAAGCTGACAAACGGCGAGCGCGCAACACGCGATGCCAACGACGGGCAGGATGGCCGAAATCGTTTCCATGGATCACTGGTAGGGATTAAGACGGATGTTCAAGTAATCGTCGGACCTACCTAACTAGCTTGAACGGCTGTTTGTGAGCAGGAACATCCGTTGCAACTCGCCGGTTAATTGAGGAAAAATCCCAATTTTGACTCAAGTATTTGGGTTCCGGGCACCAGTCCGGCGACGATTGGTTGGAAACGGCAATTTCTGAGAAATCTCGATCGAACCCCGCGTATAAGCGAGCAAATGCTGATGACCTGAGTTGAATAGAAGCTTCCTCTCGAAGCTTCGTCATTGACATGCGCCCCAGCTTGCTGGTCAACTAACCCGTTTCACTCGTCGCTTCCGCTGAAACTCTCCCTCCCCCCCAAGGAAGTCTTGTGTCATCCATTACGGCAGCCCAGTTCGACTGGGTGCGCAATGTCCGCGCTGTTCTCAAAGACTCCCACGAAGACTTCCATCAAACGAAGCCGTGGATTTATTGGCGCGATATGTTTATCGGTGCTGTGATGGCCTATTCAGCGGCTGCGATTTATGTCGGTGCCGAGCCGTTTTCCGTTTGGCAGATCGGTGGGTTTCTGGTCGCCGTATTTTGGCTGTACCGAGTTGGCTCACTAGTTCACGAAGTAGCCCATTTGGGTGGTCGCGAAATGACGGCCTTCAAAGTCGTGTGGAATTTGTTGGTTGGAGTTCCGACCCTGACACCGTCAACTTTTTTCACCGGCCATCATCGCGATCATCATACGCAACGTGTTTATGGAACTCCGCAGGATCCGGAATATGTGGTAAACGTTTGTCCGCGCGGCAGCGTCTGGAATCTGGGACTTTATTTCCTGTTCGTCGCTGCGTTTCCGGTGATTGTGTTCCTGAGATTTTTTCTAGCGCCATTGACGTTTGTCACGCCGGCAATTCGCGAATATACGCTGAAGCATTTGTCGGCCTTCACTTTCAATTGGAAGTACGAACGGCCACTCAATCGAATTGACCGGAAGACATTTGCGGCCTTGGAATTGTTGTGTTGGGTTCGAGCGGTTGCGATCCCGGGTGCCGTGGTCATGGGGGCCACCGATCCGAGCCGGATATTGCAGTTGTATTTATTGGGCGCAACGGTCGTAATCATGAATCAGCTGCGGCAATTGGCCGATCACCATTTTGAAGGGGATGGCGAGAAATTGACCATGTCGGAACACATACAGGATTCTTGCAACTACATTGGTAAGGACCCGTTGACCTGGTTGTTTTTTCCGTTTGCGATTCAGTACCACGCCTTACATCATCTGTTCCCATCGCTTCCGTATCACAATTTGGCCAACGCCCATCGCTACCTGATGTTAGAACTGCCGGGCAATTCACCCTACCGTGATCTCGTCCAACCTGGGTGGTGGTCGGTTGCCAGCAAAATGCTCCACAAATCGCCGACCGGATAGCGGATTGTCGCCATCTTCAATGCGCGGTTCAGCCGGTTTCGGATTGCGGTGGCCTACCCCAATGATCGCAGTAATTCGAAGGTGAAAATTCCGGTGCTATGACCGTCCGAGAAATGGATGCTATAGGCGTAATTTCCCACCGGATGCATCTTCAAAATGTCCAGCGGCTGCGCTTCGGCAGCCGACAGAATCGGCAAGACGCCACGAGCGGGTGGATTCGCCCGCTGTTTTTCCCGTTTATCATTGCAAGTGGCACAAAGGCAACTCTCGCGCAATTGGCGAAACGGAATCTTTTGCGAGTATTCGTCGTCCCAGTGGATCACCAAACAACGATCGTCGGTTTTATTTAGGCCGACCGGTAACGGTTGGTCACTGTTCATCAGTCGTCAGTCTTCCTGTTGGCGCTTATCCACAAATCGCTGCCCTTTCGCTTCATACCGGGGAAGCGAACCGAGCGGCACACATTCAACATCAATTCGTAAACCAAGCCGCAACTGCAATTCGTTTTTTACGCGAGTTGGTTGATCCAGCCGATCTTCAATTTCAATTCTTAACTGATCCATCGCCGAGTCTTTATAGGCCGTGAGACGATACTCGGCGATCTCGGGGAAACTGCGCAGGATTTGTTCAATCGACGACGGAAAAACATTCACGCCGCGAACGATCATCATATCATCCGTCCGACCTAACACTCCCCCCAACAGCAATACAAAATTACAAGCTTGATTGTCCGTCCAGGAGGGTCGGACCAAATCACCGGTGCGATATCGGATGACCGGACTTCCCGCTCGACCGAGTGTCGTCAAAACCAGCTCCGACAGCTCCCCTTCAGTGGCCGCCGCACCCGACTCGATCGAGATAAACTCCGCGATCAACTCGGCTTCATTCACATGGATTCCGCGACCGGCCGGATCTGCAAATCCCCATGGCCCAATTTCGCTGGCGCCACAATGATCGATCACCTGCGCCTGCCACGCCGATTCAATCTGTTCGCGAATTGCCGGGATCGATCCCCCTGGCTCACCGGCAACAATCAAGGCGCGAACTCCCAGTTTCCTAATGTCGAATTGACTGGCTTGGGCGACCTCGGATAGATGCAAGGCATAACTTGGCGTGCAGAAAATCAAAGTGGCTTTCAACGCGCGAACCAACTCAAGCCGAGCCAAGGTCGTCATCGCTCCCGTCGGTGCGACCAAGCACTGGCGTTCAATCACGGCATCAAAGGCACTCCAGAATCCGATAAATGGTCCGAAGCTAAACGCCATTACGACTCGATCCGAGGATTGAACATCGGCCACGTCAAGGACCGGTTGCCAGGTTTCCAGCCACCACTGCCAATCTCGCGCTGTATCCAACACCGTCAACGGCAGGCTCCGGGTGCCGGAGGTTCGGTGGAATCGGGTGTATTGATCAACGGGCCATGTCAAATTGTGCGCGAAGCCGTTTGTCGATTCGTCGCCGATCAATTCGGACTTGAATGTATAAGGCAGCTGGCTTAACTCCTCTCGAGAGGCAAGCTGCAGGGCCGATTTACCGAACTTCGCGGCATAAAACCGATTGGTTGGCAAAATTTCCTGTAGCAGTTGATTGCACCGTATCAATTGATGGGACTTCAATTCTGCAGCCGTTAACTGTTGGATTCGACGCCGAGATTCGAGTGTACTGAGTTGCGAGGGACTTGGATTCATGTTTGAATAATATCCCAACGCTCGATAACCTTCCAGCCGTTGGTACTTCGAAGCACGCTGATATTGCGTTTGCCAAAAATGTAAGGGCTACCCGTTCACTTGCCGTTAATTTCACGAGACCGTTATGCCGTTTACCGCACAACACATCAAATCAGCCCGTCTGCACTTGCAAAAATCTGATCCCGTCATGAAACGGTTACTAAAAGAACTTGGGCCCTTTACGGCGAAAGCGCGGACGGATCGTTTTGCGACCCTGGTCGATTCGATCGTTTCGCAACAAATTTCGACCTCGGCCGCACGGACTATTCGCCAACGCTTGAGCGATGCGGTTTCAGCGCGCGCGATTCACGCCAAACTACCGACAACGGGGATTTCCGCGGGGTCACTATTGCTCTTTCAGATCGACGAGTTGCGCGAGTTCGGTGTGTCGCGACAAAAGGCGACTTACCTGCTGGATCTCGCTGACAAAGTCCAATCGGAGGTCGTTAATTTGAAGAATATCGGGCGGATGGATGATGAGCAAGTGATTGCCGAACTGGTACAAGTCAAAGGCGTCGGCCGCTGGACGGCCCAAATGTTCTTAATGTTTTCGCTGGCGCGGCTCGATGTGTTGCCGGTTGATGATTTGGGTATCAAGAACGCAATTCAGAAACAATACAATTTGGCCGAATCTCCCCCAGCCCGGGAGATTGAATCGCTGGCGCTACCATGGCGGCCCTACGCGACGATCGCCAGTTGGTACTTGTGGCGCAGCCTGGATTCGAATTGAGTTTCCAAACTCCAAACCTGAACACTGAACACTAATACTTGTGCCTTAGCTCCATCCGGACGCCATGAATATCCGCGTCGGCTTCCAGAAATCCGACCATCGCGTCGGCGCGAAAAATCAAGGCGTTCGTTAAAGGCAACTGATAACGGGCACCCAGTCCATATTGATTGCCGTCGGCATTTCGGTTGACGTCGTTACCCATCGTATTCAACCACGCGGCTTCGACGACCAATTGTTGACTGAAATCATCGGCCAGTAAATTCAAGCCCAATGCACCGCCCAATGCATCATTCGCTGTCGCGTCGAGTGTTGGATAATTGGTCATTCCATCCGTTTCAAACAGAATCCCGGTGTTCCGCAAAACGCCTCCGGCTTGCACAGCCCGCGCCGCCGATTGCGGCCGATCAAAACCGGCGAATAGATTGAAGTACGGGACGACGGTCGAAGGTGCACCGGTAATCAAGCTGTTTTCCGAAAGCAGCAGGACCCCGTCGGCGGTATTGGCGACAACATCCGTGGATTGGCCAGCATTGACAATCAGCCGAGTTGAGTTCGAAAACAACCGACCATACCGGCGCGTAAAGCCGAAGCCCAGATTATGGTAACTCCGATCGTCAAATGTCCGGTCATCGAGAAAGGCATAGTCGATCTCCATGTAACCGTTGAACATATCGATAAAAGTTGCCATACCGTACATCCGCGCTGCGCTGTCGTCGGCGACAAATGCGGGACTGTTGATTTTGTCATAGCCGGCAAAAAAAGTCGTATCCATGTTGGAGATGCCGAGCCGAGCGCTGTTGCGGGCGGGGATTGTCGCCGCGATACCGAGAAAAGCGTCTTCCAGCCAAACACCGTTTTGCAACACCAACGGCATCACACCGACGGCAAACGGCAAATCAAACGGCAGAGTTCGTTTGGTCAATCCGCCGGCGATCGCGCCGAGGTCCCCTTCAAAGTAGCCAAAGTCAAATTTAGCATCAAACTGGTTGACAAACCGATTCTCGTCGAACAGATAACCGGTATTGGTCACGCCGTTGTCCAGCGGGGACATGAACGCATGAAACCGTTCGGTACTGGTCAACTTCAAATCGAAGTCCAGATTCGCCTCAACCGCCGACTGCGTTACATTGTTGCCGTTCTGTGTATTAGACGCGACCGCCGATCGGATGTCTCCATAAATTAGAAACTGTGGCGCGAGCGGATTATGTTTTCCTATAATCGTTGAACCGGGGCTAAGTTGCCCCAGCTGATACCAAGGCCGTCCCAATTCGAGAATCGGTCGCTGGGTAGCGTTCAGCGTTTTACCTTCATAGATATGCCGCTGGTGATGTGGATCATACGGCAAAAAATCGTCGACTGCGTCGGGAGAAAAATCTTCGTCAATGGTATTCATCAATTGCGCACGACTGTCAATCACCGGACGATCATCGAGCCAATGGTCACCAATTTTTGGTTGCGCGGCCAAGACAAAACTCCCGGTATCTTGGAGCACACGAGGAATTGGTTGACTGGTTCCCGTGTTGGTGTCGATAACCGAAGTTGGGCGCTCAGCGATCGGCGGGATCGGTAGCGAGACGGATGGGATATTCGTTGCTGGCTCGGACTGAGACTGAGGTCCCGAAACGCCAACGTCGAATGTTGGGATGTCGGCAACTGGAGTTCGACTGGTAATTTTTGAACCCGTTGACGCCGGGACAACTCTGGCCAATGTAGGCGGAGCGGTACCCTCGGTGTTGGATGGGGTTGAGGCCTCGGTGTTGGTTTGCAAAGGAAGACGCCGAACACCTTGAATCGACAGTTCACTTTCCATTTTGGGTGTTGGCGCTGCGGCTGCGATGGTTGTAATTTCAACCGGTGCGGCCGATGTTGCGGTTGGCTCAAACTTTGGAAGTTTTTTGATCTCGATCGGCGTTAGTTCAGCCGACGCCAACTGAATCTCCTGGTGTTCCTTGGTCGGCATATTTTTTGGTGTGCGAACCAATTGTGATTCCCAAGTCAATGACTTGACGCTGTTCGGTGACAAGGATCGGGACTCGAACGCGCTGTCGGTTGTCGTCGGCGGAATGGTCGCAAAACTGGTTGACGGAGTCGATGCTGTTGTAATCGTTGTCGCAGCCGTGGGCTTGACCGATTCGAGTTCTGCGTCGACACAGACAGGACTTTCAGGCAACCACAAGGCGCGCAATACGAACCCGACGATCATGATCGACAACAGAACTCGGCAGATCAGTTTGGCAGCGTACATCAAGTTGCAAGGCTCAAAAATCGCATTCGTGTTCGGACAGGAATTTCTGGCAGAAAATGTTTAGTGAACTTCAAAGGCCACGGAGCTGGTATGAAAATCGGCGATCCCTTCATTCATCGAGCGGATCATTTCGGGCGTCGCACCACAGAATTTCATGAAATAAATCGGTTCAGCGCGCGAGCGCAGTCGCACCGACAATCGATACTGACCCGACTGTTGCAACAACCGACCGGGTACGGAATACTTGACGTTGCGCGAACCGAGCGGGGGAATCGAGTGTGCTTCCATGCGAATTAATGGGGGATGATTGAGGACGGTTACGGGCTGCGAGGCGGGTCTGAGGAAGGGGAGTTGATCAATATCCACATTGAACGGTAAGTACATTTCTCGGTCGGTTCCTTTGACATTGGTGGTCAAAAAACGCGTTTGCAGGTTCATTAACTGGGGGTCATACGGAATTTTGGAGGCGGCCACATCCAGCGAATGACGATCCGCAAGATCACCGATGGAATCGACATATCCCGTTTCCCAGATACGATCGCCGGCCGGGCCGATTAAAACGACATTCATCCAGATCTGGGGCTGGGCGCCCAGCGAGCCGCTGGGCATGTTGTGTCCGGGGTTGATATTGGTCAAGCAATAACGGAAATCCAGATTCTGATTCGATGATGGGGTTCCACTGAAGAACGGGCCGTCGAGTTTAGAACCATTTTCAAGGACTTGCCGACGCAGATCTGTTTTGTAGGCCAATTTTTTTTGATTGGTGTCAATGATGACCCGGGCATCCAAGCGATCATCAGCGTTTTGCCATGTCGATGGAAAGTCAGCCTGAATTTTGCGATCGGCAAGTGCATCCTCGAATTGATTGGTACCCCAACCAGCGCGCCAATCGAATTCCAACCACTGATTGAACGTCCAACGATCGGCGGCCAGATTATCGGGGAAGATCCCCGGATGAGCGATCGAATATCCCGGTCCATAAAACGCATGATTGCTGTGTTGGCGTTCAGGATTGACGACTTTGTTTTCAACCACTGCGGCCGGACCAATGGAATAGCCAGCATCGACACCGGGTACTTTTCCGTTATGGCAATCCTGGCACGTTACGCCTTCACGATAGGCCGGCGAGGCGCGATATTGATCCCAGACCACTTCCAGTTTGATGCCTGGCTTGACGGCGACTTGATGGCACGACATGCAAAACGTCGATTCGGCGAGCTCTTCAAACTGAATGGCTCGTTGGTGCATCGGTTGTCCAAGCGTTGTATCGTGGGGATTTGTTTTGATCTTGAAAAACTGGTTGTACTTGTTGGCAATCGCTCCGCCTGTGCCATCCGAACTGCCATACACGGGTGCGTAGATATCGCCAGGTTCCATGCGACGCTCACCATCCGATTTGGTGTTGATGGTCTTGACTCGGTGGCAAGCCACACAGGTAACGCCTTCACGGAACACACGCGGGCCATCCCAAATGGGCTGATCGCGACGCAATCCCATCGTCGTCGCGACCGGGGCATGACATCGCAGGCAGAAATACCCAAGCGTCCCCTGTGCCAGCCGGTTGATCTTGTCTTCAAAGGCATGAAACATCGGTGAGACCGATGCATACGCGTGGCTGGAGGATGACCATTCATCATAAATTTGCTGGTGACAGACGGCGCAGTCTTTGGCCGACGGAAAAGCGGAGCGGGAATAAATTTCGAAATGCGGATCGGGGCCGGTGTCGGCAGATTTATTTGGTGCAGCTGCATTCGTGACGGCGGCATGTGGGTTTGGCTGATTCGTCAAATGTGCTGTTGCAATTTTGGTGGCAAGGGTCGCGCTGGCGTTTGGATGCCAGTCGTCAGATTGATTGATCGGATTCGAAGTCCGGTCGTTTTTCGGGATTGCGTTGAGCGGGCTAAGGGGCGACAGTGGATATCGAATTGGGTCCTCGATGGCAGCTTCATTGGTCGCCAGGGCGACACTGTTAACTTGATCGCGTAAGTCGAGACCAGGCAACTCGCTGACGCACATCGGAGGCAAACTGGCCAACACGATTCGATCATCATTGGTCATGCTGCGTTGGTCGATCTGCCATTGCGATTGCCAGTCCGTCGCCGCAGCAGGCGAGGACTCGCGACTGGGAACGGAAACGTTGGGCAAAGCCTCGATATTTCGCGGGTGCGTAACGATCGGTTCTTCATGATTGACCAATCGCACATTCGGAAATTGATTAACGACGTCGCGAGGCAACACGTACGTTTTCTGTTCGCCGTTTTCGTTTGCCATTTCAAATGAATCGATTGACCGAAACCGGTCTGTCCCGCTGGGGGCGATCAGAATTGCCAATGTGCCCCATAGAAAAAAGGCACAGCAGGTGATTGTTACAACCGTTCTATAAGTCACCATTTCGCCAAGCCACATAAAGAACTTAATCGCTAGGGTCAAACCATATCGAGTATTGAATCGGCTCAAATTCCCATAAAACTAAACTTTATTGCAGCTGTCTTGATAGCGATTACGGAACAAACGTCGCCACCAGATTGGTTCGATTTCTGCCTGGCTGTCCCTTGTTGTCCTTAAATCAGGTTGGTTTGGGGCCCAAAGATGCCAAGTAGTGAAGCCCAACCCTTGGACCAGATATATGCCCTGCTCACCCCAAAACACCCATTTTATTAGGCTGAGTTTTGCGAGCGATTGCGGATTTCGCAAGCCTTATGGAGTTTCTTGGCTGTTCACGTTCGGTCAAGGAAACGGTCAACAAGTCCGTTTGATTGAAAATCTGAAAACTACCAAAAAATCGTGCCAAAATCATTTGAAATGGGCCTTGTGAAAATAGCTAACCCATCCTTATACTGATGGGCTTTAACCAAGCATGCATAGAAGTGAGCGAGCTGCGATGAAAGTCCGCGCAAGCGTAAAACGAGTTTGTGAAAACTGTAAAATTGTCCGAAGAAATGGCAAAGTCTTCGTGATTTGCACCAATCCACGCCATAAGCAGCGACAAGGGTGATTGGTTTGGGTTCGGGTATTTGATATTAGCAATCTAAACAGCATCGGTTGCCCTGAATCGAATACCCTCACTTGCACGTTTCATTGCCGATCGTTTCGTTGACCAGATGAACTCTAGGACGTCGTCCGAGCTTAGATTTTGAATCTTGATTCCCGATATTGGATCATTCGGGGAGAAGCTGGATGGATTCTAGCGAGTGGTTAATGACGAAAGCCTGTTCCGATTCGAAGATCATTTGGTGAACCGCCAGTTTCCCCAAAAAATTAAATAACAATCAACTATTTTGCTCTTATTTGAGCTGTTGGAGAAATCTTTATGCCACGTTTACTCGGTGTTGACCTTCCGAACGATCGACGAACCGTCGTGTCGCTGACCTATTTGTATGGTGTCGGCGAACAAGTCGCCCGCGAATTGTGCCAAAAAGCGGCCGTCGACCCGAATAAACGAGCTCGTGATTTGACCGACCAGGAGGTTAGTCGAATTACGGCCATTCTGGAACGCGATTACGTTGTCGAAGGTCCGTTGCGACGAAACGTGCAGCAAAACATTAACCGTTTACGTGATATTCGTTGTTACCGCGGGATCCGACACCGACTCGGATTACCAGTGCGTGGTCAACGTACCAAAACCAACGCTCGGACGCGAAAAGGTCCCAAGAAAACTGTGGCCGGCAAAAAAGGTGTTAAGGATCTGAAGTAGATCACGCCCGACTTGAATGGCCAGCCGGACCGAATTACACGTTAATGGTATTCGTTGGTTGAATTTTCCAGCGATTAACCAAAATCAAAACCAAAAAAGATTCGACAACTTTCAAAAAATAACAGTCTAAATTTGTTTGCCTTTGACGGCATTCAATCCAGGAGAATTAGAAACCATGTCAAAAACAAAAAAACGCCGAGTTCGACGAAACGTTACCTACGGAGTGGCCCACATTCAGGCGACCTTTAACAACACCACCGTTACAATTACCGACACCAAAGGCGAGACTTTGTGTTGGGCAAGTGCCGGAACCTGTGGTTTCAAGGGAAGCCGCAAGAGCACACCATTTGCCGGCCAAAGTGCCGCGCAGCAGTGTGCGGAAAAGGCTACTAAGTTCGGTGTTAAAGAAGTGGATGTTCGAGTCAAAGGCCCGGGTAGTGGACGCGAAAGTGCGATTACCGCATTGCAGGCTGCTGGACTGAACGTCAAATCAATCGAGGATTGTACACCGATTCCTCACAATGGCTGCCGACCCCGCAAGAAACGCCGCGTCTAGTCGACGGCTCGGCCGTGGGTAACCACGTTCAGCTTGACAATTGGCAAGGGCCAGAATCTTCGCAGTTGCATTCGGATTGCAGTCAGTTCGCCGACCCTATTTTATCAAATCAGACCAGAATTTATTTTTAACGGAGACTCTCCATGCACGTTCGTTGGCGCGGACTGGAATTACCCAGCGTTGTTGATTGCGATCGTCAAACCTTGTCCTCAACCTACGGCAAATTTACTGCCGAACCGTTCGAGCGAGGGTTCGGCACCACTGTCGGAAATAGCCTGCGACGTGTGTTGCTGTCCAGTCTTCAAGGCAGTGCGATTACCCAATTGAAAATTCGTGGCGCAAACCATGAATTCTCGTCGATTGCCGGTGTTCTGGAAGACGTTACCGATATCGTGTTGAATGTCAAATCTTTGATCGTCAAAAATCATACCGATCAAATGAAGGTCATCACGGTTGAGAAAAACACTGCTGGACCAGTCACTGGTGCAGATATCCAGGCCGGTGGCGATGTCGAAATTATCAATCCCGAACATGTCTTGGTGACGTTGACCAACGATGTCCCTTTCATGATGGAAATGGTCGTTGAAAACGGTCGAGGCTATATTCCCGCAACCGAACATAGCGGTCGGGACCACGAAATTGGCATCATCCCGATTGACGCAGTTTATAGTCCCGTTACCCGCGTTCGATACGATGTGGAGGAAACACGGGTTGGCCAGAAAACCAATTACGATCGTTTGACGCTTGAAATTTGGACCAATGGTTCCATTAATCCTGAAATGGCGTTGGTCGAATCATCAAAAATCCTTCGAAAACATCTCAACCCATTTGTGCAGTATTCCGAGTTAGGCGCCCAAGTGCATTCTCAGCCGCGCAGTCGCGGTGGAATCGATGCGGCTCTGGAAGCAAAGCTAAACATGCCGATTTCGGAAATGCGGTTTTCCGTACGCGCCAGCAATTGCCTTGAATACGACAACATTTCAACCGTTCGCGACCTAGTCCAGAAAACCGAAGATCAACTGATGGAGATTCGCAATTTTGGCGAAACGACTTTGGTCGAGGTCCGACAGTTGCTTGGCGAAATGGGCATGCATTTAGGCATGAAAGTTCCCAAGGCCCCTGTCATCAACTAACCCCCAATGATCATTTGTGCGCGCTGTTAATCGTTGCCCGGCAACCCACTGCAACAATTAATGGCGATTGATTTCTAACCCCTTCAGTCAATTCAAACTTAATCCACTGACGACTTGGTGTATCCATGAGACATAAACGAAAAGGCCGACGACTTGGCCGTTCTTCCAGCCATCGACGTTCTTTGTTCCGCAATCTCGCGACCGCTTTGCTTTTGACCGAGCGAGACGAATCGTTTTATGAAGGCTTGTTGATGCCCAATGGCAAACCGGTGAATGCACCGACCTACAAGGGTCGGATCATCACCACGATTCAGAAAGCGAAGGAAGTCAAACCATTGGTCGAGAGGCTGATCACGCTCGCCAAAAAGGCGTTGCCACATCAAGCGGCCGCCGAAAAGTTGAACACCAACGCTGAACGTAACACCGAGGCCTGGAAAAAATGGCGCGAAAGCGATCAATGGCAACAGTGGAATGCCGCGATTTCTCCTGCGGTCAATGCCCGTCGGCAAGCCTTTGCGATCCTTCGGGATAAAGAAGCCGTGGAGCTGTTATTCGAAGTTGTGGCTCCTCGATTCGTCGATCGGACCGGTGGCTACACTCGGGTTATGAGACTTGCGGTACCACGACTTGGAGACAATGGAACCCGCGCGATTCTGGAGTTCGTCGGAAACCACGATCGTGTCACCCAGACCAGTCAGGCCCCGTCGTTCGCCAATGACGATTCCGACGAGTAAATTCTGATCGCAGTATTTTGAATCAATGCAAACGGCGACCACTGGTCGCCGTTTTTTTTTGCCACCGGACAATTATTTTGGTCTTTGCCATTGTCCAGCGCGAAAGACGCTGGCCTCGGGATCGTACGGTGTCGCGTTCTTGAAGCTCGGAATCTCCGCCGGTTGCGGCGAAGGCGAGTTGGCATAATCGGCCCAGTCTTGCGGGCCCAGGTCAGGGAACGCCGCGGGCTTAATAATCGACAATTCCATGCGCAGCAGTATTCGTAGTTGATCGGGAGTCAAGCGATTCAAGACCGCCAGTCGTTTCAGCTGATCGGTCGAGATTAAATGCTGCCAACGATCCAATCTAACCTTGACCACCGGATCGTCCAACAATTCAATCGCCGCGATCCCTTCGCCACGTCGAATCAATCGTACGACATCGATCGCCACCGCTCGATCGGCAGGTTCGATAGCGGCCGAGAGGTTCAAATTTAATTGCGACTCCGGTTCGTTTGTTCCGCTTTCAAGTCGATGCAACAACCGCCAACGCTCTCGCTGTGGATCATCATTGGCCAGTGCAATCAAACCCGTCAAACAACTCTCGCGGAGGTCGCCGGATGCTCCGTGGCCCGCGATTACGTACAAGCGAATGGCCAATTCACGCGCGGTCGGATCGAGTCTCTGCACGGCAAGCTCTTCCGCATAATCTCGATAGGCAGTCCAATTCGATGGGTTCAATTGGGCCAATCGCTCGGTGTCAATCGTGATGACGACTAACTCCACCTGGGCGCGCGCAAAGGAAACGGCAGGAGCATCCGGCGCAGCAAATGAGCGAAACAGGATCAGTTCGTCCGTTTGGTTTACCACCCAGCCAGATTGTGGTTGACCGGTTTCTTTGAGCCAGAGCAGATCGCCATGAGTATTCACAGCGGCCCCGAGCCAACAACAGCCGACGGCGACGCAATGCCTGACACTCCGAATCGCCAAATGTAGGCCGTTCATTTCGAGCTCCATTATCTTTGTCGCATTCGATAGGTAAGCAGTGACTCTCGGCGACGTGAAACCTGCTTTAGCAAATCCAGCTCCACGAAAAATAGCTGATCTCCCAAAATCTGCGTTTTACATTTGTCCTGAATTCGTTGGACAAGTATTAGAAGTTCCACTTCTTCAGCCGCGCGTGCTGGCAGCAGTTCATCACGCAACAAATCGAACAATAATCGGTTGGCCATGATGGTTTTCTGCATCCCATTATAATCTCCCTGCCCAATGAAGACCTTGGCGCGAGCAAACCGATTGGATTCTGAAATTGGGCCATCCCAGTTTTTTAACCAGACTTCGATCCAGTTCAACAAGACCTCCGCCGGATCAGACGCTGGTGGCAAAATCAACGGACCGCTTGATCCAGCCAGGAATTGACCGCGTTGGCTATACAGCTCGGACAAATAAGACTCCAGCCGCACCCAATCGGGTTGCAGGTTCGTGGGATCATCCGAAACTCGATTTCCTAAATCCGCGAACGTCGATTCGATGACTTGATTTTGAATTGAAGCAGTCCAATTGTCGTCCTCCGATTCAACATCAAACTCTCGTCGAAAAAATAATCGCGTTATGGCCAACGCTTTGTCGAACGCCAAAGTGCCTTGCGCAACATAATCGCCAATCGCCAGTCCCAAGGTTGGCCAATGCGAAAATGACGAAATCCGGCGTTGGATGTTGAGTTCCTCTTCGATCGTTGGAGGCTTAAGAAAATACGCCGCCAACATCAATGACTCGGCATAAGTCAAATCTCCAAACCTGTCGGCGATTGCTTCTAAATCTTCGAGCGATCGAATTCGCGAATCCCGTTGGTCTTCTGCAATATTCGCGATACGTTGCAAGGCCAGATTTTTCCGATTGATATCGGAAGCAGTCGGAATCGGAGGCGTCGGGTCCCGGTGGGAAGTTTTTCCCGGCAAGGCCACGATCCCACGCAAGCGAATCTTGGGTTTCTCCAATAATGAATCAATCACTTCGAGCCCGCGGTTGTCCAATAGGTCACTGTTCCGCAGTTGTTGGCAAACTGCCAAATGAAAATTTACCAAAGCCGCCAATTGCGCCAGCTGATCGGGGGCGACAGGTTGTTCCAAGTTGGCCAGTGTTTCCAGAAATTGCCTCGTTGTATCTTCTACTCGTTCGTTTCGCTGAAGCAGAGGTTGTAATTGCTGATTGCGATAGTCTAGCGAATAGCGATTGAGCGCCGCCACCAAATCAGCTTGCCGCAACGACGCTGGCGAACCCCCGATCCGTTTAAGTAACAATTGCCCGACAAATTCTTGAAACTTCGCGTGAGTCGAATTGCGAACCAAGTCAACCCATTCGATCAATTCGAACTCATCGGCCGCCATCACAATTTCTGTCAAGACCAGTTGAAGGTTGATCCATTGGTCCGGTTCGACTTCCATCAATAATTGCAATAGGCGAGACTGCAAGCGAGATCGCACCTCCAGTGTCAATCGCGATCGAGTCAAATTCGTCAGCGGTTCCACGAGCGCGGTCACCTGTTCGGGCTGAGACCAGCCGTTTTGAATCAGATAGTTCCATTGTTCAATGGCAATGGTTTGTTCCGATCGTTGCAGATATTCAGCAATCAATAGTCCTTGCGGCGACACGCCGGTAACGCTTTGAATTCGCTCCGCCAACGATTGTTTACGAACGGCGGCCAGCGCGGCATCGACCGGGTTTTCGTGGACGCGCAAGAAAATTGCAGCCAGCAATTTATTTGCCAACAACTGTTGTTCAAACCGTTTCACAGGAATGGCTGGCTCGTTGGATGCAAGTCGCACAACTTCCAGCAAGGGCTCGACCAATTCTGTAACAGCATCCTCCTCAAGCTCTTCAAAAAACAAATTGCCGAGAAGGGTCTCAATTAGCTGGGGATCGGAAAATTGTTGTTGAACGGCCGCGTTGGCTAATTCTCGATATCCTTCCGCTCGAACCCGTGCATTTTCGTCGAGCAATCGAAACTTCAGTTTGAGCTGAGGTTGAAGACCGAGTTCGACTTGTTCGATGAGACTGATCGTTTCCGCAGAACGCCATTTTGCGGTGGCAGTCGGACTCTCGATTGCTGGTGGCAGTTTCGGTTCTAGCATCGCGGGTAGCGGGCGAGGCGTCTCAACCCGCCGAAACCAACCCCGCGAGTAAACGGCCACGCCGCCCAACAGTAATAATCCGATAACGGAACTCTGAATCACACGGCGGTGCAGAAATTGGCTTTTTCGCTGGCGATTCTCATTCAACAATCGCAAGATCAACGTATCGATTTGTTCGGTCGTCAACCCGAGTTTCTCGCCACGCTCCTGAATCGAATCACGCAACGAGTCATCTAACACCAACCGTTCGTTGATTTGCTCGCGAATAAATCGCTCGGCATAGTCCGTGGCATCGGAATGCGCGATTCGTTCGATCGCCGCTAATTTTGCCCGCGCACCGATGATTTGTTCGGCTCGCGAAACAGGGATTTGATATTTCGTGGTGGCCAACTCGATTGCTTTTTGTTCCGCTCGAATGGACAGGACGCCACCCTTAAGTTTCTTGAACTCCGCATCGAGGAAGTCCGCAAACGCCTGCTCATAACGTGACAGGTTGCTGTCAAACGAAGCGGGTTCCTGGAGTTGTTTCAGGGCTTGGCTCAATAGGAATTCCGGCAGCTGTTGATATTTGGCCAGCGACTCGAGTTTCATGCGCGACGCTGAATTCAATCCGCGTTCTCCTGCAATAACTGCCGCAGCATCCCGCAAAAATATTTTCAGCCGGCGTTCATCCGCATTCGAAAGCTCGTTGCGGGAGTTACTCGGATCATCAACCGGTTGGTTCATTGGACGGTCAGCTGCCGAATTCAGGTCGTCGTCGCAGGAAAACGATGTAAGTGCTATTCCTGCTGAATTTTCTACATTCTATCACAGTTGTTCATCCCAGGGAGAAGGTAGCCTTTGATCCTCGAACGAACCGAATATTCCTGCGAACAAGAATGTTTCTGGAAATCAAACGATGTTCGCTGTGAAACAGCGTCAACGTGACCCAAGAACACGATCGGGTGCTAGAATATTGCCCATCAGCGTTTCGAATGGGGCAACCTCAAGCGATGCGGGCTGGTTTTCCGGATTGCGAACTAGTGTTTTTTGACAGCATGGATTTCGGATTAGCCGGAACGCGCTAGCGTCCGGTTACTTTGGAACAAACCGGGGGCTAGCGCCCTGCGGCTGATTTCGTCATCCCGATATCTATGTTGTAACAGTGCGCTAGTCATTCGGAGTTAGATTGACATTGTTGAGAATTACGCTTCCATCATTACTTAGGGTTGTTCCTTGGCTCACTCGGAATTGGTTTCGCTTTTTCTTGCGTTAGGCGTCGTTTTGGGAACGGCGCGCCTCCTTGGCGAATTAGCAAGACTGATGAATCAGCCGGCCGTCATGGGCGAGTTGTTCGCTGGCATCGTCTTAGGACCGACTCTGCTCGGAGCACTCGCACCTGATGTCTTCGACTTTATCTTCCCTTCGACGCCGGGATTTGAGGCTGCGATGAAGGGGTTGACTGTTGTATCCATCACACTGTTTCTTTTAGTCGCCGGAATCGAAGTTGATTTATCATCGATCTTCCGTCAGGGCCGGCTCGCGTTAAACGTCGCGCTGGGTGGTATTTTAATTCCCTTCGCTGTTGGATTCTCCACGGGTTGGATCGTGCCGATCTGGTTTTCCACGGAAGCGATGGGAGTGGGAACCAGTAGTACGCCGTTGGTGTTCGCATTGTTTCTGGCGACGACGTTGTCCATTTCGGCCCTACCCGTGATTGCCAAGACGTTAATGGATCTAAATCTCTATCGCAGTGAGCTTGGGATGACGGTCATTGCCGCCGCGGTACTCAACGACCTGATCGGGTGGATCGTTTTTGCGGTGTTGTTGGGAATGATGGGGTCGGCCTCGGGCGTGGAGACGCGTTTTCCAATCGGTTGGACGATCGGACTAACATTGGCTTATGTCCTGTTTATGTTGACAGTCGGTCGAGCAATGATGCATCGGAGCCTGCCGTTCATTCAGGCGCATGCCAGTTGGCCGGGTGGTGTGCTCGGTTTCGCGGTCGTGATCGCGATGCTCGGCGCGGCCTTTACCGAATGGATTGGAATTCATGCGATCTTTGGTTCCTTTATTGTGGGCGTTGCTTTAGGTGATTCGGCACATTTAAAAGAACGGACGCGGCAAACACTCGATAGTTTTGTGACGTTTATTTTCGCGCCGTTGTTTTTCGCGACGGTCGGACTGAAGATTGATTTCCTGGCCAATTTTGACTGGATGTTGGTTCTGTTTGTGATCGTGATCGCGTGCGTCGGCAAGTTGATTGGCTGCGGTATTGCAGCCCGGTGGAGTGGCCAGCCGTGGCGTGAATCGTGGGCAATTGGTGCGGCGATGAACGCCCGCGGAGCGATGGAAATCATTCTGGCTCTGCTAGCGCTGGAGGCAAATTTGATCAACGAGCGATTGTTTGTGGCGCTCGTTGTCATGGCACTCGCGACAAGTGTGATCGCGGGACCAATCATGCAGTCCATACTTCGACGAGAAAAGACCCATTACTTTACCGACTATCTCGGTTCACGGAGTTTCATTGCCAAACTGAACGCGACCGATCGATTCGCGGCGGTGAAGAGCCTTTGTCTGGTTTCAGGAGCGACCGGATTGCCAATGGAGCGAGTGCTCGGACATGCATTGGCACGGGAACAACTCCTTCCCACCGGGATTGGAAACAGCATCGCTCTCTCCCATGTGCGATTACCCAATTTGGATAAACCCCAAGTCGCCCTGGCGATTTCCCGCCAGGGAATTGACTTCGATAGCCCGGACGGGGAACTTTGTCGGACGATTTGCCTGATACTCACCTCGGAGGACGATTTGGGGTTGGGCTTAGAGTTGTATCGTGACGCTGCGGCAACCTTGCTGGATAAATCACTTCGCAAGAAACTCTCTTCCGTCAACGGATACACTGAGTTTCTGGCGCTGTTGGCCGAGTTCCGCGGGCAGTCCGTTCATGACGCAACAACCGATAAATCCGTGCTCGCCAGAAATGGCGTCTTGATCGTCGGTGCGAACTCGACTGCGCAAGCTCTAGCAAACTTGTTGACTAAGTCGCAGCCCGTAACGTTGATTGACAACAATGCCGCCCATGTTGAAGCGGCCAAACGCGCTGGATTGATTGCGATCTTGGGAAACGCCTTGGACATTGAAGTTCTAGCGGATGCCAATGCGCATTCCGCAAAATTCGGATTGATGATGACCGCTAACGCCGACATTAATGCCATCGCCGCGCGGCAGCTGCGTGAGATTTTTCAGGTGCCCAAACTTGCCATCGTACTGGAAGAGACGGGCAATCATGTGAATGCGGAGCACTTGAAACCACTGGGTGCAGCGAGTTTGTTTGGTTGTTCTATTCCACTGAACGAATGGGACCATTGGTTTTTGCAAAATGCAGTGAGCATTGATCGAATCGAGGTTACCAGCGCGGAACCATTGACTATTGTCAGTCAACGTGAACAGGGACGTTCCAGCTTAATTCTCGCGGTGGAACGACACGGCGATCGGGATCGGTTGTTGCCATTCACGAGCGAAATGGAGTGGCAAACGGGCGACATTTTGCTGGTGGCCAGTGTCAACACGACGGAAAATCAGACATCCGACCGCTTTGATCAGCTCGTAACTGCGAGTCCTATTTTGGACATTGCTCAGGAACTGACTCGCGACGAGTTTTTTCAGCTGGCGGCCGAGTCAATCGGGGGATTGTCAGGTGAGTCCCCGGCGGAAATTCACGCTTCCTTGCTTGATCGAGAGAGCCAAAACAGCACAGTCTTGACGGCCGGACTAGCCATCCCGCACATTACTTTGAAAGGCTCCAGGCAATTTTCGATGTTGGTCGCCCGTTGCCCGAAAGGAGTCCAATTCGGTAACGATTCGGATCCGATCACTGCCCTATTTGTCTTGGCAGGAACAGCAGATGAACGAAACTTTCATCTCAAGGCTTTGTCGGCAATTGTGCAGATTTCACAGGCTCCGGATTTCAAATCACGATGGCTGGCTGCCAACGATTCGGATGCGCTGCGCCGATTGCTGCTCGAGGCCCCGCGTCAACGATCGTATCAGTGATCGGAAATTTAATGCAATCGAATGCCACATGTTGGGTCGTTTCCGATTGGAAACCGATTGACAAACCTTCCAAGCGGGCAAGGTGCCTACGGGTTGCTATTCAATTCCCCAGTTTCTTCCGGAGATCCGAAAATCTGGTTCGCCAGGGTTCCGGAATGTCGGGACTAAGCTGCAGGGTCTGACGATGAATCTTTTCGGCAGCCGAACGATCGTACGACAATAGACACACGATCAATTCGTGTTTCGCTTCATACCAAGTATCGGTCCCTGCCTGCGCACTAGTACTTAACCTACGCCACAAGGGCGCTGCGGATTCGAACTCTCCCAATTGCATTTTTGACTTTGCCAATCCTAGCACGTACGTCTGTTGGATTGGAAAACTGTTTAGAAGTTGCTGGAAGTGTTCGGCGGACGCGCTAAATTGGTTCATCGCCAATTCTAGTTCTGCCAGATTCGACAGTGCCACTTGGGCATTTTTGGATCGTTGTAGCTGTTCCGGGTTGGTTCCGGAAACTTCTACCAGCCGACGATAGACGGGCAAAGCAGCCGCCTGTTGAAGTTCGGTTCGTCGGTCTGTTGAATTCATTTCCTGTTTCCAGAATTTCGCCAAATAGACTAGCGCGGACATTTCAAAACGAGATTCGGCCGCGTTCGAGACGATCCACTCGGCATGCATTCTGGCGTTTGGAAAATCCCGCAATCGCTCGGCGAATTGCATTTGATAATAATGAAATTCAATTTCACTCTCGGAACCAGTTGTGGATACATGCCCCAGCAGTTCAGTGGCCCGTTTCAACTCTTCGCGAATTCGACTTTCGGGCAACGGATCGGTTCTTAAGAGAGCGTTCACTAACAACAACGTGGCGGGTAACTGACGATCTGCTCGAATCCCGCGCTGGGCGCGAACGGCGGCGACTGCTGCGTTTAAGTCAATCAGGCGCAACTCTCGATTGGAAACTATGCCTCGACTAGCCTCCTGCCAAATTTGAAATCGGTAGCGGGCAATCTCGCTCAGTGAAAATAGAAAATTTGAATCGGTCGGTTCGATCCGTTGCAACCGCCGAATGGATTCTTCCGCCGGCAAGACCGCGAGAGTGAGCCGCAATTTTTCGAACTCGCCTCGTTCGGCAAATTCAGACTCGGGGAATCGACGAATCAGGCTGTCCAGCGAAGCATGGGCAGCCGTGGTATACCGATTGTCGCTGCGACTGAGTTCAATCAATGATTGGGCGGCCAGAAACTGCGATTCTGCGGCGAGTTCGCGATCGGCCAACAACAGACTTCCCACAACCTGATTGAATCGGTCGGCGGATTTTTCAAAACAGCGTTCGCGAAAATCAATTTTTGCCAACATCAATCGGCAATGTGCCAAATCAATTTCCGAATTCCTGGCGTCAAATTTCTCGATGGCTTTTTCCAAAGCCTTTCTGGCCATCGCAAAGTGGATTGTTCGATCGGCAGTGACGGTTGTTAAATTGGCTTGCTGAAAATACAAATAGCCCCGCACCCAGTTACCCAGAAAATCATCGGCTAATTCCGCCGGTGATTTTTCCAAATAGGATTCCAGCAATTGCGTTTGTGAATTTCTTAACGCTCCCGCCAATCCCACTCGCGCAAACTCGCTGGCTAAATCCGGGGAGCGATTTTTCAGTTCCAGGCTTGTATTCAACACCGCTTGCCAAAAAAACATCTCGGCTGGCTGGCCGCTTGGTTTGGTATTTTCCTGGCAATGTTCCTTCACATACTTTAACGCACTATCATATTGTGACAGATACAGATGACTGTTCAGCTTCCACCCGGGCAATCGCTGTCTGGTATCCTCATTGGCATTTTGCGCAATCAGTTCAAAACAATGTTGGCTTTGTTGCGGATGGAGCAAGCCCTGTTGGCACATGGCCAATCCAAGGAGGCCACGAACCTGCCAACCAGATTTGAAATCGAACCACTTGGCCCCGAATTCGGTCATTGGCTTGCGAAGTTCCAATTGGAAAAAATCGCGGAAATGTTCATCCGAACGCAACAGCCACGACTCGCGATTGGTCGGATCAAGGACACCACAATAATAACTGGCCCAACCGGCCAGGAAGTTGGCATGTAGCAGTAGATTCTCGGTTTGAGCTAACTGTTGAGTCAAGAGAGTGTCACTGTCGTGCACTTGGATCGCAGTTGTCAGTTCCCGATATCGAGTTTCCAATTGCACACAAAACCGTTGTAATTGTCGTTCCACTTCCAGCCAACGATTCAGTTGGATTTCAGCGGGCGCCCGGGGAAACATGTTCGACCACAGACGAAACGACTTCTCTTCGGACAAATACCGGGCTTGAAGAATGGCGGCCTCCAACCGGGGGTTTTCTAGACTCGGATAAATTTTCGTGAGCGCCGTCGCTTTGTCAGCCCAACGGTCAGCCGCCTCAATTTCGATTCGCGAATCGAGCAGCTCGTCAGCATACAGTTCAACTAATCGACGCGCGTCGCGGATGCGTTGTTCTCGATCAAGTTGATTGGTGAGCTGAAATTCCAACTGTTCAATGACCAACCGATTCAGTTTTAGCGACGTCAAATACTGTTCCAATCGCTCCGCCTCGTCATCATGAGCCAGGGCCCCGTGCAAACACGCTGTTACCCCACCCAGCCAAATGCTTGCGAAGAAAACTGATCGTAAAATGTTTGGAAGGATTGTCATGGTGGTGAAATCAGCCGGGTCAATCCCTGGGCAAATAGGAAACCACGGCGAAACCGTTGGATTTGCAAGCAGCAATCGCTTGCGCCGCCGCTTCAAACGGTACACCGTCCCCTGCCCTGACAAAGGCACCCTCAGACTTGTTTTCGAATAGACGCAACACCGGTTTGATATCGCCTAAGTCACTCGTCTTGATCGCTCCGAGCTGAAAGAAGGTTTGGTCGCCGAGTTGCGAAAGCTGGATTATCGCCGGTTCGAGACCGATCGTCAAAGCGGACTTTCCTTCTTCGTCAACCTGAATCGCCGATTCTATTTGTCGTTCCGGGCTGACAAACGTGGACGTGACGAGAAAGAAAATCAATAACAAAAACACGACGTCGATCATGCTGGTCATCGATAGCCCCAATGTCGGGCCGTTCTTTCGTCGGTTGGATAATCGCATTAGCCGGCTGCCCTCCAGATTACCAGCGATTGGTGGTTGGTTTTTTCCATCATAAGGCACACAAATTAATGACCGAAATCACTCACAAAAGGCTCAAGAACTGGTAACCGCCGAACGGACCTGTTTGAAACCTAGTTTCGAGAGTTGCAGCAATAACTCATTGACATGTTTACAATCGCAGCTTCGATCACATCGCAACTGGACGAGGATTCGATCTGGATCATTGCCAAATTTCTCTAACTGATTTCGAAGCGCCGTCAAAGTACTTTCGGGCGACAATTTGTTACCGGCGATGATAATCTCGCCGGCCGCATTCAAGTTCAGGGTCACCGTCGCCGTTTTGGCGATTTGATCTCCTTCATTGACTCGAGGCAGCGCCAATGGTTGATCGGTGACGCGCGTGATCTGCGAAACCGAAAGAAAAAAAATAATCAACAGAAATACGATGTCGATCATGGGGGTCATATTGAACCCTACAGCTCCGAGCGGTCGATGTTTGCTCAATTTCATGGATTACTTCTTGCGTCCCAGCGGCATCATCACTTGTTCAATTCGCTTGCCGGCTTCGGCAACCAGCGAATCAATTTTATTGCGAAAATAGCTGAACGACACCATCGAGGGAATCGCCACCAGCAGACCCAGCAGCGTGGTGATCAACGCCTGGCCGATACCGCCCGCCAACTCCTGCGGACGGGCCATTCCGGCCAGTGAAGCAATGGTGGTGAAAGCGTCGATCATCCCCAGTACCGTTCCGGTCAACCCCAACATGGGGGCGATCGCGGCGATCACATTGAGTACCTCGGTGCGCCGATACAATTTTCCCGTTTCATCCTCACCCGCCTCTTCGACTGCCGAACGATATTCGGCATAGCCAAATTCACTGCTCTTGTAGCGTTGCAATCCGGCCAAAATGACCTCCGTCGACAACGAGTAATTGGCCTTCTGATGGCAGACCTCGATCGCTTTGTTGATTTCACCATGGACAATCAATCGTTCCAATTCAGCCAATACTTCGTCCGGCATCAACCGTCGCCGCGAAATGGTTAGCAAATGTTCGATTGTGAAATAAACGCTGATGATCGAGGTCGCAAAAATCAATCCCACAATCACATGTCCCAGAACATTGGTCCCCAGTAACATTCGCAACACCGACGGCGGCGGTTCGACCGGATCCGTGATGTCCGTTGGTAACGCGGCGTTCATGCCGCCGGGGGCGCCTGATTCGCTCTGCCAGTTCAACGCAAGCAAATTTTCAAGTGAACCAGTGCTTTGCAGTTCGGGCGCACCCGCTGTTGCCAGTGGAACCACACAGCTGAACATCAACAGCAACATCACACCGAAGTAACGACTTGAATTATTCAATCCTTGTTCCTTTGAGTTGCCTGCAGTTTAGCTGAGTTGATGCTGCCTGAAAACCGTTTGTCGATTGGCAACTACTTCACCAATAACCGTGCGTGGTATGAATTGGGGTACCGTAACATCAGTTCCTGTCGCAAGATGTCGCATTCGGATGCCTGGCCCTGAGTCGAGACAATATTAGCGGCTTGGTAAATAGCAGCGGCAGCAAGTGCTGGGTACTGCTGGCCAAAGACGGCTGGGATTTTCAACAAATCCAGTATCGCCTGGTTCGTCATGTCGTCATTGAGTTCGACGACAGGAACGTGGCTGGCCGGGTCAACCGGAGCAAAACAAGCCGCTGCTTTTAAGTAATAGCCGATCGCTTGAGTGGCCTGACTCAATTTTAGCGATTCGACAGCAATCAATTCGGCCGCTTTGTTTGGATGGCCCGTCGCGATTTCCAATTGGGCCTGCAACACAATTTGCCAAGGCTTTGTTAGTTCATCCGGATTCTCCAACAGTGCCATTAATTCGCGGGCGAGTTCCAATCGTTTCGCTTCAATTGCAAGGGAGGCGAGATATACGATCGCGCCCGTTTCGGTAGAGGAAGAAGTGGGCACAAACGAATTCGCCAGTGTTTCAAAAGCTTGTTTGGACTGGTCTTCGTTAAACCAGATCGGCAAGATCTCGCTCGAGAGCATCGACTCGACATCGGCCGTAGGCAACAACTGAAACACGGCTTCTCGATCAAGAGTATTTTCGACCCCTGGAGCCGGATGTGCTCGTTGAATTTTCGCTGCTTGCAGGAATGGCAGGACGGCCCCCGCAAAGTCCTGGGCATGAATGCGCGCCTTCATTGTTGCGACACAGATCAGGTAGCAAGTAGACGGATCACCTTCGATCGACAGGCCGGACGCTTTGAGCGTTTTATACAAGGGCTCAGCCAACTCGCCGATGCCAGACCAGTCACGTTGAGACGCGCGGTACTTCATTCGAAAGAGCGGCAGCCCAATATTTGTTTTGTACTCATCGAACTTGGCTTGCCGCTCCGGCGAAACGACAGCCGAGAGAACTTGGTCCCAACTCAGTTCGTTGCCACTGGAAAGCTGAATTGCGCGGGCATCGAAATCGACAATCGTTTGCTCGCGAATGACGGTCAGGTCTCGCAAGACGATCGGCGGCTGGCCGCAGGCGGGAGCGGTTCCGAGGATCATCGCAAACCCTAATATGAGAGTTGAAAAAAAATTCAAAGAGGTCCTGTGGAAGTCGTTCATCAAATCTGTATCGACCATCTCTCAAGGCGTGTCGGGACTCAATCCAACTCGACGGCGAATTGGATCAACGTCGCAAAATCATCCCGCCGCAGACTCTTGGCGAGCTCGAATCCACGACCGGAAAGCGAAAAATCTCGCTGCAGATGATGTAGCACTAACCCCTGCTGACACAGTTCGCGAAAGCCTTCCAGAAAGCGAACCGTTTGTTGCGGATTCTCTTTGTTCAAAAACAACAGCCGATGTTCCAGTTCATATTCAACACAAACCGCGAGAAACCGATCGACAGAATCAAATGAGTCGCGGTTGGCCCGAATATCAATCGTGCCCCGCGAAGCAGCCAACACCAGAATCGTCTTGGCCTCGTCCGTCAATTGCTCGATCGAGCAGCCGTCGTTCGGTTGCATCAAAGCCCTGGAACATAATCCAGCAAACCCGAGAATAGTTGGAGCTCCCTCCGCCAAGTCTTGCCAAGCCGTTTGCTTGGCCGGCTGATCACCCATATTCCGCAATAGCATAAATGGTCTCACAATCTTCGTTGTATTTCGGGCGGCAAAAGCCGTGCAAAATTTATACCATTTTTCTGGAATTGAGGCCAATGTAACCTACATTTACCTGTTTTCTGAATTGCGCAGGGAACGCAAATTTTGGTTGGGCGTCTACAATAGCCTGGCTCACATACTTTTTGGAAAAATGGCGGGAGAACTTTATGCGGCAAGTTACTTTACTGATAATTTTCGGCAGTTCGATACTGTTCAACCCCTTTGCCGGCTGGTTGTTGTTGGGCACGCCCTTCGAACTGGGTACGTCGCCGGCAGCCGCCCAAGAGATTGGTTTTCTGGAAGAATTTGCTTTGGCTGAAAATAGGGAGACCGTTCTCAAACAGCTCGTTCCCGGAACAGGCGATTACTATTTCTTCCATTGTTTGCATTATCAACATACTGAGCAACTGGCCAAGGTCGATGAATTGCTCGAAACCTGGATTCAACGTTTCGGCTACACAGCGCAAGTCAACCAGATTCGCAGTCGACAAGCGTTACTTAAATACAGCGCTGACCCAGCAGCAACTCTCACCTACTTGCAACAGAAATTGAATTTGAATTTCAATCATCAACGCGAAATTCCACAGACCCAACGCGACCTGCCGAGTCAGCTGGACCCAAGCGTGATCGATCCGGAAAAACAGAAAGCCGCCGCGCTGACACGTTATCAAAATTCCGACGGCTTCACAGAAGAAGGTCTGCGGCTGCTGGCGGATACCGATCTGAACACCATTCAACGACGTCATTTGTTGGAACGATTAACCCAACCCGATTTCCCAAACGTCGTGGAGTTGATTGTGCGAGACTTGAAGGAACCTGATGGCGGATCCTTTGGGAGACTGGAAATTCATCGCAACCTCACGCTCAAACAGCTGGAGGAGCTGGCCACGAAGCTCCCGAGTGTGGCCGAGCAAACTGATTACGTCAGCATCTTTATCAATAAACTTGCGCCATCGGAAGATGTGAATTGGCTTGCCGACAAAACATCGCACCAAAAATATCTCGGTCGACTATGGACGTTTGCAAAAAATCTCCCGCCCGCCCATAACTCCTTGAAGGCTCATATCCTGTTTCGCAAACTGGATCTCGATCGCTCCCAGGGTATATACGATTTGGAACTATTTAACACCTATTTAAAACTGCCGCGACAAGTTTCCTATATCAATCCCGTGTTGCTGAGTCGTTTGACCGATCAGAATCAGCTCGTCAACCTGAATCAGGACTTTTCCAGCCACACGCGATTGGCCCCCGTGCTCAGCGACGAGGAGTTGGTGCAAAGCTATTTGCATCACTTTTTGCGGGACGCAGAAAACACGCAGGCGTTTCAACCCTATTTCGAATCGAACTACCTTCAACGTCAATTTGCGACTGTCAAGATTCTAAATGGATTGGGTGACGTCGAACGCTGGGCTTCGTTGCTTGATCCCGCCGAGTATCAGCAACTGATGGAACGAGTTGATTTGGATTTTCTCGCGACCAATCCAGAATTTTTCGCGCCGACTGACGCAGTGCAGCTCGAACTCCATACCAAAAACATCAAAACCTTGATCGTCAAGATCTTTGAGATTAATACCGAAAATTATTATCGAAAACACAATTCGGAAATTGATACCAATATTGTTCTCGACGGATTGGTGCCAAATTTTGAGCAGACGTTCCAGTACGATGACGCCCCGGCCCTACGAATTAAACGCGAATTCAAATTCCCTCAGTTGGAAAAACGAGGCGTCTACATCGTTGACTTTATCGCCGGCGGTAAAAGCAGCCGCGCATTGATCCGCAAAGGACGCTTGCAACTCATCTCGCAAGCCAATGCGGCGGGACAACTGTTTACGGTAATCGACGATGGCGATACCGTCGTGGTGGATGCCAGCCTCTGGATTGGCGGACGTCGCTATGCTCCCGATGCAACCGGAAAAATTCTGGTTCCGTTCTCCACGCAGCCAGGGCGTGCCAACGCAATTATTACTCAGGGGGAGTTCAGCTGTTTGCAAACCTTCGATCACAGCGCCGAAATTTATGTTTTTTCAGCCGCGATGGTGGTCGACCGTGAAGCACTCAAGCGTAGCAACGAAGCCAAACTAATACTTCGTCCGATGTTGCGATTGTCGGGCGGCCAATCGGTACCACTGAGTTTTTTGAAAAAAACTAAACTGGTAATTAACTCGGTCAATCTGGACGACGTTCCCTCAACCCGCACGATTTCTGAACTCAAACTCAGCGAATCGACCGATACTGTTTGCGAGTTCGTCGTGCCCCCTCGACTCAAATCGATTCAACTGACTTTCTCGGCGGAGATCGAAAACATTAGCCTGGCGAAAACCGAAACGGTCTCGGCCAATGAATCGTTTACAGTGAACCAAATCGACAGTACCGGTTTGATTCAGGATCTGCACTTGGCGCCCACCGCAGACGGCTTCGTCATCGAGGTTCGCGGTAAGACCGGCGAGCCTCGTGCCAAACAGCCGGTTCGAATTTCTGTGAAACTGTCGCGATTCACGGATCCCGTCGATGTCGATTTGCAATCGGATGAGAATGGCCAGATCAAATTGGGAGCTCTGTCGAATGTAGCATCGCTGACCGCAACACTGGTTAATGGATCGCCGAAGGTATGGAGTCTGACCTCAGTTGGAAATACTTATTCCCAGTCCATTTCAGGTTTGAAAGGGGATGTGATCAGCGTCCCGGCCCCGAGCTACTTGACCGCGCTCGACCGCGCCAACGTTTCCTTGTTTGAGAAACGCAGTGGCACGATTGTGGCAGATTGGTTTGAGGCGATTTCGTTGGAAAACGGTCTGTTGCAGTTGAAACGATTGAAAGCGGGTGACTACCAATTGCGAATCGTCGGTCCCAATCACGTGCAACAAACTGAAATTCGTGTGACCACGGGGCAACCGATCGCCAATGCACTGAATGGCAAATACCGGGTGCTGGAGAATCGCCACCGCAATTCGCTGCAAATTGGCGAATTGAAATCCGATGCGGACCAAATCACGATTCAGTTAACCAACGCCGACGCCGAAACGCGAGTCCATGTGCTGGCCGATCGCTATCAGCCCGCCTTTGATGCCTTTGCGATTTTTTCGCAAATTCGGGACGAGGAGCCGTGGCTTTATCAGTCGTCGATCCGCCAATCCGTTTATCTGGAGGGGCGACAGATCGGTGACGAGTACCAATATATTCTGGATCGAAAATATGCCGCAAAATATCCGGGCAACTTGTTAACACGTCCTTCATTATTGTTGAATCCCTGGGCGACCGAAGACACGGCCAATCTTTCGCAGGAAGCCGCCGCCGGATCGGAGTTTGGAGCCGCTGGCAGTGAAGCCGACCCGCAGGCCAAACGGCCGGCGGGACCAAACGATGTCACGCGCGGCCAAGTTGATTTTGCCAATCTGGATTTTCTCGGTGGCGACGCGGTATTGCTGGCTAATCAACAACCCGACAAAAACGGCGTGATTACCATCTCGCGGAAAGAGTTGGGATCAAGACAACACGTTCGCGTGATCGCGCTCGACGCTTTCACGACGGTGCAACGAGAACTGAAATTGCCGTTGGAAGCGCTGGAACAGCGTGACGGTAGATTGGCTGACGCCTTGGACCCGGCCAATCATTTTTCGCAACGCAAACAAATCCAAGTGTTGCCCGCCAACGAACCACTCACAATCGCCGATATCACGTCGGCGAAGTTTCAATCTTACGATAGTCTGGACGATGTATTTCGATTGCTGTCAACACTCAATCCGAATGCCAACCTGAATCGATTCGAGTTCATTCTGACCTGGCTGGAGCAAGACGTCGAACAGAAACGCAAATTGTACTCGGAGCATGCTTGCCATGAACTGAATTTCTTTCTACTGAAAAAAGATCGCCCATTTTTTGACGAGGTCGTGGTCAAACATTTGCAGAACAAACGCGACAAGACGTTTATCGACCGTTGGTTACTCAATGAAAATCTCGACAATTTTACCGACCCTTGGCGATACGCACGCCTGAATACCGTCGAACGAATTTTGCTGTCGCAGCGATTGGAAAATCAGTCCGCGAATATCGTTCGCAATGTCAGTGAAGCCTATTTATTGGCGCCGACGTCGCGGATTCAGTTTGACAACTTGTATGATACGGCCATCGACGGACTGGGGTTGGATGATGCGATGAGACTGGAGCTTGACTACAAAGGAAAAGACAAGTCATTACTGCCGCTGATCGCGGGTGGAATGCGTCCGTCCACGCGGGGTGCGATGCAGCGAAGTGATTCGGAGGAAGAAGCCAAGGAATTGGCCGAGGCATCCCGAGACGAACCTGAAGGTCTCATGGGTGGTATCGGTGGTATGAGGTTCGCCAAGCCCCAATCTGCGGCACCTGCCAATCTTGGTTTGATTGCAGAAGACGCCAGGAAAAACAGTGACGCCATATCTGCTCTCACGCAGGGAGATCGCCTTTTCGTTCCAATCCCAGAATCGTTGGGGGACACCGGAAATCAACCGGGATCTGGCGGGCGGAGCGGTGGTTCGGGTGGCGAAGACCGCTTCGGGAATGTCGACCCGGCGAAATTGGCCGAACTTCGTGATAATTCGATCGGGTTGTATCGTCGCTTGCCTGCTACGCAACAATGGATGGAGAACAACTACTATCGCCTGTTGCCTGAGCAACAAACGGCCGATTTGGTGAGCGTCAACCGCTGCTGGCGGGACTACGCGAACCATACTGGCGGACCGTTTCTTTCTCCCTATTTTCCGGAAGCCCATCGCACGTTTACGGAGATGATGTTTGTGCTGGCCGTACTCGACCTGCCACTGAAGTCGGCGGAACCGAAATTGCAATATGCGGACAAGCAGCTCATTTACACGGCTGCCGGACCGACGATTGCATTTCATCAGCAAGTTGAAACAGCCATCGTCGAGCGCGGAAATACCACGATTCTGGTTAGCGAAAATTTCTTTCAGCCGGCGGATCGATACCGTTTCGAAGATGGGGTGCAGTTCGACAAGTTCATTTCGGATGAATTCCATGCGCACACTTTGTATGGAGGCCAAGTCGTCATCACGAATCCGACATCGACCCCTCGAGCCGTGGAATTGCTGATCCAGATTCCGCAAGGTGCGATGGCGGCCAATGGATCGCAGGAAACGAAAACGATTCAACTGGATTTAGCGGCCTTCAGCACCCAGACTTTTGAATATTCGTTCTACTTCCCAACGGCCGGGAAATTCAGCCACTATCCGGCTCACGTTTCCGCTGAAGAAAAGGTCTTGGCCATTGCGGAGGGGGTCAGCTTTGTGGTTTCGGAACAGCCAGCCGAGGTGGACCAGACTTCGTGGGTTTACGTTTCTCAAAACGGCTCTGCCGACGCAGTGATCGAGTTTCTGAACAAGCAAAACGTCTTGCGGTTGGACCTCGACAAAATTGCGTTTCGCATGTCAGACAAAGAATTCTTTTTGCGCGCGATCAAAACGCTGCGTAACCGTTACGTTTTCAATTCGACGTTGTGGTCGTACGCAGTGAAACACAATGATCGGGATTCCATACAGGAATTCCTCAGTCAAGCCGAGGCGATTACGAGTGAGTGCGGTCCGTCGTTTGAATCGGGACTGTTGACGCTAGACCCGGTCGAAAGAAACTGGTATCAACATCGGGAATATTGGCCGCTGGTCAATGCCCGGGCTCATCAACTGGGACCGCAACGGAAAATTTTGAATCCCAGCTTCTACACTCAGTACCAGGAATTGTTGTCCGTCTTGGCCCATCGACGCACGCTCAACGGCGACGACCATCTTTTGGTTACGTATTACATGTTGCTGCAAGATCGCATCGAGACGGCGCTAAGTCATTTCGCACTCGCCAACAAAGACTCGATCTCCGGAAAAATTCAATACGATTACTGTGACGCGTATCTGGATCTCTATCGCGAGCAGCCTGAATCGGCGGCTGCCAAAGCCGTCGTTTGGGCGGATTACCCCGTCGACCTGTGGCGCAATCGATTCAAAAACATTTTGGCGCAAGTCGAAGAACTTCGCAGTGGCAAAACCGAAGCCGTGGATGAAAAGGACCAGTTGCAAAAACAGACGGAGCTGGCCAACCGATCGAATTCATTTGATCTGAAGGTCGAAGCGGGTGAAATCAAAATCAATTCGCGGAATCTCACGACGGTGAAATTGAATTTTTACGAGATGGATATCGAGTTGTTGTTCAGCCGCAGCCCGTTTGCGCAGGACGAATTGGACGGGTTCTCGATGATCCGTCCCAATTTGAGCAAATCTCTCGAACTGCAACTGGATGAAAATCGTCATGCCAACACGACGACTGCCTTGCCGGAGGAGTTGAAAAACAAAAATGTTCTGGTGGAAGTCGTAGCGGGTGACCAAACCAAATCAGTCCCCTACTTTGCTCATTCCATCGACGTGCAACTGTTGGAAAACTACGGACAACTGCAGGTTTCCGACGACTCAAATCAAAAACCAATTGCCAAAACCTACGTGAAAGTTTATGCCCGGACCTCCGACGGATCGGTCCAGTTTCACAAAGACGGCTATACCGATCTGCGCGGGCGATTTGATTACGCTACGCAAAGTAACACTTCAATCGATGGGGTGCAGCAATTCTCGATTTTGATTCTGAGTGAAAAACAAGGCGCTGTGATTCGTCAGGTGAACCCGCCGAAGGAATAAAACTGGAGTGTTTACCGCGCCGGCCGTTTTGTTGAAGCGTATCCGGCTAACGCAAACGGAAATTCAATTCCCGTTGGGCTTGACGAACCGACTTCAAGGTTTCGGTGGGGGATGGGCTGCAAAATAAAGCAAACGCGGCGGCATCGCTAATCCCTTCACGGGGGCCCAGGTGTTCGCCGGGCGCTTTGTAGAAATGCAAGCGTCGGCAATTCGGGTCCAGATCGATGGTTTCCACTCCCGTTATCAGCTCAATTCTACCGGGTCCAGGATGGAACAGAACCGCCGCAGCGGATTTGGTCGGAGTCGGATTGAAGGATGGCGACAGACCGAGTTCGTTGTCGACAAAGGCGTCCCAGGCATTGAATTCGTAAGCGAGTGAGATCAAGTCCAGAATGTATCCGCCGGGAGGACGAATCGCGATCTCGCCAAAATAAATTTGGTCGTTCGCGATATAGTATTCCGCATGGGTCAACCCCCATTCGATCTGCAACGCCATCAGGATTCGCCGATGTAGTTCCGTAACCCGCGAATTGATCGATTCGGCGTGCCCACTGGGAACGAGATTGACGAGTGTTTTCTCGACATATTGGGTCATACTGGTGAACTGGATGTTGTGGCCACTGATAAACGTCTCCACGCTTACTTCGGGCGCGTCAATGTATTTCTCGAAAATTACACGTTGCGTTAGGTACGGTTCGATATCGCCTTCGCAGCGGGCAAGCACCATGCCGCGACCACCGGATTTTCCAAGTTGTTTGATGACGATCGGCAACCCCAATTGATCGATCAATTGCCGGGCCGTAATTGGCGCTTCGGTTTTGTTGGCGGCATAGACGAATGGGATTAAGGGAAAGCCTTTGCTGTACAAAAACTCTTTCATCAGTCGTTTGTTGTGGCAGCGCAACACGACCGTGTCACGGGATTTGCGACTGCCAAAGGTGCGACGTGCGACCGACGCGGTAACCACCGCGGATTCCGTACCGGCGATCACATGGCTGAATCGAGTGTCGGCGGGATAAAGTCGGGCCAACATTTGCTTGATCATCGGAATGCTCCCGGCAAAGGGAACTCCATCAATCAACTGTTGGCAACCCGCGATCGATTTTCGTTTGATCGACCGATCATGCCAGACGACAAAAGGAATGCCCAACCGATGCAACCGGTCTACGATTTGTGGTCGATACCCGACCACGAGAACTTGTTGATTCATGTCGCTCGTTGTTTTCGTTCCAGTGGTCAGGCATCCAGCCCGACGCGATTAGATTGGGTCAAAAAAATCCGGTAGTAAGCACGAATGCATATGTTTTCGAACAAAATGAATGAACATGGATGAACAAGATGTACAGGATGATTTCAATTCGCTGATTGATTCACTTGTGTCGTGTGAATCGTTTGTATTCGCGTTTCGGATTGCCAAAATT
>JANNWZ010000056.1:0-22972 GCA_031409295.1 Mariniblastus sp.
TATGGCTAACCGTACAACGTTGTCGCAGCCGCTGACCATTGAATTCTGAACACTGAATACTGAAAACTGAACCACTACGCGCATGAACTTCCAAATCAACCTTCCCGAATGGGCGATCGCGGAACATCAACGACTTCCGAGTCAAATTACTGACCTCGAAGAGCGAATGCGAACTGTCATTCGATTTGCGCGTTTGAATTTTGAACAACGAACTGGCGGTCCGTTTGCCGCTGGTGTGTTCGAGAAACATTCAGGTAAGGTGATCGTCATTGGAGTGAATCGAGTCGTGCCGCTGAACGTCTCGTCAGCCCACGCGGAAATCGTGGCTATTTCATTCGCCCAACAAATCTTGCAGACGTTTGATTTGGGTGGTCCCGGTCTACCGGATTACCAATTGGTGGTTAATGGGCGTCCGTGTGCCATGTGTTTTGGTTCCCTGCCTTGGTCCGGAATTCGAAGCGTTGCCATCGGTGCCAGCGGTGAACAGATCGAAGCGTTGACGGGATTTGATGAAGGCCCCATCCATCCACAATGGCAAGCCGAATTGCAGCGCCGCGGCATCGAAGTGATCGAAGGTATCTTGGCCGAGGAAGCGTGCGATGTCTTTCGCGCGTTCGCCGCCAGTGGGCAACCGATTTACAACGGTCGCTCCGGAGAAATGGCGGGTTAGGGTTGTTGCTTGGCGTTTTGTTGACCACGAATTGCATGAATCACACGAATAAAAAACTTTTTGTTACAAATATTCTCTCTGCCGATCACTACATCAGACATTTCGCGAATGTCCCACGACCCAATGAAGCTGACGGTGCGAAGAGGATTGTTTCCTATTGCTTTTCTAATTTCAATTCGTGTGATTCGTGCAATTCGTGGTCAAAACAAAATGCGATCAAGGTTCAGCGAACGATCCGCTCATACTCCAGTTTGGTCGAACATCCAAAATTGACCAGCAACCCCAGTTTGCAGCCTGTCGCTTTAAGATAGTTATGCACTTGAGCGCGATGTTCGTTGGTCAATTCATGCAGAGCCTTGATTTCGACGATGATTCTTCCAAAACAAACAAAATCTGGAATGTAGAGACTTTGAAGTTCTCGCTGCTTAAATTTGATTTTGAGTTTCTCGTGGGCTAGTGCTGGAATTTCCCGATCCATAAACTCGTATTCCAGGCACTCCTGATAGACGGCTTCCAAGAAGCCACAACCCATCTCGTTGTAAACTTCAAAGCAAGCTCCAACGATGTCGTAGCTTTCCTGTTTGAAAATAATCTCGACCATTTGACATTCCTTCAGTGTTGATTGCCTCAACGCCCCTGTTCCAATTCTAATGGCTGTGCCTCCATTCATTGGTCTCGACGGCGCGCCAAGGCAAATTGAAACGATTAGCTCGATTCACTAAGATGGTTTGATCAGCGACGAAATCAACCAGAGTTGGTCGCGCTAATTTTGATCAAATTGGATTTTACCATTTAGGGACTGGCTTGGAAAAATTGCAGACCATAACTGCCAATCGCGTTGATCTGCTAACGCGGACGATTGCCCCGGTTACGATGTCATTTGTGGACGGACGCATTACTTCAATTCGACCGGCGACCGCCGTTGAATGTGCGGGCTACTTGATCCCTGGTTTCGTGGATGCCCACATTCATATCGAGAGTTCGATGTTGCTCCCCAGTCAATTTGCGCGAGCGGCGGTGTTGCATGGAACAGTCGCAACCGTTTCGGACCCTCATGAAATCGCCAATGTCTGCGGGATTGCGGGAGTCGAATTGATGCTGCGCGACGCGGCAAAAACCAATTTTAAATTCTATTTTGGGGCTCCTGCCTGCGTGCCAGCGACCCCATTCGAAACAGCCGGAGCGGTTTTGGATGTTACTGCCGTCACGAAATTACTCGACGATCCGCGGATTGGTTATCTCAGCGAGATGATGAATTTTCCCGGTGTGCTGACCCGGGAGCCGGATGTGATGGCCAAGATCAATGCAGCACGATTACGTGGCAAGCCGATTGATGGTCATGCCCCTGGCTTGCGCGGCGAGGCTGCGGCACGCTACATTGCTGCCGGTATTACAACCGACCATGAGTGTACGACTCGCGAGGAAGCTCTGGACAAAATCGCGGCCGGGTGCCTGATCGCCATCCGGGAGGGCTCGGCGGCGCGGAATTATGCGGCGCTCGAATCGCTGCTCGGCGATCATCCGGCTGCGATCATGTTTTGCAGTGATGATAAACATCCCGACGAGTTGTTGCTGGGCCATATTAATCAATTGGCAGTGCGAGCGATTGCCAACGGCTATGATTTAATGGACGTGCTGCGGGCCTGTTCGCTAAACGCGATTCGTCATTACGGTTTGGCAGTTGGTTTGTTGCGAGTGGGCGATCCCGCCGATTTTTTGTGGGTGGAAGATCTCACAACATTGACGATTCGAGAAACCTATATTAATGGTCAGTGTGTGGCGCGACTGGGGAAGAGCTTGTTGCCGGAAATACCACCAGAAATCCTCAATCAATTTGCGGCCACGCGGCTCGCTGAAACTGCGTTGCAAGTACCTGCGAAATCCAAACGCCTGCGCATCATGGAAGTCATTGACGGCCAACTGATTACACGATCGACCATGGGTGCCGCTAGAATCGTTGACGATTTGGCCGTCACCGATCCCGGTAACGATTTGCTGAAGCTCGTGGTGGTGAATCGCTATTCGCCTCAGGAGAAGCCGGCGGTGGCTTTTGTGCGCGGATTTGGCATTGCCGCTGGCGCTATCGCTTCGTCGGTTGCGCATGATTCGCATAATATTGTCGCGGTCGGAGTCAGTGATCAAGATTTAGTTTCAGCGATCAACGCAGTCATCGACGATCAAGGTGGATTATCGTTGGCGCTGAACCATGAAATCAAAACCTTGCCATTGCCTGTGGCCGGATTAATGTCAACGGAGTCGTGCCAAACTGTCGGAGCCGCGTACGCTGCTCTCGATCAACGCATCAAACAATTGGGTTGCAGTTTACGTGCGCCCTACATGACGTTGTCGTTTTTGTCGCTGCTGGTAATTCCATCGTTGAAGCTGAGCGATCAAGGCTTGTTCGATGTAGACAAATTCGAGTTTGTGGATTTGTTCGTCTAGAGTCGCTGATGGAAAAGCGATCTATTATGTCCGACCGATGATTGTGAGCATCGCGACACAAGCGACGAGATAAAACTGTAACGATTTTCAGCATTCGAAAAAAAATTTGAAATTTTGAGAAATCCACAACGGAAACCGAACCTCCCTTAACTAACTAACTAACTAACTGGTTAATCTGAACTTGGCGCACGGCAAGCAAGCCCTTAACAGCGTCCAGCGACACAGCTGTCGGAACCAAGCGTGAATTTTTTAATTGACGCCCCAAGCGAACGCGGGTAAGTTGCGGCGGCTACTTCCGCGTCAACTCTCTTCCAGTTCATTTAGTTTCTTGTTTCAAACCTGGTCACTTGGGAATGTTTTCATGTTGGTTAGTTCATCGACAACGGGCAGTGCATTGAACAATTCATGTTGCAAATTCACACGCAGCCTTGCTGGTGGAATCTTGTGGGCAACTGCCGTTTTTGGTTGGATGTTGCTGGCAAACCTGCCGCCACTCGACGCTTGGCAAACCGAAAAAAGTCCCGCTGCCGCCGATGACCAAGTGATCACTCGCACTTTGGAGGTTATGTTGCCTGGAAACGCATTCCAGCCAGATGATTTAGGAACCTTGTTTATCGGGGCCGCCTATAAGGTCGATGTCAAGCTAACCAATGGTACGAAGAATCCCATTGCGTTCAAGACCATCCGGGCGAGCTGTGGGTGTTCAACCGTCCAAATTCCCGCGAGCATGCTGGCACCTGGGGAGTCGGTTCAGGGGAAAATTTACTTTCGCGTACCCGACCAACTCAAATCAAAACTGTTAAGTGTTCAACTTGATTTTTTCGATGATCCGTTGGCAGGTCCTGTAGCGACTCTCTATTTCGCAGGGCAAATTTCCGGGCTCCTGCAGTTCGGTTCCGTCGCCAATCCGTTTGAAGTCAGAGGAAAGTTTGGCAGTTTCAAGATTCCTGTCTTATTTTCCGAACCCGTATCAATTGAAAATCTTGAAGTCGAAGTTTCGGACGAATTGCGCGACGTCGCTTGGAAATGGGAGAATTCCGATCAATCGGCCTTTGTAAATCTAACAGTTCCTCGAGCAATGCTACCACCCGATGGGCTGTCGGGCGTTTTGACAGTTGTGGATAAGGAAACCAGAAAGAGAGTATCTCTTGATGTGCGAATTGTGCCCAGACCACCTGTCACTTTAAGTCCCTTAGCACTTCGATTTAAAATTAAGGAGGACGGGACCGGATCAGCGCGGGTTTTGTTGGAAGTTGCTGACCAAGACGAAGCGGAAGGAGATCCCGAGGTATTGGTCAATGTTTCGCTCGATGGCAATGGCGAGCAATTGTCGTTGAGTTCAAAGCAATTGGGGAACAGCAAAGTAACACTCATTCAAATTTCTATTGATTCAGCAACGGCGTTGCGGCTAAAGAAACTAAGCGAGGACGAACTCAAAAAACTTGTCTGGCGCGTCCAGACTTCGCGAGCTACTTACCAGTTTCCAGTGTTGTTTATTCAAATTCAAGAAAGGTTGGAGCAATGATTATGAAATTTTTTCCCGCTATGCTGTTCGTCAGTTTAGTATTTGGAATTTCCGGAGTTGCAATTTCCCAAACTCCGGCGGTTAATGCCGGGAATATGAAACCCGAAGGCGCAGGATGCTTTTCGTCGGTCACTTTCAATTGCGCAAATTCTCTTACTGCAGAACAAAAAAAAACATGCGTCGTTGATGGCAAATGTGATCCGACTCCGTGGAAACAAAATGAAGTTCGATGGGTCTGTGACCGTTCAAAAGAACTTAGGAATTATGCGAATGCAACAATAACGGAATTGATTCTCGTGCCGCAAGGCTCAGTTGGAAATTTAGCAGGGCCGGTTGCAGATATATATTGTGGTACAAATTATTCTTGTTTTTGCGATTATGCAACTTTGGCTGACTACAACGCATGGGTCTTGGATAACAATGTCAGGCCTGCTTGCAACCCAAGTAATATTGTGAGTGGCAATCTTAATGGATCTGGGGTCCTTTTTAATAGCCAACCCCTGGCAACAGAAGCATGTACAGGTAGCGGTTCGGAGACTCCACCTACCGGAGGAGGAAGCGGAACTTGTCCGTAACTTGAGCCATGCGATTTTTTTGCGCCCGGCTCCGGTCAGACTCATTTGTTGACCGGAAATCCTATGCTCCCTTCAAAATTGATTTGACGGGGGAATCAATATATTTCCATGTGTATCATACTGCTTTTTGTCTGGAGACTTTCGAAATGAAAAATGAGCTACGCATTATTTGGCGATCCGTCGGGTTCGCAGTAATAAGCTGGTGTGGATTCGCAAGTAATTGCGCTACTGTTTTTTCTTCGAGTCTTACGGTTCAAGAAGGCAATACGTCCCCAACGAAATCCAAAGACAATGAGGATTGGGATCGAGAGAGTGAGGTGGCCAACAGCTACTTTCAGGGGATTTTGGCCAATGCTAAAGCGATTCGCTCGGGGGACTGCTTGGTTCGGATTTCCAAAAACTTGGATTCTGTCAATTCAGGTGAGGAGATCAACCTTGATGGAGTTTTGATTCAAGAAGTGGAATGGAAACGAATTCGATTTGATTCAGATTCTGGAAGACTTGTTGTTGCAAATTCGGTCACACGCGAACGACTTGATTTGGGCCAGACAGATCCAGCGACCGGCAAACAAACTCGAAAATCCAAAGATCATTCGCTCAATGCGACTGTATTGGATGGACAAAATCAATGCCACTTCGGAAACCTTAATTTTCGACGTATTCCAGTTGGCAATGAGACCGAAATTCAGAAGTTGTATGCTAACTACGCGCTGCCTGACCTACGAGCGGAAGGTTGGTTTGGCTGTTTGCACCGAAGTGCCGATTTACTTGAGGAAGATATATCATTTCAATCGTCCAATCGGTGGAAATCGACAATTTCAGAATCATCTGAGGTTATCAGTATACGGACCTATTTTGGCACATCGAAGGATGCCCGGGCCTACATCGATACGGATCTTGATTCCCAATCACTAATGCCAATAAAGTCGAGGGCATTTACCAAGCTCCAAGAATCCGAGAAATGGCCTGGAACCGGAGGAAAGTGGTTTCAATTTACGGGTTTCGTTGAGAATGCCGAGTGGATTGAAAAATCAGGTGTTTGGCTTTGTACTCGCGTGGAGCATGATAAAATCGGGGGAATTGATCCATGGGAGGGTTCAGACTCAAGCGAGCCACTCAGGGATCACACGATTGTCGACCTGCACTGGTTCAGCGTTAACGAGAAATTTGAAGACGCGGCATTTGACGGTTCGTTGATTGACAGTGAACGCAACGTGTATCGATTATTGGACCCGCAATTGAACAACGCCACGACCATCCTCGAACGGATGAAAGCGGAACAACCCAAAATCGAACCGAATCCTGAAAACGACGGTTCCAAACAAGATTGATCAAGCGCCGACGTTGCCGACGTGCAAGAGTTTGGCTTTGCGAATTTGTTCGTCCAACGTGATCGCAGGTCATTGCTGGTTTTTTCTTAGCACGACTTGTTGCATGCCAATGGTATCTTCGATCTGGACGAGCCCAACGGAATCCTGACTGGTATTGTTCCAATAGAATATGTGACGTGGGTCGCGTATTTTCCACGTATTGAAAGCCACGATATTTCACTTCGCCAAACGGGGAGCCGTATGCTGTTGGCTGCGAATCGTGGTCAATAGTGTTTGCAACTCGACGACTTTGTCGGGATGTTTCGCGGCGACATTGTGACGTTGTTCGACGTCGTGTGTCCAATCGTACAACTCAGTCGGTTGGTCGTCAGCGGCCGGATATTGGTGCCGTTTTTCCCAAGCAATATTAATTGGATTTTGATAGCCATTTTCGGTATTGATCAGAATCCAATCACCGGAACGCAACGCATATCGATCTGGGCCAGTATTGTGGACGTGATGAGTCCGGACCGGAGCGGATTCGCCCGTCAGAACGGGCAGCAGGTTGTGTGAATCCTCAGCGGCGTTATCTGGCAAGGTCACCTGAAAAAATACCGCCAGCGTGGCAAACAAATCGATTTGCGAAACGAGTGCGTTGCTAACGGATCCAGCGGGAGTGAGCCCCGGCCAACGGATCACAAACGGTACATGATGTCCCCCTTCGTAGAGATCACGTTTCGCGCCGCGAAATGGATTGGATGACCAATGACCGAATTTTGCATCGCGCTGATACGCATAATGCTCGGATCCGTTGTCGGCGGTAAAGATCACAATCGTGTTTTCGGATTGACCCGAGTCTTCGAGCGCGTGCAACAGTTGCCCGCAAATTGCATCGGTCTGACAGACAAAATCGCCATACGCACCGGCTTGGGATTTGCCGTCCCATTCGTCGTTGGGAATAATCGGCGCGTGAGGTGATGGTAAAGCGAAATAGAGACAGAACGGCTGATCCTTGCCGGATTGGGCTTGGATGAACTCGACGCCTTTGCGAGCCAGTGTCGGGAGCACTTGATAGGGATCCCAATCCGCACACATGGGGCCCGGTCGACACTCCCAGTTCCCTTCTTTGATTTTCTTCCATTGCCTGGTATCAAATTCCGCGTTGGGCGCCGTTACAAATTTGTCATTTTCAATCCAGGCATACGGTGGGAAGTTAATGACATCGTCACCAAAGTAATAATCAAAACCCCGCTCGAGCGGTCCACCGGGAATCGGCTGATCCCATTCGAACGCATCGGGGCCGAAGACGGCCTTCTTGCCGTTGGTGCTTTGGAGTGGCGGCGATTGCGGGTTCTTGATTGCTTCCCAGTCCCAACCCAGATGCCATTTCCCGATACAAGCGGTATGGTAGCCTTGCTGTTGCAACATCATCGGCAAAGTAAGTCGATCCGCCTGGAACACCGATTTTCCAAACACATCGACGATCCCATGAAAATCCCGCCAGTGGTAACGCCCCGTCAACATCGCATAACGACTGGGTGTGCAGACTCCCGACGAGGAATGTCCATCCGTAAATCGCATGCCCCTGCGGGCGAGTTGATCCAAATTCGGAGTCGGTATTCGAGACTCGGAATTCTGAATCCCTAGATCGCCATAGCCCAAATCATCCGCATAAAGAATCAAGATATTGGGTCGGGTGACCGGTTGGTTGGCTCGTTGTGGCTTCGAGGTTGACGTTGACTGGGCGAACGTCTGCTCATCTAACACCATCCATGACACGGCGAAGAGACCGAAACTAACATAGATTTTCTGCCAAACGCTCATCGGCAATTCCAATTTCTTAACAAACTACTCATCCGCATCAAAACAGTCCGCCATCGAGAACACGATGGTTAACCCTCGACAATTTCTCTGAGAACTCGGTGTTCTCGGTGGCTCCTTTTTTAGGTGAAATTCCATAAAACCAAAACGCTACGCGATGATGGGCTCCCACAACGAAAGTTCGGTGGTCAAAAATCCAACGGCTCCAACCAAACACAGCACTGCTGCGCGTGCAACTCAATCGCAGTTGCCGCCGCTGAGGCTGTGTTATCAGGCATTCCAGCCATTCGCGAGTCCAGCAGAATATGAATGGGTTGCCGGACTGTCAATCGAATCGCGTCCGCGCCGCGCATTGCCAGTCGAGCCGCGACCACGATTCGTCCCCGGGGCGTTCGGAAAATCAGTTTGAAAATATCTTGCGCGGCATCGTGCGCTGTTTGCAGATTGGACACCGCCAGCCAGCCTTCCTCCAGCCCGCGCCGACGAAAACTCAACAGTTGTTGATACCATACCCGCATTTCCAAACTAAAACTCGATTCATCAAGCTTGCTGCAATAAAACGCCGCGGGGTCCGACGGCAAAGGCGAATCGGCCCAGTCATGATGCGGATGCTCGTCCCGGCGACCTTTGTCTACTGCGGCGCGCAGTCCAGCGTCTTCGAAATCCGCAAAAAACGGAAACGGCGAATTGGCAGCCCATTCCTCCCCCATAAAAATCATCGGAATCGAAGGGTACAACAGAATCAGCGGCGCCGCGGCTCGTTGGAAGTCGACACCCATCAACTGATGCAAGCGAGCTCCATGCGGGTGATTGCCCACACTGTCGTGAGTCTGCAAAGCCATGATCAATGAGGAAATGTAATCTCGTTCACCCGCCGGATGCAGCTGCTTGCGAAATTCCGAGTCGACCCGAATCGCTTGCGGCGCGGAAAAAACGAAGGCATGTTCCAACGCCTCGGCCAGATCCGCCGAACCAAGGTACTGCCGATTGGTCAATCGAATTTCCGGATTGCCGTGCGAATAAATCGAGTGCATCAGACAGTCCGACCAGATCGCATCGTAATTGGCACCGTCGTTACTCGCGTCGTGCAATAACTCCTGATCAAAGATATTGGATTCGGCGATTAGATACAATTTTCGTGGAACGGTTTTTTCGTACTCCCGAAAATGAGCTCGCAACTCATGGACTATTGAATGATCCGATTCGTCGAACATGTAATGAATCGCGTCCAATCGCAGGCCATCAAAATGAAATTCGTCCAACCAATACAGACCATTTTCGATTACGAATTCACGTACGCGTGCCCCTTGCGGACCATCGAAATTCAGTGAATCGCCCCAAGGAGTGCCATGTTTGGGCGAACGATAATGAGCGAACTCGTTAAGGTAATTTCCTTCCGGTCCGACATGGTTGTAAACCACATCGTGAATCACCGCCAAACCGACTCCATGCGCTGCATCGATCAAGGCACGCAAATCATCCGGCGTGCCAAAACTATTACGTGGAGCAAAGTAGTTCACTCCATCATAGCCCCAGTTCCAACGACCCGGAGATTGGGCCAGCGGTAACAACTCGATCGCCGTGATTCCCAATTGTTTTAACTCTGGCAGTTTGTCGATCGCAGCGCGGTACGTGCCGGTCTTAGTCAGCGAACCAACATGCAGTTCGTAAACAACCAAATCCTGTTTCGCAATTCCCAGCCAGTCTTGATCAGTCCACCGAAACTGATGCGGGTCGATGACTTGCGATGGCCCATGCACGCCGGACGGTTGAAAACGGGAATACGGATCGGGCCGCCCCGGTTGATTGTTGATTTGATATCGGTACAACGTTCCCGGTGGGCATTCGTCAATGATTCCTGCGAAAACATCTTCCGCGTCTCGAACCAACGGCACTGTTCGCCGTACGGATTCCCTTTTTTTATCCCGTTCCACAATTTCAACTTGCAGACTTCTGGCTTTCGACGCCCAGACCCGAAACTCAGTTTGATTGTTTGCCAGTGGGCGCGCACCGAAACGAAGTTGTCGAGGCATGATCAGAATTTGGCCGGTCTGGCAGTTGGGGAAAAACAAATCTGAGTAAACGTTGGGCCGTTATTCCGCTTCGACAATTTTAAGTTCATGATTCTCGACATCATATTGATACCGCGCCCCGCCGGGCAGGACCGGCAATTCGATTTGGTTGGGCTTTACAATCAACTCCATAAACTCGGCATGATCTTTGGGATAACTATCATGTTCGGCGTTGTACAATTGAATCGCTTGTTTAATTTTCAAGATTGAGGTCGTGGCGGCGGCGTATTTATATACGCCCGTCGCAGCTTTTAACGGATTGGAATTCTCATCGACTTTTAGATCAACTTCTTTTGCCGTTCCCTGTGGGTCGAACTCGCCAATGTCTCTCGTGGTCTTGCCAATAATTCCCTCCTTGGGTTTCTCTTGGACCGTCGGTTCCGGTGATTGCAGACAACCGCCCGTTAGCAAAACTCCCAACACAGCCCAACTCGATAAAACTGCGGACATCGTTCTCATTTGTTTGCCTGCTAAAAAAATTGAGCGTGAACGAAAAAATTTCAACATCTTCTTTGGGACTTGGTAAACCGTGGATGCCGTTCAGCCAAATCATGACCGCGAAAACCAACGTGCTGGGATTCAACTGCGGTCACACGGCATCGATATAGCGATTGACGATGTGTTCGATCAACTCTTGGCGACCACTGGCGTTGTCGGCTGGCTCTCCTTGGGCCAGCATCATGGTCTCCAGTTCTTTGAAACCGATAGATCCGCTTTCGATTTTTTCACCTAAATCAGAATCCCAACTAGCGTAGCGAGCCGTCACGATTTTTTCGAGTGCCCGATCGGCGCGAATCGCGGCGGCAATCTTCAATCCCCGTGCAAAGGCGTCCATTCCCCCAATATGGGCATAAAACAAATCGATCGGTTCAAAACTCTCGCGGCGGACTTTCGCATCAAAATTGACTCCGCCGGGAGCCAAGCCATATTTCAGCAACACCAACATCGTTTGGGTGGTCAAATAGTAGTCCGTTGGAAACTGATCCGTGTCCCAGCCCAATAACAGGTCTCCGGTATTGGCGTCAATCGAACCCAAAGCACCCTGCATCCCCGCCGTTTCCAGTTCGTGCATCATGGTATGCCCGGCCAGTGTGGCGTGATTGGTTTCGATATTCAACTTGAAGTGATCGATCAAATCATAATTGCGCAAAAAATTCAGACAGGTCGCTACGTCAAAATCATATTGATGTTTGGTCGGTTCTTTGGGTTTGGGTTCAATTAAAAATTGTCCGGTGAATCCAATTTCTTTCGCGTAGTCGACAGCCATATGAAAGAACCGCGCGAGGTGATCAAGTTCCCGTTTCATGTCGGTGTTGTACAAATTCTGGTAACCCTCGCGGCCGCCCCAAAACACATAATTCTCACCCGCCAAATCCTGGGTGACTTCCAGCGCCTTTTTAACTTGCGCGGCAGCGAAGGCAAATACTTCCGCGTTGCAGCTGGTCGCGGCGCCATGCATAAACCGTGGATTCGAAAACATGTTCGCTGTGCCCCAGAGCAACCTCACGCCGGTGCGGGCTTGTTCCTCTTTGAGAACTTTGGCGACGGCGTCGAGGTTGGCATTGGACTGCGATAACGTTGCACCTTCCGGCGCAACATCACGATCGTGAAACGCATAAAAGGGAGCGCCCAATTTTTCAATAAACTCAAAGGCGACTCGAGCCCGATGGCAGGCGTTTTCGACAGAATTACTGCCATCATCCCAGGGCCTCGACATCGTGCCCGGCCCAAAAGGATCACTTCCAGTCCCACGAAAAGTGTGCCAATAACAAACCGTGAATCGCAAATGGTCGGCCATGGACTTGCCTTCGACCAATTCGTTAGGGTTATACCACCGAAACGCGAGCGGATTGTTGGATTTAGGGCCTTCGTATTTGATTTTTTCGACTTGAGGAAACGCAGTCACAAATAATCTCGCAGTCTGATGATGTTCGAAAGGACGCGGTGTTTAGGACAATACTGCCAGAATTGTAGTCAAAATACCCGAGTTGTCTAACGGGACCAATCGCCTCGACCGGTTAACGGCGAGGTCGTATCAAGGTCACAAAAACTTGAAAAATCTGTCTGTATTTGTTTGTAATCGGGTGGACTGTGGCCTAGAATCAGGGCGTGTCGTCGATCGTTCGAGGCAAGTTTGAAAGTTCAGTTCAACTGTTGGTTCAGGCTTGTTCGATTTTCGGATTACTTGATTCGAAGATCGGCAAAAGTTTTATTGTTTCTGTTTTGGGAGTGGCGGAATGCCGCAAGGTAAGATTAAGAAGCTGACTGATAAAGGTTTTGGATTCATCGAAGGCGAAAGAGGAGACATCTTCTTTCATCACTCGGCGATTGAAGGGACAACTTACGAAAGTCTGCGCGAAGGTCAAAAAGTAGAGTATTCTGAAGGTCAAGGTCCGAAAGGACCACGTGCTGAGCATGTGCGTTTGCTAGACTGAACCAACCGTGAACGGAATCGCTCACCAGCCGCTTGCCAATTCAATTGGCAAGCGGCTTTTTTTTTGGTAATCGTCCACAGGTCGCGCGTAGGGTGTGTGCAGCAAGTCCTTACTGGCTGGTGCGTTGCGTCGGCAAATCTTTTCGCGTGAGTGTACTGTGACGTGAGGTTTTTCTTGACTTGCGTAACACACCACTGGTGCAAATGCCGACTTCACGCACCCTACATTATCAAGGCGTGAACGGTTACTTTTTTTGTATCACTTGGTCATTTCTGGCCTCCTTCGAATTCCCACGGTGAAACTGGATTGGGGTCTAACCACAACCCACGGGCGGCCTCACGGGCGGCCTTCTCCGTTTCGCGATATTGCTCGGCCCGGCCAAAATCGCTGCGATCAAACCAGCTGAATCCCCGTTGGATCATTTCGAGACCGACATCCGTTTCACCCTCGCGGGCCGACTCCGGCGAACCTCGGTCGATCGTTTGGGAGGCTTCCGTAGGAATGGGAACATCCGCTACAGGTGCGGAGCCATTCGCGACGGGGGGAACAATGGCGAAGACCAAGGCAACTTCTCGCTCAAGCGAGTCCCGCCCTATGACATGCAATCGCAACGGCTGGTGATCGACCATCGCCGTCAAGTGAGCTATCGCTTCGTCATAAAACGGTTGACCGGGTTTGGGGGAATCGATCCCTTCAATCACCACGAAGTGAATTGTCCCATCGATGTTCATCTGAAAACTGTCACCGCCGATATGGCTGGTCGCTTGCCCCAAAACTTCATAAGGAAAATCGTTGCGCAACGGTGCTGGCAGTCCGCGGTAGGTCCCGAATGTGGAATCCGCGCAGCCGTTGAGACTGCACATACCAACCAAGATCAGCCAGCCGGTTGATAGCACAACGATCCAATGGCTGAGCAATGGGTTTTGTTTCAACACAATTATGCACCTATGCATAATTTTTTGAACAAAATAAATGAACATGGATGGACAAGATGTACAGGATGCTTTCATTTCGTTGATTGATTCACTTGTGTCGTGTGAATCGCTTGTATTCGAGTTTCGGATTGCCAAAATTGATCAGTAGGCCGACCTCGATTCCAGTTGCCTTTAAGTAGTTAATAATCTGGGCCTGGTGCTCGGGAGCGATCGCCTTGGCAGCCTTGAGCTCGACGATGACATTTCCTTCAACGAAAAGGTCGGCATAGAACTCGCCAACGATTCGTTGTCGAAAGTGAACATGGATCGGATGCTGGCATTGCACTCGCAATCCCTTGTCCTGGAGAGCGATTGACAAGGCGTTCTCATAAACTGATTCCAGAAACCCGGTTCCCAACTCATTGATGACTTCGAATGCACAACCGATGATTTTCTCAGTGATATCTCCAAACTGCAAGTCGGATCGACGATCATCCTGTAAATCCTGTAAATCCATGTTCGTTTCTCCACTTTTGTCGACTGGTGGTGGTTATGCCAGTTTACTTATGTACTGGTGCTTACAGGATAAAATTGGGGCATATTCAAAACAGGAAAATTAGTATTGTCACAATCATGAATTCAGAATAATTCGTTGGGACACCAAACAAAACACCAGTCAACGTCCGATGAGGTATTCTAGCGTGTTGAATCTTCGAATGTGTGAGGAATGCACGACAGACTCTGATTTAGAATGCTCGGTGATGCTGGCTTCATTTGTGAAATATTATCGCGTTGCTGGCTTGTCGCTGGTTCTGTTGCTGAACCTCGACCTGGCCAATTCGTGGAGCCAGAACCCGGCCCCGCGCGACGCGGGATCTCCGACCGCTGTGGAGTCCTTGCCGACAGCGGTCGATGCCGGGGACCAAATCGATCAGATGATCACCCGACTGGCACTTGCCAATTTACCGCGCGAATTTTCCGACACCAAAAAATGGGGCGGGCAAGCCGATCGTTGGGATGGACTGGAGTTTGAACGCGATGGCTTGAAAATTGAAACGCGCCGTCGCAAGAAAATGGTCAATCACGGAACCTGGAAAAAATACTCGGCCGAACTTCGCAATCCAGCGGAAGAATTCCAGATTCAGATCAAGAACATCCACGAGTCCGCCACCGGAAAATTGGCGTTGGAAGTTCATGTCGCGTCGCATTTGAATATTGAAGGGCGTCAAGCGGAATGGGTGAAAGGGGTGCAACTCTACAGCGTCAACGCCACCGGACACGCGCAAGTTCGACTCCAGCTGAGCTTGGAAATTGGCGTGCAAACGAACCTGTCTCGGTTTCCGCCCGATTTGATTCTGACGCCCAGCGCAACGGCGGCGAAGTTGACGATCGAAGAATTCCGGATTGATCGGATCAGCAAGATCGGGGGCGAGTTTACTCAACAGATCAGCGACGAAGTCCAATCCCTGTTGACCGAGAAAATGCCCGAGCATGAGCAAAAGCTGGTGGCTCAAATCAATAAACAAATAGCCCAAGAGCCCAACGGGATCCGCCTCTCGCTCGTCGATGCCGCGAAATCAAAATGGGGCGAATCGTTGAACGGCGTGTTGCCCACGGGCGGTCAATTCCCAATTCCCTAGACCAGCCACCGTCCAATTCACCTTCCAAATCGATCCCCAAGTCGCTTCCCACTTCCCTGATTTGTGCGACAATCGGTCTACTGCTGATTCATGGACAAAACACCGAAATCATGACGACCAATCGAGCTACGGCTTTGTTTCCAATTGACGATTACCGCGCGCTTAGAAACGATGTTCTGAGTTTGCGGATCCGCGCAGTGAAAAGAAACATGGGGCATCGCCTGTTGATTCTAGCCCATCACTTTCAATTCGACGACGTGATCGCCCACGCCGATCTGCGCGGCGATAGTCTGCAGCTCTGCCAACAAACCCCTCATCGCGATTGCGAAGCGATCGTGTTTTGTGGTGACCACTGCATCGCCGAAACTATCGACATCGTGACCAACGCGCCCGATCGGTTGGCGGCTCGCGGCGGTCGCCGCATTTCGGTGATTGTGCCGGACTTGGACGCTGGTTCGTCGAGAGGCCCGACGATGTCGATTGGACAACTCGAATCGACGTGGAATGGCTTGAGCCAGGTCATCGAAACGCACGACCTCACGCCGGTGACAACGATCAGCTCAGCCACGGCAGGGAAAGCGTTTTGCGGGCGACATGGAGGGATCGTCTGCAGCTCCAGTAATGCCAGCCGTATTTTGAAATGGGCGTTCGAAAAAAATAGCCGCGTGTTGTTTTTTCCGGATCAAAATCTGGGTTGCAACACCGCGTTGGCCCTGGGCATTCCCGATACACAGATATCTGTGTGGGACCCCCATCCGAATCAGCTGGGTGGTAACACCCGATCCGAAATTGAACATTGTCGAATGATTCTCTCGAAAGGGCCTGGCGACGCGCCTCTGGTGCAAAAAATTCAATTCCCCACGTTGGATGTTAGTGCGAGTTCTTCGCAGCACGGCGTCGAGCTGGCTCCGCTTTGTTGGAGCCTGGAAAATCTGGCCGCCCACACACCGGTCAACATCATCAAAGTCGACGACGAAACGCAACGCTGGGCTTGGGTCGCGTTGCAACGGATGCTGGATTTGGGTTAGCCGCTTTTTCGCGTTTTGCGCGAAGATCCGCAGCCAAACAAACGGTCAGACTCGCGTGGCAGTCGAATGGAAGTGTGGCAACTGCTTTTCCGTTTTGGCTTCGTCGCGTCGCATGGATCGTTGAATTTTCTGCTATTATGCCGCTTGATTTTCCGAAGTTTCCGCCCTTCACCCCTGACGAGCCGATGCCAACCATCTCCGATCGATTCCGCAAATGGTATGCGTATGAACGAAACTGCAACGCCCAGTCGCTGGAAATGCTCGCGTCGATACCAGACGAGGCTCGTTCTCATGCCGAGTATCAAAAGGCCATTGATAAGATGTCGCACCTTGTAGCGGCTCGACGGCGATGGCTTTATCGATTGGGGCATTTCGCAGAGTCACCGGGTCGGTTTCCGAAAAACGTGGCTTTGGCCGATTTGCCAAGGCTGGTGGCCGAAACCGAGGCTGCGTGGGTGGAATATTTGGGCCATTTGACCGATGTCGATTTGACTCGGATGTTTGAGTGGGAAACTCCCGATGGGAAAAGACTGCGCTGGGATGTCGAGAGCGTACTCACCCAGGTCTTTGGTCATGCGTGGTATCACCGAGGTCAAATCGCGCAATTCGTGGCGCGACTGGGTGGTAAAGCGGTCGATACCGATTATTATTTTTGGAGCGAATCAAAACCGATTGAGCTCCCGGACAGAACTGAGTCTTGACGGTTGAGGCCGGCCCAATGATCGTCACCGGCATCGGTGGCCGTTGCAGTGACCCCATCGACTGCTTTGGTTACGCTTCGACTACCACATCGGAAGTCGGACGAGCTTGGCAAGCTAGAATGAGACCACGTGATTTTTCGTCAGCGCTCAACGCATCTTCGGTTTCCATTTCCACGGATCCCGCTAGTAACCGAGTCTTGCATTGACCGCAAATGCCCGAGCGGCATTCAAAAGAAAGGTTGAGGGAAGCCTCTTCGGCAGCTTCCAGGATCGTCGCGCTCCCCGAACAGGTTGTTTTGATCTTCGAGATTGAAAGTTCCACGACAAAGGAATCAACCGATTTCCCGAGCCTCGCCGTCGACTGATTGTCAACAAGGCCTTGGTCCGCACGACTCGGCAAACCACCATCGGCAGGATCGTCGACAGCATTGGTCGGCGGCGAAACGAAGGCTTCTGTTTTGATATTTGACGGACTGACTCCACATGCAACTAACAAGTCTCGTGTTGCATCCATCATGGGCTGTGGTCCGCAAATGTAGACTGGCAGCCGGTCAAGATTCGGGACAAACGATTGAATCATTGACATGGTGGGTCTCCCGCGTTCCCCGGACCAAACATCGTCGGCTTGAATTTGAGTCAGCGTGACACACACATGCAATCGCGGGCAACGTTTCTGTAGCCAGGCAATTTCTTCACGAAAAACAATGTCTTGTTCCGTTTTCATATTCAACAAAAAAAATATGTCTCCGTCCCAAGCTCGATCGGTCAAATATCGAACCACCGACATCAGGGGCGTGATTCCCACGCCTCCGGCAACGAGAAACACGGCGGCTGAGTCCATTCCGGTGAAAACGAATTTTCCAGCCGGTGCCGCTACTTTTAATCGATCGCCAACCCGCGCCTGATCGTGCAGATATCTCGAGGCGAGACCGTTTGTTTCCCGTTTAATCGATAGCTCGCAAGCATCTCGTTGAGTCGGTGCGGACGCGATCGTATAGGAACGATGTACACGTTGTCCGGCGATCTCCAACTGCAGATTCAGGTATTGGCCAGGCAAGTAGTCAAACGGTAATGCGCCCCCGTCAAGAGCGCGCAACTTGAATGTTCGCACCTCCGGCGTTTCTTGAATAATCGCGGCAATCACCAGCTCACCGTTCCAATATTTGGAGCGCTGGGCGGCTCCGGTTGCAACCGGCGGAAACTTCCGTTTTGAGAGGGCCAATAGTTCGAGATAATGTCGCCCCAATCGCAGTCCCAGCAAGATCGAAAGGACACCTGCGAAAGCTAACGGCAGACGAACATCCGATTTGACTAAGAGGTAGTAATGGAGCACTCCCAACGCGGCCACAACATACGTTAAGCGATGTAACCGTTTCCAGAGTTTTGAACCCAGCCGTTGCATCATCGAATTCGTCGACGTAACGGCCAGCGGGATCATCAACAATACTGCCAACACGCCGATCTGCAGAAACCGCCGCATCCAAATTTCTTGTAGTGTGCTGGAAACATTCCATTCGCGATCGAAACCGACGTAGATCACTCCATGCAAGAGCGCGTAATAAAAACCATACAATCCCAGGGATCGCCGAAACGCCACCCAACCACCCCAACCGGTGGACCAACGAAGAGGCGTAATCAACAAGGAAAGAAACAGAAAAACAAGCGCAAGTATTCCCGTTACGTGCAGCGCATAATTGACCGAGTTCGCACCCAATTGGTCATGATACGCATCCCACGCCAGCATGCCTGCCGGAACTGCTCCATTTAGTATTACCAGTACTCGATAGAACTGCAGCGAAAAAACCGTTTCGACTTGGGGCAGACCGATGCGGGAAGGAAGCGTTCCTGTACTCATGGGGTGATTTCCGGAAGAGTCACTTAAAAGTCTTTTCTTAGGTCCAAATCGGCGTAGAGGCCACCAACTTGCTCTTCATATCCGTTGAACATCAACGTCTTACGTCGCCGGTTCTCGCCAATTCGCTGTTCCGTCGCCTGGCTCCACCGGGGATGGTCTACAGTTGGATTCACATTTGCATAGAAGCCGTATTCATTGGGTGCAAAACGTCCCCAACTCGTTGCAGGTTGGTCGGCGACCAAGGAAATTTTTACAATGGACTTAATTCCCTTGAACCCATATTTCCAGGGAACGACTAACCGCACCGGCGCCCCGTCTTGGGGCGGCAACACTTTGCCGTACAACCCCGTGGCCAACAACGTCAGAGGGTGCAAGGCTTCATCCAAACGCAGCCCTTCAATATAAGGCCAATCTAATACATTTGTTTTCTGACCAGGCATCCGAACGGGATCCAGCAGCGTCTCGAAGGCCACGTACTTAGCCATCGACAACGGCTCAACGGTCTCCAACAGACGTGCCAATGGAATACCGGCCCACGGTATCACCATGGACCAAGCCTCCACGCAACGCATTCGGTAAACGCGTTCTTCAGGAGCACTGATTCGGTGCAAGTCTTCGATCGTGAAAGACTGCGGTTTGTTTACCAATCCATCAACTTCGATTTTCCAACCGTCCGTTTTGAAATCAGCAGCTGCTTTTGAAACCGACTCTTTTTGCGTAGTGAACTCGTAGAAATTGTTGTAGTTCAGAATCCTCGACTCCGACGTCGAGGGTTCGTCGACTCGCCAACCCCGCGAAAGAAGTTCTTCTCCCGATATTGCCGACGGCTGCAGATCTACCAACGGAGCCGTCGAAGAATCCATCAAAGTTGCCGGATTAAACCAGCGATAGAGCGATGCCGAGGCAACAATACTGCCGGAAGCAACCCCCAATCGAAGCAGCGCTCGTCGATTAAGATATTGCGCAGGCGTTGTGAGCTCGTTATCGGGAATTTTCGGGATTTCGTTCATTCCAAGCTCCCCCAATTATGACGCGACTTCGGAAATGTTACCTGTCATCCTTCATTTTCGTGTCGTCCATCTTCGTGTCATCTTTCATCTTCGTGTCGTCCATCATCTTCGTGTCGTCCTTCATCATCTTGTCGTCTTTCATCATCTTGTCGTCCTTCATCATCGAGCCAGATTTCGGCTCCATGGCGTTCGGATCACTACAACCTGACACGACAGCAAGTACAAACAAGCCCAACAACGCAGCACAAATCGTTCGATTCACAGAAATACCCACCCTTAGTTTTATTCGAGGAAAAAAGAGTCCAAAATGTCGCGACGCCGGCGATGGACATGAGACGCCTCGTAGTAGACCGATCTTACGAGTATCGACTCCAAAATTCATAGGAAATTCTGTAAGATCGACTGCGAACGCGGACAATCGGCATGAATCAACGAAGCCTCACGTCACAACGTTCAGCGCGTGTCGCTCGGGAATTTTCGTCGAATCGTATTTTTAACCCGTTGTCGACACTGGTAGCGGATTGCCTGTCGCTCCAATCTAAAATTGACTGAAAACAACGCCTCGAAAGAACTGAATTAGCTCCGTTCCATTTCCCGGATCGCCTCGCAGAGCGCCTCATATTCGTAGGCACAACATGGGCATTGTTGCAGGTGCGTTTGGATGTCGATCAAATCCAACGACAGCGAGTGACCTTGGACCTCGGCATCGGCAAATTCCGGGATCGACCGATAGCAACCATCGCAATCGAGCTGATCCGGCAAGGTATCCGAAATTTGCTTGAGCAGCCGCTTGGCTTGGTCGTAAGAAATTTCCATCGGGCGCCCTCAAATAATAAACGTTGAAATGTCCAAGGCCTCGTACCCACGGGCCTCAAATTCCTGCCGCAAACGATGTCGCGCGTCGTGCAAAAGTTTGTAGATCGCATTTCGATTACTTCTCAGCCGGAACGCGATTTCTTCAACTGGCAGGCCCGCCAAGGATCCGCGAATCGCCCCACGTTGCTTGTCGGTTAGCTTTTCATTGATTAGTGTTTCCAACAACTCCACCAGATTTGTCTTCATAGCCTGGGACTCAACCGACATCGCACGTGGGTCGATCGAGTCGAATTGAATTTTTCCATCGGCAGTCGACAACTCTAACGAAACATCACGATAGTAGCGCCGCCGCAATTCACTGATTCCCAACCGGATCGCAATGGCCATAGCCCAGGTGGTAAAACGGCTGCGCGATTCGAATGAATCCAACGAATCCAGAATTCTCAACAGTGCTTCCTGCGCTAAATCATCAACCTGGATCTTGCCGCCATAGCGATGTGTCAACGACCGGTTCAAGCCGCGCACCAAATAACTGCGCAACTCGGCAATCGCCAGATCGCGATCAATGGAACCGACTTGCAATCGACTCAACCAGTTGTCTTGTTCAATTTCGTTCATGTCCAAAACGGCTCAATGGGCTCCCATGGGTCCATTGACCATGCCAGCCGATTAATTGACTTTGCTTGAACAATCATCCTAGTGATGTCCGTATCGCAATCATTAGAACTCGCATCGACGGTGTTTCTTTCGGGCTCGAAGAATTAGCGGCCGTGATTCGGTGATCCCACGAGACGCGTCTCCATCGAGGGGCAAGTGATTCCACAGAACTCGCTAATTGGAGCGTTTCGTCGGTCAAGTTCTTACCTCGGTTCGAACCATTTTTTGGCGAATCGACCCTGGAATTTCGACTTTCTCTCCAATCAGTGCTGAACAACCTCCAAGTACTTATCTCAGCTCGCCGAAAATTTCGTCGATGGATTCCCCGGCGGGCAGTCGTTGAACTGGCTTCTGTTGATCGATCACCACCCGTTCGGGAATGGCCAGTGGAAGTTGCAATAGTTCTCGCGATGCCAATACGATCGCTGGCAAAATCAGCACGCTACTGGGAATCAAGAAAAACACCAACAACACGTCCGTCAAAGAGGAAGAGTTACCGTTGCGAGAACCCATTTCATAAACCGTCCAATACCAATTCAAGAGACAAACGACCGAATAGTCCGATCGCCCCCCATAGTTGGTCCATGAGAGATGCCAGACCACTGCAGCAAGGCTCAACAAGCCAATCGCTATGAAACCGGCCAAGAGACTAATCGCGGGGCCAATACCGCTGGCCAACTCAAACCTGCCCCGATGTAATCGCCAGCGGGCACACAGGTAACCGATGGACAGAAACAACGAAGGATACAAACAACATGCGTTAATCGCATTGAATATTTTCCATACATTTGTTGGAGCCACGGCAAATAAATTGCCCGGCCCAAAACTATTGAGCATCTCGGCCCGATAACTGGCAAGCATCAGTTGTTCCTGAAACAAAACCAAACCCAGCAACACGCCACCCGATGACCACAGCATCGCCATTGCGAACAAGAACCCTCGACCCGGTCCCGGCATCAACAATCCCGCCACGGAACGCATGAAAATCGTCTGAGGCAACGTTCGTTGAACCCGCCGTGACCTTCGCGGAGATTCGCCGATCATCAAGAATCCCATGACTAACCAGTAGTGTCCGATAAACATTGCCAGGACCCAAAATGCTTCAATGTGGAAAGGTCCAATTTGAAGCATCATTCCCAGAAATGCCCAAAACAGCAGTTGCTGGATTAGCATGGTCACACGAATACGCGTCGCTTGATTGTCCGCAGCAAAAGAAATTTGCGACGCCGCCGAGACCAACAGTAAGGCCGCCGTCGATCCGAAAAACGCAAACAATCCGAAAATCGCAGGTTGTGCCCCTAGTACGGCAAAAACACCGAGGCCGCGCCCAACCAAGACCTCGGAAACGAAAGAGCACCACAGAACAAACAACCAACCCAACAACAGGATGAACAACACGGAAATCCCGATCCCCATCGCCCGACTGTTGATTACGCCGCCCAGAAACAAACCCAAAATCGTCAGACAAATTGAACAACTGACACCAATCGCCACCCCCCAT
>JANNWZ010000057.1:0-22464 GCA_031409295.1 Mariniblastus sp.
CAAAGCGTCAACTTTTTCAATGACCACCCGCTTTTTCGCGTTGAGATCGCGGATCATTGAATTCATTTTGCCCACCGAGATCTCGGGGGCAAGTTCAAATGTAATTTGGTTCAAAAAATCGATTGCTTCGTCGAGTTGCAACGTGTAAAACGCGTCGGCGCGATCGTAACTGGGAAGTTCAACGCGATAGAAGTCTCTCAGCGCCGCCAGTTCGTGGGTCGCTTGGTCGCGAACAGCTTGCATGTTTTGAATGGAAATTGGCCGAAACTGATTGACAGCTCGCTGAACTGCATCTGGGAGATTGATCTGATTCACGAACGAAAGATTTAGAATCTGGTTTTCCAGCGCTATTCGAACATCGGCAAAAATGGGATGATCAAGGCCGGGAGTATTGCTCGAAAACTGTTGGTGAAGCCGCTGCAACGCCGCGATGTCCGCTTGTTCGCCCATTGCGGATTGAGTTTCTAAAACGTTCAACAGCAAGAATCGCCGCCAGCCTTCCGCTTTTTCGTCGGAGCCAAGCGTCGCGTTGAGTCGATGGACCGCACTTTGAAGTTGTTGCGTGGTGTCGGAGACGGCAACGCTGCAAATGCCAAAAAAAGTGGCGCCCGCAACCAGGATCAACACCAGCATTTTGTTGGCAATCGGCTGGCAAGATCTTGGAAGCATGGGAATACCTGTCTTGGGGAAACACTCTCACCGGATTATCGACTAATGAATGAATGGTTTTCGAGTCCGGACGTGCTTTCCGGTATGTTGGTTACGATCCTCCAAGTCCAACACCTCCCTGGGCGGACTCGACGGCGATTTTGGATTTGGCGATCCGGAATCTTTATCTCAACCAAAAAAAACGAAAAAACCGGCAAGGTTTGACAGGCTTCAGTGCCCCCGTTGGACGGCCAAAACAAGGCTCTGCGATAAATTGTCCCCGCCTGTCGGCGGACAAAATTCGCGTTAAACTGTAGATCTCAAGTTGTGGGTTGCGTGATGGAGTCGTCGTTTTTTGCGGTTAAGACCATATCAGCTGTTAATTTAATTCGGAGAATTTTTTGATGGACGATTCCATTCATGAACGTGGTCGGGCGATTGAGGATCTTTTTTTTCAGCAAAAGGATCAACAGTTGTTGGAAAAACTTCGAAGCGAAATGGCTGCGGATAAATCCCGAACGTCTCTCGAACAAGCGTCGGGTATCCATGATCCGGTCGTATTGAATGCGTTGTTGGCCAATGGGATAACTCCGGAGACCTTGCTTTCAGTCGGCTTGATCCCTTTGGTGGTCGTTGCCTGGGCCGATGATGTAATTGAGGAAGCGGAAAAGAACGCGATTCTGCAAGCGGCGGATATCGCGGGAATCAAGATTGGAACGGCCCCCCATCAGACGCTGGATTTCTGGCTGAAGTCCCGGCCGCCAACAAGTCTCTTGGAAAGTTGGAAGGCCTATATCCATGCGCTCCATGATTCATTGGAACCTGCGTCGATGCAACAACTTAAGTCGCAAGTTCTGCAGCGCGCTGAAGCAGTGGCGAAATCGGCGGGGGGGTTTCTCGGTTTGGGCAGCAAGATTTCCAACGCCGAACGAAGTGTTTTGGACGAACTTGAAAAAGCGTTTGGATAGCGGTTCGCGCCGTTCGGATCGCCAATGAAAATAGCCGTTGTCGGAACCGGAATCGCCGGGCTAACCGCGAGCTGGTTGTTAAATCAGGCTGGTCACGAAGTAGTGCTCATCGAGCGGATGCCGGCGGTTGGATTAGCGGCTCACGGTGTCGATTTTTCGATGGACGGAATTCCCTTGGAAGCCGATTTGCCACTGCGTATGTTCAATGCGGCGTTGTGGCCCAATTTGTATCGTCTGTACCAGGCGCTCGAAGTCGAAATGGAGATCGTCGAACCATCGAAGTCATATGGTGAGATTGGACGCGATTCAGAATTTAATTTTGGTCATACCTTTTTTGAATTCTGGTCAATGAAATGGCTGTGGCGGAAAAAGTATCGCCAGATCGCCCGGGAAATCTACCGCATGAAAGCCACGGCGAGCAGCGATTTGGTGGCCGGCCGAGCGGAAAAAATGGATTTCCAATCCTATCTCGACCAACAGCGATATTCGGCGGCATTCCGCGAACTATTTCTTTTCCCAGCCCTGTCATCGACCGTTTGCACCTGTTCCTACGAGAGCCTCCGACGGTATCCGGCGGAAATCATGCTTCGAGCCATGTTGTCTTTAGCGACGGGTGATCGATTGTTACGGGCGAGACACGGGGCAAACGATATTGTGCGCCGACTGACCACGGCACTGGGCGACGTGCGCTGTGGGGTTGGCTTGCGATCGGTTGAGGCGAAACAACAACAGGTGCAATTGTCGCTAGATTCAGGCGAACAAATCACGGTTGAGCATCTAATTATGGCCACGCAGGCGAATTCGGCGCTGCAGTTAATGCCGGAAATTACTCCCCGCGAGCGTGAAATGTTGGCGTCGTTTGAATACGAAAATGTCGAAGTGGTCTTGCACCGGGATGAACGATTGATGCCGCCGCATCGAAGTGATTGGTCGACTTTTAATTTACTTACCAATCGCCGTCACGATGCGGCGATGTGCTCTGTTTGGTTGAATCGGTTTTACCCGGCCTGGGCGACCCTACCCTCCGTGTTCCAGACCATCATGCCGATCCAAGCAGCGAGTGCTGACAAAGTTATCTGCCAACGTCGTTTGCAACGGCCTGTTGTCAATCAAAAATCGCTGCACGGATTGAAACTGTTGGACGATCTTCACCGAGAATCGAATCGCCGAGTCTGGTTTTGCGGTTCGTATGCTAGTGGCGGTGTGCCATTGCTGGAGAGTGGTGTTGCCGCCAGTTTTGCCGTCGTGCAGTATTTGCTGAAACAATCGCCAAATAAAATTGTCTTGGCCAACTCCACATGAATCGAAACGGTTCTTCCATGATGACTCCGTGGCAGTCAGCCATCACAAAAGGCATCGCGGCGGCAACTAGAAATCGGGTCCCGGCAATGGCACTGTGGATATTCGGCGCGGTGCTAATCACCAGTTACCACTATATTCCGGCCGTTCACGATGGGCTGGAAAGCGTCGGGAGATTGAAAACCAGTTGGGGTTGGGTTTTCAGTATGATCTCGACGGGGATCTTCGGTGGCCTGATCCCAGTGCTATTGCCCAAGTTGCTGAATCACGATCGGGCGAAAATAAGTTGGGAAATCGTGATTTTCAGCACGTTGTTGTGGGCTTACAAAGGAATCGAAACCGATTATTTCTATCGTTTGCAAGGCGTCCTGTTCGGGACATCTGCCGATATCGCGACGATTGCCACCAAAACTCTGATTGATCAATTCGTCTGGGTGCCGTTGTTTGGTTTGGTCAATGTGATGATGTTCTATTGCTGGCGCGACAACGGATATTCCTTCCGACGGACTTGGCAATCGCTGGGAGCAGCCTGGTATTGGAGTCAGGTCTTGCCGGTATTGTTCGCTAATTGGGTCGTCTGGATTCCAGCCGTATTGATGATTTATGCGCTGCCGTCCGCGTTGCAAATTCCCGTACAGAATTTGATACTTTGCTTTTGGGTACTGGTGTTGGTTTTTTTTACCGCACCATCCAACGCGACAGCGGACAACCCGAATTCGGCCGACCAATCTTAGTGGATTGTCAAACTACAGTCTAAGATTCGCTGCTCTTTTTGCGATGATCACTAATGGTGGCAGCGTTAAATCCCATAAAACAATTCCATCATCATTTCCAAACCCGGCGAAACATGTTTGGGAATTTCTTCAGGAACCTCGAGCCGATGTTAGGGCAGGCTAAACGTACCAGGTTTGCCAATTGCATGAGCCTCAAAGCCGATCTCGCGTAACATCTCGCGGTTCAACAAATTACGCCCGTCAAACAAAAATGCCGGTTTTTTCATCGAATCGTAAATCTTGTTGAAATCGACGGTTTTGAATTCGTCCCATTCGGTCATCACGGCAATTGCGTGAGTCCCGGCCGAAGCCGCTGCGGGGCTATCAAAAATCTCGACATTGTTTTCGATCAAGTTACGATTTTCCTGGCTGATTTCACCATCGGGTGCGGCCATCAGGGCATACAATTCCTGTTTGATTTTTTCTTTTTCGACGCGCGGATCGTAGATATGTAGATGAGCGCGCTCTTTGAGCAGGTCTCGACAGACATAGATCGCGGCTGATTCGCGCGTATCGTTGGTGTCTTTTTTGAAAGCAAACCCCCAGATCGCGATTTGTTTGTCAGAAACGGTATTGAACATCATTTTGACGATCTTTTCCGAAAAACGTCGTTTTTGGTAGTCGTTGATTTTGATGACCTGTTCCCAATACTCGGCGACTTCGGGCAAACCAAAATGCTCACATAAATAGACGAGGTTCAAAATATCTTTTTGGAAACAGGATCCGCCGAAGCCGACTGACGATTTGAGAAACTTGCCGCCGATCCGTGAGTCGGTTCCAATCGCGTTGGCCACTTCGTCAACGTCCGCGCCGGTGACTTCGCAAAGTGCCGACATCGCGTTGATCGATGAAACACGCTGAGCCAAAAAGGCATTCGCGGTAAGTTTCGACAGTTCGCTGCTCCACAGATTGGTTGTAATAATCCTTTCGCGGGGAATCCAATTCCCGTAAATGGCCGCCAACGTTTCAATCGCGTCCGGGCACTCACCGCCGATCAAGACGCGATCGGGGGAAATCAAATCTTCAATGGCCGTTCCTTCGGCCAGAAACTCGGGATTGCTTAAAATATCGAACGTGGCGTTGGGGTTGCCGGACGAAAACAAAATCCGCTTGACCGCTTCTGCTGTCCGAACGGGCAACGTCGATTTTTCGACAACAATCTTGTGGCCTTCCGAATGCTCGGCGATCTGGCGGGCACACTTTTCGATAAACTCCAAATTTGCGGCCCGGCCCGATCCGATTCCGAATGTCTTGGTCGGGGTGTTTACGGAAATAAAAACAATATTGGATTCGCGGATAGCAGCGGCGACATCGGTCGAAAAACGCAGGTTTTTGCCGCGCGAGCTTTTGACGATTTCGAGCAGGCCGGGCTCGTAAATCGGCAGTGAATCGGAATTCCAGGCGTCGATTCGAGTCTGATTGATGTCAACGACGTGGACATCAACATTCGGGCAGCGATGAGCAATCATGGCCATCGTCGGACCGCCGACATAGCCAGCCCCAATACAACAGATCGAATTTTTCGCGGCCTTTAACATGTAAATCGAACCCAGTGCGTCGGACGAGTATTTTTTTAGTGATCCACCATCATAATCAACCAAAGATATTGCGAAAGTTCACCGGTTTGGAAACCGCGTTTTTTTCGAGAATCAAGTCCGATTAATCGAGTGGGGATTAGCGATTGAATTGAATACAGCCTGTGTGGGGACCTCCTGTGATTACCCAAACGCCGCAGAATCCGGGCATGGCTGCCGTAGCGATGCAATGCCTGACGCTAAATGGCTACATTAATGAAAGTTCATACTGGCCCAATTCTCGGGTTTCTCTGGGTTGGGATCCGCGACGATAAATTCACAGAGGTTCGTTTTTTCCGCAAATTAGAAAAATTGCGGGTTATCCGAACCATACCGACTTTGACAGTTACGCTTTCATTTGCTTAAATTACCAGAGTTTTGTTTTGAGATCCAACTTGGTTTTCCAAACGTGTCCACCCTTCCTAGTCTTGCATTGACCAGCGATTAGAAATGCCTTTTTCCTACACCGACGCCGACGACGATGCCTCGCTACCGATGATTTTCCGCGCTACCGAACGTGGCGATCTGGATACTGTCAAACGGTTGATCGACGAGGATCCCCAAGTGGTAAAAGAGACAATTGAAACTGACGACCAACCGCTCCATATGGCATGTTGGCAAAAGTACGAAGCCATCGTAAGTTTGCTCATTAACGCCGGTGCCGACGTCAACAGTCGTGGCGATTTTGGCCAGACGCCTTTACATTACGCCGTGTTTGAGGGGGATGAATATTCCACTCCGATTGTGCGATTGCTGTTAAAGGCTGGTGCGGATCCGAATATCGTCGATAAACGCTCGCAATCAACGCCTCTCAAATGGGCTCAACGCGAACATCATGATGGACTCGAAGCATCGATCAAGCTACTCAAAGCAAAGATGGCTCAATGAGAGATGATACCCAGCACTCCAACCGACGTTTTCCCGTGAAGATGTTGGCTGGATCAGCCTTGGTCCTACTCGGATTGTCGTATCTACATTTCCAAGTTGATTTCCTCAATGAACGATTCAATTTTAATCCGGGTATTCCGAATGTCTTGAACGGGGTTTTCACCATTGTTTTGATTGTGGCTTGGAGCAGCTGGGCTTTCTTTTGGGCCAAACTGCGTGTCCTTGGTCTGTTGATCATCTTGATCCCGGCGGCATTTTTTACATTGTATTTTCCCAGTTTCGGCGGCGATGGAAATGTTATCGGCTGGAAGCCGCGGTTTTGGCAATCCACAGTCGAGTATGTCAGTCTCGCTACAAAATCGACTGGCGCAATCAATTTTACAACCACCACAACGCGAGATTTTCCTCAATTCCTGGGGCCACACCGCAATGGTACTGTCGACGGAGTTGTTTTGGATTCCGATTGGAAAACCACCCCGCCGGTTCTGCGTTGGAAACAGAACGTTGGGGAAGGCTGGTCAGGATTTGTCGCCGTCAATGGATACGCCGTCACGCAAGAGCAACGCGGAGCGGATGAATGTGTGGCGTGTTACGAAATTGAAACTGGCCAGTTGGCTTGGATCCATCGGGCGCCGCGGAGACATGAAGACATCACCGCATTAGGCAAAGTTGGCCCTCGCGCCACGCCAACAATTGATGAGGGATTGGTCTACGTGACCGGTGGTACGGGTGTTTTGGATTGCCTCGATGGTTCGACGGGCGAAGTCGTTTGGAGCGCCGATGTACCCACATTGGTTGGGATTTCCCAAATCTCGCATACCAATGGCTTGGGTCTCAGCTATTCGATGGAGGACTCGAATTTGATGTGGGGCCGTTCTGGTTCGCCACTGGTTTATCAAGACAAGGTCATTGTTCCGGCTGGGGGGCCAAGTATCGACCCGGAAAAATCGACAACAACGCTGATTGCCTTTGACAAAAAAACCGGGAAAGAAATTTGGCGCGGTGGCAAACGCATGGTGGCTTACGGTTCTCCGTCGTTGGAAACGGTGCTTGGCAAGCTTCAGATTGTGCTGGTTGCGGAAGACCACGCGGTGGGGCACGATCCGGAATCGGGGATTGAATTATGGAATCATGAACGAGCCGGAAAGAGCAATGCTAATGCGAATTGCTCTCAGGTGACATTTGTTGCAGATAATCGACTAGCCCTTTCCAAGGGCTATAACCTTGGCGGTGAGTTAATTGAGCTATCGGAAGATGGGGGCGTAATTTCCGTTCGATCACTGAAAACTGATTCGCGAGTAATGAAGACAAAATTAACCAGTCCGGTGGTCTTTCAAGGACACGCGTTTTCTTTATCCGACGGCTATCTCGAATGCACCGAACTGGAAACGCTGTCTCGGAAATGGAAACAGCGGGGGCGTTTTGGGAATGGTCAGTTATTGTTAGTCGGTGATCAATTGTTGGTTCATTCTGAAGGAGGCCAACTGTTGTTGATATCTGCTGATCCAACAGAATTTCAGGAACTTGGCTCGATCAAAACCATTTCCGGTACCTGTTGGAACACCCTCTGTTTGTACGGCAATCTGCTATTGGTTCGCAGTGAACTTGAAATGGCTTGTTTTGAATTGCCCATTCGGGTTGAGAATTCTACGGCAACCAACAACCAATAGCCACGACTGTGCCGGCCCCAATAAAATGACCGTTCCCACACTGACCACTCGAATGCAGGGAAAAACCTACCTGGTCACTGGATCGTCATCCGGCATCGGGCGGGCGATCGCGATCGAACTGGCCGACCGCGGCGCCAGGGTGTTGTTGCATGGTCGGCGACCTTCCGCACGGATGGCGGCGGTACAGGCTGAAGTCGAATCGCGAGGCTCGGGGGTCGCCACGTTATTCTGCGACTTCACAAAAACCGATTCGATGTCGGAATTTGTTCAAACGGCATGGAATGTACACGACGGAATCGATGGTTGGATTAACAATGCCGGAGGAGACGTACTGACCGGTGATTGGCCATCCAGGCCCTTGGGGGAAAAATTGCATTATTTGTGGCAAGTCGATGTAGCCGCGACGCTCTACTTGTCCCGCGCGATCGGAAAAAGAATGATCGAGCGGTTTGTCGAGACGAAATCGTCCCTCAGCGGCGCATACAATATTATCAATATGGGGTGGGACCAGGCGACTCAAGGAATGGCAGGCGACAGCGGCGAGCTGTTTGCGACGACAAAGGGGGCGATTATGGCGATGTCCCGCAGCCTGGCTCAATCGCTCGCTCCCGCGGTTCGGGTCAACTGTCTCGCGCCCGGTTGGATTCAGACTCAATGGGGCGAACAGGCCAACGCCTATTGGTCGGAACGCGCATCACGAGAGTCTTTAATGAACCGCTGGGGAAACCCGACCGATGTCGCGTTGGTTGCGGCGTTTTTGTGTAGCGACGAGGCTCGATTTATTTCGGGACAGACTTTTCCGGTCAATGGCGGATTCAAGTTTGCATAAACTTCAACGAATTGTTTGTCCGGCAATCCAAAATTCACTCTGAAAAACAGCTGCTCAATCGATGATCAAAAAAAAATCACGTAAAATCGGACCACTCAATTGTACCGTCGTCCAATCCGACGACCTGGATACTCCTCCGCAAGCAGTGGTGATCCTGTGCCATGGATTCGGGGCTTCTGGTGAGGATCTCGTCTCGTTGGCCAATGAATTTATTGCTGGCGATTCCAGACTGGCTCAAGCGATTTATGTTTTCCCCACGGCACCGCTTGAACTGGATCCGATGTATGATTCGCGCGCCTGGTGGATGATCGATATAGAGCGACTCCAACAATTGATGGAAGTCGGTGAGACACGTGAGATGCGCCACACGTCACCCCCAGATTTACCAGCCTGTCGGCAGATGATTTTTCAAATCATCGACGCGCTGAAGGCTGAATACTCAATGGCGTCGAATCAAATTGTGGTCGGTGGTTTTTCACAAGGAGCAATGCTGAGTACTGATGTGGCCCTACACTATCCCGAATCGCTGGGAGGATTGATTATTTGGAGTGGTGCATTGATTTGCGAATCCGATTGGGCCGCAGCGGCGCACCGGCATTCGCCCTTGAAAATTGCGCAAACCCACGGGCGCATCGATCCCATACTTTCAATTGGCGGCGCGGAAGACCTGCGTCAACTATTGCTGGAAGCCAAACACGATGTTCGATATGCGGCCTTTCAAGGACCGCACACGATTCCCATGATTGGCTTGCAGATCGCGGCTCAGCTGGTCGTGGAAGTTGTCGAACGGGACAATAGCACCGCTTGATTGATAATCTGTTGACGAGCAAGTCGTTCGACTCGCGGATCAACGTCGCCCAAGTCGGCCATCTGTTGGCACAACAATTGAGCCGGCCGCTCCGCCATGTTGCGCAAGACTTTATGTTGGACTGCGTTGGGAGCCTTTTTAAGCGCTGGCGCCCAAAAGGATGTGTCGACTTGATTCAACAGTTCTTTCAGCAGCCCATCTTCGAAGATCAATAAATTTTCCAGCGTTACCAGTGACTTTTGCAATTCGTCGGCCAACTCAGGGTCGGACTGTTCGAGCATCGCAACCAGCGTGGCCTGTGTATCGGGATCGGTGCAACTCAGCATTGCAGCCGCTGTTTTCAACCCGGGCGAGCCCAGGGGATTCCGGTTGTAGAGTTTTTGGTGCCGTAGTTTCAGGGCGTAACTGAGTTGGTTGACCTCCTCTTTGTCCAGTTCGTCGAGTTCGCAAAGTCGTTTCAACACGGAGACACGTACGATGGGTTCGAGTGATTTCAGACAACTCGATGCAACGTCGGGTGGCAACGACGAAAGTACGATGGCAATATTTTTTGGATGTTCGTCCAACAGGACTTGATCTCTAATCATCGGCAGCGTTTCGATCAGGAAACCGAAGGGGTGCCTCGAATAATGGCTCGGAGTCTTGTGTTCCGGTGGTCGCGCGGCGGCGTTGGATTGAGTGATTTGCCTCAAATGTTCAACGGCTTCCCGGTTTTGTGCGGGTGTGGACGTCCAACGACGGGCTTCCTGGTTCAATCGTTCGAGCGATTCATTGAGTTGTTCGCCGGTCACTTGATCCAGTAGATTCACTGCTTCAAGAACCTGTTTCATATCTGCAGCACGTAAGCGGGACAGGATCGCCGCCGCTTGCCGTTTCGGCAAGCTTTTGAGAATCGTCGCCGCTTGATGCAGACTGGATTGAGTATTCATGTTCTCGCGGTCAAAGCCCTGCTACAAGTCAATACAACTCGAATCAGCGATATTCAACAAATGTTCTCAACAAACAAACTCGGGAAACTATCGAAATGAACCAGGCGAACCAAAGACAGCTTGTCGCTTCGGTTTTGTTTCGGTGGTGGTTTCCGCCGGAGCGGAGTCGGTGGCAAACTCGTTGGCTGGCATTGGATCAGAAACGGACGCATCCGATTGTTGTTGTTGAGTCCACTGCGACCGATCTGCGGGCTGGTTTGGCTCCTGCTGATTCTCGCTCGAAAAATTTGGGACCGAATTCGATAGTTTACTGGCCATGGCCGGAGTCAGTTTGATAGTCGAGGTCCGAATGCGCGTTTGGTTATACTCGTCTTCGGTCAATTCAGCTTGAACCACTCCCGACCGGTTGGCAGTTTTGTCCGAAATGAACCGGGCTAATTCAACCCCAGTTTTGCTTTTGTTTGCCGCTTGTGAATCGTTTTCAAGACTGGCACCGGGTGGCTTGCCGGGCAAAACGCTCTGCGAAGGCTCGCATTTCAACACTCGTCCATCGGCTGTCTTAAACACCGGTATGAGATTGATGACTTTGCGGTGCCCCCCTTTCTTTTCCCAAGGCACCCACACGCTGTAGGACGGCCCAATTTCCGTTTCACTAAAATGCGACTCGAGTTGATCCGCGGGGAACACGAATTTTCGGTCCGCTTTGGTGCTTTTAGTCTCCTCGGAGTCGCTCGTGCCATCCGCCGCGTCAGAATCGTCGAAGCCATAAACCACGAGTTCACCTTCGGCTTTGACAACAGCATTATCAGCGTCAAAAAAGTGTATTCGTCCGCCAAAGCCCCGGACCGCGGGCGTGCCTGGCTTTTCGAGCACCGAGTCTTTCCAGATCACGACGAATGACTCAGCCGGTTTTGTCTCTTTTTTTGCCTTTTTCGCTTTCTCTTTTTCAGTGAGTTGCACAAAAGGATTCCAATGAGAGGTTTTGTCACTTCTACGCATGGTATTGTTGACGCCAATGCCAGCACATCCAGAAATCCCAACGCAGACAATCAATCCGAATTGCAAAACGAACTTGGTATTCATGTGATCTTCCTGATCGCGGTTGGTTTGTTAAAAAACGTAACGCGAGACTGCCTACTGGTTAATGGTGGACGATTCAGGCACGAGGTATTGGGGCTGCAATCCGGTCGGGTCGCTGTCCGGATAGATGGTTTCCACGGCGGTTTCATTGCCTTCGTAGCCATCGTAGTCCGTATTGCCATAGACTTCCGCAACATCACATAAACACCAATGCATCCGATCCATTTCATCAAAGTTCTGTGTATCCACATCTTGCTCGTCGGTGACCAGATAAGGTGTCATGACGATCAGTAACTCGCTGCGACTGGCTTGATCTTTTTCGAATCGAAACAAGGGACCGATCAGTGGCAGGTCGGACAGGATGGGTGTGCCTCGCACCTGGTGTATCTTTGTTTCCTGAATCAACCCAGAGAACACAACGGTTTGCCCGGAACGCGCCATCAATGTAGTTTGAGCCTCTGTTTCGATAATTTGTGGTGATCGAATCGGCGTTCCGTCGGCACCAATCGCAATTGTGATCCCCGTAGAATCAGGGCCCACCGCCGATTTACTCGCGACGACCGCCATCACGATCATGCCGTCTTGGCTGACGCGAGGCGTGACTTCGAGAATCACACCGACATCGACGAAAGTGATATTTTGCGTGACACCAAAGTTGGAGTTGGTCGTTCCGGAAATCCGTGGAACACTCGCACCAACTTGAATCCGGCCTTGCAAGTTCTCCATCGTAAGGATTTGAGGCTTGCTTAGCACTCGGACGCATTGTTTGTCTTTCAATGCTCGCAACAGAATGTTGATCGATTCATTACCAGCCGATAGGACCAATCCACCGTAGCCCAGGTCATTATTGATCCGACCCGTGCCCAGGTTTGACAACGCTTGCCCGGCGAGTGTTTCGCGGAACGTAGCATTGCGGTTGGGTGCGGTCGAGGTGTTAAAGGGAAATCCAATACCTGTGATGGCATTGCCGGCCCCGATCGACGTTCCCCGATCGAACATCAACGAATCCTGCACACCGAGATCCATACCGAATTCTTCCAGACGATCAAGATCCACTTCCGCGATCATGACCTTCACTTTCACCATCGGTGGACGGCGGTCGAGTGCCAGAATCAGTTGATCGATCTCGGCCATGTATTCCGGACGAGCCTGGATAATCAGGGTGTTACTGTTAACCTCTGGGACGACGATCACTTCACGATTGGTTTGATTTCGATCGCCCACAGCCCGGGGGTCAGTGTCATTGATCGTCGCGCGGGTGGTCAACCATTGATTGATGGCCTCAGCGACATCGAGCACAGGTGCGTTACTCAACCGGAACGTCTTGATGTTACCTTCATTCAATTGGTTCTCGTCGAGACGATTCAATAGATCTTCGACGACTTGCAAGTCACCGGCTGGGCCGGACGCGATGATCGTATTGGTACGTGTGTCGACGCCGAACCGCAAATTCACCAATGTAGCTCCATCGGTCGCGCTGGCTCCTTGCAACGGAAGTTGGCTTAAGTTCCCGCCAGTCTGTCCTCCGCCACCGAAGCCGCCCTGACCACCTTGTTGACCTTGGGTCGTGGACGATTGAAACAGCGCCTGCAAAGTGGTCAGCAAAGTAGTTGCGTCACCATTGGCGATTTGGAAGACTTTGATTTGGGTTTCGGCGTTGGGCAAACGATCGAGCTGAGCAATCAAGTTCTCGACCAACTGCATACTTTCATTGGGCGCAGAAACTACCAACGAGTTGCTATTGCGATCAGCAGTCACACGCACGTCGAACAAAATACCACTGCTGGTAACCACGGCACCGTTGGCCCCGATTATCTGCAGGCTCAATGCCCGAGATCCGACCGAGGATTGATTTTCCTGAATATTTTGTTGCTGTTGTTGCTGGTTGGCCCCTTTGTAACCATTGCCGGCGTTGGCTTGTTGGCCGTTGATGGCGTCCTGAATCACCACAGCTAATTCTTCTGCGAGAGTGTTTCGCAGTTGAATCACTTTCACCACGTTTACCGATTCCGATTTGTCCACGTCGATATCTTTAAGAAAGCGTTCTGCATCCAGAATAAACTGGCGCGAACCTTTGATCGTTATAACGTTACTTCGAAAGTCCGGGATCGTGACGATGGGAGCGGAAGGAATTCGGTTGTCGCCCGCGCCTTGATTCTGTTGTCCAAAGAACGTGTCGAGACGGACCTTGGCATCGGCGGCCGACAGGTGTTTTAAGCGAAATGATTTAAATCCGTCTTGCTGGTCTTCCGACTGGACGTCCATCTGCCTAACGATTTCCTCTACGGCCATGATGGCTTCACGTTGCCCGATCACGACCAGCGAATTGGGCGATGGGATCGCGGAGATTTGCACATCGCCTTTACTACTGGCATAGCCCGAATCGTAGAGCTCCTGAATTTGTTCCTCAACCGCCTCGGATTGAATATTCTGCAACGGGATTCGTTTGACTTCGGCCTGGTTGGCTTGCGACCTGGCGGCAATGTCTTGAATGATCTTCATCACGATAGCGATGTCTTCCGCCGAACCAATCAAAGTAAGAGCACCCGTTTTTGGATCTTGCAGAATTTTTACTTTGTCCTTGATGCCTTGGGCTGCCCCCGGTCCGCCCGGTAAGATTTCTTGATCTTGGGGAATCGGCGAGCCGGCGGGAAGTGTGGCTTGCGACAGACCATCCGGCCCGGGCTGAGTGTCGTCCTGCAACATTCCCATCAGAAAAGTGGCCTGATGAATCGTATCGAAATCAGCGCGGCCCGGATCCACCACGGCGGTGTGAACGACAAAGCCATCGGCACGTTGGATTGGCAAGCTATCGATCTGCGAGACAAGATCGGACCAGCTTGACTGTAAAGCTGCATCCCCTTCATAACTGATCAGGCCGGATTGCCGATCGATCAACATCGCCATTCGTTGATTAATTCGATTGGGCAACTCGACTCGTCGGTACCGACCATCGGGCGAGGACGACGATGCCATGTTGAGTCCATAGGCCGATTCCAACGCAGATTCGAATTGGTTGGACGAAACGTTCTGCAATTGGTGCGAACCATTGGTGGACGGCCAATTAGAATTGTTCGAGAAATCTCGATTGGTTTGCGTGGCCCCATCGTGTTGCGTTGTTGGAGTTTGGACTGGCGCTACGCGTTCCTGAAAGCTGACCTGGCTTGCCTGAATTGGCGGCTCGAATTGGCGTCGGATTGTTCCATTGACGGCCGGTGAAGTTCGGGACTGTTCGGTCGCCAATTGTGTTGGGGTCGATGATTGTAAGGGCACCACCATTTTTACCGAATTCGAATCCACTGGATTTTTCGGTGTTTCGTGTTTAACCAAAAAATGCTGGGCCGATTCAGCGGGCTGGGGCGAGTGCGTTTGCGCCGGCTGCGTTAGCATTGGCGACAGTTTTTGATTACTGACGCGCGGTTTTGTTCCGGATTGGGGGTTTCCTCTGGTCGCTAAGGGAATCGGCGAAAATTGGATTTCCGAACTATTGAACAGATCATCCAATGTGGAATTGGAAGGCTTGGTTTCTTGCGCGAAAATGGCGTCATTAAAAGTTTCGTGGCAAAATAGACCGCCAACTGCCAGCGCGCTCCATAAAGCGATAGGGCAACGAAACTGCCTGAATTTTGGATTAAGTTTGATAGCCATTGCGGTCAAATCCTTTTGAATTTTTGAGGTAACTTGCAACGCTTGGACCGGGTGCCCCATACGCCCGGACTTTGCGTCTACAAATTCAGAATTCGTTGCCTGCATTTCCGCGAACAACGGTCACACTTAGATACTGGGTTATTTTTGATCGCCCGGATGGATTGCGGTTTTCCCTATCCGGACAATCCATTTCATCGGCATCATCGGCATACCCGTTAAAACAATTTCAAGCAACAAAGTCGGAAATTTACGAATAGATTACCATCGTTTGATAAACTGGGAGATCGCGCGAGACTCTGCGGCCGCCCATGTTGCATTGCCCGTCGAATTGCTGTTGATTAATGAGGAATGGCCAAGCCGAGCCGTGCCGCCAGCAGCAGGCTCGGTTCCTGTCGTACGAGGATGTCGGTTGATTCATGGCAAATGGTGACATAGGCCTAGCAATAGCGGGCCCAACGCTCGTAGCCGTGGAAATGACGACGCGTAAACTGGATTTACAGGGAGTTGGACGAGCAAACTTAAACCAGAATCAAGTTGGATTGCTTGACAGCCTCTTCCCGGCGCCATACCTTGTCGAGAGGTTTAGTTTGTCAGATCCTCGTTCAAACCTGCATTGAGGTCCAAATGAGTTACGGCTCAAGTCCAACGCTGGGCAAAAACAAAGGCGGCGGCCTAATCTTTTTGATAATGATTGGCATTGGTCTGTTTCTGTTGTTTTCCAACCGTGGCCGATTAGAAAGTCCAGAAAGCCAAACAGCTCCGACAAATCAGGATGCGAAGGCTGATGATGTCGCGGATACAATTCCCGGACGGTCGTCCGGGGATTTAAGTAGCGGTGGCGATTTTGTGCCCCAGGCTATGCCATCAAATGGCAGTGCATCAAAATCCGGTGATTGGGACATCCAGGACGCCAGCAAAAGCACCGTCGAGACAAAACCAACGCCCTCAAATGGGAATGATTGGTCCATCGACGATGCCAGCGGTAAAACGGCCAAAGATCAATTCAAATTTTCTGACCCGAAGAATAACCCCGCCGTCAAAGACGCACCGAAAGGCGATTGGTCGATTGACGACGCTGGTGGAAGTGGCGCGAAAAAAACGGAAAACGGCGATTGGGTGATCGAGGATGGATTGAAGGACAAAAAGAAATAAAGCCGGTTGCCAGACGTCATGAAAAAAGCCCGTTACCGTTAAGTATCGGGCTTTTTGTTTGATTCAGGAATACCCACAACTAGCTCGGTTCCAGCTCAATATCTCCGACAATCGCTTGTTCCGGAGCACCCGGTCCGATTCGCAATGCACCTTCCACGGTTAACGGGTTGAACCCTTTCGCGGCCACAACCAAACTGTAGGCTTGGCCTTTAGGCAATTGTTCGGGCAATTTGAACTGACCGTCGGCTAATGATTCGGTCGACGATTGCACGTCATTCTCGCTGCGAGTGTTTAGAAACGAGCGCATCGACACGCGCGGTTTCAGGACAATCACGAGCGCGCCGGCAATGCCGCGACCGGTTCCTGAATCGACAATTCGACCCGAGACCTCGCTGTCCGATTCATCGACTGGGGTTCCGACGATCATTTTGCCTTCGAGCGCTACTTCGCCTCGGATACCGACAACCAAACGATACTCGCCGGATGGAACACCGCGTTTGTTACTGATCTTTACCGTCTTGCGTCCGGAATCGCCCTTATCCCAATTCTCTTTTTGCTCAATGATAATTTTCCCATCGTTCATCCAGACGGTACTCCAAGGTGTCCCGTTTTGCATGTTGTCAAAATCGAAAGAGGCAAAAACTTCGTCGACGCCCGCTGGAATGACATTGGTCGGATTGATGGGGCGACCATCGTTGGTAATTTTTTCCGAGAACAGCAGATTAGAAAACGCGGGTTTTTCCCGATTCGCATCAAAATCAAACCCGCGAATCGGCTCCGGCGAAAATTGGGGCGCATCGGCGGGTTGGCGGCGGGCACGTTGCGGGTCAATTTTCAGGCCGGCCTTTTCGAGCAGCGGAATCGCCAAGTTGACTGGCCGCATGCCATTGATAAAGCCACCAATCGCCATCGGTGTATCACGTTGATCAATGCGACCATCGTTGTTGGTGTCCAGCACGGGTCTGGCATCGACGGGAGTAACTCCAGCTCCAGCGGCGGCCTGAGTAGGTACCCCGATCAAACTGCCTTCGCTGTTGATCGATGTCCCGCCACTATTTCCCCCCGCAATCGTCGCATCGGTTTTTATCCAGGCGCGAGTCGCATGAACGGTTTTCTCACCGGAAAACCCAGCGACGTTCCCCGAGGTAAAGGTAACTGTTTCGCCACCGATACCTGGATAGCCGAAAATGGAAATGCGATCACCCAATTTCAATAAATCGGAATCGCCAATCGTCACCGTGGGCAAACTCAAACGCGACACGGGTCGACCCTTGATGTCATGGGTGATTCTGATCACTGCCAAATCCAAATCAGCGTCATACGCGACGACTTGAGCGAAATAGCTGAGTGCTGGTGGGTGATCGGAGTCTTCGGTAATCGCAATTCCTAATCGGTCAGCCGGAGGCGAAGACATTCCCATTGCGCGTGGATTGGCCACGTGGCAATTGGTCAAAATAATGCCTTGCGGATGCACGATCGTCCCGGAGCCGGTCCAAGCCGACGTCATGCCTCCGGAAAATCCCTCGCGCATTGCTACAATTTGCACAACGGCATTCATCACATCGCTAATGCTACCCTTACCCGCCTTGGGAAGTGGCTCTAACTTCGGCAATTTAATATTTTCGGTGGCAGGCATTTCCTGGCTCTCGCGTGATCGATCGTCGCTCGGCTGGGGAGGATTCAAAATTGCTTCTAAAATTTCCAGGAATCCACTCATACTTTTTCAATTCAATAGGTGTTGACGGATACGTGGCAAATCGAACACTTCGAAGTGTCTCGGCGGATATCAATTTACCGGTTTTCGAACCAATTGACAAATATCCTGCGAAGCTTTTTGGATGATTTTCTTGAGAGGCGTGAGTTTCGCCAAAGTTGTTTTTCCTGCTTTGACAGCCTGAATCAAAACATGGACAATTGCGAATTCTGCAAAATCGGTTTTAAGACAACTCGTTCCAACCTTTCTAGAAATTGGATTTGTCCTATGTGCAATCGTGTTCCCTTATTGTTCACGCTTCTTGCGGCCCTGCTAAGTTTCACCGGTCCGATTACCGGGCAACAAACTTTCAAGTTTGAGAAAAAAATCAAGGCTTTGGTCCAGCCCTATTTGGAACACAAAAAATTCCAAGCGGTCTCGATCGGAGTCGTGATCGACGGGAAGACTTGGACTGGCCATTTTGGACAACTCGCCAACGATCAAGCGGTGCCGCCGAACAACGACACGTTGTATGAAATCGGGTCGATCTCCAAAGTGTTTACTTCATTGTTGCTGGCCGATGCAGTGGAGAATTCCAAAGCGGATTCCGATTCCGTTAAATTGGACCAACCCATCGGGACATTGCTCCCAGGACTGGATGATGAAAATCCTGATGTCGGGCAAAAAATCACGCTGAAGTACCTTTCCAATCATGTTTCGGGTCTACCGCGCATGCCCGATAATATCACGCCTGCTGATCCAAACGACCCGTTCGCCGGCTACGATCGGAAACTGTTGCATCAGTTCATGAAAGACGTAACCCTGGCAACTCCACCCGGCGAGAAACATGAGTACTCGAATCTTGGAGCGGGACTGTTGGGCGATTTGCTCGCCGCCCATGCTAAGGTTGACTACGAGACTCTGTTACAGAGTCGAATATTGAAGCCACTGGCCATGAACGAAACATCGACGAATGTTCAAGGCGATCAGCTATCGAAATTAGCGCCCCCATTCAATTCCGCTTTGCTGCCGGATCATGCCTGGCACTTCGATGCATTGGCGGGCGCCGGTTCGATTCGGAGCAACACCAATGACATGTTGAAATTCATTCAAGCCAACTTGAATCCACCGGAAAATGAAATTGGACGAGCGATCAATTTGGCTTGGGAAAAGCAATTGCCGACAGGCGCTGGGCAATTTTCAATGGGCTTGGGTTGGATGATCGCCGGCGATGGAACCACACGCTGGCATAACGGTCGCACGGGGGGCTATCAAGGAATGATCTTGGTCAACCGCGAATTGAAAGCCGGCGTCATATTGCTGTGCAATACCGCCGGCTCGGATACCGACGCGCTGGCCGAAGGTGTATTTCAAACCGTGGTTGGAATGCAAGTCGCTCCGCGCAAATTTGAAAAAACTCTTGTCGTGGCCGCGGAAGTGATTGAACGATTGGTCGGAAAGTACCAATTGGCTCCCGGAGTCGAGATCACGATTTTTGATAATGATTCTCGCCTCATGGCGCAATTGACCAATCAAGGGCCATTACAAGTGTTTCCCGATTCGGATACCGTGTGGAACTATCACGATGTCGAAGCGAAATTGGAATTTGAATTGCCCGAACAAGGCCCGGCTAAGAAGGTCACGTTGTTTCAAAATGGATTGACTATGCCGGCGCCGCGGAAATAGTCGGTGACGCAAGCAACCGGATTCAAAGCCGCGACTTTGCTTCACCGGAAACTTTGCTACACAGAGCAGGCTCGTCGTGACTCGAACTGCGGTTGTTCATTGCCAAACGCAATCGCCGCAGTGGCCAACGCAACATTTGCGGGCAAGAGCTGACGGTCGCCGCGTCAATTCGTATTGCCATGAAATGTCATAGATGCGCCTGGTCATAAAAATGGCGAACAGCGCGACCGCTGATGGTTTTTTGCGTCACCAACTCCTGAGCGACATGTCGAATCGCGGTGGCCAATTGGGATGCCGCCAATAAATGTTCGGCTTTGTCCAACATTCGTCGTTCCAAGCGTTCGAGTTGACGTTCATTTTTTGCGCGGGTCGCCAACAATCTCCTCACGGCCGCCAAATCCTGAGCAGCGCCGCGCGGACAATACTTGTTAGTAAAATGGGATTCGGCGACCATTCCCGCCAGCAGAATCAAGACTTCGTCTTCCAGCCAATCCTTTGCCGCTTTGGTTCGGCCTTTTTTGAATTCGCACGCTCCCAATCGTTGGCCGCCGATCGGAAGTCTGGCGGGAATGATCGAGACCTTTTGGATCATCCGGCCGAGACTAACGGCAGCAACGGCATGACCTGCTTCGTGAAACGCCGTGGCAACCAATTCGGGATCGGTCTCCGCGGCAATTTTCACGACGTCAGATTTCTTATCGTTGGACATCGCTACCCTCTACCAGGTTCGACGTCGCGTCGGCTTCTTGGCGACAGGAGTGCTGATAGCCGCAGCAGGCGTTCGATGCCGAGTGGCTTTTTCGGCGACGGGAGACCGCGCACGATCGTCGCGATTCGATCTCGGCTGAGGTGAGCTGCCACGATTGGCGTGGGATCCAACTCGGGAACGAGGTGCGGCAGATTCCATTGTCGGACGATCATTGTCCCGCCCATCGAATTGCGGCTGGTTCGCAGAGACAGGAACTTTCATGCCGATCAGTTTTTCAATTTCGCGCAAATCATTCCTTTCATCCGAGGAACAAAACGAAATTGCGATGCCTTCGGCACCGGCGCGTCCCGTTCGACCGATTCGATGCACATAACTTTCGGGTTCATGAGGAATATCAAAGTTCACCACATGCGTCACGCCGTCGATGTCGATACCACGGGCAGCCACGTCGGTCGCCACGAGGACCTGCACAAACTTGTTTCGAAACGCATCGAGCGCACGTTGACGGGCATTTTGGGATTTGTTGCCGTGAATGGCGACAGCTTTGACACCGCTTTTGCAGAGTCGTTCGGCTACCATGTTGGCCCCGCGCTTGGTTCGCGTAAAAACAATCGCCCTTTCGACTTGGGGTTCGGCGAGGATTTTCTGGAGGAGACTCTGTTTGTTATTTTTTTCGACAAACATCACACCCTGTTCGATTCTTTCGACACTGGTTTTCTTCGGTGTCACATTGACGCTGATCGGGTTCCACAACATCGATTGAGCCAATTCCATGATCTTGGGAGGCATGGTGGCGGAAAAGAACAACGACTGACGTTCTTCCGGCAGTTCGCGGATGATTCGCTTCAAGTCCGGCAGGAAACCCATATCCATCATGCGGTCGGCTTCATCCAACACGAAAATCTCCAAATCGTTCAGTTCAATGAAACCTTGATTCATTAAGTCCAACAATCGACCAGGCGTCGCGACGAGAATGTGGACACCGCGATCGAGGGCCTGAACCTGGTTGCCTTGGCTCACACCGCCATACACCAAAACGGTTTTCAAACGCAAGTGTTTTCCATACGTTGCGAAACTATCGCCAATTTGAATCGCCAGTTCACGGGTAGGAGCTAATACAAGTACGAGCGGTCGATTGGGTTGAGCATGGCGTTTCTGCAGGCTGATTTCGTTCAGAATTGGCAGCGCGAATGCCGCAGTCTTGCCAGTTCCCGTTTGCGCACAACCCAATATATCGGCGCCTTCCAGGGCGGCTGGAATTGTCTGGGCTTGGATCGGCGTGGGAATAAGATAGTTTTGCTCGGCGATAGCACGTTGCAGCGGAGCAATCAGATTGAGTTCGGTAAAATTCTTCAAGAGAAAATCCTTCGAGGTTTTTTATGCGGCAGCACAATCCATCGTTTTTCGATTGAAAGCAACAAACCGCATTCAGAAAATGCAAACCAGCACACGGTGGCTGGATCGCGGAAACTTTGGACAAACAAGAAAGTCACAAAGTGATTCACGTCCATCAGGACGCGGGCAGGTTCGCTGCGGTTCAAAAAACCGAAGAAAGCTGCAAGGAAATGTGGCTACCAGCCAACCTCCTCATCGCGGGAATGTCAGAACCTCCAGTTCTGTCCAATAATCCCGCCGGTCAGATAACGTTATTCCGGTAAAGGAATGGCGTTTCTCGTTTGAACCTGACCGGTTACTCTGTTTCGCATTGTCTAAAATGCGAATTCACAGAGAGAAGTGTAGCCCCTGATAGTCGGTTTGTCCAATGCAAAAACCGGTTTATTGTCGGCTCATCCGAACTAAACCGACGCTTGCTCGCTCCAGTCGGACCCGGATTTTGTCAGTTTGGGCCACGGCTTTACGAAGTTTCGAAATGTTGGATACGTTGACTCGCGGCCCCGGTTGTCCTGAAATTCGAAGTTTCGCAACCCGGGGAAACTTGATATGATGCGATTTCAAACCGGTTATTTGGTCAAATCGAAGCGTTTGTTTCCATGGACGAAAAGAAATCAGCTGTGCAATCCATTCCAGAATCTCAGAATTTTCCCACAGAAATTCGCGAGGAGCACCCTTCGGTTGTGGATCAGATTCGCCGAACGCTTTCCTGTTTGGG
>JANNWZ010000058.1:0-13983 GCA_031409295.1 Mariniblastus sp.
ATCGTATCTCCTCGAGCACCAAGAACCCCATTGGTTCCGCGCCATTGGCCGGCCCCGACGTCATCGTCGGCGATATTCCAAACATAACCCGTTGGGGAACCGATCCGGATGAAACTGCTTTTTCGATCGGTACGACATCCTGCAACATTGGAACTGCGCGGCTTGATTGGATTCAGAACTCCACGATTCATCCGGTAATTTCACAAAACCTATATCGGGTTAAGAACGGTCGTATCGAACAGCTTGGAATGTCTTGGCTGAAGCATGGATTTTCGGTCGCAGCGGGCAGCCTGTGCGGCACATGTACGGACCCCAATTCCGCCTATCTTGCAGTTGGTTGTTCGGATCCGTACGGCTCCGGTTTGAACGGATCGCAGGGTGGCCTCGGTCCGCGGAGCCAGGTAAACGCGACAACGGGAGTTTTTTCTTGGCCCAAGGCTAGCCTGCCTTCAACCGGCACCCTTGATGGTCGTCTGCGCGTCTTTACTGCCGATCTCGATCCAGCACAAAACACTGGCGCAAAATATTTTGCGGAGTCGCAATATGTGCATCCACAGGACGCCGCAAATGGCAGCGGCAATAATAACGCCTCTTATCGGGAAGTGGCTGTGACAACCGTTACCGGCGGCTTTGGTTTAGGGTTTGGAACGCCAACTTCGACCACGGTTCGCCAGCAGCCAGCCATTAATGCCTGGAAGGCCGTGCATGCGGACGTTAAACTTTTTGCGGTTGATGTCCCGGGTGATGGTCGAATTATTGTCGGTATGCGAACCACGCCACTACCGGGTAATACTGGCTATCACACGGAATTCGCAATTGAAAACCTGAATTCACATCAATCGGTAAGGTCGCTCGGTGTAAAATATGGTTCGAATACAATTTCCAATCCTGGGTTCCGCGACGTGGACTACCAGTTTGAACCTTATTCAGGCACTAATTGGACTCCCACGATCGTCGGCAGTGACATTGAATGGTCGACGGCGACTTTTGCCACAAATCAAAACGCCAATGCCTTGCGTTGGAACACGCTGTATTCATTTTGGTGCGATTCAGAGCTGCCCCCCAGAAAATTGATTTTGGGAATGTTTCGACCAGGCACAGTTGCTGCAATGAACATTGATCTGATTCAAGCGGTGGCACCGGAATCCTTCACATTGACTCAAGGCGCAACGGTTAGTGGCCAGTTTGCGAATGTGTTTTTAAGCGACAACAGTTATTTCGAGCTGGGTCCAAACGGATTGACCAGAAATAAAAACATTGAGTTGAATCTCACGACACATGTTGCCACGGAAACGCCAACGGATTTTGCTTTAAGACTGGAAGCCACCTTTTTGGGTGGGACTGTCGGGAACGTGTCCCAAAAAATCGAACTGTTCAATTATGACACGGGCCTTTTTGAGGTAGTTGACATGCGATCCGCTGGGATAACCGATCAGCCTTTGGAAATAACCCCGACCGGTGACTCGAGCAGATTTGTCCAAAATGTAACAAAGCTCGTTGAAGCGAGGATCGTCTGGAGCCCCGTTGATTTGGCACGTACTTCGATTTGGTCCATCAAAGTTGATGAGGCAGTCTGGTTGATCGGTCAATAAAACTCGGGTACGTAAACCGGGTCAACCGCCGGGTGACGAAACTTGGGTAGTATCCATTGCCCAATGACTCAATTAAAGTCCGCGCTCCGTCCCAGGGGTTGACCAAAGCTCTAATAAAGCGATCGGCCGTTGAAAAGTTACCCGCCGTACGATGGGCGTCCTCGTCCGTCGATCGCTTTTTAACGGACAAGCATGTCCATTGTACGGGTATTATTTTTCCTGCCGCTCGCCTAAGCAAACTATCAAGTCTTGACCTTTTTTCTCGCTACCATGGAGATTGCTGCGCTCGATCAAAGGCTTTTCGACCACTCAGACTCGTTGAACGAGCCATAGTGCGCGCGGTCGCTTTGCACAATTGTGGATGCGTGGAGTATTGACAGGCGTCCAACAAGTTCGAACGAAACTGCGCATCGCAGCTGTTACGAATACTGCCGGGAGTGTCATAGCAAGCGTCGTGAGCGCGACAGGCCGGACGAAAATCTGCGCCGAATGACTGTTGCGGAATCAACCGCCGAAATGGCCCATTCATCGAATCCGGTCCGCAAGGCGAATCCTGAGCGGCAACACTCGATACGAAACAAACTACCAACAACCCAAAAAAAATAATACGCATTTGGTCAACCCACTTTCTGAATCAAGTTGTCAAAATCGCCGCCAGAACTACCAGTCCCAACGACAAACAAACCAAGCCGCTGATATTGTACAGAAACGTCGTCTTCAAGAACCAAAAGACATTTAGTCCGGAAAGTTGAAACTCTTCAGCGGTTGTTCCTGATCGGGAAATCTGCCGTTGCGTCGCGAGAAAACTCTCGCCATAAATCTTCCCGATATAAATCACAAATCCAAAACTCAAACCGATCACGACCCAAGCCAAAATAGCCGTTTGCAAACCGGCATCGGTTAAGGTCCAGCGCCCGATCCAAAATTCAAAATGGACGCCCACGGCCAATGTCGCCAAGGCGTCGATATAAGGAACCGTCAACGGCCGACATTACGCCGCGAACCGGCGTAAATTGGCAAGAGCCGGTGGAATGTCCGGGCGAATCATCGAGAGCCTGATCGGTTCTTTATTTGGATGGCGATTCATCAATTCCGGGATCGAAGGCGCACCATCCCCGCAAAACGGCGGTCGACTAGCGAGCAAACAATAAGAGCGTACTGCCCAAGCTGTAAATATCCGAAACTGGACTAGCCGATCGTGCATCGCAAAATTGTTCCGGTGCCATAAATGCATAGGTCCCGAGCGTCGCGCCTTGACGCGGTATTCAATTTCAATCGGCAATAATACCGAAAGCAATTCCGCCTGCTCATCCTCGGCCACTCTGTCCAGCCATTGTCGAAGCTTCTGACGAATTCACGTCGCCCATTGGTCATCGAATTCATCGCACAAACGATCGATCGTCTGGCAAGTTGCTCTACTGATTCGTCTGCCCACCTTCATTGGATCGCCCTAAAACTACAGCGCTGGATCGCCCTAAAACTACAGCGCTTAACCGTCGAATTTTGCGCCAACGCAAAAAGCGTCCATCGAATTTGTGTGCCAGTCAATCGGCCAACATATTCGAAGTATCGCGCGAGCCGTCCGGTGTCCTCAGTCCGACGTCTTGCGCCCTTTGGCAACAATCGTTGTTGCGCAACCTATTATTTTCCGCCGAGCCATCCGTAATCCGTCAACCAGTAGGCACGCACAATTGGAACAAACTTTCTGTCCGCGTCGCGATTGCCGAGCAACATCAATCCTGGTGTTCGGATCTCTTCCCCTGATCCCGTAAATGGAAACCTTCATGCAAATAGTCCAGCCAATTATAGAAAAACAGGAAGTAGATTGAGCTATTTGTCATTCAGACCCTGATTGAACAGGGACCGTGCATCGCGAACGAGAAAAATGCCGATTCGAAAATTCTTCCAAACCTGGTGAACGCCAATACCATTTTCCCCAAATTCCCAGTCTCGGCACCAAGGCGACCCCGACCTGTTTGCTTCAAGCAACCCCATGGTCAATACCGCGGATAATGGTCGATTGGAAAGTACTTTTCTCCACGGTTTTACGAAGTTGGACAATGACGAATCGCGTGAAAATTGCTAGAATAGGGTGTCGAATATCCCCAACTCATGATTCCCGCGAAACTGATCGGAAACGAATTGTTTACCTTACCTAATCGGCGCAGGTCCCTTCCCTACGAAAACCTCGAGCCGCGGCGCATGTTGGCAACTTTGTTTTCCGAAGCATTCGAATCGTTTGCCGGAACTGGATTTGCAAGTTCGCCGATTGCTGGGCAGCTTGATTCTGACCAATGGCGGGCGACGGGGCTCAGCGATGGAAATGGTGTGTTTGGCGGAAATCACACAACCGGAGACTTTGCCCGTGGTTTATCGAGTGCCCCGGTCACCGCAGGTGGCGTTTACGCCTTTGATGTTGGCGGCAACCGGGTCCTCGGCGTTCAGGCAACGGCCAGCGACATGACACCGGGAACGTTCGGTTTACAGCTGAACAACACCACTGGCAGTTCCGTTGATGAATGGACGATTAGTTACGACATCTGGTTTAACAACAATGAAGATCGTAGTAGTTCGGTCAAATTGAGCTATTCAACTGACAATTCAAACTACATCGCCGTACCAGCGATGGATTTTTCCTCGCCAGAATTATTGAACAGCGCCGGCTGGAGTGCGGCCCCTTTCCAAACCACAATCAACGTGACGGTGGCCGCTGCGGGGCAATTGTTTTTCCAGTGGTCGCTTGATGACGTATCCGGAGCGGGGAGTCGAGATGAGATCGGGCTCGACAAGTTAATTGTCAGCACAAGTAACGGAGGGAGTGTCGGTGGTGTGCAATCGCTAGACTTGCGAATTGTGAATTACAACATTGCGAATTCACCACAAACTGCTGGTAACGACGGTCCATTCGCGACCATTTTTTCCGCCATCGGTCAGGAGACTCGTGCTGGAATCACTCGAGACATTGATTTGCTGGTACTCCAAGAGACGGATCCGACGTCGCTTGCTCGACTCGAATCGATATTGGACGGGCTCTATTCGCAAGACTATGCCCGCGTGATTGGGAATAACTACAGCGGAGACTATTTTGGTTACATTTACAATACTGCAACGTTGACTTTACTGGAAACGGAAAACGTCAGTGGAAGCTTTACGCGAAATCCGTTTCGTGCCTTGTTTCGGCCCTTTGGAGCCCCCGCCGGTGGATCGAACTTCAATGTCTTCGATATTCATCTTAATGCCACCAATGCGGCGACGCGTGAGACGGAAGCAACTGGAATTCGTGCGAGACTCGATGCACTTGGGAGCGGCGCAAATGCATTTGTGGTCGGTGATCTCAACATCGACAGCAGTTCCGAATCCTCGTACTCCATTCTTACCGGCAGCGGAACTGGTCAAGTCATTGATCCACTCAATTCACCGGGCATTTGGCATGACAACGCGTCGTTCAAATCAATTCACACGCAAAATCCAGCCGGGCCGATGGATGATCGGTTTGATTTTCAGTTGATTACCGATGATGTATTGGCGACCGGCGGCTTGGAGTACATTCCGGGAAGTTACCGCGCTTTTGGGAACAATGGATCTCACACATCCAATCAGGCAATCACGACTGGGAACGGTGCCTCAATTTCGGTGCTCTCGGCGCTGTCAACCGCTAGTGATCACCTGCCGGTGGTGGTCGATTATCGATATCAAGTCGCTTCGATTGCCACCGCGAGAGTATTCTACAACGATTCGAGCTTTGACACGACAAATGATTTGGACGCGAGAGCTGACAAGGTTCCGCTATTACCCGGTCAGACTGCGGCTTTCGATAATTACTCCAGCTATGTCAAAGGCATAAATGGCATGGTTCTGGAAGTCAACGAGCTTCCGATCGTCCCGACTTTGGCCAACGTCAATCAGTTTTTTCAGTTCCGACGTGGCAACTCCAATAACGTTGCGTCCTGGTCCAATGCGGCCCTACCAACCTCAGTGACCTATCGCTCGAATGTTGCCGTTGACGGAACGGATCAGATCTTCTTGACTTGGGCCGACCAAGCCCTCAAGAACACGTGGTTGCAAGTCACAGTACTCTCCAATTCGACCACAGGACTTGTTGCGCCCGTCGTTTATTATTTTGGAAATGCCGTTGGCGAGACCGGAAACGATCTGTCCAACGCCATCGTCAATCTTGGCGATCTCAGTTTAACGCGAACGAATCAAACCGGATTTGGATCGGCGACAATTGATAATCGCTTTGACTTTGATCGGGATGGCCGCGTCACGCTCGCGGATGTTTCAATCGTACGAACGAATCAGTCCGGGTTTGCACCTTTGATTCTGATTTCCCCCGGATCGTCCGGCAAGTTGGCTAACGGAAAATCTGCCTTGGGTCGAGATAACGGATGGGGCATCACCGGCGGAATACCACTAGGATTTGGATTAGCTTCAGGGCGGAACGGCTATCGAAATGGGCCTGGTCTTGCGCTTGATTCCAGATTATTGATGGATTCAAAGAACGAACTCCAAGATGACTTGATGGTCCGAGACAGAATGATCGAAGGATATTTTTTGATTGAGTCAGAATTCGCCTCGCGCTCGCAGAGATCGCTGATGTTCGATCCGACGAAAGTTTTGCTTGATTCCCCGTTTCAAACGATGGACCATGAGTTTCGCTTTTTCAATCCGTCGATTTTGAGTTGATTGAGAATGACGAGTGATACGACGTGCGGCAAATAGCGGCGACGTGTCACCCTTGCGGACTAGCGGACCGACGCTAACAGCCGCTGAATCTTTGTTCCATTTCCCAAAGCGATTCGTGAAAATCCCAAACCGCGATTGGTTGGCGCCTCGAATTGCCAAAGCGGACGACTTCGGACGAACGATTGAGTTTCATGCTTTGCGACATTCGTTCGGGCCGCTGTTGACAACGAGTTGAGTCGCACCAAAACTCGGCATTCTGGGGAAAAAAACGAATCAATTCGTGACAACTGGGAAAGCAAAACCCGAACTGCCGACACCGAACCAAAAACACAAAAAAAGCCCAAAAAACCAAGGTTTAATGGGCGTTTTCACCAAGCCACCGGCGAGAGTCGAACTCGCAACCCCCGCATTACGAATGCGGTGCTCTGCCAATTGAAGCTACGGTGGCGCCGCAGCCAGTCTTCGTATTTGCTTTTCAATTTTAGGGAAAAAGCCAATTTGCAAAGTCTACCAATTCAAATGAGCACCGTCCAGATAAAGGAAAGCCCAAAAGCCGCGAACCGGAATTACCGTTTTTTCCGCTCGCGGCCCTCACCGGTCCGAAATTTCAAATCGTGGTTTCGTCGGCCAACCCAATCAATCTTGGTTCAATCTTGAATCAATCTGACTCGCTGTTTCCGCGCAAAGAAATAAGCACGAAATAAGTTACTTGTTTGATCTAAATTATTGAACCACGGATGAACACAGAAAGACACGTATTCGTTGATGAATATGCGTGTTTATTCGTGTCTATCCATGGTTAAAACCTTCCTTAATTTGCGAAGAAACGAGCGAATGTTTTCGACCCCCAAATCGGGAAGTTAATTCAGAACGAATCCCAAGCTGAAAACGCTAGGTTGGGAAATGCCGCCTGGGATTCAAACGCCAGGCAATTCGAAATTAGAATAGCAGCGACGATTTTGTTGTAATCGCTGGCGAGTCTTTTTGGTGATATTTTCGGTTACGGAAACGGGCGCGTAGTTTTGTCCAAACATCGAGTCTGCAAACTGGATTTCGAAAATTAGCCGATCCCGCGCAGTCAGAGGTTTACCTTTATGGAACCCCCTGGTGTCGACCGCTAACAATGTTCCGACCGGCCCGGTGAATTCGCGGATGTCGGTTGGCCGGTAGTGGGCTTCGATTTCCTGGTCCATAATTCTTTCATCACGAAGCAAGACCGGCGGCTTGCGAACATGCGAGCCACGCACATAACAATGTGGACCATTGTTGGCATCAACATCTGTCAAGTAGACAAAAAATTTGACGAAACGGAAACGGTCCATGTCGAAATGATATTGTTGGGCAGCCCTGGATTGCAGGGCGGCATCGCCCGGGGCACTCCACCACATGGACATGAGATCCAGAATCGGATTGAAGCCCAGATAGTCTTGCGCGATACTGAAGAAATACGGATCGGTGGCAATCTCCTGGACGGTTTCGTTTTCAAACAAATCACCAGCCTGAAACTGATGGCGAACCGTGCTGGGGTTTTCGCGGTCAAACAACTGCGGAACAGGAGGGAGACTGTCCAGCGAAATACCTGTTCCAGGTGTCGTCAATGAGAATCGCAATAACTGTTGGCACAATTCGGCTGGCATTTGACGCTCGAATTTATAACAGCCGTTCTTCCGCAACTCCATGGCGATATCGCGGACTTCTTTTTTCGTCACGTCGCCGAACAAACTTGTACTTAGATCTGTCGATTGTTTTGGATGAAGCGTTTTACAAAGACCACCGACTGCATCGTTGAAACGACCGTTGGTGACGCGGTATAGACGCCGCATGCTCATATAGGCGACTTCCGGCGTGGCACCATTCTTTTTGAATTCACGATATCCCGAAAGTACATTGCTTACATCACGAACGATTTCTTTTGTGGAATGCGAGACCTGTTTGGTCCATCGTCCTAATTTGCTCATTGGTTCAGCCTTCCTTGGTCAAATCGAATTTGTGAATACGAATGATTCTATGGGATTTGCAAATATTGGGACAACATTGATTTGTTCGGGCCAACGATGGATTAAGTGAAGGAATTTCCGACCCAGCCGTTCACTTGCTTGCGCGGCGGGCCTCGTTATTGGCGTTTGCGGACTGTTGGGCGCTGCGCAACATTCGATCGTCGACTCGAAAAAATGCTATGCCACTTCGATTCAGACTAACGAATCGACCGCTTTGAAATGCTGGCAGACATCCGTGGAAGACTGGGCGATCCAGCGGATGTTTGCTGGTGTCGGTCGGCAATCGATTCTTTCTTAACCGGAATTTGTTCCTCGGTTTGAAAAATTCACTTAATTAGTAAGGTCAGCCTAACCGATAGCCGAATCACAGGTCGAGTTGAACTTCCAAAAAAACGTGATGATTTGGTGCAGTTCGGTGGGCGGTATTGTTTGGGCATTCGCACTGTTTCGCCCGCCGCATTACGACTTGAAAATTTCAGCCAAGGTAATGCCATGCGCGCCAACGGTCTTACAGTCGTGACTCTTCTAGCCAGTTGGATTTTCAATGGCGGCGCGAGTGTGGCAGGCGCTGGGCAAATTATTGTGCCTCAAAACCAGCAAATTGCCGGCCGCCAATTTGTGCCGGCCCCGTATACATCCAATTCCTATACTCCGGTTTCGTATGTCCAGCAGACTCAACTGGGGACTGCGTATCGAACCGATGTCAATCCGGAAAGTCGAATTCAATCGCTGGAGTCCGCCGTCCGCAACCTGGAATTCGAATTGAATAACAGCCGTCAATCCAGCGCGTGGAATGGTGCGGAAAACGTCGCTTGCCAGTCTTGTGGACAGTCATTGGCTGTCTGTAGCGGTATCTGTGAAATGGCGCCGCGGAAAGCTGGATTCAATGCCGGCGTGACGCTGCTGTTTGCGAAACCGCACTTCAAGGAAGCATTTCAAGTTTCCAACATCAACAATTTGACTGGCGTGATGACGCTCGTGCCGTTTGAATACGATTACGAACTCTCGCCACGAGTTTGGTTCGGATTTCAAAACGAACAAGGCCTGGGTTTGCGCGCGAGCTACTGGTCGTTTGATGGCCAAGGTCTGGCCCGCAACTTGACCACTGATGGCAGCGAAATCTGGGGGGCCCATGTCGTTAATACAATGTTCCCGTCGAACATCTTCGCCGCGATCCCCGGTTCGCAAATGTCGGTCAGCGATTACTTGACCACCCAAACAGTTAACCTGGTTGGCACTTACGACGTGGAAGTCGCTGCCACTCAAATTCTAGCGGGGGCGGGTCTCCGATATGCCAAACTTGAACAGGGATTTGCGGCGACGGTACAAAGTCCTGCGCTGGCCGATTTTCATCAGCTAACTTGGTCGCGAGTATTCGAGGGATTGGGTCCGACGGTTACGATGGACGCGAAAAAAAGATTGGGGCAATCACGATTCTCCGCCGTGGCATCGGGTGGCGGTGCGTTGTTGTATGGATCAAAAACATTGTCCCGAACCGTGATAAACGATCAGACTCCGGCCGGACAGGCGCCTCCTTTCTTGCAGCTCAATGATGCCGATGAGGTCGTGGGGATCGGGGAGATGAATCTGGGATTGGAATGGGGAACATTCCTGCCGAGCGGTCATCAAGCGTTGTTGCGCGGTGTGTACGAAGGTCAACTGTGGGCTGAAGCAGGCGCACCAACGCTGGGCTTCCTGGGATTCCAAGGCTTCGGCTTACAAATGGAACTCAAACGGTAGAGTTGTCCGGTGGCGCCCGCAAGACATCCGCGTTCAGGGCTGTTTTTTTGGCTGGCGCGTACGAGACCTCACGCCGTCCGATTTTGCTTTCTTGGACGTCGCCGACGAAACATGTTCGAAGGCCAGTTGCAGCGCTGAGCGAACCAGACTCGGGTTGGCAATTGCCAAGTCCACGTAAGTACAACCTTGTCGGCCCCAGGCTCCATTGCAAGGTAGGAAACCGATCGTATTGGATTTCACCCAAGCCAACTGCTGCTCGCTCGTCAGCTTGACCATTCCTCGATTTTCGCTCGGCGTCCCCAAAGTTGCAAAAATTTTTCCGCCAACGCGGAAGTCCGGATGCCCCTGGTGGGCCGATTCAACAGCTTTGGGAAACGACAAAGCGATTTTTCGAAATTGTTCATTCGTCATTGGGTACATCCGATCAAGTTTATGAATTAACGGCATCAGCCACGCCGAGCATTTGGAAATCGCCTGTTTTTGTTTCAATAACAAGCGGAGAATATGTGGGATAGGCTAAGACAATAATTAATCGCACAATGCTTTATTAACCCGGGATGTTTGCGTTGTGTGCCACAAAATTTCATCCCTGCGGATTCGTTGAGCATGTTCGATGGATCTGTAAAATCACGATTCAACCTGGGAGACAAAGTATTGTATCAACCTCATATCCTCGCCGTCGCCGGCAGCGCTCGTCGCGATTCTTACAATGGACGCCTGGTGCGAATCGCCGCTGCGGGCGCGCGACAAGCTGGAGCGAAAGTAACGATCTTGGATCTACAAGAATTTCCATTACCGATTTTTGATGAAGACCTCGAGCGCGATACCGGTACGCCAGAAAACGTGACGAAGCTCAAACGATTGTTTATCGAAACCGATGGTTTGTTAATCGCTTCGCCGGAGTATAACAGTTCCATCACACCGTTGCTGAAGAACACGATCGATTGGGTCTCTCGTCCCGCAGAAGGGGAGAGTCCCTTGGCAGCCTTCACCGGCAAATTAGCCTGTTTGATGAGCGCCTCGCCAGGTGGATTAGGTGGGTTGCGAGGACTCGTTCACGTGCGTTCAATCTTGGGCAATATTGGCGTGACCGTGTTGCCGGATCAAGTTGCAGTTTCTCGAGCTTTCGAGGCCTTTACCGTTGACGGAAGTTTGAAAGATCCCAAACAACAAACGCAAGTTGAATCGCTCGGCAGCCGCCTGGCAAACATGTTGATCAAGCTCAAGGCTTGAAAACTCAGATATAACGCTCAACAAACCGGGGATCGAGCGGGATTTCAGTCACTTCAATATCTGCAATTAAATCCCGATGCAATTGCGAGGCTGGATCCATGATCAGCGCTCCAATTTCGGCCCAAGCCCGTTGGAGTTCCGGCGTTGATTCGCGACCGCTCATTTTAACTTCGGCCTCCAAATCCAATGCGGACGCAACTTTCAAATACTCGGGTGACGGATTATCCAATGACAAAGCAAAACATAGCGAAGCCATACTGCTACAGAGCTGGTCGAACACGCCCCCTTCATCGCCGAGCAGGAAGGTTTGATCCATAAACGATTTCTGATATCTGGCGATGATCAACAAGACTCGCCGACCCAATACGCGATTTCGTTTGAACGCGCGATTGGCGAATTTTCGTTTTTCTGGAAACAGGTTCGCAACACCGGAAAAATCACCGCCGGCGAACCATGAGCCAATCACGGTTTTCATCAAGTACCAACCGAATTTTGCCTTGGGCATCAATCCCGATTTGCCATTTACTTCCGCGACACCAATCGGTTCAAGATATTGATTCCGAATACTGCGCGTCATCGCATTGGGGGCGCCCACGTCGGACAAAACCGGATTAGGGCCCTCGTAAACCGTCGCGATAGTGAACTCGTGCATGTTTTCACCGACATAGTTTTCAATCGGATGCTCGGGTTGCCGAACCGTGCCGCTGGGCTGAACTGACAGTCGCGTGTATTTGCGAACCTCATCGGTGTGGACGGAACGACCACCTTGGATTTGGTAACAATTGATTGCCGTCTGCAACAATCCTTTGGTCGCATAGACCTTGGCAATCATGCCTTGCGTTTCATCGCGTACGCCATTGGCGGCCAAACGAAAACACAGATCTCCCAATACTCGGCCGGCCAGCCCATGACATACCGCGCGCCCCACCCAAGTCTGAATTCGTGGAGCGCTCCCAATAGGCTTGCCAAACGTCGATCGAAACGCCAGCCAGCCACCTTTGAGTTCGTGTTGGTCTTTGGTTCCCGGATTGCTCGGTTTCGCCGTCGACGGCTGCTCCGGGTCCAGGATGATTTGAGCCAGCAACTTAAAAATTTTGGCGGCGCTATTAACACCGATGCCCCCACGCCCTTTGGCCAGCGAGCTAAACGCCTGAGCCAATCCCTTGCCCGGTGGTCCCAACAGCGTATTCGCTGGAACGGCACACTCGGTCAATCGAAATCGCGCGTTCCACAAAAAATCAAACGCTGTCAGATCATTCCGCTTCATGCGAAAATGTTCCGTGTCTGCCGGCGGGACTTCAAACACGATCATCCCAGAATCCCGTCCTGGTTTGAGATCATGCCCTTGCAATTTGACAACCAATACACAGACGCCGCCGTAAATGACATTGGTAATCGGCCATTTCACCCCGTTGATGAAATACTGATCACCTTCCAGCCGCGCGGTCATCGATAACCGACTGGGATCGGCGCCAACGCCGGGTTCAGTCAACGCGAAGGATCCCAACAACTCACCGCTGGCCATCTTTGGCAAGAAATATTCTTTTTGTTGGTCGGTACCGAAGTCGAGAATCGGGGTCACCGGTCCGAGAAAATTATGGACTTCAAACAAGACCGCCAAGTCGGGATGCACAAACGTCAGCGCCCGAAGTAGCGGCCCAAGGTCACCCAACTTAGCCCCGCTCCCGCCATATTTTTGCGGAATCGCCAGCCCAAAGAACCCGCGGTCGGCCAATCCTTGGATGACGTCGCGGCGGAACAACATCCGGTCATAATCAAACAGTGAGCCTTCTTTTTTTCGCTGGAGCAAAAAATCGAGACAATCACTCATACATTTCGCCACGGCCGGCGCCGGAGAGAATTTACCAGCATAAAATTCCTGAGCCTTGCCTGTGCCAAACAGCGAACTGATCGTCGGTGCCTCGCCGGAAAACTGGTTTTCTGCCGATTGATCAGCATCGTCCAGAGTCGACAGCGCCGCAACTTCGTCAGCCGACTTGCCAGCCTGTTGCAGAATCAATGCCATCGCATCGTGTTTGCTGTTGGCGTTGGAAGCTGAACTCTTGGGAAGGACAGGTTTGCTTTGAGTCGTTGACATCGGCGACGGTGTGGAAAGGTGTGGAATCAGGGAAACGGAGTACCCCTAAGGTAACTACACGTGCCCGCAAATGCCAGTAAGGGTTAACCGATTGCAACGCGAGTATTTTGGCGGATCGATTCGCCAAACCAAATCGGCTGATGAGTTCCCTCGTCGCACGATTCCCAGCTTCACCCCTGAATTGACTGCAATTTCAGGAGGATTCGGCAACGGAAATTTCAGCCACCCAACGGTCAATTTTTAGCCCGTTTTTTTCGGCCCGTTGATGATTTTCTAAAGTCTTCGTTTTAAGTCCAAACGGTACAAAATCAGTCTCGGAATCAGTCAATCTGCAACCTCTCAGCAGGTCACTCAAACCAGCAAAAAATCAAAAATGACCCGGCCCAGGTCGAGTTTGGCACGAGCCGGTAAATTGGAGGCGCCAGAAATTAGCGCGCGACTTGAATGACGGATAACAGCAAGGGGCCAAATCGTATCGGCACTCGACCCGATTCCCAGCACACAGTTTATAGACCCAACATGGCCTCGTCAGCAAACGATTCCATTTGGTCGTGTTTGATAAACTGGTCGCAGATTTGTTTGGTCATCCGAGCAAGGAAGAACGCTTCGAATTGGCGATCGCTGGATTGGATCGAAG
>JANNWZ010000059.1:0-14659 GCA_031409295.1 Mariniblastus sp.
AGTTTCGCGTCGTCGTTGGTGGTCGTCAGTCCGGTGACGGTCATCCCATCGACGGTGATTGAGCCGATCGCCAGATTATTGGCGTCGGTGTACAGAGTCGTGCCCCCGTTGTTGGCCGCCAGAATCGCCACATCGTTGGCCGCGTTTTGCAGCGTTGTCGTGCCGCCGACCATCAGCCCCAAACCGTTGGCGGCGATGGCTGCCGTTTGGGTCACGTTGCCGGTGACGGCCAGGAATAGATTGCCGCTGCCCAAAGCGACTGCTTGGTTGATCGCCAAGTCTCCGCCGACGGTTAGTTTAGCGTCCGCACTATTATTTTGGATTCCCAATAGATCGTCAACAATCAGCGAATCGGTTTCTCGGAGAAGTATGAGATTGCCATTGCTATTGACCGCCGACAAACGCTCGACCTGAAATCTCAAGGCTTCATTTGCTGTTGTCCCAACATCACCGCTACTGTCGCCAATCCCGTCGGCGGCGGAAAGGCGTAATGTATTGGTTACAATTGTATCGACCAGACCCGCGATATTCGTGATCGATCCGACATCGGCATCCAAACCACCTTCATGATTCGCGGCGAGTACCACAGTATTTCCCGTGCCAGTAGTCACGATTCGACCGGTTTCGAAAATAATGTCGTCACCGGCTTGGAACGTAATCGTTTGGCCGACGCCACCAAGCAATTGAACGGTTGCATTATTATTGATTCGTAGATCGTTGACCGTGGAAGAATCACCGGCGATGAAACTGGTGGAGGCTTCGACCTTTACGTCGGCAGAGATTGTCAAATACTCAAGTGAAACGAGAGCCCCGCCTCGTGCGGAAGAAGATTCGCTGATCACTAGTCCATCAACGACATCGGTCACGTAGATGTCACCGAGAGTACTGAATTGCAATTCTTTCGTATCGATGTCGAGATCGCCATCGGCAGAAGAGTCCCCGATTCCGTTGAGTGAATTGAATCGAACTGTGCCAGTTGGCGCTTGGATTTGAACCGCTTCGCTAGCGCTAGTGTCGAGGACTGAATCACCAGCAGAAAGCTCGACAATTGTTCCGTTTATCAAACCGAAATCCGAAAACAATATGTTCTGTTCTTTTGAGCCAATAAACACGTTGGATGCGTCAATGGTGGCCCCAATGTCGATGTTACCTTTACCGACAAGGTTCAAGCTGGTCCCGGATACTAATCCCAAAACATCGATCGAATCACCTACGTTGACATCAACTGTGCCGGCAGCCAACAGCCCGTTGATGCCGATTGAATTGGAGTCAGACAAAATAATCGAATTGGCATCCGAAATATTAACGGAAGCAAAATCATTGCCTCCGTGGTCCAGTTGAACACTCAAAACACCTTGGAAGTCCAACATCCCACCGCCGGTGAAACTCGTTCCAACATTCTGGGAAATCGAATCAAAACTGGCGGACCCTAACTGCTGGGAAACATTGAACGCACCTCCAAAATCAAAATTGTCGAGCAGAATTTTAAATTGGTCCGTCGTGTTGCTGTCCAGCAGGATTGAAACCAGTCCCGCCAATGACTTATCCACCTTTAATGTGTCGGTGCTGTTACCAACGATTTGTCCGCTATCAACACCGTTGAAAACCCCATCGTCAAGTATGAACACGTAATTGCTGCTGTCCTCAGACACCGAGATTCTATTGTCGCCGGCATCCGAATCGAGGAAATTGTCCAACAGCAAATTTGAACCATCAAAGCCGAAATCGGCATTCAAGAGTCGGCGACGCTCAAGTTTAAGATGCTTCAACTCGGGCAGCCCAAATTCGGACGTCGGCCTCGAAACGGTATTGTGATTGGATGGACTTCGCGATTTGAATTCATCACGTAGCGGAGGTAACGGTTTTTTTTCGTCCACGATCGGTTTCTCTGGGAAATGGGCTCGCTACTGATTGTAATTCTTGATCCCAAAACTTCCACTTATTTTGCGACTTCTGGGCTAAATAGGAGAGTTTGGCATTTAATCAAAATTCAGGTAAAGCGGGCTAGATGGGCTGGACGAATTAACTGACGGACAGACAAAAAAATTGTTGGAAGGCCAAAAAATGATCAAAAGTCAATCAAAATCGTTGATCCTGCTTTGTGCTTGTATCGATTTGCTATCACTCAGCTCCTCTCACGTCTCCGGCCAAACTCAAATTGGTTCGGGCCAATCGAATGCAAGTCGTTTGTCCACGTTGTCAAGTTCTCAAATTGGCGACACTGAACCCGTAATTGCTCAAGCTGGCTACGGTTGGATTCGATTAGGTCAAGACAACGATTCCAAGGCAGATTCTGCAGGCCAAAAATCGGGCGCGCCAGCAACAACAACTGTAACTCGTACCGACGACAAAGCGATCCCGGATAATAATTCCTCCGCGCCGTTCTCGAAGCCGGACGATAAAAGCGACGACGAAAAAGAAAAATCACTATTGGATTCACTTCCCGTGGCCGACCTCTACGGCGGGATTCGAAATGATTCGATGGGACAAGCGATTGCCAAACGAGAAATTGTAGACCCCAATTTAGGCTTCATGGCCTCCGCGGGAGGCGCTCCGGCTTTGTTTCGCGAAGGCAGCGCACTCACTTGGAAAACTTGGGATAGTCCGAATGTACGATATCGTCCACTCTATTTCGAAGATGAGAATCTCGAACGATATGGTCACCATATCGGTCATCATCTGCAACCGTACAAATCAGGTTTGCGTTTTCTTGGTGGAGTTGTCACGTTGCCCTATCAATTGGCTGCCCAGGGAACGCGTGATTGCGAGTACGGAATGGGATACTTCCGACCGGGAAATTGTAATCCTGCTTACCGGAGCGGAATCGAACGATCGCCACGCGGAACGGTCGTTCAAGCCCTAACTATTGGGGCGATTCTCGCCGGCTTATAATTCGAAAACGAATCGCTGCCAGCCAACACGCTGCTCCGCAATTTAAAACCAGAACGAATTGCGCACCCAGCGGTTGACGACCCCGACGACATTGGTCTTGCGGCAGAGAATTACTGCTGGATGGAGCGAACCGACGCGCAGTTTCGCTTCGGCCTCCAAATCAATCTCGATTTGATAGCTGACTTGATTCATGTCCCCGCCAGAACCAGGCTGGGAAGATTGGTTGGAGTTGTTCGCTGCCGTATCGTCATGATCGAGCGAAATTTCCACCACGGTTCCCTCGTGAGTATCTGCTTCGAAGGGCAGGGCGATTTTGACTAGTTGGCCGATCGCAATCAATTCAATATCTTTCTGATCGACCGATAACAAGCCTCTTAGCCGCGTTGGCGTCCCAACGTAGCAGATTGGATCGCCCCGATTGACTTGACAGTTTTTATTTTTCGCGTCTAACAACGAACCAACTTTTTGCCCCAAGCGTTGGGCCTCAGGGGAATTGGCGTCATAATTAAAGGCAACGATTCGCCCCGCGCGGGTAGCACGAACTTCCAGTTCAGTTTGTTTTGTTCGATTCTCTTCCAACTGTTTCGTCAGGGTTGACTCCCGTTGTTTCCAAAATTCTGTTTTGCCTGCCAATGAAACCGCATCGGACTTCAGTCGAATAAGATCCAGGTTCAATTGAGTTTCAGCCAACTGACCCGCGAGCGTCAATTGCTCCAACGCCAATTCGGGATTCTCAATTGAGCCGATCAAGTCACCCGCTTCGACGAGCTGGCCATCTTTTGCCTGGGCAAAAAACTTCCCGTTGGCTGGGGCAAACATATTGTGAGGATCGGCGAGTTGTATTTGAACCGTGCCCCACACGCGATGCGAAAACTCCGCGCCCCACGCCAAATAGCCAATCGCAAACATCAGTCCGCCGAACATGAGCGTATTAAACCAGCGGAGATTGGACAAACGGCCGTCCCAAGGCCGCATCGTTCTAACCCGATGGACAACAGCCAATAACAGCGGAACAGCGGCCGTGAACAACACCATTCCCACAACGCCATTCCCAATCGAACGAAGCTGCTGGTAGTCAAAAAACTTCCAAGCGCCAATGCTAATCGCTGCCAGGATCAGGACTCGGTAAACCATGGCGCAAATTTCATAGATCACGAGTGCACCCGATAGTCGCGATTGCCGCACAAATGACTCATGAGCCCAAAAAAAACGGTTGAGCCGATCCCGCAATTGTTGTCGCGAGATCGATCCAAGGTTCGGTATTCTGACTAGATCAGACAAGGCATAATAGCCGTCGTAGCGCATCAATGGATTGCCGTTAATCAGCAGGGTATTAACGGACGTGATCAGCATCAAGCTATAGGTGAAAGTGTGCAACGGGCCAGGCACCGTCGTATACCAGATCCAGAAACAAATCACGGCGATCCCCAACTCGACCCAGACCCCGGCCATGGTCACCAACACACGTTTCCATCGTTGTGGTTCGGACCACATGTCGGAAACATCGCAATACAAACAAGGCAGAAAGACTAACAACAACAGTCCCATTTCCGAACATTCATGACGCGTGTACTGACAGGCAATTGCATGTCCCAACTCATGCAAGATCTTGGCAACGTAAAAACCAATCAAGACTGACACTACCATTCCCGGAGTCGTCAATTCGGCCATCGAAGGAATTTGTGACCACAGCGTATCGATCGACAAGATGGCAAAGGCGGCAGTGGCCAGCACGACTCCACCGTACAGCAACAGTGAAATTGAATTGAAACACAACCAGCCGAATGGGCGCAACAAATTCAACACAACAACGGGATGAAAACCCCCGACCTTGATGCTCAAGAAACCAAGAATTCGCTGTTGCCAACGCCCTCTTTGTTCGATTTTCTGTTGTTGAAACAACCGATCCGCATCACCAAATACTTGCGGTACGATCAAGTTGTCGCGAGCCAAATGCTTAAGATAGTTCTGAATTTCTCGAACCCCGAACTTACATCCCAGTTCCACCAGGCCCATTTCGATTAAGGACCCGATAGATTGCGGCGTACGCAAATGCACCAGAAAAAACATCTCGATTTGGCTAAAGAAATAGAACTCGTCTTTCACTGGATCTTTAACGGTGAAGCCTGCGGCCGCCGCCGAGGCGTGCTCGACCGATTGCAAATCAGCACGCGTCTTCCAGGGGATGGTTTGTTGTGAGTTCATGAGGTTGAGTGCTGAAAAACAGTTTTGCCAGATCATTACCCGGCAGGCTCGAGGGACTGATCATCCAATCAATTTATTTGCTCGTCTGGTCGGTTATCGTACGTTCTATTTCTACGCGTCCCGTCAAACCTGGAATCAGTTTTAGATCCACATTTTCAATTTCGACCCACACCCGCACCTCGGAGCTAATCGCATTCGCTTCCGGATTAATGAATACAACCTTGCCGGGATACGAAGGGCGCACGCCGGCGGCTTGAAGTTTCGGATGAAAAATCGCGGTTGCACCGATCAAATCATTCAAGGCCTCGTCGGCGGGAACTTTGAGCTCGGTGCGCAACACGTCCAATCTGATCACCCGCGCCACCGCTTCACTCGTTTCGACCCACTCGCCTTTTCGACGCAGGATTTCCACGATCATGCCAGCCATGGGTGATTTAATTTGACAATGGGTCTGTTTCAATTTGTCGAGCTCAAGTTTGATTTGTTGAATTTCGCTGGTGAGGCCCCGCATCTCGATTTGAAACTCCGCTTTCTCTTTTTCGGCCAATGAACGATTGACCACCAGTGCCAGTTGATCCAGCTCGGATTGCGGGACTACGCCCGGACGGCGTTGATTGGAGCGCATCGCGCGCGACAATTCAGCTTGAGCGACCTCGATGGATCGTTCGACATAAATTAAATCGACGCGAGACGCGGCCTCTAATCGAGCCATTTCAAGCTCTTTCTCGGCTTTCTTCAATTCGATTCGTGGTTGAGATTCGTCAATCTCCATCATCAATTGATCGGCGGTAACCAACGAGCCTTCCCGAATATGGGTTTGATGAATGAGGCCCGAGGTTTGAGCAGCGATGTTTCGTTCTTCGACGATTCGCAACACCGAATTTTCCGATGTGAGAATGTTGGATTTCGCGATCGCCAACTCGCTCGACGTCTCCCCACCGGACAAGTCCGCTTCCCGTTCCTGCCCTCGTCCCAAACCGGGCATACCGATCAATAGAGTAACCAAGCCAACGAAGAACGAAGTTTTTACCGAACTCATATCACACACCCAGTTCCAGAAAATCAGTTACCAGAAAAACCATTCATTCAATTTGTTCTTCAATTCATAGGTCAACAAAAACCAATTATTTTTTTTCCCGCAATCAATTTTTGCGACAACCCGCGAGCCCAGCCTCAATTGATCCGTCAATTCGGATTCCTCGAAGTCGACCAACACTCGGACAGTCGTTGGCGTTTGATTCTCATGTGGCTGGGCTCGGAAGTCATACTCGCGCAATTCGCCGCGATAAACTTGCTCGGAGCTTGCCGCGAGACGGAACCGCAGTTGGGGCGAGGTTGCCGAACGAATAAACTCGAGACGATTGTCGGGAATACGCATTTCGATTTCCCATTCACCGTCCATTTCCGCGATCGACATCAACAGATCACCACGATTGACGGGCCGGGAAATCAACCGCTGTTCAACATCCGACGTCGTGACTTGCCCTCGAATCGGCGCGGTTAAACGCAACTCCAGAACTTGCGATGTCAGCAGACTCAAACGTTTTTGCAGTGTCGCCGTCTTCGCTTTCAATCGTTCTACTTCGGCAGCCGCCTGTGTTTGTTGATCGACGCCTTCCTCTTCATCGCGGGCCTGGGAACGTTCCTGTTGCGGGTCCACAAGCAGAATATTCTGCAATTCCTGATTCGTTTCCGCTAACTCCCCTTCGACCGCAAGCAGTTGATCGGACAAGGTCTTTGATTCGACAACAATCAACAGCTGGTCGGCCTCGACCGGGCTGGCGTCGTGAACCAGCAAGGACACGATTTCGCCATCGCTGGGCGAAAAAACATGCCGAATATTGCGCGGTTGCAACACACCTTCGGCGTGAACCTCAAATGGTCGTTCCACCCAAAACAACAGATACATTCCGCCAATCAACAATAAACTACACGCGACTAGCCACAATGCCAGACGAATTGGTTTCCGCAGGATTTTGTTAAACAAAAAATCCAGTGTTCGAATACCGGGAATCGTATTGATCTGCATCGCTCGATCCACGATGGGTGCGAGAAATGCAATTGATTGCGAGATCAAGTTGCGTCGGTCGACCCAATCTGATTTGGAGGGAACCGACTGGAAATACTCGAACGAAACAACGCCGCAGCTACGACGATCGTGCTCCAACGGACAAACATAAATGACCTCGGAGTCCAGTTCTTCTAACCACTGCTTGATGTGCTGCTGTTTTCTTACCGTGTCCAGCACAACTTGATCTGCGGTTGATTCGATCGAAGACCGATTTTTGCTCGCGACACGGGCAAGGCGAGAGAGACTGCGGGCGAGATTGGTTTTCAAGGCGACTTGCGACACGCCGCTGACCGCCAGGAGTCTACCATTGGGGTTGAAGAAACAGACTCGATCTGCCTGAGTCGCTTTGGCTAAATCATTCACAAGATGCATGGTCAATTGAGCCCAGCTACCCGCCTTCGCCACGTTTTGAGTCAGTTGAACAAGGTGGGTCAAATCTTGTAGAACTTTGGGCCGTTGTCCAGCGCAGCGACGAATCTCGTAAGTCTCAATTTGGTTGGCGACCTCGTTGATTAGCTCGGCAATCAATTGTTCGACCAATGGATCGGCGTCTTTTTTGCGAACCAAAACCGCGAGAAACTCGACCCCTTCGACCGGTTTTGTACGACCTACGAATGTCGTGATGCGCGATGTCGAATTGGGCAGGGACCGCGATGGCTGGGGGTGATTGTATTGTTGCTTAATCGAGTCTTTGATGTCGACCAGCGATTGCGAATCCAGCTGTCGCCAACCCGCTTGGCTGACCATCGTGAATTGGCTGCCAGGCCGTTTGGAGAACACGGCCGACGCAAACGCGTCCGTGGATGTCACCAACCGGGGATGAAAAGTTTCGTACAGTTCATCGCGTGTTGTCGATTCGCTTTGTGCCGTCTGAACGAACGAATTCAACACCGCATCCAACGCATGCAAATCCAGCTGGCGCGCGGCAGGCAAATTCTGTTTCTCGGACATGGGGAAGCCAACTACGTTTCGGTCAGACGATTAAGTAACTTTAACTATAACCACTCCCAGTGAAATGTTTTGGAATTGAAATGTCAAAAAAAAACCGTTTTTCCGAATATCCCGATAAAAAGGTTCATTCGGGTTGAGCGGTCGTTCCGATGACAACCGACATCGGAAATTCTCATTTCTTTGCCGTGAGACGGGCTATGCAATCGCGACAACACATTTCATCGATCTTTCGTTGCGCACTCTGCTGCTTGATTGCGCTGGGCCCGTTGTCCGGCTGTCGCTCCGTTAATCAAAGTGGAGTTTCATTTGCACCAGCATCGTTGGACACACCCTCTCTGAATGATAGCTATTTGACTCCCTACGATGCCGACATTGAAGACGACCCCGCGCCTCATTTGGAGTCATCATCCCCGGATCAGGTCGTGGACTATAAAAATATTTCATATGTTCCGATCAGCCTCGACGCTTGCATCCGCCAGGCGCTAGCAGATTCGAAAGTTTTTCGCGATATTGGTGGCGCGGTTATTTCCTCTCCCAGCGCGCTAAATTCCACGCTCGATCCCGCCCTAATCTACAGCAATGCCACCTTTGGCGAAGACGCCGCGCTGAGTGCCTATGATGCGGTTTATTCACAAAGCACGTTGTTCGAGAAGAACGATCGACCATTCAATACCTCTTTTACCGGAGACACCAAGGGAATTTTCCAACAGGATCTGGGCGAATTCAATTTCCAAATGACCAAACTCGCCGCGACAGGAACACGGTTTACGTCGCGCGGGATTGTCAATTATGACGACAACAATCAAGCTGGCAACCGATTTTTCCATTCGTGGGAGCCGATCGTCGAGAACGAGTTTCGCCACCCTTTGATGCAAGGTTCGGGCAGCCAGTTCAACCGGATTGCTGGTCCTAGTCTCGTACCGGGTTCGTTCAACGGAATTTTGATCGCCCGCACGAATACCGAAATGAGCCTGGCTGACTTTGAAGCCGCTGTCCGCGATTTTATTGTGAACGTGGAAAACTCATACTGGGACTTATACTACGCGTATCGCGAGTTGAACGCGCAAACCGATGCCCGTGATGCTGCTTTTGAAGTGTACAAGAATGCAGAAGCCGACGCTGCCGAAGAACGTGTCAGCACCTTGGAAAAAGCCAGCGCTTATGAACAGTATTTGCGGTTCGAAGCATCGCTCGTCGAATCATTGGAAGGCCGTCCCACCGAGGGCACCCAAGCCGGCAGCGGAAGTTCCGGCGGAGTGTTTCGGCGCAATGTCGGCGTGCGTATCGCCGAACGTCGTTTGCGACATTTGATCGGAATGACAATTACCGATGGCGCCTTGCTACAGCCGGTCGACCAGCCTAACACGACACCCGTCGTCTTTGACTGGAACGAATCGGTCGACATCGCGATGTATCAACGCCCGGAAACCCGTCGTCAACGCTGGTTGATAAAACAGCGAGAATTGCAATTGGTCGCGGCGCGAAACTTCTTACAACCCCGGTTGGATGTAGTGGGGCGACATCGGTTCCGCGGGCTCGGTCGAGATCTGACTGGGGGCGAGCCGTTCCAAAATGTGATCGATAGCCCGAACAATAACGATAATGTTTCCGGCGGTTTTACTGATCTGGGGACAGGTAACTTTCAGGAATGGCAATTGGGCCTCGAACTCAAAATGCCCGTGGGAATGCGACAAGCCCACGCCGGTGTTCGTTTTGCCGAACTGGGAGTACAGCGCGAACGCACTGTCTTGAAAGAACAAGAACGAAAAATCCTGCTCGACCTGAGCAACGCGGTAGCGGACGTACGGCGTTCCTCGTCTTCCATGTCAGTCGCCGAACAACGATATAAAGCGGCCGTCGAATACCGCGCCCAAGCTGCCGAACGCATTGAACGGGGGCGAGCCCAATTTGATGTGTTGCTGGAAGCCCAACGGCGGGTGCTCGAAGCGCAGGTGCAGTTTATCAATGCCGAAGTAGAAAACGGAATCGCGGTTCGAAATGTGCACTTCGAGCGCGGTACACTGCTGAACTACCATGGAATTTTACTATCCGAAAACGAATCCGATCCAGCGGCCTATATCAGCGCCAATCGAAGACGCGCCAAACGCATCGCCCCGATGAATTATGTAATGCGTAACCAGACAATCGCCAAGTCGAAAGACGACCGAGCTTTGACGGTGCCGATCATCACTCAAATCCATTCCGACAATGACTTGCCGTTGCCGGTGATTAACAACGAGACTCTTCCCCTCGACACGTCGGTACCCAGTGCCCCGACATCGCAGATGTTAATGCCGCAGCCAACCTCGATAGTGCTCCCTAAAGTTGTCCAGGGCTCCGACCTGAAGAAGGTCGCAACAGCGACGACTGCGACTCCGATAGTGCTCCCGAAAGTTGTCCAGGGGTCCGACCTGAAGAAGGTCGCAATAGCGACGACTGCGACTCCGATAGTGATCACTCCGGCAACAATACCCACCGCAATTTTCGCTCCGGCCGCCCGCGAGATCAATCCAGCCGCGACAGTACGTCCGTCCACTTTTCCTGCCCAAACGAGTTTAAGTTCGACTTCGAATCCAAACCGCTACCAAAACGTGGTGGCAACTCCCGTGAAAAAGACTGAAACGCAACTGCAAAACAATTATTGGAGCGGAATTCGGTTACCTTCGGCGCCCGCCAACTCCGCCCCGCTGTATCCCGCGCAGTTTCTGGGTGCCAAGATTCCGTCCGACCGAAATCAAGATTCAACCTCACCAGCGCACCTAAACGGGGCGCAAATTCCGCTGGCGGCCCCCACCTCTCCCATACCTCAAATCCAATCGCAAAATCTCTATCGTGGCACGGTGACAAAGTAATCTGTTGGCGGGCGAGCGGGTGGGAATGGCCACCAGGTCGTCCATCTGAATGAATTAAATTTGTAGCGGCGCACTGCGATCGTCGTTAAGATGTAGCGTTCCGGCGGCGGCGACTGGATTTTTTTGCAGTCGACCTGTTGAGAATTTGAAACAGACTTAGCGGGCGTATTCGATGGCCGACAAGCTTAATAACCCCAAGGGAGACTTCCCGGAAACCCGTTGGTCCATTGTGGTCAATGCGGCGGATCTGGCGTCGCCCGAGCGTAGTCGTGCTCTGGAATCTTTGTTTGATGCCTACTTGCCGGCGTTACGGGCTCATTTAATTTTACGGCGCCGAATTCAGCCGGATCAGGTGGACGATTTCGTTCAGGATTTCGTCCTGAAAAAAATCTTGCAACAAAATGTGGTCGCGAAGGCAGATATTGAACGGGGTCGATTTCGCTCTTTCATTCTAAAATCCCTCGATAATTTTGTCCGCGACTATTTTCGCGCCAACAAGCTGAAACAACAATTGAACGAGTTTGAAGGCGAGCTTGCGGAAGAGGCTGAGCGACCCGAAAACCCGTCTATGCCGACTGTTTTCGAAACGGCATGGGCCCGGCAGGTCTTTTGCACCGCGGTCAAGAAATTTCAAAAGGAGTGCGATGATTTGGACAACCAGCCCCGTTGGTTGTTGTTCAGTGAACGACTGTTGGCTCCGGTGGCCACGGGCAATGACGCCGATGACTATGATCAGTTGGCGATCAAATGCAATTTCGAAAGTCCCAAACATGCACGCAATGCCATGGTTGGAGCTAAACGGGCATTTGACCGGGTGATGCGAAGCGTTATAAAAGACTACGTGCTGGATGAATCACTGATCGAATCCGAGCTGCACGACTTGTTTTTGATACTCAAAAACTCCGATGTGTTGGGCGGCGCGGTCGCCGAATTTTTACCGCTGCAACGGGACCTACGTTTGACCGAAGAAAGCTTCCAGTCAATCCGAGTGACTGGAATTTTGGAAATGAACAATACTCGCAAAACTAGAACTTGGACCGAAGCGGAACTGGCCCGCATGTGGAAGGAGATTCTAAATACGAGTTTTGAGCGCATCAAACTTGCCGACGCTTGTCGACGGATCGAACCCCAACGGAATCCAGCCGAAACCCGTATTCGCGATGTGTTATTCGCCCCCAAGCCGACTTTGAAGATGCTGGATTTACTGCGAAGCTACGCCAAAGCTGAATATACCGAGACCGGCGGGATTGAAGAGTTTCCCTGTTACTTCGTCTTGTACATGACGGCCATCGCGGCGGGCATTTATAAACACCAACAAACCTTGACTCGACTTCCGATTCCCCAGCTGAAGAAGAATTTTGACTGGGTTCTCGAATTCACCTGGTTGGATGCCAAGTCCCACGAATATCTGCAAATTGCCAAACGAGTCGTCTGATTTGCTAATAGAACTGAACGTCGATCCAGCCGGCCATGGCGTTTTCGGAACGGCAACACCCAAGTGCCTGTTTAGCCAGAGTGATTTACCTGCGAAGCTATCGATCATGAAGACAACTCGCATAAAGGGCTCTGAACGGGAACAACAAGTCTGGACACATGGCGACTTGATTGCATTTCCTGTTGGCCGCAGTTGGTTTGACCAGTCCAAATTCTGCCCTCAGTGACGTTGACTCGGAATCTACAACGTCATTCGCTTGGAGATAAGGATTCGCAATTTTCGGCGGGTTCCAGATGCACCAGCACGTCGTACAACGAATCGAACTCCAACAACAATTGATCTTTGACTTGATGACCAATTGCGTGGCCCGCTGCGACGGTGATCGTCGGGTCAACCTGAAGATGAATGTCAACGAAATACTCCAGGCCAGACTTGCGGACCCACAGTTTTTCAATTGCTACGACGCCCGTTAAAGCCGTCGCGATGTTCCGAATGTTTTGAACTAACTCGGGATCAGCCTGGACATCGAGCAATTCGCTGGCGCTGCGCCGCAACAATTGGTAACCCGACCAAACGATCACCGCAACAACCACCAGCGAAGCGGCTTCATCCGCCCAGATTACGGCCACTCCGCCGAATCGAATCACGGATAAGCCAATCAAAACCGCCAACGAGCAGAACGCATCACTGCGATGGTCCCAGGCGTTGGCAATGATGGCCGTGGATCCAGTGCGTTTGCCAATCGCCAATTTGTAGCGATACAAGGCCTCTTTGATCACCATGTTCGCGCTGGCAATCCACAGCGTCCAAACCGGTGGAATAACATGCAAAACTGACAACCGCTGGATCGCCTCCCAGCCGATAACCAATGCCGAACCGATGATCAATATCGAAACCGTATAGGCAGCAATTCCTTCGGCGCGAGAATGACCATAGGGATGTTCGGCATCAGCAGGCCGTTGGGCGACCCGCAACGAGAACAATACGACGAGCGTCGTCACGACATCACCCAGTGAATTCGCCGCGTCGGCGATCAGGGCAAACGAGTGCCCCACAAGACCACCGACCAGCTTCACAACGCCCAAAGCCAGGTTAATGAACAGCCCGAGCAAAGCCGCCCTTGTGACTTCCCCGTAAAGTTTGCCAGCCCTTGAACCATTAATCATTTAGAAGAGATTAGGCCCTGCGTTGACATTTGCCAAGTACGATCTGAATTTGAAAAAAACGACCTTGTTCAAACGCGAACAAGGCCGTTTTAAAAACAATCACTTCACTCTTTATTGCGCACACCGATTGCCGCCGAATGTTCAGTTTGGACTCGGGCGATTTGCGACAAGCGATTTGAAAAACGCTACCTTCAGCTATCGCAGCGGGGTTTGTGCAAAGGGCAAGCCATTTAACTTCACCGTTACGAGCGTCCCGACACCCATTTGCGGAACGCCTTGGCCTAGTCGGGTATCAAGCTCAAATTTTGCGCGGCCCACTGCATTTACCGTGGCTGTGCCCATCGTGGTGCTGCCAACACTGACCTGAACGACTGCTCCAGCAGTTGCTTTTTCCATTTCGAAACTGAATTTGCGTCGGGAATTCCCTTTGATCTCTTCGTATTTCGCTTTTCCCGTTGTTTGGCCGACTCTGGAATGGGCAAACAACCGAATGCCATTTCCGCCACCGCTTTGGGCAAACACGGGACTGGCATTGGCGAACAAGACTGCAAAACCGACAACAAACAGGGAAAATGCACTAATTTTGTGACCTGATAACATGACAGATTACTCCTCTGGGGTGAACAAAAAATTTGAAGTCGATCGAAGCTGAATTGCAAATTCGAATTTACTCAGTCGACAAAATTAAGAGTCAACCAACCACTCGCCATCCGCCAAATTTTTTGAAACTACCAATTTCTCAGGTAATCGCAGCAGTGGCGGAACTTGCTTGGCCAAAGCAACCCACAGTTGATCACAGTGCATTTAGGACAAACTGCAATTGCCACCGGCACATCCGCATTGCGCCACCGCCAGTGCAGGAATTCCCATCAAGCCTAACACAAACAAAAAACAAATTTCACTGGACGATTCACCGTGTCTGAACCCGATATTAGTTAAACCCAATCTGTTATCGCGGCGGTCGTGATAAGGCTCCAATTGAAATGGATTTAGGGCGAAGTCAAATTTTATTGAATGCTGACTAATCAGTTGGTTGAATTCGACGTTCGACTGGGAATTGGTTCCCTGTTTAAGATTTTTCGAGGTT
>JANNWZ010000060.1:0-77855 GCA_031409295.1 Mariniblastus sp.
CACAAAACGAAAAAAATTCTCATAACGGAGGTCACGAGTCGTAACCAGTTCCAAGTTTCGTCGGATCGACCGAAGCATTTTTCGGCAACCGAGAATTCTAACCCGGATTGGTAGGCGTGGTAACCCGGAACTGGTTATCGAAGAGTCAACCGCGCGAGATGCATCGTTGGTACTATTTAGAAAGGAACTTCAACCAGCCTTTTTTGTCTTTTTTGCTGTCGACAACATCGGTCTCACTCGATTGATGACCGATCAATTTCTCCGCCAGCTCGGAAATCGAATGGGTAATGGCTGCTTTGGGAGCCTGTTGGATCAGTGGAACGCCATTATTTCGGCACTCCGAGATCACACTGTAATTATTCGGAATTCGCCAGAAAATTTCCCGATCGATGGTCTCTTCTGCTTTCGAGGAGCTGATCTGAGTTTTGTCCAAGCCAGCTCGATTAACGACGATTTTGATTTTTTCATTGACCCCCTCATAAACTTCCAGCGAAGACAACAATCGCACGACATTACGCAGGCAGGGCAAGTCCAATTGGGTCAACAACAAAATGTGTTGGGCAGCTTGTAGCGCGGCGATATCCAGACGGCTATAGGATTTGGAGAGATCGATGACGAGATGACTGAATGAAGCTTTCAGCAATCCCAGCACGCGCCGAAAATCCTCAGTCGTAATGGATGAAGTGTCCTCAATTTGTACTGGACGCGGCAATAAATACACGCCAGTCTCATGCTTGGTCAACGACTTGCGTAACAATGCCAGATCCAACCGCGAAATATTTTGCGCGACGTCCAGCAGCGTATAATCCGGAATCATATCGAGAAAAACATCGGCATCGCCTAAAGCCAAATCCATGTCGATCAGTGCGACACTGCGATCCGGATTTTGCGCTAGAGCCACTGCCAGGTTGATGGCAATCGATGTTGTTCCCACGCCACCGGAAGATCCGGCTACCGCGATGATGGAACTGGATGCGCTTCGCGCGCCACCTTCGCGTGAGGAACCGACGCGGTTTAACGCGCCGACCAACTCATCAATCTGAACCGGCGAATTCAGGAACTCGCGGGCACCTGCCCGCATCGTTCGCAAAATCATCTGACCATCAGTTCGTTGACTGACGACGATGATTCCACAACCCGGAAAACTCCGCGACAAGCTTTCCACCAGGGCCAAGGCCTTTTGGTCGTTGCTGTCGATGTCAATAATCGCTACATCCGGCGTCGTTTGTCCAACGATTTCTGTAAAGAACTCGTACCGCGAACAATCTGCTTCCAGCCAAATCTGATCCATTCCAATCAGAAACTTTTTTAGACTCTCACGAGATTTCTCATTAGGATCGCAAATCGAAATACGTAACGTACCGCTCATTTGACAACCATTGTGGTTATATATTCAAGTTCGCAAACACTCCCAATACGCGCCAGAAAAACTTGTGGTCTACCCGGCCAGTATTGTGAATCGAAAAATACTTAACGGTGTTTTGTGCTACCGGGCCAGCTGAATCCGGAAGACTCATTGGCCTGGCGGGCGGGTCGGCTGAAGTTTCCTCGACGGGAAGGTTCGGCATTTGAAGACTCGAAGTTTGATCCATTGGCTGGACCGAATTGTGGCGTATTCTGGTTAGGATTCTGGCCCATCGGAACCTCCATTCCCTGATTCGAATTCAGCGGAGCGAATTGTTGCGACTGTTGTCCCAAGCTGTTACCGAACCGATCATTGGTCGGACAGTCGTCATTGCATCGCGGTATTTCCAAATGACCATTCAAGAACAGTTCTCGGTCGGAGGGTCGTGAGGTCAGTTGCCCCGGTGCCAGCGATTGAACCATCTGGGGTTCGACGTCCGAAATAAACCGTGGGGTAATCAGAAATACAAGCTCGGTTTCGTTGGTATTTTCGTTGATTTTTCGGAACATCGTACCCAAAAAAGGTGTGTCCATGACTTTCGGAACGCCGCGCACTTGGCCTTGAGAATTTTCGCGATAGTCCCCAGCCAAAGCCAAGGTGTGTCCGGCTCGCATTTTGACACCGGTATTGACCCGGCGAACGCGGAAACCAGGTACGCCACTATCGCCAGCCAATTCGTCGGCCAGTTCGGATACTTCAGCGCGCACCTCTAACGTCAATTGACCTTGGCCATGAACAATCGGGACGATATCCAATTTGGTTCCAAACGGCCGGAACTCGATCGAGTTAGTACCCAATCCACTGGCCACCTGAATCGGAACTTCGCCACCGGACAAAAATTCAGCCGGACGACCATTCTGCGAGACCAGCGTTGGTTCGTCCAGCAGTTTAGCCACATTGCGTTGTTCCAAAGCGTCGATGAAAAGATTGAACGAGCTACCGTCTGTAAACACGCCAGCGGTGATGTTTTGACCGACTCCGGTAACCGAGCCATCTTGCAACGAGAACTGTTGAATGAGGTCGGAGACGCTGGAAACCACGCCCCCATTGGGGCCGATGGCCGACCAGTCGACGCCCAGCTTTCGCAGTTTCGACCGCGAAACTTCAAAAATCTTGACCTTGATCGCAATGTTCTGCGTGCCTTGCACGCGCAATTGATCGATGGCGTTGGTTGGGAAGTAGTCTCGAGCGACCAGCATCGCGTTTTCCACCTGGTCAGGTCGTGCAACAAATCCGCTGACAATGATGCCGGTTTGTAGCGCATCGACCTGGATTTGCGAATCGGGAAAATGTTTGGCCAATGCTTGTTGAACCGGTCGCGTGTCCACCACCACATTGATCGTGATCGATTGCAATTTCTTGTTGGCATCGCTGATTGTCAACGTCGAAATTCCCGGCTTCAGACCGGTAATCATTATCTCGTCGGTTTTGACTGGCGTGGCCTGAATCACTTCTGGATTTTCAACCATTAGTTCTGGAACGTCGTAGGCGAATTTCAATCTTTGGCTGGACCCAGTGATGATGTCCATCGATTCGACTTGATTCGTAACCTGCAGTTCAGAATTCAGTTGAATTCCATAGGCTGTTCGGCTGAGTCCAAACACGGTCGCCAACGCCATGCATGTGAAATGAAAAAGTGGGTTTCGCATATTCATCCGTGAATCCTCGCGTGGGTCAGAAACTGCTGTCAGAATCATGTTTGATCTGTTTGCAGGAAAAACCGGATCGAGACCAAATATCTCGACCGGTGTTTCAAGGCGCTACAACTGTCGCAACAGTCGCTTCACGTATGATTAATTCGAACCTATTCACCCTGATATTGATCTTCTTCCAATCCTCGGTCACTATCGTCAAAAGTGTTAGACTTTACCGAAGCGTCAGGGGTTGCCGGGGTTACCGGAGTTGTTGGACTGGCCGAAGTATCCGGGGCGGGCGGACCGGTAAAGACCGGCGGACCGGGTTTGGCGCCGGGAGTCGGACGACGGAACGAAGAATCGGGTAGTTTTCCGTCTTGGAAGAGCACTTTTTGAGGTTCGCTGCCGTTCCAGACGACCATGCTGGATTCAACAGCTTTTTTTGTCCCGCCGAAAAGACTGAAACCAGAAGTCGGCGACTTTTCCGGTGTTGTCGTCTCGACCGATGTTGTTGTTGCTGCTGTTTGTTCAACGTCACCGGACATGCCGAAAACTTCTGAATTCAATGTATCGCCGTCACCTTCTTCTACATGATCTCCTCGTAGAACCAACTGCAAAGATCCGGTTTTTTGCACGTGTACGATGGCCTCAGCTTGTCGTTCGGTCACCAAGAGCCCCACGATAGCACTGCCTTTGGAACTGGTTTCCTCACGGGTGCCGCTCTGCGCAGTCATCTGAGCATTGACCGACCAAACTCGCACTCCCTTGAGAAATGTTTTCGAAACTTGTCCGCTGCCGTCTTTGGTCTTAAAGAATCCGATCACGTTGACTTTGTCACCTGGTTTCATGAGGCCGGCAATAGTACCGTCTTCGTCTACCTTGATGGCCATCACGTTCGAGCCTTTGGGGATGTTGATATCAATGATCTGTTTTTTGTGTACCAGTGTGGTCAACATGATTGGCATCCCTTTGTTGAGTGCCTGCTTGCAAGCCATGTCCGTGATTTGTTCCAGTGAATTGGCAGCATTTTCCGGCACAATTTCCAATGGCCAGTTTTCCAAGCTCACATTTTCTTCACTCAAGAACGCGTTATGTTCCAAATCGGCCTTCGCCACGAGTACCGGTGCTGTCGGCGCCGCTACCGCTTCTTTGCCATTGCTGCGCCCCATCACTTGGCTGATGCCAATCGCGGCAACGAGTCCGAATCCCATGGACAGGATCATCAGCATAAAAGATTTCGATTTCATTGGAGTTATCCCGGCCTTCGCCTGTCAAGAACATCACCTCATCTGCAGGTCAGTCCTGCAAATGGTAGTGGTTACAATTTCCATTACGCTGATTGACAACCGGCTTGGCTATCCGCTCCATCCTTGGAACTCAACCTTCGCACCAAAACGAAAATGCAATCGCCGACGGGGCATTTTGCATTCATAGAACTGCATGCGTATAAATATTGATTCGGGCTTGAAACGGAAAAGCTCCAATTACGCGGAACTTGCTCGAATCCGAGGCAAATTCCGCATAATCGGAGGTGGGTCTCCCAAAGGAGTATCGTTTGTGCTGGTTCCTCAGTGCCACCTATCTCGACGAGCGAAACTTCAGCACCTAGGCAAATTTTAGAGTTTAGATCAACAATCCGTTCCAAGCAAAGTATAAGATCGTGCCAATCGCCAACGGTATTCCGTAGGGCAGCAAGAACATCGAAGGCTTGCGTTTGGCAGCAATTTCGGACAACACTTCCGGATTCTTAACGGTCACTATTTCATGGAATAGGAAGAAGAATTGATCGTAGTGTTTGCGAGCGTTGCCGGACATCAAGATCATGATGATGGCGATGATCGCCCCCACAATCGTCGCGCAGCAAAACGCATAAAATGTGATTGTGCAATGTACCCAGGCGCCGATTGCGGCCATCATCTTGACATCGCCCGCGCCCATTCCACCGATCGACATTGCGGGGATCAGGGTCAGCAGGCCCACTGCCGTTCCGGCCAGACTCCACGCCAACCCGACATACCAGCCGTCGCCTGCCATTCCGTAAGCAATCGAGCTCCAGATCCAACCGCCGATGATCATCGGAAAGGTCAATTTGTTGGGAACTCGTAGTTCTTTGCCATCGATGTATGCTGCCACGATGGCAAACACACTGACCGCCCAGAAAACCCAGTTATCGGCCATGTTGGTAATAACTCCACTCATTAATTTATCTCCTGTACCCGGTGTTTATATTGATTCAGTGTTGTCGAGTTAACAAATGTCGCTTGGTTAATCTCGCACTGTGTTCGGTCAAACTCGGACCGACAAAAGGTAGCTCGCAAATACTGCAAGCATGGTAAAAAAACAACAGACCATTTCAAACGCTTGCGGGTATGTTTCTGGTGAGATCAACGTTTCCATTTGACTCTTTCACAATCACAACAAGTTCGTTGCCTGAATAAATGTTCCTGGATGCTAGTTGATGCGGGTGATTTTCGCGGCAATCTGCAACCCAGCAAAAAAGCCCACCCCGGATGCGAACAACCGGAGGGGCATTGTATCTGCGACCTGCTTGAGGCCTCGGGCCAACTAAAACTAGTTAGGCAGAGTTTGCAATTTGCCAGCGATATTGGTGAAAGCCGAGTTTGCGGCGGTACCAACGGCAGTGATTGCGGTCAAGCAGACGATCACGATCAGAGCCAACATAATGGCGTACTCAACAGCTGTTGGGCCGTCTTCTGATTGCAAGAAATTTTTAACTTTGTTCATGAAATTTTTCATAGCGTCATTCCTCCGAAGGATTCGACAAACACCCCGTGTGGGGTCGAGCTTGTTACGGCTCTGGACATAAATAAAGGGCTTGGCTAACCAGACGATGAGTGTCTGTCCTGCTGTTGTTAGCTGTCCCACAAGGTATTGGTGAGTTTCCCTCGTTGAGGAAAACTGGCAGGCTATTGGCTTGATGAGAACTTTTATCCTCTTCAACCAGTTCCGGAACTCGCATCCCGAGAACACCAGAAACTTATGCCAGATTCCGTGTTAGTCAAACTTTGCGGCTTAAATAAAATTGGAAACTTCCGTAGAATTTGATTGCGCGGTCATGTTGGTCGGATTGTATCGACGCCGCTCGACTAACCGATACAATCGTTTGCACGTTTCATCCGCGGGACCACCGTAGCGGTGATGTCCTTCCAGTTCGTGAGAGACTTGTTTGCTCTTCCGTCGTTTTACTTCAGCCATCCAATTGATTTAACCCGCAATAAAGTCACCCGTGAATTTCCCCGACCAACCGGCTGCCAATGAACCGAGTGCCGATCGAATTTTTCCGCTCGCCGAAATCGTTGAAGCAGACTTGACTGTTCCGGTTGGCGCCCGGTCCAATGACTCGGCCGGAGATTTTATGCCCCGACGATTATCGTTGGGCGGCTGGTTGGCCTGGATTGTGATCGGACTGGTCACGCTGGGAGTTTTCGGACTCGTGGCATTTGGCAATCCAATTGTCGAATCGAGTTCGGCACCGGATGCTTCGTCCGCGGAACTCGCGCAACTCGAAATGCAGGGCAAAATGTTGCTGGCGCTGCGGGAACTGGGACCGCCCGAAAATGCCCAACCGCTTCCCACTCAGCTCGATGTGGGGCCGGTCAATCAGCGGCTCTGTTACACAATTCTGCTCAATGAAATCTCCGGTCCGATTGCGGCCCAGGAGCATTTCCAAGCAACCGCCGAACGCATCGTCGTCGCTCGATTGACGCTCACCGACGAACAAACTCGCTTGCGATCCATTGTCGAATCGTTCATCGCCGATCCCGCCAACAGTCAAACTGAGCACGAGATCGTCAATTCGGAGGATCGACAGCTCTTGCGCAAGAAATTGGGTTGGTTTGGTGAATTGATTTTAGTGCCCAAGGAGACACCCGATCAAACACAGCGCAAGAAAATTTTGGCCCAGGCGACGAGTTCGATGTTCAAGGTAGCGGTCTCGTTCATCGGCGGAATCTTGGCCGGGATCGTCGGCTTGATTGTGGCAATTGTCCTGATCGTGTTGTTGTTCTCCGGAAAAATTCACTCTCGTTTTGTGCATCAAACTTCGCGCCATAATATCTACGCGGAAACATTTGCTTTGTGGATGGTGGTTTTTTTTGGCGGCCAGATTCCTTTCGGCCTGGCGCTAAAGGGTCTGGGCGTGGACAATGAAATGTCGCAAATGATGTGGATGCCGGTCCTTTTTTTCGGTTCGTTGTTGACCTTGGTATGGCCGGTCATTCGCGGCATCCCGTGGACCGAGGTGAGCCGCGATATTGGCTGGAAATTTGGCAATCCCTTCGTCGAAGGGGGCTTGGCGATGATCGCCTATGCCGCCTTACTTCCGGCGATCGTGATATCGATGCTCGTCGTCATCATTTTGATTACGATCTTTGGCCAGCAACAGTCCGTCGATAGTTTTTCCAGGCAGGGTGGACCAACGCACCCGATACAGGAATATATTGCTGAAGGCAATCTGGCGGTTTTGGGAATGATTCTGGTGATGGCTTGCGTCGCAGCCCCGATCGTCGAAGAAACCATGTTTCGCGGTGTGTTCTATCGTCATTTGCGGGACTTGAGTTCCGGTTGGCAACGCAACATCAGCTTGGGTCTGGCCTGTTTGATCAATAGTTTCGTGTTCGCATCGATTCACCCCCAAGGGCTGTTCGGAATTCCGATGTTGATGACGTTGGCGATCGGATTTTCGCTTGCGCGAGAATGGCGCGGCTCGTTGTTCGCACCGATGTTGATGCACGCGCTGAACAATTTTCTGATTACGATGTTGGCGTTTTGGGTGATGTGACCTCCGGCCCGCCGAGGTTCAGAATCTTGTCGGCAAACTCGCGGATTGGATCGCGTGGGTACCGGCTGCGAATATGTTGGCCGGCCAAATCGCCCATTTGTTTCCATTGTGCGCGCTTTTGCCAAGCTCGCTCGAGCGCATCATCCAGCAGTTCAATCGTAGCGCCCGCCGCCAGAAATCCGGAAACATTGTCGTCCATCAATTCCCGATTTCGACCGATGTCAGTGGTCACCGAAACACGTCGGCATAACATTGCTTCGATCACCACCAACGGGGCCCCCTCGTAACGCGAGGGCAATAACAACGCGTGATTATCCCGCCAAATTTCTTCGACGTTTTGCGTAAAGCCTTTGAAGACCAACTGCTCTTCCAGTCCATGCATTTTGATCAATTCCAACAATTGGCGCATATTGCCTTGATCATGACCATAAAACACAACTTTTAGATTTCGTTTTCGCCATTTTTCTTGTTTCATGACATCGACGATTAGATCCTGTCCCTTGGATTGGAAGTGAATACGTCCGACAGAGGCGATGCGAAATCCATCATCGGTGGTCGGCCAATCCGGATTGGAATCGTAGGAAACGTTAAATGGATTGGCGATAATTTCAGCATTGTCCAGCTGCATCGCAATGTTGTTTTCTAACTTCAGTTGATTCTCTGCCGAAACAAAAAACACCCGTTTGGCATGTTGATACCAACGACGATATTCGTCCAAGCGATCGCTGTGGATAAAGAAAAAATTGCTCGCGCATTGAATATTGATACCGTAGGGAATACCTAGCCGCTGACATTCTTCCGCTACATGAACCTGGTCCGGATGGTAACCCAAGGTAATCAATACGGCGTCTGGTCGCTCGGATTCCAACCAAGTCTTGGTAGCTGATTGGCGGGCAAACAACTGGCGAACAGCGGCTTTTTTTGTTTGTAAATAGGTCCGGGGTTGGTCTCGCAGCCAAACCGTTCCACCGTGCTGTTCAATTTGTTGCAGCTGAATGGCTTTATTGGGCCACCATTTATAGTTGACGGCCACCTGATGATTTTCGTCCTGCAACAGCCGCGCAGCGCGTTGCCAGAGGACTTCACTGCCCCCCCAAGGCATGCCACTCATGCACGAGTAAAAACCAAGTTTCACGTACTTCTCCAATGCAGAAAATCGCCAATGATGCTTTTTTGTCGGGCCGTCAGGTGCTGCTGCTCTAATCGATGTCAATGTTTTTGTAATGCTCAACCGCAAAATCGTAGACCCGTTTGAGCAACGGGTAGTCTCGATAAAACTGTTCCCGCAAGTGTTCGGGAACTGGTTCGTCATAGTCGGAAACGTTGAAGCGTGCCAGCTCCGCGGGCTCTTTGTCGAGAATCCTGGCTAAGCGGTCAAGGGTGGTTTGGAGGTCTTCAAAAACCCCGATGTAAATAAATTTTTCGTGGAGCTTCTCGCGATAGTTGTTCAACGTCACGTCGACCGGTAAATGGTCGTATAGCCAATAGGGAAACGTGTTAACGTAAGACTCGACGGAAGGAAACTGGTCCCGCAAGTCCACGGGCTGGCCCCGAAACCAAAATCGCCCTTCTCGACTGCGGCCTTTGGCAAAAAAATACATCGAGACCGTGACGTCAAATGGATCGCGCAAAATCGTAAAATACTGATCGAGCTCGGGATAAAAATAGGGCAGCCCATATCCCCGACCATGATTGAAATGTCCATGGATGCATCTCACATTGGGTAGCCAGTTACCCTCCGCATCACGGGTCTCAACCCGCGGCAGGACAATATCGCGAGACTCGTCCTGGTTGAGTTTGTGGTACTCTTTGCCAAACCAATTCTTCAATAATCGCACGACGCTGCTACCGGCACATTTGGGAATGTGCGTGTAAATCAGCGGTCGACTGGGATCATATTTACGCATCTTGGAATCAGCGGCCGTCCATTTTATTGCCAGTCCATCAGTCTAAACCAAGGCAAAACTTTCCGGAAAGCCAAACCAGTTACTTACCCGGAATTCGGCAGATCATCCACTCAGAGAATAACGATTATGACGATACTCCCTAATTGGCCAGTTTCGAAGCGCTAGTCCGTTTCGGATTCGGATTCCACGCCAAAGCGTTTTCGTAGGGCCACCACGCGATTGTGCATGTCTTCAATTCGGACGCGCGAACGATCCGCGGCGCGATTCAACTGGGTGAGGTACCGGTTCTTTTCCGCTAATTCCGCCGGCAGGGATTCGAGTCGCTTCACAGCCGCCGCCAGTTCAATTTGCAATCGCTGAAGATCCTGATGCTCAAACGCTGGATTGTTCGGGTAGAGTTTCACTAACTCAAACTCCAACGGCGCTCCGATGAAACCAGGAGACGGATCATGCAAAATTCGAGCCGGAAAGTGAAGTGGTTGCAAGGTGCGCAGAGAGCGTTGGCGTTCCTCGACCATGGATTCGATCAACCGAACCAGTCGCGGAATCGCGGGCGTTTGACATTCCAGTTGGTCTTGCAACATGGTCCGTTGGAACAACATTTTTGGCGCCGGTGGATTGGCTAGCTCTGACAGTACCGCATCGAGATGTCGTTCGGCGCTGACCACCCACGCTGCAGAAAGATATTGAGGGCAATTATGAAAATCCAACAATGCCGTCGGCCGATTCCGCAACACGCTCTCGAGATACATGGTCGACGGTGTAGTAATCACCGCGTCGACTTGATCGATTATCTCTGACAGGGGAGGTCGGTTTTCCGAATCGACCTCGTCGAAACCAAGCGATTGTTCCAACCCCGCGCTCAATCGCCAATGCACTTCGACGGGCCGACCCTGAATCGTCGGCAATTGATGCAATTTTGATTGAAGTTGTCGCAATGAATCGATGACTACTTCACGTTGCTGTTCATCAAACGCCGGTGTTGTAGCCGTGGCAACCAACAATCGAAATGGTCCGGTTGTTCGAATTGGCGGGGCCGGGATTGCGAGCGCGGAATCCAATCGTGGCAAGCCAACAATTTCACATTTTCCCCCATTGCCCCAGGATTCCAAAATCCGAGCGGGAGCGCGACCGAGACAACTGATCTTATGGCCGAACACAGGTTGGAACAACGAACCTTCGACCAATTCCGGATGCAGCCAAGTATTGCGGTACTCCAAAATTCCGTCGCACAAGATCAATACCGGAACGCGATTCTGTTGGTGAATCCGCCTTAACGTGGTAAGTTCTTCCCAACGATAATGTAGGTGGGTAATCAATATCCCGGCGTCGTCGGGGACATTCCAATCGGGCATATATTCGTCCACGACAACCGTGGGCAATGGCGATTGGTTCAACCAACTCGTATAGGTACGATTTTGGTCCGCGACGCGACAGAGCAAATACGCCTTCAGTTCATTCATTTTGGCCAAGCTCCAGTTTCATCGGTAGGCGTTCAAACCACTGGTCGTCGCGCTCGTATCCCAATTCGATCAAGGCCGTACCCGCGAGTCGATGAAACAACTCGCCATCGGCCCGCGTAAAGTAGTTTCTCCAATCGCCGACCACTCCTTTGCGAGCTTTGGCGGTATGATCCACGTCCCCAGCCGAACGCCCCGCCATTTTTTCAAAAGTGGTTTGTTCAGCACAATGTTGCGCAATTTCCGGAGTCGCGGCGACCCCCAAAACTTCAAATAGCTGTTGCAACTCGATTGCCAGATTGGATTTCATCGCCTCGTATGATAGTCGAGCGATTTGAGTCTGACCATGAAACGCCGTGATGGACTCCAACCAATTCAGCGCCCACTTTTCAATCACGGAATCATCAAAAAATCGTTCAAGCGTCATCTTGGGTCGTCGATTGACGAAAAATTCGTGTCGCTCCGTCCCGGTCGCATCTTTTAACAACCAATCAAACGTGCCGCTGGTCGTCACGTCTCGGCCATCGCGAACCAACTGCACGATCTGGGCGGAGGGATAGAGTTTTTTGATTTGTTGAATGACCAACCGAGCCGTGCCCGGATACGGGGTGACTTTATCAATCACAACCGTTTTGCCGGTTCTCGTTTGCGCAAAATCGACCAGGAAGCCGGCAAATTCGCGCTGAAATTCGTCCACGAATCCTTCGTAAGTCAGCCCCATGAACCCATAAAAATAGTGCATCGCAAACGCTCGAGCGTAGCTGTCGAAGGTGATTCGCGGCGCGGAACTTCCATCGTTATTTTTCCAGACCTCGCAAAACCGCCCCAACAACCGGTGTTCCGTGGCGAAGATTTCCGGATGATGATTGAGTGCCGTGGCCAACCAGGTGGAACCACTTCGAGGTGCCGAGACAACAAAATGTAGATTCAAGTTATTCACTGACATCCCATCGATGTTCCAGACTCACGATGCCGTTGATGCCAAAACCACTGGCGTTGACCGGCGGTCCGACGATGCGAAACAATCCCCGTCCGGAGCTGCGATGATAGAAATCCGTCGTTGCGGGTCCCATCAACGAAACGTTGAAATGATACGCTCCAATCAACAGCGGAATCGCCGGAAACGACAACGTGATCACTCGGCCCGGCGATTCCAGATCAAACTCCACATTCTGATGCGGTGTCGAAACCGACGTCAAGGTCCCGTGAACAGCCGAACAAAGCGCAACCACGAGTCGGGCGTTTTTTACAGGCTCGCGGCAGTTCAATTTAACCTGCACACAAACCGTTTCTCCGGTAATGAATTGTAGTTGCGGTTGTCCCTGTGCGTTGATGACTGCCACTGAGCCGATGTTTGCCCGCTGGTCAACGGATTCCGACTGAGTGTCTTGGTTGCGGTCACTCGCTCCCAATGTTTCCTCGTAGATCGTACAACCGGTTTCCAGATCGCCATCGTGAATGATTTTGCCGTTGCCAAACACGATGGCTCGCGAAGCCACTCGTTGCAGCATGCCGACCGCGTGCGTGACCAAAATGATCGAAACGCCTTGATCCACCAATTTTCGCAAATGTGCAAAGCACTTCATGCGAAACCCTACGTCACCCACGGCCAAGACTTCATCCATCAGCAACAATTGTGGACGCAGGTTTGCCGCCACGGAAAAACCGAGCCGCATTCGCATCCCCGAACTGTAGGTTTTGACAGGATCATTAATGACGTGTTCGAGTTCCGCAAAATCGACGATCGTGTCGAATAGTCCGTCGATTTCCCGTTTCCTCAGACCCAACACCGCACCGTTGATATAGACATTCTCGCGACCGGATAAAATCGGATTGAATCCAGTACCCAGCTCGATCAAGGCACCAATCTTGCCGTGAATTGTGATCTTGCCGGCATCGGGTTTGACTAAACCATTGATCAGCTTCAACATTGTGCTTTTGCCGGCGCCGTTGGGGCCGATCATCGCCACGCATTCGCCGCGACGAACTTGAAAACTGGCCTCGCGAACGGCAAAAAACTCTCCCGGGCGTAAATCGGATTGAGTCCGATCGCGACCGGCACCGGCTACTTCCCGCCCCAAATCCCGCAACCCATACCACATGGCGCGTTTCAAATTGCGGCAATAGATCTTCCAAACGTTTTCCACGTCCAGTATCAAATCGGATTTGTTGTCGTTGATTGTCACGCGGAGGGACTCGATTGTTAAGCGTTCATACGTTCGACAAGCACCGGAATCGAAATCCGATACACAATCAATCCCAACAGCAGCGCTGGTAACATGATTGCGGCACAACACAATCCGGTCAGCCAGTGGCTGGATGAACCCATCAAGAGACAATCACGAGCTAACAACAGCAGCGGACTGGCTGGATTCACCCAATTCAATAACGAACCGGGATACATCGTTCTGGGAAGGTAAACAATGGGTGTAACAATCATCCAGAAAGGTAACAGCATCGTCACAAATCGCCCGACGTCTTGGTACAACGAATCGAAGGGCATCAACAATAATCCCAACGACATCCCCCACAATACCATTGCCGTGATGATCAATGGCGTCCATCCCAGCGAACCATACAACGGTATTTCAAAATAGATAAACGCCGGTATCAACAATAACATGCGAATCAACAGATCAAACACAACCTCGCCGAGGCCGACCAACAACAACGATTCTCTGGGAAAATTCAACTTGCTAATCATGTTGCGATTTTTATTCATCGCATCGATGGGCATCTTGAATGCATCAATGAAGCCTTGCCACAGGATCATCCCGGTCAAAATATAGACCGTGGCATCCACAGAGCTCTCGTCCGTCTCAAACACACCGGCTTGGCGTAGAAAAACCCACATGGCAGTATTGGCCAAGGGTGGCAAAAACAACCAGAATAATCCGAGGAATGTTTGTCGGTAAAGCCCGCGCAGGTTTCGCAAAAACAACCGCCATGCGAGCTCTCGACCGTGATAGAAATCGGCAAAAATTTGACCAACTAATTGCACCGGATGTCGCACTTCGGATTGAGCACTGTACCGAACCACCGGGCCCGCGTTGCAAGTCTGCAAATCCGCAACCGAAGGAGTCGCGTCGGTGGCTGGAGTTTCGAGAGGTTCCGTGGGGAGGGGCATGATTACTGGTACTCGTTAAGCCAGACCCGCACGAATGAGATCGTGAAGATGGATTGCACCGACGAACTGGTCTTGTGCGTCGACTACCGGCAACACGGTGATCTGGTTGTCCTCCATCATTTTCAGCGCTTCGGCCGCCAAGGCCGTTGAGTGAATCTGTTTCGGCGAGCGGGTCATCAAGGTCAAGATCGGCGATGATTCAACATTTACCGTTTGAGGTGTGGAATGTTGGTACAGACGCCGCAGGTCACCGTCGGTCAGGATTCCCACCACGTGTCGTTGACTGGAAATGACAATCACAGCTCCCATGCGCTTGGCAGAGATGATTTCAATTGCCTCATTTAAATTGCCGGCGGCGTTAATGACTGGCACGCGTTCTCCCACGCGCATCAAGTCACCGACCTGCAGCAGTAATTTCCGACCCAAATGACCGCCGGGGTGGAAAATCGCAAATTGTTGCCGCGTAAAACCGCGTTGGCTCATCAGGGCAACGGCGAGCGCATCGCACATGGCCATTGCCAGTGTCGTGCTGCTGGTTGGTGCGACGGAGATCGGATCGGCTTCACATTTTACGCTGGCGTCCAGGACGAGGGTGCTGCGAATGGCCAGTGAACTTTGGATGTTGCCTGTCACGGCCAACACCGGAACACCCATCCGAACCATAAACGGCAATAAACCAAGCACCTCCTCGGTTTCACCACTATTGGAGAGCGCAATCAGCACATCGCCAGGTGTAACGACCCCCAGATCGCCGTGTAAGGCTTCACTGGGATGAAGGAAAATTGCCGGAGTACCGGTGCTGCAAAACGTAGCCGCACCTTTTCGCGCGACGTATCCGGTCTTGCCCAATCCTGTAAAAATGACCCGGCCTTTGGTTTGCCTGAGTAACTCAATCGCCGCATCGATCTCCGGTCCCAGTCGTTCGGCCCCTGCCACGATCGCCGCTGCCTCGGCCTGCAAAACGTGGCGAAACGTCGCCAAAGCTGATACTGGCGAATTCGGTACCTGGTTCGAATTGGATGCAGAGGATGAAATAAACATGCCGATCAATGAGATTTTTTGGTGAATCGGGTGCAGCCAAAGATTCGACCCGAACCAACTTCCAGCATACCATTTCCACGCCCTAATCACGATTCCAACCACCACCAGTTTCCTTAAGGAAAACGCGAAAGCTGTTCCAGCGACGTCAACTTCGACAGAATCCGCATAACCCGAGCACTAGGTTCGCCGGGAACTCCGGCGTCTTTTCGATTTCCCTGGTGCGGCGTCTTGTTGGTTCGTAGCAACGTCCGGTAGAACATCATGGAATTACCGTCAGGGTCTTTCATTGACCGGATCCGAAACATGTTCGGGGATTTGCTTAAAACCACAATCTTTCTCGAAGGAATAGCCGTGAACAAATCGTTGTTATCCCAGCCTCTTTTGATCGTCGCACTTTTAGTTGCGTTTTCTGTTCAGGTTGCCCGGTCGCAAGAGCGAGTGACCGAAACTGCGGCTGTTGCGAAAAGCGATCCGACTAAATTACTCATCGATCTAACGGGCCCGGGTTGGCAGACTCTCGGCGAATCCGATTTCAAAAACGTTAACTGCAAACCCGATACATGGAGCTGGAAGAACGGTGTACTATCGTGCAATGGGAATTGTGTGGGAGTTTTACGATCAAACAATGCCTACACGAATTTCGAATTATTGATGGAATGGAAACATTTGCAGAATGCCGGAAACTCTGGAGTATTCGTGTGGGCTCCCAAATTAGTATTGGACAAATTGCAACCCAATGCACTTCCCGAGGGGATCGAGTGTCAGGTTCTGGACCACGGGTATACCGCCGAATACGAGAAAAGTTCCGGTGAAAAGGCCGATTGGTTCACTACTAACGGTGATGTGTTTCCGGTGGGTAGTTCCAAGATGAAAGCGTTTCCGCCCTTGTCGCCCAATGGCGAACGAAGTTTCCCGACCAGCAATCATTCGCTCGGCTTTGGCCAATGGAATCAGTACTACATCCGGGCTATCAACGGCGAAATACGACTATGGGTCAACGGCCACGAAGTTTCGGGAGGCAATGGTTGTGATCCCGCAACGGGTTTTTTGGCGCTCGAAGCGGAAGGCGCACCAATTGAGTTTCGCAACCTTCGCTTGCGGGTGCTTCCCGACCCGCTGACTCCGATCAAATAAGACGGGTCGACTAGGAAACCAGTGTAGGTTCGCTGAGTTTCTAGAATGGGGACCGCACAATTTCTCGCTCGGTCGCTGGAAAAAACGAGCCGATCGTCGACCGCGTGGCTTGAGTTGAACAAGTAATTCCCAATTGGCTCTTTCCCTTGCTTCTTTCCAGGGGCAAGTTATCTATAATGGCGGCTCGATCGGGCCCACTTCCGAGTTTCCGATTAATTATCTAACAGGCTGGAACAAGTCGTATGTCAGAGCAATCGGTCATCGTTCAAAAAATCTCTTGGCAAGACCTTTGCCCCTGGACTCTAATTTTTAAGACCCTGCCGGTTGCTTCCAGCGTCACCGTATTGGTGTTTGCGTTGCTGGGCGTTTTGTTGACACCGATGGGTTGGTTGTTGAGCCAAACGCTGTTTCTGCATGATGCCCAACGCGCTGATGACGTCTTGATGCGCACGACGGAATTGAACGCCAGCCCCTATCGCAGTGTGTTCCCGGAATCGGATCAACAGGTTGGAGCGATTGAGATTCTGGGTAGCAAGTTTAGTGGCCCGCGAATGGTGTTCGAGCAGCTCGTGCGCCCGTTTCGGTTGCTGTTCGACGGCACCCGAGGCGGTTGGGAGTTTTGCTATTTTCTGTTGGGCAGCACATGGTCGATCCTGGTTTGGTCGTTTGTCGGGCTGGCGATCACCCGCGTATGTCTGTTGCGTTTGACTCGCAACGAGCATTTTGGATTGGACGACGCGTTTGAATTTGCGATGGAAAAATGGCTGACCACAGCGGGGGCAATTGGAATTCCATTGGCGGCGGTAGCGGTCCTCTGTATTCCGACGTTTTTGATCGGACTATTCATGGGCTTCGATGTTGGGGTCATGTTGGTCGGTGTGTTTTGGTTTATCGTGTTGCTACTGGCTATCTCAATGTCGCTGCTGTTACTCGGATTGATGTTCGGTTGGCCGTTAATGGTTGCCAGTGTGGCGGCGGAAAGTCAAAACTCATTCGATGCGATGACCCGTTCCTACGCTTATACATTTCAACGGCCGCTCCATTACGCGTTCTACATGTTGATCGCGATCTTGTTTGGCGGATTTTGCTGGATGATCGTCGGGACATTGACGCAAGGTGTCGTTCAAATGGCGTATTGGTCGACCTCTTGGGGAACCGGTTTGTATGGCTCAGATCGGATCGATGTCATTCAGGGTTACCTGCCGGGTCCGCCCAATCTGCCGACTCCGCCAGTAATCACCAGTGCTGCCGACGGCGGCAGCACCGAAGTGGTAGTGTCCGGTTCGAAATCATTGGAAGTTGGCCGGGGACTTATTGGGCTCTGGAATGCGTTCGTGAAAACGTTGGCTGCCGCTTTTATCTACGGACTGTTTTGGTGCCAGGCGGCGGCAATTTACTTGCTGTTGCGAAAAGATGTCGATGAGACGGAAATGGATGAAATCTATGTTGCCGACGAGAAACGGACCTATGAACTACCACCTCTCAAATCCGATGCCAGTGGGATACCCCAAGTTCAATCGTTAGTGGCTGTGGAAGAAACACAATAAAGTTCGAATATTCTTCCCCGGCGAGAACTGGTTTAGAGTTGTTTATCGATTTAGCTTACGAATCAAGTAGTTCCGTGCGACCGATTTTTTCTGCCGATTGTTTGCCGTCCAATTCCCTACTCCCAACCGAGGCCGAATTCAGTGAACCACCTCAACCTTATCAGTCTCGTGGGTCTTTTCGTCATGGTGGGGCTGGCTTGGTTGATGAGTTCCCACCGAACTCGAGTCGATTGGCGGTTAGTCGGATTGGGGTTGTTGTTGCAGCTCGGATTGGCGGCGATTCTATTCCAGTCCCAAAACTGGACCCTGGGTGGCACCTATCCACGAGGAATACTATTTGCCGGCGTCGAGGCTTTTTTTCAGGCCATTAACGATTATGTTTCCGCTGGCGCGGGATTCTTATTTACCGCCAATGGCATCGCGGAAGGCAATCCGACTGATCCGCTGGTGTTGGCGAAAACATTTGCGTTCGGTGTTTTGCCAACCGTCGTTTTTTTTGCAGCGTTAATGTCGGTGCTCTACCACTTGGGGATCATGCAAGTGCTTGTGCGCGGGATGGCTTGGGTGATGCAGAAGACGTTGCGCACGTCGGGCGCCGAAAGTATGGCCACAGCGGCGAATGTGTTCGTTGGACAAACGGAAGCACCGCTGGTAATTCGACCGTTTGTGGCTGGCATGACGCGCAGCGAATTGAATGCCTTGATGGTGGGCGGGTTTGCCACGATCAGCGGCAGTTTGATGGCGGTGTTTGTTTCCAAAGGGATCAGTGCTGGACACTTGCTGACCGCCTCCATTATTTCGGCGCCGGCCGCGTTGGTGATTGCCAAGATCTTGCAACCGGAAACCGAAACACCAGGAGAACTTCAACACCCGCAAGTGGCAGACGAGCAACGGGCCGCCAATGTAATCGAAGCCGCAGCGGTTGGTGCCAGCGATGGCATGCAATTGGCAATCAACATTGCTGCCATGTTGATTGCGTTTTTAGCACTGTTGGCGATGCTCGACTCGATGTTGTACGGCCTGGGTGAACTTGCCGAGCGAATTGTAAATCTCGGTCGTGGAAATAACCCGGTCAATTTCGAATGGCAAACTAATGCTCTTTTCGCCGGGTTGTTTTATCCGTTGGCTTGGATCATGGGCATCGAGTCGCGGGAATGTGGACTGGCCGGACAACTGTTGGGAACCAAGATAGTGGTCAATGAATTTGTGGCCTATCTGGACATGGGTTCGGCGATCGCCGACGGAAATGTCGGCATGTCGGAACGCACGCAAGTGATTCTAACCTATGCCCTGTGCGGGTTTTCCAATTTTGGAGCGATCGGAATTCAGATCGGTGGGATCGGACCACTCGCACCGTCGCGGCGCGGCGATCTGGCACAGCTTGGTCTGCGGGCGATGTTAGGCGGAATGTTGGCCTGTTGCATGACGGCGTGCATTGCGGGATTGTTGTTCGGTGTGCTCAAGTAATTCAGCTAGTCACGCAATGAACCGCAACAGGGCGTACTTTTTTTTCCCGCTCCGCAGGACGATGACAGTTTCACTGGCCAAGTCCCGAGTGGTCAATTTGGCTTCGATTTGCGGAACGCCGGCATTGTTGACATAGGCACCGCCCTGTTCGATCGTGCGCCGCGCTTCGCTTTTGGATTTAGCTAAACCCGCAGTCACCAAGGCATCGACCAGTGGCAATCCATCACCCGTTAACAGACTTCGCTCGAGATCGACGCTGGGAACATCGGCGAATATCTGGTTCAATTCGCTGTCGTTCAGATTTCTGATTTCCGCCCCGAACAAAATCTGTTTTGCCAATTCTGCTTTGGCGAGTCCATCCGAACCATGAATCAGTCGCGTCAACTCTTCGGCCAATCGGAGTTGACTCTCCCGTTTTCCCGGAGCCTGCAGTCTCGATTCATCGAGAGCAGCGATTTCTGCATGGGATAGTTCTGTCAGAAATCGCAGGCACTTGCTGCAATCCTCATCAGCCACGTTGAACCAATATTGAAAGAACTCGTAGGGGCTGGTCCGTTCAGCGGACAACCACACCGCACCGGATTCTGTTTTGCCCATTTTTGAACCGTCGGACTTGGTCAATAGCGGGCAAGTAATACCATACAGCGAGACTCCCAGCATCCGGCGACCCAAGTCGATTCCGGCAGTCACGTTGCCCCATTGATCGCTGCCGCCGATTTGCAATTCGCAGCCAAATTCCCGATTCAAATGTACAAAATCGTAGGCTTGCAGCAGCATGTAACTGAATTCCGTGTAACTCAAACCAGCGTCACTGCTTAGCCGGGATTTTACCGAGTCTTTTGCCAGCATGACATTGACTGGAAAATTTTTGCCTACATCGCGCAAAAATTCGATGTAACTGAATTGGCCCATCCAGTCGTTATTGTTGACCAGGATCGCCGGACGGGAGTTGGTTTCAAAATCGAGCAGTTTGCGCATTTGGCACTCGATGCCCGCAACATTGGCGGCCAGTTGATCTTTCGTGAGCAAATTGCGTTCGGCGCTTTTGCCGCTGGGATCGCCAATCATACCGGTCGCGCCGCCGACAATTGCAATGGGCGTATGGCCGGCGTTTTGAAAACGTCGCAGCATCATCAATGGCAACAGACTGCCCACGTGCAGGCTGTCGGCCGTTGGATCGAAACCCGCGTAAACGGTGCGCGAGCCCGTCTTGAGCCAATTGGGCAGGAATTGATCAGCAGTGGTCTGGTGAATCAGGCCACGCCATTGAAGGTCGTCGAAAATATCGGTCATGAATGAAAATTTGAACCAGTAGGAACAAGAGAATCCGAGTCAACACCGTCGTCGCCGGTGATCTCGCGATCCGATATCATACTGTGAAATTTCCAATTGGGCGACCGAGACTATTGGTGCCGCTTGAAAGTCCAATTCACTTCGTCCGTCGCAACCAGTTCCCAGCCATCACGACCGATCACATTCAACAGGTTGGTCAATGTCGGTTGGGATTTACCTTGCAACTGGCGATATTGGTCCGGCAAGGAGAAGGTTCGAACCACGTTGCTTGTTTCGCCAGCTTGCCAGGTAACTTCAGCCCCATCAATTCTTAGACGTCCATACTCCCAAACTGTCGCTTGATTCAGCGTCGTTGCGGACGGCTGAGCTCGTGACGGCGCGGCAATCAGGGAGGCCACGATGGCGGTCGTAATTAATGCGACGCCAAACACAACTAACAATGACGATTTTGGGAAGTACATAATCGACTGCCTGGGGGTGGAGGGCCGAAGGAAAATGGTTTTAATCTCTCAGGAATAAATCGTGTTGTATTTTTTGGAAATCAAAAAACTAAGTCACGTGAATCGTAATTGAATTAATGATTGATTTCGTAATTCCCGTGCGGGGCACTTCCGTGCCATTGGGCTGCGCGTCGGCGGTGACCACCAGGTTCTGAAGCGCTGTATCGCTGCCGATAATCTCGCCAAAAATTGTATGTTTGCCGTTAAGACTCGTCGGTGTACCATAAGTGAAAAAGAACTGACTTCCGTTGGTGCCAGGTCCCGCATTAGCCATTGCCAAAAAACCGGGCTTGTTAAAAGTCAATCCGTTGGAGGTCTCATCGCCAAACTGATAGCCAGGTCCTCCAGTTCCAGTTCCCGTTGGATCTCCGCCCTGTGCCGCAAAACCTGCGAGGACTCGGTGGAAGTTCACACCATCGTAAAAACCGTCTCTTGCCAGTGACACAAAGCTGTTCACCGTTGCCGGAGAGAGACTAGCGAATAATTTTACGGTCAACAAGCCAGCTGTCGTGTTAAAACGGGCTTCGAAATTCTTGGTCGTATCAATTCCCATCGCCGGAACACCGGCCGTTTGATAAATTCCGGTTCGAAACTGCAGGGGAACCGCTGACAGTGCCCGCTTCCCAGCGAAGGGCACGAAACTTCCAACGGTCACGTTGAAGGTCATGTCATTGAATTTTCCCAAACTATCGGTCGCCCTAATTGTCAACGCAACCGATCCAGCGTTCGAGGGCGTCCAGTTAATAACGCCAGCACTTGAAATCGTCGGCAGGTTGTGGCCGGCGGGAATTCCGGTTTGATTCAAGATCGAATAACTCAGTGTTTGGTTTTCCGGATCAGTAGCTGTCACGGCAATCGTCTTGGCCAATCCAAATTCAGCATTTTGATTGCTCAACTGCTGGATTGTCGGCGCTTCATTGACCCCGGCCGGATCGATGCGAAACACCCGCAGATTGTCGATGCAAGGTCCAGAACCCTCGCCGTTGTTGCCATTGCCTGGTTCCAATAACATCAAGCGCGAAAGACTGGAATTCGCCCGGACTACAATTCCATAGGACTGCCAATCGCTGCCCGCTCGAATGGTTGTCGCCCAAGCATTATTCCATCGAACCCTCAGTTCGTCCGATCGGTCGGTCACCGAACCATCGCTTCGAGCATCGAAAGAAACGTAATAAACCGCGCCGTTTACCGTCGTCAAATCCTGGAACACCGTATCACGCTGCGTATTGGAGGTGTCCAAGTTTAGAAACTGAGAACCTTGAGTCGCTTGAGTATTTGGTGTCGCACCGGAGGATTGTTCGACACGGAGTAAACGGTTCTGAACTTCTGTCGCAATCGAATTCCAACCGGGAACGTCAGCCGCGAGTTTCAACGGCGATGTTCCAGTCGTCGTTTCAAAACTACCATTGACGGTGGGCGATCCCACTGACTTCACGACGCGCACATTATCCAACAAGGCGCCCAGTCCATCGCCGCCGCCCTGGGGTCCTTCTTCAACCTCGCAAAACAGCAGTTCGGTGGTGCTGCCAGGACCCCCTGTAACCCGTAACACACCCGTTTGCCAGATCGAGCCGGCGGTAATCGTTTTGATGTGAGAACCGTTCCACCAAACTTCAAAATCATACGAATTCGCCGTCTTGCCTGGGTTGGCCCCGGAGTGAGCATTGAAATCGAACGACAACAAATATTGTTTGCCGGGTTGCGTTGGAACGTTTTGGAAAACTCGATCGAAATTCGTTGCATTCGAATCGAGATCCAACACCGAACCATAACCGATCGGAACGTTGATCAAATTAAACTGTCGACCCGCCAGGGTATGCTTGGCGCGCCAACCCGTAATCTCTGACTCGCCATAGAACCTATCGGCCCCAGTCGTAAACGTTTCAAAATCACCATTGACGACCAAGTTAGTACCGGTCGGTAGTGTCTCGGCCACTTGATGCTGCCCCACAAAATTGCCCGCCAACAACTGGCGCGCTTCCAGCAATTGAAAATCAAAACGACCAACTGACGTTCGAGTACGAGTAATTTGACGTTGTATTTTATTCATCGAGGTGTGCGAGCAGAGATTGTGTGAGTGATGATTGGAGGATGATTCCCAAAGGCTGAACGTTGCTATGTTAGGAAATGAGTTTCGTGGACAAATGAAATTCAGGTGGATTATGGATTGCACCGCGTCGTCCAGTCCCCCGAGTTCGAAGTCACCGTCGCCTGGTATTCTAAGAATAACCTGAAACCGGAAGTTAGAAAGTGCAAAAAACCGGCCCAAGTTGATTACCGGGGCAAAAATCCGCTTGCTTTCAATACGGTCGTGCGGATTTTGACGGAAACCTGAATTTGCGACTATTTTGATCCAATATTCGGCGTTGGTCAAACGTCTTTTAGGCGTAACGCTGGACCGTCTCCTGGTCTTTTCAAGCAAGCCAGGGTTCCAGCATTTTCAATTACTTGATCATGAATATTCGAATGATTCGAACACCAATGAGCGTCCCCGCATCACGAATATCACCACTCATCGCGCTGCTTTTCAGTTTTTGGTTCTGTCCCGTTTCATGGGGCGGTTTCGATTCGCCTCACCGGAGAGAATCCGCTTCAGTCAAAACCACACCTCGCGATACGATTGTGAAAATCAGCGAACGAATTGACGAACTGGTCGCGCAAAACCTTCTCGTTCATGGCCAAAACCGAAACGAGCAATCGACCGACGAGGTGTTTTTGCGGCGAGCGTACTTAAGTATTGTCGGTCGAATTCCCACACTCGGTGAGACGACTCGGTTCCTCAACTTGACCACCGACACGAAACGGGCCGACCTGATCGATGAACTGTTGGACTCCTATGGTTACGTGAGTCATCAGTTTAATTTCTGGGCTGACCTGCTCCGAATTCAAACTCGAATGCAAGGAAACTTGACGGGACAAAGCTACGTTGATTTTGTCAAGGATTCGTTGGGTCAAAACGTGCCCTACGACGAGTTTGTTCAGCGACTAATCACATCCCAGGGTCCCAATCTCGAGCGCGCCAATGGAGCGGTAGGATTCTACTTGCGTGATCGAAATATGCCGGAAGATAATATGTCGAACACGATTCGGGTCTTTCTCGGTACGCGATTGGAATGCGCACAATGTCACGATCATCCATTCGACAAATGGACACAACGACAATATTTTGAAATGGTGGCGTTTACCGGTGGCATACGATACAGGTCCCAAGAATTGGTGGAGAAATCCAAATCCCTGCGCAACGCCGGAACCGATGAACTTTCGGCGGAACAACGCAAGGTGTTGCAGGACGTGATTCAGGCAGCTACCTATGGAATCGAGGGATCGGGAACCGGATTAGCTCGGCTGCCGGATGAATACACCGGTGATGACGGTTACGGCGGAGAAATTGTCGTGGCCAAAGAATTGTTCCAGTCGACTCCGTTGACACAGGCCACGGTTCCTTTGCCGCCGAAAAAAAATGCCAAACGCGTCCGTAAACCCAACAAACAGGTTCAACAAGCCGCCATACCGGGTGCCCGGGAAATCGGCTCGCGCGAGATTTATGCCCAGTGGTTAACGAGCAGCGACAATCCTCGTTTCGCGACGGTAATTGCCAATCGTTTTTGGAAACAGACAATGGGTGTCGGTTTGATCGAGCCGCTCGATGTGATCGAGGAAAACACGGTTGCCTCGAATCCGGAATTGATGGAGTATCTGGCGGCAACCATGATCGAACTTGATTTCGACCTGAAACAATTTCTCCGCGCCATCTACAATTCGCAGACTTGGCAGGCCGCAGGTTACTCGACCGATGTGGACGATCCGCATACATTCTACTTCAATGGCCCGCTCGTGCGACGACTGTCGGCCGAACAGATCTGGGACTCTTTGTTGGTGCTGGCCGAGCCAAATGTCGATCAACGATCGAACCCGATTGAAAAACGATTGGGGAATTTCGCGAGCGATCTTTATGAAGCGTTTGAGAAAATACGTGGGTTAAGCCCCGCCGAATTGATAGCGCTGATACCCGATCTGGAAAAAGCCAATCGCCGTCAATTCGAGGATCGAAAAAACAACCCGGAGTTCAAGCGACTGGCGGCAGAGCGTGATCAAATCGGCAAACAGATTCAACTCGCACGCCGCACCAAAGACGACAAACGGTTGCGCGAATTGAGGCTCCAACAAAACGAACTAATGACGGAGTTTCGTCAGATTAGTCGGCAAAACCAAGCGTATTCACGTGCTTCAGAAATGGTATCGCCGGCTAAGCCGGGTCATTTTTTGCGCGAATTTGGCCAGTCGGATCGTGAACAGATCGACAATTTCAATTGCGAACCAGCAGTGACGCAAGTCTTGAACATGATGAATGGTCTCGTCGAGAAAAATATTGCGCGCGATAGTGGTAGCCCCCTGTTGCAAGCCGTTGCGGCCGCCGAAAGTCCTCGCGATTGTGTCGATACAATTTTCCTGGCGATGTTGAATCGACCACCCGCGACCGCCGAATTGCAATTGTGGGAGCCGGATTTCGAAACGGCATTGCGATCCAAAGACAATATCCAAATCAAAGATGTCTCTGCCGACCTGATTTGGGTACTCGCGAATTCCAATGAGTTTATTTTCCTGAAATAGGGCCGTCGGTTCTGAATGGTTCGACCGATCTGGTGGGCGATTCAGCTAACGGTCTGCGTGGTGGTCTCGTATTCCTGTTCGCACATGTTTCAATCAAGTCAGTTTCCATGAATCGATTAATTGCCAGTCCCAATGAACTTTCACGCCGGACGTTTATGGACGGCGCCGCCCAAACTTTGCTGGGTGTCGGTACGCTGCCTTTGCTCGCCAATCAAGCTCTCGCGGCTGAGTCCCTGGGAGTTGGCTTGAGTCGGCAGGCAACCGCGAAATCGGTAATCTATTTGTACCTCAGCGGAGGCATGAGTCATCTGGATACCTTTGATACCAAGCCTGGCGCTGAAACCCAAGGGCCAGTCGAATCGATCAAAACGACAGCAGATGGCGTTTTGATCAGTGAATTTTTTCCACTATTGGCCCAGCAGATGCAACACGTTGCGGTCGTCAATTCCATGTACTCGAATCAGGGGGCTCACGAGCAAGGCCGTTATTTCATGCATACCAGTTACACGTTGCGCGGGACGATCAGTCATCCGGATCTGGGGGCCTGGAGCGCAAAATTCCTGGGCAAATCCAATCCGACTTTGCCGGCTAATGTGAAAATTGGCGGCGCCAGTAGTGGTTTGGGTGCTGGTTTTCTTGAGTCCGAATTTGCGGCATTGCCCATTGGTGATCCAGATGTCGGATTGCAGTACAGCCAACTACCACCCGGTATTTCGGAGGATCGCTTTGTTCGTCGTCTGGATCGACTGAAGAAAATGAACACCGGTTATGCCAATCAACACAATACGAAAACCGCGCGCGCCTATGCTGCCATGTACGATGAGGCCGTCGCGTTAATGCACAGCAAAGAATTGCAAGTATTTGATCTAACGCAGGAGTCTGCTGAAGTTCGCGACCGGTACGGCCGGAACAAATTGGGTCAAGCTTGTTTGTTGGCGCGACGACTTTCCGAAAACGGGGTCCGATTTATCGAAGTGGATGACGGTGGCTGGGATACCCATGGCGATAACTTTACTCGTGTCCAGGAAAAGGGTGCCGTGCTCGATCAAGCGCTGGCGGCTCTGTTGGCCGATCAGTCGGCATCCGGGAAACTTGCCGAAACATTGATCGTCGTTGCAACGGAGTTTGGACGCACGCCGACGATTTTTACCGATCGAGATATGGGGCGCAATCACTACCCACAAGCCTTCACGTGTTTGCTGGCGGGAGGGGGAATTCGAGGGGGTATCAAATTCGGCAAAACCGATCCAGAAGGCCGAGAGGTGATCGAAGATCGAGTCACGGTACCGGATTTCAATGCCACAATTGCGCAGGCCTTGGGAATCCCATTGGACGTCAAAACCATGTCGCCATCTTTGCGTCCCTTCACGGTGGCTGACAAAGGAACGCCGATCGCCGGGCTGTTTGCCTAGCGCATTTCCTGCGGAGTTCGCGATGCAGTCCAGACGCATCGCAGGCCGGCTACGACGAACATTACACTGAGAAATCCAGCGACTTTCGTTTCGATGGGAATGTTAACTGAATCAATCTCAAATCCCGCGATCAGATTGGAAATTGCCAGGGCAGTTCGCCGAGCGGTTTGGTAACGCTCGAAGGCCACCAACCCACAAAGCGCCGCGCAAACGATTAGGAAAATACCGGTACTGCGAAGAGAATGCATGAAAATCGATTTCGCGAAAGACCAAGTGCTGGCGAGAATCTTCGCAAAATTACCACGATCGACCGAGCGTAACGCATTGCGCTAATCAATGAAGGAATGGAGCGAAGGTAAATGAATCCGGGTTCATTATAACGGCTTGCCCTCTCTTCTTGGTCGCCCACTTCACAATTCTGCGCATCGGCGCTGAAATTGTTGAACTTGTCCCATGAATCTATCTCAACGGTAACCAAAAATGGATCGCTCAGGCGACGCGGAATTGCGACGATCCGAAGTGGAAAACGGTGAGCTTCTGATCATGCGGTTCAAGCCCGTCGAACTGGATTGGCTATCGAGATCAGGTACCGAATCGGAATCCGATTTGGATTCCGAATCGACATCGGTGTCTGAGTCGGACTCCGGTTTGGATTTCTCATCGCTATCGGAAGAAGTGCTATCCACAGGAGCCTCGACCGTAACTGAATTTTGGGCGACCGAAGAGGCTGACACAGGGCGAAACTGGTTCACCGGTCCGGCCGTGACGGGAGCCACATCGAAGTTGCGTGGAGCACCGCCGGTTGGATAGCGTCCCGCTTTCCGCATCGCATTTTGCTGGGCCTCGGGGGACCATTGGCCCTCGGTCAATGAAACATTGTAGCGGCTGAGCATGGAGCCTGCGACAAACGCATAGTTCAACAACGCTTGATTGTAATCGACGACCGCGCGATGGACGGCACTCTCGGCGGCGGCAGCGCGCTGTTCGGCGTCCAGCAAGAAGAAGACTTGATCTTGACCTTCGACGACCCGTTTGCGTTTTGGGTCGAGTTCTTCCTGGACCGCGATGCGCGAGTTGAAACTGGTTCGCAAGGCCGCCATGGCGCGATCAACTTCGGTGTACGCAGCATTGAGATCGTGTGTGATCTGCCGCTGTTGTTCCTTGAGCAATGTTCGTTCGCGAACCAAGCTCAGCTCAGCATTGCGAACCGCCAAAAATCCGCGTCGGTTTCCGATCGCGCCCCCAAATTCCACTCCTACCCGCCAGTCATTCAGATCGCCATTGACCAACCCACGCAAGGCACTGCCATCGACAACACCAGGATTACCAAACAATTGATCACCGAATCCCCGGGCATCGTATTGTCCAATCATGTCAAATTGCCATTGATTGAGACTCTTGGCGGCAAACAACTCCAATTCGCGTTGTTTGACGGTCCATTTTTGCCGACGAATTTCGGCCCGCAATTCCAGGGCTTGAGCTTGCGTCGCATGCCAGTCAAAAACAATCGGTGCGACAGACGGTTCGGAAATTGGTTTTATCAACTTACCATCGCTGGCGAGTTGTCCCATCAAACGCCGCAAATTGCGTTCCGCACCGAGTACGCCCAACTGTCCATTGGCAACACCCGTGAGTGCGTTTTGAGCCTGGTTTTGGAAATTGTAGTACTGTTGGCGAGCCTGAGCTTCTTCGTCCGGTCGGCCCACACCATTTTCCAGTCGCAGCTTGCGATTTTGCCAAGTCTCACGTGCGGATTCGCGCGCCGTTAGTTTCGTGTCGAGATCTTGATAGGCAAAAAACAGTTCCCAATAATTTTGCTCCACATCGCGGATCAAATTGCGAACCGCGATCTCAAAATCCGTCAACGAGATATCACTGCGGATTCTAGCGATGAGCACACCGTTGTAGCTTCCGGCTACCGCGTTGGGTCCAGCGATACGATTGACTGCCGTGCCGCGACCGCGCAATAACGGTTGCCGCATTTCGACTTGGTTTACCACATCGTAGACGCTGCCGAAGCGGTTACCAAACGGACGCGCGGGTGTGGCGATCGGCACATTCGTTCGCGTGTAGTCGATAATATTTCGCAAAGCGAAGGACGTACCTGTCGCTGTCTGCTTTGTCAGCGCCGCGTTATAGTTGGCTGTGTTGCTGATCTGGGAGGATGCACCACCGCCGAACAAGGGGTTATTGAACCGACGCTCGCCCCGATTAAAAAACAGCCCTGTATTTAGCTGCGCGTCAAATGCACTCAAGGCCGCTTCAACGCTGCCGGGGTTGGTTTCATTAATTGCTTGATCATACAAGGTCCTGGCAGCAACGGGTGAATTGACCACAACCCCGCCTAATTTTTGCAATACATCACTGTTGGCCAATGCGTATTCCACACACTGTTCGATCGTCAACTCCCAAGGTTGCTGCTCTTGAAACGTGCTGATCGTTAAGGGAGTTGCCGCCTGAATATCACTGTCATCATCGCAGTAATTGTCCTTGATATCGGCGTATTCAAGTTGTTGCAGCAACGATTGACAGGGGACGCCGCTATTCGTTGCATTGAAGCGCGGTGTGGCAGCACGGCGGTGGCTACATCCAGACGTCCAAGTCAGTAATAATGAAATCGACAACAACAAGGAGATTCGCAGCATGTCGTTGACGTTAGGATTATTTTGATCCGCAAGATGCATGCGATTCATAGGTTCGCTCAAGTTCGTATAATGGTTGAATTCAGAGGAACCTGCGTTGGCGTAGGAACCCCGTTAATCAACATCATCGGAATGAGCGTTGAATCCGATCAGCAGAATCGAATTCACTGGAACAGCCGGAAAAACAGTGACTCCAATCCCAATCGAAAGAAGTCTCCTAATCGGTAAAGTCTGACATGGTGAATATCACAGAAAACCGGCAAGAACGTGAAAACGTCCTATATGGCAACGTATTGCCGACCCGTTGATTTTCAATTTCACGAGAATTCTGGCGACGCAATCGAGGCCCCGTTTCACTACCGGCACAAACAACAACTCGGTGAAAACCTTGTTAATTTGCCGGTTTGCTATCGCGTCGGGTCAAAGGTTTGGCACCAACAAGCTGCCGCCAAGCCGCTAACTTGGTCTTCAACCTGGCCACCACCTCAATTTGTGATGACACCAAATCTCGTGTTTCGCCGAGATCATTTTCGACATCAAATAAGGAAAACTGGTCCTCCTCCAGCCAATGGATTAGCTTCCAGGACCCTTCTCGGATCGCCGCGGACGGACTTCCTCCTTGATTTCCATAATGCGGATAGTGCCAGTAAATCGGGCCGCGATTCTGCGGTTCTCCACGAAGCGAGGCGACAAAACTCTGGCCATCGATGACCGGCCGTTCGTCAGCTGGCAGGCCGGCTAACTCCAACATGGTCGGATAGAAATCAACACTCGAAACATATTGCTCGCAGTTGGAGTTGGCGCGGGTAATTCCAGGGGCACGGACGAGTAAAGGTTCTCGAATTCCTCCTTCGTAAATCCAGCCCTTGCCGCCGCGCAGAGGTAGGTTGCTGGTCGGATGGCCTTCGGAAGTTGAAAGTCCACCGTTGTCAGACATGAAAATCACGACCGTGTTTTGAGTCAGTCCGTTTTCAGCCAATGAGTCCAGCACCTTGCCAACTGCTTGATCCATCGCTTCCACCATTCCGGCATAGACGGCATGCTCTTGTATCAAGCGAACTTTACTGGCTCCTTCAGTGCCCCAAATGGGGCCCGGCAAACGCAATCTCTTTTTAAGCTCTTGGTATTTCTGCTCGAGGTCCGGCCGAGCCATCAAAGGTGTATGGACTGAATAAAAAGACAAGTAAGCCAAAAAAGGCCGGTCCCGATTGGCGGCGATGAACTTGGATGTTTCTGTCGCCAAGCGGTCGGGCAAATGCTCTCACACTGGGCCGTCGGTCAATCGCGGATTTCCATAAGGCGAAAAATATTTATTCCCGCCATAGGGCTCGCCCCGATCTGTGCCCCCCTGGTTGATATCGAACCCTTGATCTTCGGGCCATTGGCCTTCGTTTCCAAGATGCCATTTGCCGGCAAAAAAAGTAGCGTAGCCGGCCGATTTCAGTTTTTCAGCGATCGTAATTTCGTCCAATTGCAAATGATCGCGGTAGGCCGCGGGCAACAGCTTCGTTGGGCGTTTCCAATTTCCTGGCTGGTTGCCGCCGGTTGGATCGATGTAATCGGTGATCCCCAAGCGTTGCGGATACTGTCCAGTCAAGATGCTCGCCCGTGTCGGCGAACAAACCTGACACGCTGCGTAGGCCTGATTGAATTTCATGCCGCTGGTCGCCAGCGCATCAAGATTCGGCGTTTGATAAAACGAACTTCCGTAACAACCCAGATCGGTCCAACCCAAATCGTCTACCAAGATGAACACAAAATTACAGGGACGTCCATTTTCTTCGGCGGCCTGACACATTGGGCCAATTGCAATTGTGAAGCTACGAACCAGGATCGAAATGCAGATGGCGGCCAGACTGGAACGCAATTTTGTGTTCTTCATTGGGTTAGATCTGAGGTTCGGTCATTCGCATGGGGTCGAGTGCTTCCTGTAGTTCGGCCGGCGGCAAAATATTCTGTTCCTCGCACAACTGGCGAATTGTCTTGCCAGTCTGGAAGGCCTCTTTCGCCAACTTGGCCGCTTTTTCATAGCCGATGTAGGGGTTCAAACTTGTGCACATGGACAAGCTCTTTTCGACAAACGACTCGCAAACCTCGATATTCGCCTCCATTTCGGCAGCGCAGAAATCGATGAACGCATTGATGCCATTGGCCAGCAACATGATGCTTTCAAGTGTCGTCTGCCCCATCACCGGCATCATGATATTTAATTGAAACTGACCTCCGGCTGCGCCGCAAATCGTAATGGTTTGATCATTTCCCATGACGCGAGCGGTCACTTGCATCAGGCTTTCGCACATTACCGGATTGACTTTGCCGGGCATGATCGAGCTGCCGGGCTGGCGCGTGGGCAATGCGATTTCAAAAAAACCACAACGCGGACCGGAACTTAGCCAACGAATATTGTTGGCGACATTAAATAACGTTGTGGCGATCGTCTTCAATTGCGCATGACAATCGACCAAGCCGTCGCGCTGTGCGTTGGCTTCGAAATGATTGACCGCTGCAATGAATGGGATACTTGTTTGGCGGGCCAAATCCTGGGCGACGCGCTCGCCAAATTCCGGATGCGTGTTAATGCCTGTACCGACGGCAGTTCCCCCAACCGGCAACTCGCAAATGGCTTTGGTGGCTTGTTTGGCCCGTTCAATCGACAAATCAATTTGGCGAGCCATGCCACCGATCTCCTGCCCTAACCGGAGCGGAGTGGCGTCCATCAAGTGCGTCCGCCCAATTTTAATGACTTGATCCCAGTCGGATTCTTTTTCGTGTAGCGTCTTCGCCAGTCGGCGCAACGCCGGGAGAAGTTTCGTCTCCAACTCCATGCCGACGGCCACATGAATCGCGGTGGGAAAGGTATCATTCGTACTCTGTCCCATATTCACATGGTCGTTGGGGTGAATGACTTTGTGTGAATCCAGCCGATTTCCACCTTCAATTTCAATCGCCCGATTGGAAATCACTTCGTTGATATTCATGTTGCTTGAAGTGCCCGAGCCAGTTTGGAACACGTCGATCGGAAACTGAATATCGTGTTGACCGTCAATAATCTCTTGGGCCGCTGCCAACAGTGACCCGACTTGCGCGTCGGTTAACGGGTTTTTACCACTTCCTGTTAATTTACCTAAATCGCGATTGGCAATCCCACAAGCGTATTTGACTCGGCCCATGGCGTGGATCATTGGCGGCGGCAACGGCCACCCCGAGATCGGAAAATTTTCTACGGCGCGTTGAGTTTGTGCGCTGTAATAGGCGTCAGCAGGAACTTGAACTTCCCCCATTGAGTCGATTTCGGTCCGGTACTTGAGGTTGGGTTTATTGGATGTGGTCGGCATGGTATTAATCTTTCTGGGTTGATGCGGTATGATAATCGTTTGCGGGTTGGGAACCAAGTCGATGCTGCATATAGGCAGATTTTCAACCGCCCCGCGGACTTTTCAAATACTACCTAATCGCCGAAAGGGCGGGAAACCGTATGGACTTTCAAAAACTTCGCAAAGAGTATGAAGATTTAGGAATCGACGACGAAGGATTGCCTGAAAGCCCGATGGAGCTGTTTCGAATTTGGTTCGCAGTGGCTGTTCAAAATTGTCCCGGCGAGTGGTTTGAGCCGAACGCGATGAGTTTGGCGACGGCCGATCAACGGGGAAATGTCTCCGTCCGCATCGTCCTGCTAAAGGGAGTTTCGGAAACGGGAATTCAATTTTTTACGAACTACGAATCGGCCAAAGGAAAGCAATTGGCCATCAATCCACAAGCTGCGATTGCGTTCCACTGGCCCTACCTCGGTCGGCAAATTCGGCTGGAAGGGGTGGTCATCAAAACATCGCGCGAAGTGTCCGAGAACTATTTTCATTCGCGCCCGCGAGCGTCGCAAATCAGCGCCAGCGCTTCACGGCAATCCGAACCGTTGAATTCCCGGGAAGCCTTGGAACGGGTGGCACAAAAGATCGAACAGGAATGCACTGGCCAGCCGATACCGCTTCCGGATTATTGGGGCGGTTTCGAGCTGGTAATCCGCCGGGCAGAATTTTGGCAAGGGAGATCGAATCGTCTACACGATCGAATTGTTTTTTCAACGCCAGGTGCCGGCCAAACATGGACCCGCTTGCGATTGGCGCCGTAGTTCCAGCACCAGGCCAAAACACGGCCAGACGAACAAAGTTCTAGCACTGCGCAATTCTCGCGGAGCGACGGACAAAATCCGCCGCACGACCAAACCGACTCCAATCGCCAGACTATTTTTTCTTCTTGGCGTCTTTGGGTTCTTCGGTCTTGACCTTCTTTTTCTTCTTCAAGGAGATCTTTTGTACGCGAACCTTGGGCATGCCGTAAATTGGGTCACCATCTTGCCAACGGTCGACCTCGATGAGCTTCATGAGCCGTTCCGGGCGGGTCAAGACGTTCCGCGACTTTACGGAGCCAGCTTTAATTTTTAAACTTTTGTCGATTGTCATGGAACTGGAATACTTGATATTGGCAAGATGGGTCGGCGCGCCGACAGATTAATAGCACAATTTTGGAATTGCAAGAGCGAAGATTATAGACCTTTTCGGCAAAACCAGCAAGGCAATGCCACAAAGAATTCAACGGCCGAAAATGGGTTCGAAGGGGCCGAAAACAACGGAGTTTTTCCCTATAATATTCGTCAATTTGCTGCTCGACGGGTCGTGGTTTTGGAAAATAGAAAGAAAGTCATGCGAATCGGCGTCCTGTGCAGTGGAGGCGACGCGCCTGGAATGAATGCCTGCGTACGGGCGGTTGTTCGGTCGGCGCATCACCATGGGCACGAAGTCATCGGGATCATGCGAGGATATCAAGGCTTGGTTAATGCGGAATTTAAACTCAACCGCGATGGATTGCCCTTGCTTAGCCCCAACCGAGTGGCCACGTGGGCGCATCACGGTGGAGCCCACTTACGCAGTAGCCGTTGCGATGAGTTTCGCACATTAGAAGGCCGGCAACGTGCCGTACAAGTTCTTAAGGATCATGGGTTCGATGCCCTGATTCCGATCGGTGGCGACGGCACCTTCAAAGGTGCCTTGGCATTGGCGGAAATTTGGCCGGGTCAGATTGTCGGCTGTCCTGGCACTATCGACAACGATCTCTGTGGCACCGACTACACCATTGGTTTTTCCACGGCGGTTCAAACAGCCGTGGAAGCGGTGGACAAAATTCGCGATACCGCATCAAGCCATGACCGGATGTTTTTGGTGGAAGTGATGGGACGACACAGTGGCTACATTGCGTTGTATACCGCGCTGGCCAGCGGTGCCGACGCGGTCGCAATTCCCGAAACGGACACAAATTTCGCTGAAATTATCGCCTATCTAAAACTGCTGAAAAAGCGTGGCCGAACCACGGCGATCATGATCGTGAGTGAGGGAGACGAAAAAGGAGGTGCGGCTCAAATCAACGAACAACTCTCGCAACTTGGCTGTCCTTTTCAAACCCGCATACAAGTCTTGGGACATCTGCAACGCGGTGGAACGCCGACTCCCGAAGATCGTCGCCGCGCCACTCAAATGGGTTGCGGCGCGGTGGCAGCAATATTGCGCGGAGAGACGGGTGTCATGATCGGCACGGCCGACAACCAATGCGTTTCGGTTGCTTTCGCTGACACGTTCAGCCTTCACCGCCCCGTGCCGATGGATTTGCTTAACGTGATTCGGGAAATGGAAAGTTGACAACTCGTGTCCGCATCGTATCGGATTGTTTGCTACTGGATCGACGAGCTCCGACAATATGCGAAAGTGACTCCCTCAACGCTATGATTAACTTTCTGCTAACTTCACCCAAACGCAGCCCCCCTCGAGTTTAACTTCATGGACCGTGGTGTTTTGGGTTGCCGGCATACATAACGCCTGGCCGGTGCGGACGTCAAACCGAGCGCCATGTCGCGGACAAGCGATCTCGCAACCAATTTGTTCCCCATCGCTAAGTGTCCCCCCGTCATGCGTACATACGTCGTCCAGACAGAAATAGGCACTGCTCAAACGAAACAGAATGACCAGCCGATCGTCGACCTCAATGAGCTTCTTTTCTCCATCCGACAACTCGGTTTGGGAGGCCACCTTAATGAATTGGTTCATGAAATCCTGTTGCGGACAGACAAAGTTCGAGGCCCACGAACAATGGGAGGGGACTCGTCGGTTGAAGTAATTGCCTGAATCATACCGTTTGTCCTAAGGATTTATCAGCCCGACGGACCGGTTAAGAACTCGGCGGCAGGGGCAGCAATTTGCATCTTTTTAGAGATTGCGCTGCCCAAGGAGGACAATTCATAAAATCCTGTCGAACGAATTCGGAAATTCAGCGGCTCTTGTGTTACAATTGGACCGAGGCACGAGGGATTCGGGAAACGATTTCGAAGTCACGAACCCTGCACTATTCCAGGTCCGAGGAGCGACGATCCAAACCAACCGATCGTTACAAGGCAGACAGGCATGGCAGTTATTACACTACGCGTTCTGGACGGTGCAGATCGAGGCAAAATCTATCAGGACATCGACATTCCCGTCACAATCGGACGCGAAGAAGGGAATTCGATACAGCTGAATGATGAGCGAATCAGCCGGTTCCATTTGAAAATCCAACAAGATCACGACGATATCGTGTTAACGGATCTCGAGAGCACCAATGGCTGCAAGGTCAACAACGAAGAAGTGCATCTGCGGATTCTTCGACATGGTGACTTAATTACACTGGGACGTAGTACTCTCATCTTTGGCAGCCGTCTCCAAATCAACCATCGCCTGCAACGACTCGGGTCGCCCCACAAATCCGATGAAGTCGGTTCCAAGTCATCATTCGACAAAGTCGCGATCAAAGAAAACTGGAAAGACGATCCGAACTACCAACTGGCTTTACTGGATCTTGAGCCGCCGAAACTTCCCGAGCGAATGTCCCCAGGGCAAGCGGCCAAGCTATCGGAAATGATCGAGTATCTGCACATGCAAGTCCGTCGGGTGATTGCCGATGCGGATGTCGATGCTAGAAAACAACGGGTTGAAATGTCAGTCGAGCAATGGCAAAAAATCGTCGACCTTCAGTCTCGATTGGCGGAGTATTTGCGCGAAATCGGCCAACCGCGTTCCTAATCCTGCGGCAAGATGTGGCCCATCTTATCCCGTTTGGTAGCCAGGTATTGAGCGTTGAATTTGTTGAGCATCGGCAATATCGGGACTTGATCCACCACTTCCAAGCCAAAACCGCGCAAGTTGAAGGCTTCGGTTTTTTTTGGGTTGTTCGTCAACAACCGGATTTGTTTCAGTCCCAGGTCTTTCAGGATTTGAATGCCAATGCCATAGTCGCGCATATCCGCTTTGAATCCCAAAGCGTGATTCGCCTCGACCGTGTCGAGGCCACCATCTTGCAGGGCGTAGGCTTTAATCTTGGCCGCCAAGCCGATTCCGCGTCCTTCTTGGGGCAGATAAACCAACACGCCGTGACCCTCGCGAGCAATCATTTCCAATGCGATATGCAACTGGTCGCCGCAATCGCAACGCAATGAGTTGATCAAATCTCCGGTAAAACAACTGCTGTGCATCCTCACCAATGGGGGAAGTTTCGAACTCGCCGGATCTCCCATCACCAGGGCGATCGGCTCCTGTGCCTCGTATTGGACGTTGTACGCGATCACCCGGAACTCACCGTACTTGGTCGGCAAATGGGCCGTCGCGGATGCAGTCACCAGTTTTTCGCTGACGCGTCGATAGGCAATCAAATCTTCGATTGTGATGATCTGAAGTTTCTTGGCGGCGGCGATTTCCAATAGTCCATCGCGGGTCGCGCGGTTGCCGTCGTCGTCCAATATCTCGCACAAGACTCCGGCGGGAGCCAAGCCAGCCATGCGCGCCAGATCGACACTCGCTTCGGTATGACCGGCCCGGCGCAACACTCCACCTTCTTTGGCCAACAACAAATGCACATGACCGGGTCGCTGAAAGTCATCGGGGCGACTATTGGGGTCGGCGATCGCACGGACGCAAATCGAACGCTCCTCAGCAGTAATGCCAGTCTTGGCCGATCGATGATCCAGCGGTGTCATAAAGGCCGTTTTGTTGGACGAGTTATTGTCCCCTTCGCCGACCAGGGAATGAACTTTCAATCGCGCTGCCGTATCGGGCAGGATGGGCATGCAGAAATCTCCACGGCCACTCAGCACCAAATTCATTGTCGCTGGCGTCGCCAATTCGGCGGCACAGATAAAGTCCCCTTCATTTTCACGGTTTTCGTCATCCAGCACGATGACGACTTCGCCGCGCGCGATCGCGTCGACGGCGGCTGGAATGGTGGAGAACGACCTGGACATGGAACAGCTCCAAAAAAACGAATCGGGAATACAAAGATCGTGGGTCAGTCAAATTTCCAACGAAATCGGCAACTTTCATTGTATTAGCGCGCTGCATTTCTAACAGGACCGGTGCGGCAAAATACCGTGATCCTATCAATTCGATTGGAACTTTTGGTGAAATGACACCCTGCCCGGTTGGTTGATTCGTGTCCCCAATGATCCGTGCACGTGTTTACAATCTTCCAAACCGCAGTGCGGGACGCTTCCTACGGGTGCTGTTGGGCCCGCCCCGGTCCGTTAGAATTACAACGGTATTCCAGCACTTAACACGATGAACACATGCCCATTCTCGAACGTGAAGAGTACATCGAACAAGCTTATCTGTTTCGCGGTTTACATGACCGATTGAATTCCTCGGATCCGGTCCAGGAAATCATGCGCCATTTGCGCGAGGAGATCTTGGCAACAACAAAATTGCCCATGGCGATCGACTTTCTTTTGGCTGAGCTCAATCATGTCGGCACAATGGGAACTGCCATGCGGAAGTTGGCTCATTATTTCACACCCTTCCAGACATTCTTGATGGCCGCTGCCGAAGATGACCGGGGTCGATTTGAGATGAACCGGGCCTTGTTGATTTTGGAGCACGAAGCCCGTTTCCGATCCGAAAAATCCGACCCGTCAGCCATGTTTTGTTTCCAATTCGAAACGCTCTGTCGCAATCGGCTGGATTATGATTTCGGACTCAAGGCCATGTCCGACGACGTGTTGTACAACGAAGAGTGGCGGCGGTGGATTTTGTGGGTCCGGCAGCAAATCGGCATGTTGGATTTGGCCGACTTGATTTACGTTTACAGCGAATACTACTTGATTCGCCAAGCCCAAATCGAAGAAAACGTGAAGCGACCCGAAGCGGTATTGTTTGGCGAGCGCGAAGGTCGGATTGCCTTGGCCAATCGACATAAAGAGCCGTTGTATTTGTTCGCGGCTTTACAACGTCAACTCGGGTATCCCGCAGTCCCGAAACCGAAGCCACCCAATCCGCTCGACGAAATGCTGCCGAAATTGGAACGGACGCTGGAGCGGATGGAAGTACGCATCAAAATGCTCGAAGACGAACAACGTGATAAAGGAATCGACCTCCGCCAGTTTTATAAGAAACCCGGCGATGAGGCGATTTCCGAGTCGGAGTGATTTTTTTGCCGTCCCCTGAGTTAGACGCTGGGCAGCCCCTGCACTCTTCGCCAGGCGCTGAGTTGTCCCAGATGGCAATTTTCATGGTTCAGCATCAGATAAGGAAGTACGATCCCGTTAAAAGGCATGGTCGGTTGCCAACGCGCGAGCAGCACCGGTTTACCGAGGACCGAATCGTCGGATTTTTCAAGTAGTTCGATGATTCGCTGGTGTCCCCGTACGAACTCATCAACCAATTCCTGTTTCGGCGCATACAATGTTGGGTCGGACTCCGGCCGTGACGATTTACCAAATCGATGATCGATCGGATCGTCAAACGATTTGCCTTTAATCAAACACTCGATAATCGGTAAATAGACATTCAAATGACTCAACACCCAGGCCGCATGGTTGGTTGGCAAATCTCGATTGATAGCTGGTTGGGCCGTCATTTGGGCGTTGCTCAGGTCGGCCACCAATTTGGGGGCGTAATCAAGATTTTTTCGAAAGGCAAACACGAGGCCGTTGATAGCGTGTGACATCGGGGTTAATGTTTCTATCCAAGAGCGGTACGGGAATTTTGATCAACTTAATCGAGGGCGTCCCCGACGATCAATAGTTAAGGCCAGTTATAACCGATCGACAACCCATCGGGCAACCATTTGAATCAGGCCAACAAGATGCGATTGTTTGAAGGAACTGAATTTGATCGACCGCCGCGATGCGAACAATGTAACGAACTCGAGTCGATCTGCGTGTGCCCGCCACCGGTCGTGCAAGCGGCCGCACCTGAAAAACAGGTCGCCCGCATCCGTTTGGAGAAACGCCAAAAAGGGAAGTTCGTTACGGTCATCCGCGACCTGGACCCGACCGCGAAACACTTGTCCGAACTCGTGACCCAATTGAAGAATCATTGCGGCGCGGGGGGCACAATTCAAGGCGAAAATTTGGAAATTCAGGGTGATCACCGCGAACGAATCACACGTTTTTTGAGGGAGAAAGGCTATTCGATTGGACGGTAATTGGACCGGTGATCTGTAAAAATTCGCTGGCTGCCCGATCGGGGTCGCTTCAACTATAATTTGCTGTTTCGACTTTTTTGTTGACTGATTGAATCATGACCGAATCAAAAAACAATGCGGCGGCAGCTCCAGCAGTGGATCTGGAAATCAAAGATGCCCAAGTGATTTTTCACAACGTTTGGGAATCGCTATTGGAAGACATCGGCTATGAAAATTTGCGATTTCCAAAGGAGTTGATCCTCTTGGGCGGAGCGCCAGGAGCGGGTAAAGGAACACATACCCGATTTATTCTCCGCGCTCGTGGCCTAACCTGTCCCCCGATCGTCATCAGCCAATTATTGGTTTCTCCCGAGGCCGAGAAAATCAAGAATCAGGGAAAAATGGTTGGCGATCAGGAAGTGATCGGTATTCTGCTGCGCGAGATGTTGAAATTGAAATATCGCGATGGCGCTCTACTCGATGGTTTTCCTCGAACGCGGGTCCAGGTCGAATGTCTGCAAATGTTGGTTGATCAAATCGACCAATTGAACAGTGAGTTTGCGGAAACCAAATTGGCGATTCATTTTCGCCGCCCCACGATTCATGCCATGGTGTTGTTTGCCAGTGAAAAAACCAGCGTCGCGCGGCAATTGCATCGGGGTGAACAGATTGCGAAACACAATCAGGAAGTCCACGAGACCGGCATCGGCGAGTTGTTGGAGTTGCGGGTTACGGATTTGGATGTGGAAAAAGCCAAACAACGATACCGCGTTTTCAAAGAGCAGACGTGGGACGCATTGCAATCGCTGAAGGAAGTCTATCACTACCACTTCATCAATGCGGAAGGTCCGATCGCGGAAGTGGAAGCCAATATCCTGAAAGAGTTGCAATATCAAAGCTCGTTGGAGCTGGATCCCCGAACCTTTGACCGCCTGAGCCCGATTCCTCTGGCCGAAGAAATTATCGTACACGCACGACAGGATTTAGTACGACGACTGGACAGTTATGAACTCGAACAACGCGAGAAGTTCATTCAGGTGGTGCAACTGATCCAAGAGAAATTCATGCCCATTGTTACCAGACATGCCTTGTCCGGACGAGCCACGGTGAACTCGGAAGACAATATTTTTGGCGAACCGTTGGCGCTATCGATGTTGATTGACATTTTTTCCGAGCGCGGTTATCACGCCGTCGTGGACAAACAAATTCACAACGTGCCCGAGTCGGTAGACTTGCAAACAGGGCTGATCAAGACGCGTGAAAAAGCGGTCTACCAGATTCAAATTCGGTTTAAAGGGTCGTCCATCCGACGCGGATAAATGACACCATGAGTAACTTACCGTCTGAATCCCCGCGCGAGTCGTCGGGATGGCTTGTGCTTGTTCCGACTGTTTTGGAACGGGAGCTGGCCCGAGCCAGTTGGCCCGCGATTCCACCGGATCAGTGTCCCGTCAATCTGCAGATTTGTGGGTTTGGTCCCACGATACCTGCCGCACAGGCCGTGCGATTAATTTCGCAGTTTCAACCGCGACAAGTTCTGTTGTTGGGAATTGCCGGAACGTATTCGGAAGATCTGCCTGTCGGCCAAGCCGCTCAATTTACTCATGTCGGCTGTTATGGAATTGGTGTTGGTGTCGGTTCTACTTTTAGGACGTCCAACCAAATGGGCTGGCAACAATGGACTGGCGATGGAAATACACCCGCGATTGGTGACGTGATTGCCTTGCCGTCCCGCCCATCGGTCAACCCGATGCAGGACGCGGGTGTAGATCGTTTGCTGCTCACGACTTCGGCGGCGTCTGACAATGCGCGGGCCGTGCGACAGCGGTTGGCCGCTTTTCCAACGGCGATTGCCGAGGATATGGAAGGCTTTGCCGTCGCGGTGGCTTGCCAATTGTGTGGTGTCCCGTTGTTCATTGTGCGCGGCATCTCCAATCGAGCCGGCGACCGACATCACGCCCATTGGGAGATCGAATTGGCGGTGGCAGCAGCGGTCAAACTGAGTGGTCAAATCATGGCGGAAAAAACTTGAGATTGGCAATTTCAACTTGTCCCAATGACACCTTTGCGTTTCATGCCATATTGAATCGAAAGATTGATTTGCGTGGCCTCGAATTTGACATTGAATTGCTGGATATTCAGCAGTTGAACGAAGGCTTGTCAACCGGCCGTTTCGATATTGCGAAGGCCAGCTTTTATGCGGCAATTCGAGCCGCCGAAACCACGTTCGTGCTGCCGTCCGGTTCAGCACTCGGGTTTGGTGTCGGACCATTGTTGTTGGCATCTGCGAGTCAGACTTCGCCCGATCGCCAACTCCCGGGCGGCCCGTCAATCACGTTGTGTCCAGGCGCATGTACGACTGCCGCGTTATTATTTCAGCTGTATTATGCGGAGGCGATTGCGGCGGGAAAGACGACCGTGCAACACTGTGTCTTTTCCGACATCATGCCTGCCCTGCAAAATAATTCCGCCGACTTTGGTGTGTGCATCCACGAAGGTCGATTCACGTGGTCGGACGAGGGTTTATTCCTGCTGGAAGACCTGGGAACTCGGTGGGAACAGGACACGAATTCTCCGTTACCGCTCGGCGGAATTGTCGCCCGACGAGACCTCGACCGCGACCAACTGTGGACGGCGCAAGCAGTGATTCGGGATTCGATTGAATACGCTCTCGCGCATCGCGACGAAACAATCCCCACCATGCGTCGTTATGCCCAATCGCTGATCGATGAGGTCTTGCTGCAACACGTTGATCTGTACGTCAATGATTGGACTATCGACTTGGGTGACGTTGGGCGGCAGGCGCTTGATCGGTTGACGGACAAAGCGATTGAATGTGGTTTGGTCGATGCCCGTGGTCGGCGACTGCAAATATTGACGCGGTAGAATTTTCTGCTGAATGCGGTGGCAGTCCAACAGCCAGCCAACCGCCGCCTGTAACAGGCCGGCGACGCTGTCGACTCAGATCTTTGCTTCGGGATCTTTGAGGTGCGAAAATACGTATCGGCTGGCGGTACCCAACCAGCCGGGAATTTGGTTTCGAAAAAAAAATCCCGCGCCGCCCAACAGCAAAAACAGCACGACCAATTTGACTAACCACATCAAATTGGGCAATAGCGAGTTGACCAAAATCATACATAGCACGATCAATTGCAACGCGGAAAGGCCGATCAGGATTCCCAGTTTTAATTCAACTTGTTGTACGCGTTTGTCCAACGGATCCGGCATTTTATTCCCCCCGCATTAACGTATCGCTGCGAAACTTCTCGATAGCGCCCAACATTTCCGGCATTTGCGAATAGCGATCATCAGGTCGTTTGGACATTGCTTTCAAACAAATTTCTTCGAGGACTTGCGGAATAAATCGGTGCGGCGCCACTTCGCGCGGCGGCACGGGAGGCTTGTGCAAGATGTTTTCAAAAGTCTCCTGGATACTGTGCCCACGAAATGGTTCACGCTGTGCCAACATCTCGTACATAACTACGCCCAAACTATAAATGTCTGTTCGTTCATCGATCAGACGATTGCCGAGGACTTGTTCCGGCGACATGTAGAGCGGTGTTCCGCCGCGTTCGCCTTGTGTCAGTTCGTCCCCTTCATTGCACATCCCCCACACCTTGGCCGCGCCCCAATCGATCAGGGTCACCTCCCCGAACATGCCGATGATGATGTTTTCGGGTTTGACATCGCGATGCATCACGCCCCGGACATGGGCATAAGCCAGCGCGTCACCGACTTGGGTCAGGATCGACAGCAAGCGATTGAGGCCGAACGCGGCTTCGATCTCCGGTTCCTGTTTCGAAAGTCCGACAATGATATCGAACAGCGTCGCACCATTAATTTTTTTCATGGCGAAGAACCATTCACCCTCATCGGTCTGCCCCAATTCATAGAGCGGAGCAGTAGCCGGGTGTTGCAGTTGCGCCGTAATTCGCGCCTCGCGAAGCAGACGACGCAATTCGACTTGATCGGACGCCAATTCCGGACGGAGCATTTTTAACACGACGCGTCGACCAAGATTGGTATCTTTGCAGGACACGAGCTTCGCTTTGCCGCCAGTTTTCAGAGCTTTAAAATGCGTGTATTTCTTAAATGAATTCGAAATCTTCGGTGGTGGTTCACCCTCGACATCCGAGACAAAGACCATTGTCTGATTTTCTTCCACGCGTACTCCCTGTGTAATTTGCGTAAATTAGTCGCGCGCTTCCAGCGCGCGGCATTCAGCCTATCATACCAGCATTCCCTCGGCCCGCCCCAGCGCTTTAATCTTCCGCGAGATGTCTGCTAGAAACGGTTCCCAGATTCAATTCCGGAAATTCCTCAATCAATCCGGAGAGACTTTCTAAGGGGGTTATCTCGGGCAAAATTTTCTCAATTCGTTTCCATTTCGACCAGTCGGCGCGCAACAATTTCATCCCGAGATCCAACCGGCCTTCGAGCGCCCAAGCCGCCAGAATAGGTAACAGGATTGGGCCGTACTCTCTCTTGTCCGGCGTTCGAACAATCCAGGCGTCAAAGGGACGCTCGTTTTTACATTTGGCGATAGTCTGATCCGACAACGCAACTCCATTCCGCAAAACGGGAGGGCGAGTCGGCGGTTTCAACGAGCCAGGCAGTTGCAAAAATGTGGGTAGCGGTTGATTTCGATTCGCCAACCAGTCCAAGGCAGCACGGAATTGTTCGGCGTGTGGGCGCAACACCAGCAGCTTACGAAAATCCCGCGCGGCAGATTCGAATTGCTTAGCGTGAATTTGAGCGATTCCCCGCGCGTACCGAGCGGCCGCCACCGTCTTGGGATCGTCGACCATCAATTCCATCACGGTGGTGAAGTCGGAAATCGCCGGTGATGTTCGGCCCATTTGATAAAAAACTTTGCCGCGCGCAAACACCACCTCGGACAACTCGCGAGGATCGCTAAACCGGTGAATCGCCTTGGTCAACCAAATCAACGCATACTCGAACCGATCCTGAGTCAGCAGTACGGCCGCCCGTCCAGAATAGGCCTTCGCCAACCGCGGATCGTTTGTGAGCGCCAATTCAAAATCTTCGATCGCCATCAACGGCTGGTTGGACTTCAGATAAGTTTGCCCGCGTTGCACCAGGAGGTCTAGTTGAACCGGGTTGAGTTCCAGCGAGTGCGAGAAATCGCGGATAGCTTGTAGATGCTGCCCGAGTGACAGATGCGCCATGCCGCGCCGACGATAGGTGAGCGGGTTGGTCGGGTCTTGCAGAATCGCTCGGTCAAAGGCCGCGATGGCTGCTGGACCAGCGCCTAATTTTTGCCACAACTCACCCAGCAAATTGTAATAGCGCGGTTGATCGGGCGCCGTTTGAATGGCTTTTTGGAGATCTTTTTTGGCGGCTTCCAAATTACCGTCAGCCAGGTTGGCGATCGCACGACAATAACGCGCTCGATGGTTGTGTTTGTCTTGCAGGATAATATTTGTGAAATCCTTGATCGCCGCCGACGTGTCCCCCAGGCAAGTAAACGCCTGTCCTCGTCGGATCAGCGTTTCGACATCGTCTGAATCATGCTTGAGCGCTATGGAATAATCCTGAATGGCCTCGGCATGTAAATCCAGGAACTGACTGGCTAAGGCTCGATTGCGGAACAAGTCCGGTTTGGAGTATCCACGTTGTTGTTGTTGGTTAAAGAACTCAATCGCCCGTTCGGCGACCGGCCGACCCAATTTTTGGTATTGTTCGGAAGCCGACGGGCGAACCAAGATTGCCTGTTGCAGTCCCAATATCGTGTCGGTCCAAGCCTCAAGACGGGCGCAAGTCGCGGCTTTCCAAATCCAGCTGCCGGCATGATTGGGACGATCAAGCGAGGCCCGATTCAGATCTTGCAGTGCTTTTTCAAAGTCACCCAATTCATAGTAGGCGATCCCACGCAAATATCGATATTGGGATTTTTCGTCCAATTGCTGGGCCAACTCGATACTGCGGCTGAACTCCTCGATGGCATTTCCGTAGTCGCACAGCCGATTGTAGATCGTAGCTAAAACCGCAAAACCCTCAGACCTTTGGTTGTCCAAGTGGACCGCCAATCGACATTGGTTCAAGGCTTGATCTAAACAATTCTCTTCCAAATGAAGTTTGCTCAACACCAAATGTGCTTCGAAGTCGGTTTCATCGATCCCGATCGCCCGCTCCAGATCAGCGTGGGCGCCAACCCAGCGTTTGGTCGCCAAATACATCTTGGCTCGTCGCACCAACGCGGCCACGTCTTTGGGGAAAAATTCTAAATAACGCGTGTAGTCAATGATCGCCAATCCGTAATTGCGAATTTCCTGATAACAATCACCTCGGACCAACCACGCCAGTTGATGCTCGGGCGATTGCTCCAGCACTTGATTAAGCTGATCGATGGCTGACACATGATCTCCCAATCGGCTGCGTAAGCGAGCGGTCTCGACAATCTCTTGTGCGATTGAGCCAGCCATTTCGGCCAATTGATCCAAATCCTGTTTAGCCAAAGCATTGTCGCCAGCTTGGAAATTAAGTTCTGCCCGAATCTGCAGGGCGCGTCGACGACATGACTTGTCACCGAGGACGCCAGCATCGCAAAGTTCGCGGACACCAGTGGTTTCCCGCTGATGCAATCGCAATTCCGCCATGCCCACCGATGCCCAGGGATGATGCGGCTGTTCGCGAAGCGCGTGTTGAAAATCGCGTTCTGCTTTTTGGTATTTGCCGCATCGCAGATAGATCCAGCCCCGTTCGAAAAACAGTTGGGCCGACCCATTTCCAGCGGCGATCTGATCTCGAAAAAATTCGCTGGCGGTTGCCGCCAGGGACTCCATCAAACCGAAATACTGGTCGCGAAGCGGTCCACCAATTTCGCAAGCCCGGTCCAGGTCATCAAAAGCCAATCGCCATTTATTCTGCTCGCCACGCGCTGCAGCGCGCCAGACGTAGGTTTGCGATTGATCCCAATTAAGTCCGATGGCCTCCGTGCAATCTTCTTCCGCTCGCACGAAATTCAAGCTCTTTAACTGGGCAAATCCGCGAACCGCATAACACTCGGCCAAGCGACTCGAGGGCGCATCGACGATGACTCCGTTCAGTTGTCGTAACGCGGCAGGATAGTCTTCTTTCTCAATGAGTTCCGTGGCTTGTTGCAGCCTCGACTCAAAATCCAATAGGCTACTGCTACAATGTTCACAGTGAGTCGTGGTTGGAGAGATTGGTTTCTGGCATTTTTGACAATGGGAAATCATGAAAGCGCGCCTGGGAATACGGACGTAGATCAATTCAGCGGAAGCGACCCAAATTGAATAAGGCGGCCAATGAAGGCCTGTGCGCGACGAATCAGCCGACCCATTATCTACCCTGCGAGGTTGCCAGTCAACGTTTTCGACGGGTTGGGGGTCGCAAAAAACCGGTCAAATCGCTGTAATCCTGCGATCAAATCGGGTAAATGCCGTCAACCCTTGCCCGATCAAAAAATCCGAACCTCGATCAGCCCCCGGCACCCTACAATGGATAGTAAGAAACTTTTTGATGATCGACGGGTTAAACTGTTCAGCTAGTTTTCGGGCTGGCTTGCACAATCGTTGCTGTTAACCGGTTATTTGTTTTTTTTAAAATCCCTCTAAAACGGCGAACATCGCAAATCAGACTCATGCTAAATTCAATCTGTCTTTTCAATTGTCGCCAGTGGACGGTCCTGATCGTTTTTTTTGCTGGCTGTTTTGCGGTCGCCGGTCCGTCACGGTCGATTGCACAAGAACGCACGCGTTTTGATCCCGAGGCCTATTTGAAAGGGCTCGACGTCAATGGCAGTGGAAAACTGGAGCCAACCGAGATCACGGGACGCACGGAGGGCTTTCTGAAAGGGATGGGATTAGATACCAGCCAGCCACTGTTGTTGACCACAATCATGGAAAAAATCAACAAAGATCGCAAAGATCAGGAAACAAAAGACAGTTCTTCCAAATCATCATCCAAAAAAGTATTAAAAGTTCCAGCATTCGGTGCGGTCAATGAGCCGGTACCCAGTTTTGGTGCCACCGCCAATACTGCGCTCGACACGACTTTTAGCGACGAAATCATCCGACAAGTCGATGAAGCGCTCTCCCAATACGATCGCAATCGGAACAGTCAATTGGAGAAAGGCGAAATCGAACAAGGACGATGGGGTCAGCCGCCGCCAGCGGAAAGCGATACCAATGGCGACGGCAAATTATCTCGAATTGAATTGGCCAATCGCTATCGCGCTCGAGAGCAATACAATAGCCGCATCGAATCCACGGAAGATCGCAATCGCGGAGATCGAGATGATTCCGGCAATCGCCAACAGGAGGACAAAAATCGCGGCGGCGGTGATCGCGGTCGGTTCGGGAATTCCGCCAGCGGTTCGGCAGGTTCGGAATCACGATCTTCCTCCACTCGCGGTTTCCGCGAAAGTTCGTCCGGTAAATCGCCCGAAAGCAGTCGCGGCACCAGTTCATCAACCCCGGATAATAGCAGCCAGGAGCGCTACAAAGCGTACGCGGAAAGCTTGATCAAAAACTACGACAAAGACAGTGATGGGAAATTAAGCGCTGAAGAAGTCAAGGCGATGCGCCGACCTCCCCAAAACGCAGATCCGGACAACGATGGTTTCATTACCAAAGACGAGTTGACCGCCAGTTTGAGCGGCAGCACGAGCACGGGCGTTGTTGCCACCCCGGCGGCGGCCCGCGCCACCGAGGGAGCAGCCGATGGGAAAGGTCGCGAAAAACCTCCCACCGCTGATCGTCCCGCGGGCTCCGTATCAAATTCTCGTGGCAGTCGTGGTGGTGGCTCCTTTAGCGATCTTGACACCAATCAGAATAACCAGATCGAGATGCATGAATTTTCCACGGATTGGGATGATGAGAAGCTTGCTCAGTTTTATGCGAAAGACAAAAACGGCGACGGGGTGATTACCCAACGAGAATGGAATAGCGACTAGGCGCCGCTTGATCCCCATGACCACAGCCCCCCACAACGATCGTCCTTCACTCGCCCGTCAATGGAAACTGGTGTTGTGGAAACAACATCAACCTTACATCGCGTTGTTGCTGTTAACGGGTCTGTTGGGCATGATCGGTTATTTCGTGTACCAATCATCGCTGAACGGTGGTTTGGTGGACCTTGATGAGGCTCCTTCTGTGAGCGCCGAATATCGGGTGGACATTAACTCGGCGGCGTGGCCTGAATTGGTAGTATTGCCAGGGGTCGGTAAGAGCTTAGCTCAAACGATTGTCGACTACCGAGAGCGGCGGGGTCCTTTTGCTTCGCTCGACGCAATTCTGGAAGTGCCGGGAATTGGCGAGAGCAAATTCCAACAACTGAAGCCCTATCTATTGCCAATTTCCAAACCACATTGAATCCGCAGCAGACTGCTGCCTACAATCTAGGGTTCGCCTGTATGGCGGTGACCTTTAATTTTTTGACTTAGCGATTTGCCCATTCATGTTTCGACTTAGCGCCCCGTTCGAACCCAATGGCGACCAACCGCAAGCCATCGAGGCCTTGGTCCGGCAAATCCGTGACGGTCGGAAGCATCAGATGCTGATGGGGGTCACCGGGTCTGGCAAGACCTTTACGATGGCCAACGTGATTCAGCAGATTCAAAAACCGACGCTGATTATCTCCCATAACAAAACGCTGGCAGCGCAACTCTATTCGGAATTTCGGGAGTTCTTTCCTGATAATGCCGTCCATTATTTCGTCAGCTATTACGATTACTATCAGCCCGAAGCCTACATCCCGCAACGGGATATCTACATCGAGAAAGATGCATCGATCAACGAAGACATCGATCGACTTCGCCTCGCGACGACGAGCTCCCTGGTCAGTCGGGACGATGTCATCATTATTGCCAGCGTCTCCAGCATTTACGGCTTGGGTTCGCCCGAGGATTACAAATCGATGATGGTGGCGATCAAAAAGGGAGACACGGTCGACCGGGACAAATTGTTGGCCCAATTTGTGGACATTCAATATCAACGCAATGATATTGCCTTCTAACGGTCCAAATTCCGTGTGCGCGGCGACAGTGTGGAAGTCTGGCCGTCGTACGAAGAGTTTGCTTATCGAATCGAGTTTTGGGGCGACGACATCGAACAACTCAGCATCATCAATCCCCTGACCGGCGAAACGATTTCACAACTGGACCAAGTGTTCGTCTATCCGGCGAAACACTTCGTGACATCCGAAGCGCGCATTGCGGACGCCGTTAAGCGAATTCGAGCCGAACTCAAAGAGCAATTGGAATTGTTTCAAAGCCAGGGAAAACTACTGGAGGCCCAACGCTTGAATGCCCGCACTCGTTTTGACATCGAAATGCTCGAACATGTCGGGCATTGCCCCGGCATCGAAAATTACAGCCGTCATTTAGCCGGCCGCGACGCTGGCGCCGAACCGGAGACGCTGTACAATTTTTTCCCGAAAGACTTTCTGTTGTTCATCGACGAATCGCACGTGACGGTTTCCCAAGTTCGTGCGATGTTCGCGGGCGATCGCAGCCGCAAAGAAACACTGGTGGCTCACGGTTTCAGATTGCCCAGTGCCATGGACAATCGCCCGCTGCGATTTGACGAGTGGGAAAAACGAATCAACAAGGTCGTGTATGTTTCGGCCACTCCCAGTGATTATGAACTGGAGAAAACCGGGGGTGAAGTCGTCGAACAAATCATTCGCCCAACCGGTTTGCTGGACCCGATTGTCGAAGTCGTACCAGCCAGTGGGCAGATAGCGCATTTGCTGACTGAAATCAAAAAGCGACAAGCCGTTGATGAACGCGTGTTGGTAACGGCGCTGACCAAACGATTGGCCGAAGATCTGGCCGCCTACCTGTCCGAAAATGGCGTCGTGACCAAGTGGATGCATAGTGAACTCGATGCGTTTGAACGTGTCGAACACTTGAACGAATTGCGGATGGGCCGCATTCAAACGCTGGTTGGTGTGAACCTGTTGCGCGAAGGTTTGGATTTGCCGGAGGTTTCATTGGTCGCCATTTTGGACGCCGATAAACAGGGTTTTTTGCGCAGCGAAACTTCCCTGATCCAAACGATTGGTCGTTCCGCTCGCAATGTCAATGCGAAGGTCATTTTGTATGGCGACAAGGTGACCGAAGCCATGAAAAACGCGATTCAAGAAACCGCGCGACGCCGACGAATGCAGGAAGAATATAATCGGACCCACAACATTACGCCTAAGACAATCAAAAAAAACATTTCCGCTGGAATCAGTCAGGATATCCGGTCGCGTCGCGAAGCAAACGAGGCCGCCATCGCTTCGAAGAATACAATTTACATTACGGAAGATCTGATTTCGGAAATGCAAACCGAGATGCTGACCGCCGCTGAAGGGTTGGAGTTTGAAAAAGCGGGTGCGCTGCGGGATCGAATCAAGCAGTTACAGGAGCATGTGGGCCAGCCGTTATCGGCGGTTGACGACGCCAGATCAGGCGAAAATAAAGGCCGTCCAGGTCGTCGCAAAGGCCGACAGACGAAAGTTCCGCGGCCCAAAAAACAGCTGTAAACTCAGGTACCCTGCTTCGCTGGGGTCGACTCGGATTATTCTCGGGATACAATCAGGGAGAGCGAAACTTCTTTCGCCTGAAAATGTTTCCGTCGCGGACCTTTCGACCAAAAACAATTTATCAATCAGTAGCCAATTATGCCCCTGCATGAAGACCATGTGCGTGAAGCACTAAAAAAAGTCATTGACCCTGAACTGTTCGTCAACATTGTCGATCTAGGATTGATCTATGTCGTCGATGTCGTTCCTCGCGAAGGGGAGGATGATCGTTTCGATGTTAACGTCGAAATGACCATGACCAGCCCGATGTGTCCGGCGGGGCCCCAGTTGGTTGCGGAAACCAAAAAGTATGCCGGAGAAATTGCCAATGTCGAAAACGTGGAAGTTAAAGTAGTCATGGATCCACCTTGGACCCAAGACATGATGACCGACGACGCGCGCGACCAACTTGGTATCTTTTAAATCAACGCTGGGCTGCTGGCACGCGCTTTTAGCTGGCCCCTATCTCGGAGACAACGATGAGTTCCACGCTACCTACTGCACCGACCACAAACCAGCATTCAACTCCCGACCCCCTGCGGTTAATCGATGTTGATTATGTACAATTCTACGTCGGTAATGCCAAACAAGCGGCCTACTTCTATGCTCATTCATTTGGGTTTGAAATCGAACAGCTCGCTGACCTGACCACAGGAGTGCGCGATTCGGCCACGTATTTGTTGACTCAGGGTAACATTCGATTTTTGTTAACCAGTGGACTGAACGGGGAACATCCGGCGGCGCAGGAAGTGGTCACGTTTGGTGATGGTATCAAAGACATCGCATTCACGGTTGACGATGCGGTCGCGGCTTACGAACAAGCAATCAAGAACGGAGCCGAATCGGCCTATCAACCGATTGAATTGACGGATGCGACGGGCACGGTGGTCCAGGCGGGCGTTAAGTCTTTCGGTCGTGTCGTGCATAGTTTCGTGTCGCGCACTGGAGCTTACGTGCGCGAAAAAGCGATCGTTCGTGGGAATGTGTTCTGGCCTAAATTCAAAGTTCTGGAAGACTTGGCCATCAACCAATACAATCGAAAAAATCCCACTGGTTTGTTTTACGTGGATCACTGCGTCGGCAACGTTCAATTGGGAAAAATGAATCACTGGGTGCAATGGTACGAAGAGGTGCTTGGGTTCAAGCTGTTCAAGCATTTTGACGACAAAGACATTTCGACCGAATATTCATCGCTGATGTCGAAGGTCATGGATTCGGGCCGCGAACTGATCAAAATCCCGATCAACGAACCAGCCGCTGGTATCCATAAGAGTCAGATTCAAGAGTATCTCGACTGGCATAATGATACTCCCGGCATTCAGCATCTCGCGCTATTGACCAAAGACGAAATCAACAGCGTGGGCCAGTTGCGACAACGGGGCGTAGATTTTCTCGATATCCCGGAATCCTACTACGACATCGTTTGGGATCGGGTTGGGAAAATTGATGAGGACATCAAAAAAATCCAGGACTTGCGGGTCCTCGTCGATCGCGATGATAAAGGCTACTTGCTGCAGATTTTTACCAAACCATTGCAAGATCGGCCGACTTTGTTCTTTGAAATTATTTGCCGTCGCGGCAGTGAGTCGTTCGGCAAAGGGAATTTCAAAGCGCTGTTCCAATCCCTGGAACTCGAACAAGGCAAGCGAGGAAATCTCTAGGGCTGAATTTTGATCGAGACTTTCGAACGATGTTCGGTCGCGAGTTTTTCAAATAGTGATCGCGTAGCATGTTCCCGCACAAGATCCAATGCATCGCGCCAGCCAGTTTTGCCTATTCGCAGTTCGAGACATTTGATCAGATGAACACCGAATGTCGTGGCGACAGGTGGGCTGATTTCTCCGACCGCCAATCGAAATGCTGCCGTTGAAAACTCAGGTGGCATCGGTTCGTCGTATCGAATCCAACCCATGTCCCCTGCCGTGTTGCGGGTCGGTGCTGCGGAATACTTCGAGACAGCTTCCTCCCAAGTGATGGTTTTGGCATTCATGTCGGTCGAAATCTCGGTCGCTTTGGCCAGCGCTTGATCGACCGATACTCGTTCATCCGGCTTGATCAACAAATGGGCGACGCGCATTTCGGAGTCATCAAATTGTCGTTGGTGTTGCTGGAAATGTTGTTCCAGGAATTCATCGGTCAAGTTGGTTTGGAGATAACGATTCCAGGAAATTTTCCATTCGATTTCGAATTCCAATTCCTCGCGAGTCAACTGCTGCGCGACCAAATACTCGTCCAACGACTGTTCGATTTTGGCAAGTTCCCGTTCCAAGCCTTCGACTTCCACCTGCACTGCATTTTTCCCGGCCGCGCCGCCATTTGCGACCAGGTATTGGTAGACGACACGCCGGTCGATTAGCCGCGCGATGGCTGTTTCAATCATCACGGGTTCTTGGGCAGCTCGCTCATGATTGGGCAGAGAGTGTTTCAACAGGCGCTGTGCGGCCGTTGTCGAAATGGGATATCCATCGACCGTCGCAGCGATCTGGGGCGGCTGATTCAAGTCCTGTTTTGAGGCTGCCGGTGTCGGTTGGGCCGATACGTTGGCTACGCCTAAAACACCGAATATGAGCAAGTACAGCTGGAGTGCGCGCAATAGTTTCATGGATCGAGCAAGGCCTCATTCACGCGGGAATTTGAGTAATGATCGTTAACTCGACGATCGTCGCCGGTCTGTGTTGAAATATCATTGCGCGGCTAAGGCAAAGGTATGTTCTTCAGCAGGATTTTTACGGGAACGAGCACGATTGCAGCAGCGGTCTTATAAACCAGCGTATGATCTTTCGGGTCGTCCTTAAAATAATACTGAATCGAAATTTCGCCGTTGTCTTGCCGCAATGTTTCCGTCGCGATTGGATCAATCGAATTGCCATGGGCATCCTCGAGATACATCGGATTATTGAAAGCCCAGCCCTGGTGTGACTCCAACGCATTTTGCGAGTCTTCAAAACTCAAACTGACGGTTACGCCGAACAAATCATCGTTCTTGTGGATTCCGCCAAACGTAACAACGGCGCCGGCTTTTCGTTGTTCGGTGCCGATCTCGAGCGCACCGATGTTCTTGAATCGAAAGGTCTCCATCCGTCCGGGCAACACGGCATCGATCGTAGCCTCCAACGATTTGATGACTTCAATTTGTCGATCGAGCAAGCCAATCGGAATCAGAAACTCCAATTCGGGGATTTCCGGTTGGACCACTCCATGAATTACCTGTTCGTCGTTCGAGACCACAATCGGGTGGTCAAACTCATCTGACGCCTTGATTGTGGAGATCGGCAAATCGATCGAAATGGGTTGCAGACGCGGCTCCCAGCGAACTCGCACCGTCACTTGACAATAATTTTGCTCCGGATTGAGTAAGTTACGGGAGGCATTAATTTTAGTCACGGTCAATTCAAAAATACCGGAAACGTCGTGCGGGAGAACAAACTCCGCCGCCAATTTCTGGTCCGGATTATCTGCCGGCAGGCCTGGATTGGCAGCAGCCACGCGGGCCGCGCGAGACGGCGCCAGCCGCAATTGACCGGGCTCACCGGCATACGGATCAATTTCCAGCGATGTCAGGGACATGACTTGATTGATAGCCTGCCAAAATTCAACTTGTTTCAAATCCAGAGTCAATTCCTGTTGCGTGAATTGATCCGGAATCTCTTCATTGAAATCGACATCGTTTTTGGTTTGTTGGCGAATTTGCAACAACGCCTCGGTCACCGACATCTTACCGGCGAGCGTTACCTTACTGGGCAGCGTGACTTCGGCAACAGCAATCTTGTCGAGTTCCAGGCGTATCCGATTGAGTCGTTGAACGGCGTCGGAGGGAGTTTGGTCGGTTGCCGGTTCCAAATGATCCAACACGAGCGTGCCGATTTTCAGCAACTCCTTTTCGGCCGTGTCGCGATCATCCACTTGCGGCGATTCGAGGTTACGTTGCAATTCGGCAATCCTCTCGATCAACTCCATTTCGTCATCTGGAACGTCTTGCGCGATAATGAACGACGAACCGTTGCAAAGCAGGCAAATGATGAGAAACAATCGTCGTAAGTGAATCATGTGCATTCCGAAGACTGGATGTAAGGAGAATCCGATTAACCATTGTAACCGTTTTTTTGGAAACCGCGAAATTCCGCCCGGTTTATGGTCCAGACTCTGCGCGATCGAAGAATGTACCGACAGTTGTTACGCCGGCGATGCCAGGGCCTCAATACACAGCCTTGCGGGTCGCGCAAGCCAGGAAATGTTGTTTTTTGGCATCATTTGGCCGCTACGAATTTTCCCAGGATTTGGCCCGCCGATTGTGACGTACGTTTTAGACAGTTTGGAATCGATCGGAACGCCACGGGAATTTCACGAGGGAGGAATTCTAGGATGCACACCTATTCGGGTAAAATTGGTTTGGGACTTTGCTTCCTTGGGTTGCAAATTCTGCTCAATGCGCGCGCCGTGGGGGTTCAGACTATGGAAGCTACCATACGAGTTCCCTACAAAAATGGATCTTACGTGGGCAAGCCGCTTGCCTGGGATGGGCGCGAGATGATGCTACTGCGCCGAGATGGAAAAATCAATATTTTGCCCGTCGCTTCGGAACGGGATTTCGAGACCCTCAGCCATGATTTCAAACCGTTTTCGGCGGAAGCAATCCGCGAAAATTTGCAGCGGGAGTTTGGTAGTAAATACCAGGTCTCGATCACCAGAAATTTTGTCGTCGTACATCCGCCGGGCGATTATCAAGTCTGGGCGATGCCATTTGAGAAACTCTATGCACGATTTGACGCCTATTTTTCCAGTCGAAATTTCCCGTTATCGTCGCCCGATTTTCCGATGGTCGCGATCGTCTTGAGGACTCGGACAGAGTTCGATAACTTTTTGAGAGCGTATCACGATTACGACAGCCAGATTCTCGGTTACTATTCGCCCAAAAGTAATCGGATTATCACTTATGACCAAACTCAAGGAAGTTCAAAAGATCAAAACTGGTTTTTTACCGCCGACACGATCATTCATGAGGCCACCCATCAAACGGCGTTCAACACCGGCGTTCATTCGCGATACGCGCCGGTGCCGCGCTGGGTCAGTGAAGGATTGGCGATGTTGTTTGAAGCGCCAGGGGTAAATAACAGTCTCTATTACACGAAATTGACCGACCGAATCAACCGGGGTCGATTAGCTGATTTGAAAGCCTACTACCGCAACGAGCAAGTCGCTGGTCGACTTCCGGAATTGATCGCAAATGATCAGTTGTTTCGCACGGATCCGTCGTTGGCGTACGCGGTGTCCTGGGGAATGACGTTTTACCTAAGTGAGAAAATGCCGAAACAATATCATCAGTTCTTGGCAAACGATGCTCAGCGCGATGATTTCGCTGATTATTCGTCGGCACAACGAGCGCAGGATTTTGCGGCGACTTGCGGGTCGAAATGGACGGACTTGGAAGCGAACATGAAACGATTTATCCTAAGTCTGGAATAACGGTCTGGTTAATACAATGAAAGTTTCCATCGCCATCTGTACCTGGAATCGAAGTCGACTCCTGCGCCAAACGTTGCAACAGCTGGGACAGCTGAACATTCCAGCCGATGTCACTTGGGAAATTGTCGTTGTCGACAATGGATCGTCGGACGATACCCGCGCAGTTATCGAGTCGTTCCGAGGACAATTGCCGGTTCAATACGTGTTTGAACTGCAACCTGGCCACGCGCGCAGTCGAAATGTCGCCCTTGCCAATGTTACCGGCGAGTTGATTCTATGGACCGATAATGATGTCATCGTCGAATCGAATTGGCTGGCCGCCTATGTCGCCGGTGCCCGCAAATTTCCTCAAGCGGCGTTTTTCGGCGGGAAGATTGTTCCTGTGTTTGAGTCCCGGAAACCGAACTGGCTGGCCGAAACATGGTCGAAATGCCATCCGGTTTATGCCGCTCGTGATTTAGGGAACGACGAGTTTGAATTGCCACCTCAGCAATATCCATTCGGAGCAAACTTCGCCGTTCGAACCGTCGTTCAAAAACAGTTTCCATTCAACGTCGATTGGGGACGATCGGCCAATGCAATGTTGGGCGATGATGAAATCAACGTCCTCGATCGCATGGGCCGGGCTGGGCATGTCGGAATTTGGTTGCCCACTGCGACGCTGAAACACTTCATTCCGGACGATCGCGCTACCGCCAGATATGTCAGTCGATATTTTGTGGGACAGGGTTATGCCAATGTGCTAAAAGAAGCGCCGACCATGAAGTCCAAAGCTCACGCCTTGCGAGTGGCGATTCACAATCGGAGCTGTTTTGAATTGAAACGACGGTTCTCGCCAGCCGACGAATGGGTCTCACATCTGATTCGCGCGAGCATCGCCTGGGGCGAGTTTCGAGCTTGGAGTCCCTCCACAGGGGTTGATCCCCCAACTGGAATTGGCAAATGACCGCTGAAATATCCAGAACTCGTTTAGTGGTGGCGACGGACGTTCGATTTTGGCGGCGCGAAACAGGCGCCCAACAACGAATTGCGGAACTGGTAAAATATTTAGGCGAACATGCTTTTGATGTCACGACATTGTTCCTCGGACCGATCGCCGAAACAACAACGGCGAACGATCGGCTGCTGATTGCAGCGGCAAGATTGGAAGTCATTTCGTTGGTTGAGGACTGGTTTCCCCAGGGTTGGAGGGATAGTTTTCGCTGGCGGTGCAACTGTATTTTCGATGCCTTGCGGCAGCGGTGGAACCGCAATAACGCGCAGCTAAGTTCGGCGGATCCAATCGAGGGAATTCGCTCCAAACGATTGTCTGAATTTCGGTCCACCGAGTTTCAACGTCGGTTTCGCAGTAGCGTCGCCCGCCTGCAGCCGCACGCCGTGATTGTCGAATACATCACGCTGTCCTATTTGGTTCCCGACCGTTCACAGCGGGCGGGAGTTCTCTATGCAGTCGACACGCATGATGTGTTGTCGATGCGGAATCAGCAATTTAAACAACATCGATACGAGCATTGGGTGGAGTTGTCGCGGAGCGAAGAAGCGGCGGCGATAGATAGCTTTGACGTGGTGATCGCGATCCAACCCGAAGAAGCGGCGATCTTCCGGAGTTTTGTCAGCCAAGATCAACCGGTGATCGTTGCGGGCATGGCGGGACAAGTGTACGAGTCCGATGTAGACAATCGGAGAACCAGGCAGCCCGCTGATTCGATTTCTATTGGCATCCTGGCATCCAACAATGCTGCTAACCAACACGCGTTAAGTTGGTTTCTCGCTGAAGTCTGGCCGATTTTGTTGGCAAGTCATGACACGCTACGGTTAGTTGTAGCCGGCTCAATTACAAAATCGCTCGCCGGAGAACGACCGCTGGATCGCGTACAAATACTCGGTCCAGTCCAACAAGTGGCAGATTTTTATGCGTTGGTGGACATCGTTGTCAATCCAATTCAATTTGGTACAGGATTGAAAATCAAGAACATTGAAGCAATGTGTTTTGGAAAACCGTTGGTGACGACGAAGCAGGGAACCGCCGGATCGGAACAAACTGTCGGAACTGATTACCCTTGGTTGGTCGCGAACACCGCTGACGAAATGGCCCAACAGCTGTTACAACTGAGTTGCGACAAAAATCTGCGCCAACGGCTGACCCGATCGGCACAGCAGTATGTTAACTCGGAATTGCAGGCCGACAAAACTTATCGTGAGTTAATCGCGGCTCTATCTTCGTGCCAGAAAAATCATCCCATTTCTTGAAGGAGCAAATGCCGTGTCAGAATACGAATTTGTCCGGTTGGCCAACTTTCAATCCGATACCGACGCAACGTTGGCCAAAGCAATGTTGGAAGAACATTCGATTCAGTCCACCATCGCTGGGATGGAGCCATCGGCGTTGGGTTTTTCGTTGGAAGGTGAGGGTTCGATCGAATTATTTGTCATGAGTCGAGATGTCGAGAAAGCCCGAAAATTGATCGCCGATATCGCGGCGGCTGAACAGGAAGAAATCACGCCGGCTTGGCGTTGCGCTTGCGGCGAAGACGTCGATGAAGGATTTTGGGTCTGTTGGAATTGCGGGGCTGAGTATGGAACAGCCGGCCAAGCCTAAACCCTCTCACCATATCCAAGCTGCATCGAGGCTTGCTGGTACAGTTGATTCGCGTCCACCAAGAGCCTTTGCAACGCTTCGGCGCGATGCGCATCAGAAGGATGAGTCGACATGAATTCCGCGGGTTGATTGCCTTGTTTCAAATCTCCGAACCGTTTCCAAAATCCGGGCGCGGCATTGGGATCGTAACCCGCTTGAGCCATCAAGGTGATTCCAATGTGGTCCGCTTCGGATTCTTGTTTGCGACTGTAAGGTAGCAACACCCCGTATTTTGATCCGACGCCATAGGCTTGCATCAACAGTTCTTTTCTGGACGGTGCGTAAGTTCCCGCAATTTTCTCGGCCAACATTTTGGCCCCATCGACGGCCATGTTTTGACTCATTCGCTCGCCGCCGTGTCGCGCCAGCGCATGAGCTACTTCATGGGCCATGACCACGGCGATTCCAGCCTCGTCTTCGCAAATCGGCAGAATTCCTTCATAAATGGCGACCTTACCACCTGGCAGACAAAAGGCATTTTGCGTTTGGTCGGAAAGTAATTTGAATTCCCATTGATAATCGCTTCGATCGGCGACGCTGGCGATCCGCTTGCCAACCCGACCAACTAAATCCGAGAGTCGTTGGTTCTGCGAGAGTTGACCTTTGGAAAGCGTCTCCTGAAACGCACTTTGACCAAGCGATAATTCTTGGCCTTCCGGAATCAACAGCAATTGTCGTCGTTTTGTCACCGGTGCAGTCTTGCAGCCGCCACAACACAGCGTTCCCATTCCAACAAAGCTGACATGTTTGACAAATTGACGACGAGACAAAGTAATCATTCTTGGATTTTCCTACAGCTGATTCGGCCGACAATTTGGCGCGGAGCCCTCACCCCAATAATGCAATCGGGTATGATGATTGTCGAAAACTCCGGTCCGCGAGAGTAGGCGGCGGTTACCGTTTTGTCACCGGCAGATTCGGAATGCTAGCCTGTCCAATGCCAGCAGCTTGACCAACATAATGACGTTGGCAGTGCTTGTAATTGGGCCAATATCGTGTGCGATCAATCCGTAAAATTTTGCTTTTTTAGTCGTCTTTTTTTGAGAGCCTCGCCGTTGTCCAAGACGCGTTGGTCCGATCTTAACCGTCGCATTGTCAATTGCGACCAATGTACGCGTTTGCGCGAGCACTGTTTGACCGTCGCTCAGGCAAAACGGAAGTCCTACTCATTGGAAGACTATTGGGGTCGACCGGTCGCGAATTTTGGATCGCCTCGTTCGGATTTGTTGATTGTTGGCTTAGCACCGGGAGCCCATGGAGCGAATCGAACGGGGCGCATGTTTACGGGTGACCGCAGTGGAGTTTGGCTTTTTCGGGCGCTACATCGTTTTGGATTTGCCAATCAGGCTGAGTCGACACGGCGCGACGACGGGCTGACATTGCAAAATTGTGTTATCACCAATATTTGCCGTTGTGCGCCACCGGATAATAAACCACTTCGCACTGAGATCGCCGCCTGCCAACCCTACTTTGCGGAAACGCTCGAATTATGTCGGCCTCGAATATTGGTTGCCTTGGGTGGACTGGCCTGGACCGCGACGATCAATCAGTTGCTGGAAATCCAATGGTTGGAACCCATTGGGCCCCAACGAAAATTTTCTCATCTCGCCCAACTCAACCTGACTAACGGACGGGTTCTGATTGGAAGCTATCACCCGAGCCAACAAAACACGTTTACAGGCCGGTTAACTGAAACGATGTTGGACGATGTTTTCCGATTGGCTCGCTCGTTGATTTCAGCAACTTGATCGGTGCAATTCGAATTTTTCTCCGATATTTTCGGATGTAATGACCGACTGCGTGATCGCGGTTGACTTGCGTGGCGAAGCTAATTTGTTGAGTCTTTGGCTTGTTAGGTAAATAATTCAGTTTGATCCGTTACCTATTTTATCAGCGGTGCCCCCTTAGGTGGCTGTTTTCGGTCGATTCGTCATCCTTAGCTAACCAAATCGAAAACCGTTCTCTTTACGAAACCGTTACATTTTACAAGAATTATGCCATCTGAGACGATCCAACAAATTGAATGCACTCAATTACATTCAAGCGTCGAATTAGGAACTAGTGATTCGCCGGTAACTCAATCTTCCCAGCCAATTTATTGAGGCGCCGCAGCCGCGCCTTTTCACTTTCTTTTGCAGGCCCAACTCAATGTCGGAAGTTATTAACTCTGCCAGCAGATCACTGGACGATGCCAACGAGCCCTATCTAAAGCAAACCACTGATGTTGATCCTACCGAGACCCAGGAATGGCTCGACTCGTTGGACTACATTTTGGAAAGCAAAGGCAAAGAGCGGGCAAAGTATTTGCTGTCGATACTGGAGGCGCGCGCCCGACAGGAAGGCGTGGATTTGGAAATGAAATCCAATACGCCGTACATCAATACAATTTCTTTGTCGGAACAGCCAGCCTATCCCGGTAACCGCGAAATCGAGCGGCGCATCAAAAGCATCGTGCGTTGGAATGCGATGGCAATGGTTGTCCGAGCTCAAAAAGCTTCGTCGGCACCGGGCTTGGGAGAAGTCGGTGGCCACATCTCGACCTTCGCTTCATCGGCCACACTCTACGAAGTTGCTTACAATCATTTCTTTCGGGGACGCGGCGAATCAGGTTACGATGGCGACCAGATTTATTTTCAGGGCCACGCCTCGCCTGGCATGTACTCGCGCGCCTTCCTGGAAGGTCGATTCAGCGAAGAGAATCTAGTGAACTTCCGCCGCGAGTTGCAGGACGTTCCCGGACTCTCGTCCTACCCGCATCCATGGCTGATGCCGAATTTTTGGGAGTACCCGACCGTCTCGATGGGACTCGGTCCGATCATGGCGATTTACCAGGCCCGATTCAACGAGTATCTAAAAGACCGCAGCATCAAAGACACCTCCAATCAACGTGTCTGGGCGTTCCTCGGCGACGGTGAATGCGACGAACCTGAATCGCTCGGTGCGATCACGTTGGCCGGTCGCGAAAAATTGGACAATTTGAAATTTGTCATCAATTGCAATTTACAGCGACTCGATGGTCCTGTTCGAGGCAATGGCAAAATCATTCAAGAGCTTGAAGCGTTGTTCCGCGGCGCTGGCTGGAATGTGATCAAGGTCGTGTGGGGGGATGACTGGGATCCAATTTTGGAACGCGACGAATTAGGATTGCTTGTCAAACGGATGGGCGAAGTTGTGGACGGTCAATATCAGAAATACGTGGCGATGCCCGGTTCGTATATTCGTGAACATTTCTTTGGCCACTATCCGGAGTTGCTGGAACTAGTCAAAAACTACTCGGATGAAAAACTGGTACGCATGCGTCGCGGTGGTCACGACCCCGAAAAAGTCTATGCCGCGTACAAGGCCGCTTGTGATCACAAGGGGCAGCCCACCGTGATATTGGCCAAGACCATTAAAGGTTACGGGCTGGGTGAAGCGGGCGAGAGTCGCAACATCGCTCACAACCAGAAAAAACTTAACGAAAAAGAATTGCTCGAATTCCGTACCCGTTTCGGCATTCCAATTTCTGACGAAGACGTTGGCAAAGCGCCGTTCTATAAACCGTCGAATGACAGTGTCGAGATGAAGTATCTTAGGGAACGACGTGCCGCGTTGGGTGGCCCTGTGCCTTCACGCCCCACGGTGATTCCACGTCTGGAAGTTCCCCGCCTGGAAGATTATCGGAAAATCATCGATCGAGACAGCGACAACAAGGAATTGTCGACGACCATGGGCGTCGTGCGGTTGCTGGCCAAGCTCGTCGAAGATGTCAAGATTGGCAAAAACATCGTGCCGATCGTACCGGATGAATCGCGAACGTTCGGAATGGAATCGATGTTCAAACAGATTGGTATTTATGCTCACGCCGGCCAATTGTACGAGCCGGTGGACAGCGAAAACACCATGTTGTCATATCGAGAAGCCAAAGACGGACAGTTGTTAGAAGAGGGCATCACCGAAGCTGGTTCAATGTCATCGTTCAACGCAGCTGGTACGGCCTATAGCGCGCATGGCGTGAACATGATTCCGTTCTACATTTATTATTCGATGTTCGGTTTTCAACGCATCGGAGATTTGATCTGGGCCGCCGCCGATATGCGGGCCAAGGGTTTCTTGCTTGGTGGCACCGCCGGCCGTACGACACTTAATGGAGAAGGGTTGCAGCACGAGGACGGTCACAGTCTGCTCAATGCAATCGCTTTCCCGACGGTGCGGGCCTACGATCCGGCGTTCCATTACGAAACCGCAGTAATTATTTTCGATGGTCTGAAAAAACTCTACGAAGACGGTGAAACTGCGATCTATTACATCATGGTGGGCAACGAGCAATATGTCATGCCCTCCATGCCCGCCGGTTGTGAAGAAGGTATCGTCAAAGGAATTTACAAATTTCGCACTCGCGAAGTTGCCGGCGCCAAACAGCAAGTTCAGTTGTTCGGCAGTGGCGCGATCATGAACGGCGTCCTCAAGGCTCAGGAAATTCTGGCGGAAAAATACCAGATCGCTTCGAATGTCTGGTCCGTCACCAGTTACACTCAATTGCGTCGCGAGGCACAGGAATGTCGTCGCTGGAACATGTTTCATCCGACTTCACCACCGCGCCAAAGTTATCTGGCAACAGTGCTCGCGGGAACGACGGGCCCATTCATCGCGGCCAGCGATTACGTCCAAGCACATACGGAACAGATTGCCGATTTCTTGCCCGGCGAACTTGTGGCTTTGGGTACTGACGGCATGGGACGAAGTGAAACACGGCCCGCCTTGCGTCGACACTTCGAAGTTGACGCCGAGTGTATCGTCATTGCCACGCTGTTCAAATTGCACCAACAAGGGCAATTCGATGCGGCGTTTGTGGCTGCTGCAATCAAAGACCTCGGGGTAAATCCTGACAAAGTAAATCCGCTGTATGCGTAATTGAATCGCTGGGCGAACTACGAGTTTTCCGGCGACCTGTTTTCGATTGCGCAAAAAATTATCCACTGACTAAATCAAAAAACAAACACAATGCCCACTGATCTAAAAATTCCCAACCTGGGTGAAAACGTCAATTCAGCCGATGTTCTGGAAGTATTGGTCGCTGTCGGAGACCAAATCAAAAAAGATCAGGGTATCGTCGAATTGGAAACTGACAAAGCGACGATGATTGTTCCGTCAACCGCAGCTGGCGTTGTCACTCAGATTCACTGTTCCGCCGGCCAGACCGTGGCCGTGGGAGCCGTGGTTGTGACGATTGAAGCAACTGTTGGCGAAGCCCCACCGGCTCCTGCCAAGCCCGCAGTCGCACCCGTCGCTGCAGTTCGTCCTCAACCGGCCGTTGAACCAACGGTTCCGCTCTCTCCAGTGGTTCCGAAACCACCGACTCGGCCGGTCACTCCGGTGGCACCGCAACCGATGGTGTTGACAGAGTCTTCGTCAACCACCGGAAGTCTAGTCGCGGCCGGTCCGGCGATTCGCCGGTTTGCCCGGGAAGTCGGAGTGGATCTAAACACGGTACACGGGACGGGAGACAATGGTCGCATCATTCGTGATGATGTCTTGAAAGTGGTTCGTGAAGGAAGTAAGTCCGGAAATTCGAATCGCGCTCAAACCGGCGGACAAAGCGATGGACATGGTCCCGTGCATGTCGAAAAAATGCCGAAGATCCGCCAGACCATCGCGCGCAAAATGCATGAATCCTGGACAACCTGTCCTCGGGTAACGAATTTTGATGACGCCGATATTACGGCCTTAGATGAGATTCGCAAAAATAGTAAAACCGAGTATGCGGCCAAGGGAATCAATCTCACGACGATGCCATTTCTAATCAAAGCGCTAGCCATGTCGCTGAAATCGCATCCCGTTGTCAACGCGTCGGTCGATATGGAAGCAGGACAGATTATTTACAAAGACTATGTAAATATCGGCGTGGCCGTGGACACGGATCGCGGACTGGTGGTGCCCGTCCTGCGGGATGCGGACAAACTCAGTATTCCCGAGATCGCTCGGCAGTTGGGCGAGCTGGCAGATGCGGTGCGCGATAACAATTTTACGGTGGAGCAGCTAAGAGGCGGAACTTTTTCCATCAGCAACCTCGGCGCGATCGGCGGAACCTATTCCACACCGATCATCAACATTCCGGAAACGGCAATCTTGTTGGTTGGCCGTTCCCGCAAAATGCCGATTGTTTTGCCGAATGACCAAATTGCCGTTCGCTTGATGATGCCGCTGAGCCTATCCTATGATCACCGACTAATCGATGGCGGAGCGGCCGCGCGTTTCCTCAACGATGTGATCGCCTACCTGCAGGCTCCCAGTCGATTGTTGTTAGCGTTGTAAACTCGCCGCCAGCGATCGCCGGGATCTTGATCCAAGCGGAAACCTCGACAAATAGCCTCAAGGATTCGGTTTCAGCCGCCAAGGATTGGTTGCCTCAAATCACCTTTTTTAACCTGCCGCCGGACCATGCACTTGATTAAATTTACGTTTGCTCTGATCGTATTGTTGTGCCCGTCTGTGATGCTCATCGGTCAAACCGAGAATGCGGACGAGGAACAGGCCCGTTTGCGCGGCTCTTTGACTCCCGAACGCACTTGGTGGGACTTGCGACACTACGATCTAGCGATTGCCGTCGATCCCGAAACAAAAACGATCCGCGGTTCCAACACAGTACGATTCTCCGTACTTCAGCTCGCCCAAACCATGCAAATCGATTTGCAAGAACCGCTGGCGATCCAGTCCGTGCGACACCGCGAACGGGACTTAAAATTCGAGCGCAAGGGAAACGCCTACTTTATCGAATTCGATCAACCCCTGGCGGTCGGGGGCACCGAAGAAATCAAGATTGATTATGCCGGCCAACCGACGGAAAGCCAAAACCCGCCGTGGAGCGGTGGCTTCACGTGGAAAAAAGACGAACTGGGAAAACCCTTCATTGCCACCTCTTGTCAAGGAATTGGCGCCAGTATTTGGTGGCCCTGTAAAGATCACGGCTACGACGAACCAGAAGACGGCGTCGACATCCGGGTCACGGTCCCCGAATCCTTGACGGCAGTTTCGAACGGTCGCCTCCGGAAAACCGAACATGATGCGACTGCCAAAACGAAGACTTTTCACTGGCAAGTCACTCAGCCCATCAACAATTACGGTATCAACGTAAACATCGGTAACTATGTCAATTTTTCAGACAAATATACCGGCGAATTTGGCACATTGGATCTCGATTACTGGGTGCTCGACCAGCACCGCGCGAAAGCTGAAACACATTTCAAAGAAGCTCCCCGTACGATCGAGGCATTTGAATATTGGTTCGGCAAGTACCCTTTTTATGAGGACAGTTACAAATTGGTCGTGGTCCCCTATCTCGGCATGGAACATCAAAGCTCGGTCACGTACGGCAATGGATTTGCCAACGGCTACCGTGGCACTGACTTGAGTCAAACCGGTGTGGGCATGAAGTTTGACTTCATCATTGTGCATGAATCCGGGCACGAGTGGTTCGGCAACAATATCTCGATGAACGATGCCGCCGACATGTGGATTCATGAGAGTTTCACCAACTATTCAGAAAATCTGTTTGTCGAGTATCACTTCACAAAGAAGGAAGCCGAAGATTATGTGATTGGCTGCCGCAAACGAATCAGGAATGATTCCCCCATCATTGGCACCTACAATGTCAATCAATCCGGCTCGGGTGATATGTATTACAAAGGGGGCAATCTGTTGCATACCCTACGGCACATGATTAACGATGATGCCAAATGGCGAGAGATCCTGCGCGGGCTGAACAAAACGTTTTGGCATCAAACCGTCTCGACCGAACAAGTCGAAAACTACCTCAGCCAACAATCCGGGCTGGAACTGAAACCGTTTTTTGATCAGTATCTGCGTTCCACGAAAATTCCAGTTTTGCGGTATCACCTCGATGGCACCAAATTGACATACCAGTTTGAAGAGGTCGTGGAAAATTTCTCAATGCCGATTCGCGTGTCGATCAACGGAAAAACCGTCAGCCTGATCCCAACCGAGAATTCACAAACTCTGGATTTTGGAACCGAAATCGACGAAGTCGAAGTCGATCGAAATTTCTATATTCTTGTTCGCTCAGAGTGAACAGAATCAAGGCTGGTTGCGACAGAAAAACTTGCTTCTCAAACTAAGCCGGGCCAGCACTAGTGGAATGCGACGGCACCTACTATTTCGGAATCTGCAGCCAGGCATTCAACTGCGATATTTGGCGTTTGTTTGGTTTGGTGTTCAGCTTCAATTGCCAATCTATTGCCGTCTTGGTTCCAATCTTGATCGGCATCTCGATCAATTGATCCCGTCGCGAAATCAACAACTTGATTTCCTGACCGACTTCGTAAAGACTTAGCCGCCCATCCAGCGCTGCAACCCGGTAGCCATCGATCGCGATGATTTCATCCCCCGTATTGAGGCCGACGGCAGTTGCCGGGGAATCCCGTTCCACGCGAACGATCGTTACGCGACCGCCCGACTCGCCGGTTTGAATTCCCAACCAAGGCCGGCCTTGCGGTGGTTTTTCCTCGGCCGGTTTTTTTCCGGCAACGGCGGATTTCGACGACGTTGCATCAACCGATTTCGGGTCGCCCGCCGATTTCGGTTCAGCGACCGAAGGCTTCGGTTTGGGCTTCAATTCTGTGGTTGTTTTCGAGCTTGGTTTTCGCGTGGACTTCGGCTCCGACTTTGGTTTTGAATTGGTTTTTGGAGCGTCATCCTGTTTCGGCTTATTCGCGATCGCCAGTTCCCGTTGGCCAACGCCGGGAACCTGCAAACCCAACGCCAACACGTCCTGGTAATCAAGTTCGTTCGTCGAATCCACTGCGGTATGAAACCAATCGGTGAGGTCCGTCTCAGCAACTTGGCTGGCGGTTTCTCGAAAGTCGGCCACGGTGTAGCCGGTTTCGGCATACGACTCAAACATCGTTCGCATCACATCGTCGAGGCTCTTTTTTCCTCGAGTCAGTTTGCGAATTTTGGCGTCCAGGAGGAAAGCCACCACGGCACCCTTGGAGTAATAGTCGACACTGGTATTCGAGGAATTTTCATCTGGCCGATAGAACTTGATCCAGGCATCGTAGGAGGAATCCGACAAACTCTGCAGATTCCGCCCACTGGATCGTTGCACGCTTTCGATATTGGCTGACAATTTTGACAGATACTCCGACTGGGTCAGCAGGCCCGCACGAACCAGGACCAGATCCTGGTAGTAGCTGGTAATTCCTTCGGCAATCCATAGACTCTCGGTATAGACCTCGTTTTCATAATCGTATTGCACCAGCGATTTCGGCCGCAGTCGCCGCACATTCCAGGTATGAAAAAACTCGTGGCTGGCCAGACTAAGCCAGCTCTTGTATCGCATTTTGTCCCGAAAGCTCCAACGGCTGGCCATGATCAGAGTCGAATTGTTGTGTTCCAAGCCCCCGCCGGATTCACAAATGATGTTCAGAAACAGGTACCGATCGTACGGCACGACGCCCCATAGTTTTTGTTGTTCGGCAACCACGCGCGTCAGATCTGTCGCCGCCTGCGTGCCATCCCAATATCCCGTGTCGCCGACGTTGACTAACTGATGTGGGACGCCGCCCACGGAAAAGGGAAAGATATCGATGTTGCCGGCCACGATCGGGCTATCCACCAGCTCGTCAAAATTTTCGGCTAAAAAAGTATGGGCTTGTTTCCCGGTCACATTGAGGCTGGTGGCGCTGCGCGTCCAGCCGGTGGGCATGACGAGCTGTACTTCGTGCGGTTTCTTGAGCATCGATGGGACTGTCATGAACGTGGCGGCGCCCGTTAGCACGGCAAACTGCCGATCCAACCAGTTCGTTCTCACGGACAATTCGTTGCAATAGAGTCGATAGGAAACCGAAATACGTTTGACTTTGGGCGTTTGCACCAACCAGCGGTTCTTGCGCGTTTTTGCGAATTCCAGTTTGGTACCATCGTCCGCGGTTACCGTCATCGAATCGATATGTTTGGCATACTCGCGCACCAGATAGGATCCCGGTGTCCAAACCGCCATCATCAGTTCCGTTGTTTTGCCAGTGGCTGGTACATCCAATTTGACCTGCACATAATGGTTCTTTGCATCGGACAGATCGACTTGATATTGTAGCGCCGGTTTCTCATTTGCCTGACGTTGTGGTACCGCTGTGGATTGGGCGTTGGAGTTTAAAGGACTAAGCCAAAACACTATGGCCGTCAGGATTATCGATTGAAAACCGTTGCGCAAAAAAGAACGCGTCATATCAGGTCCAGCAGGGTTGTTGTTGAGTCGCTTGTTTGACAGACCTGATTTTAACATGCCCAAGACAGGAAAGTTGCCTTTGGATCTTGATCCATTGCGATTGGCAGGGACATAAAACGGCTCAGCGCCCGGCTTTTTCGCCATAAACGGTGCTTTCGGACGCGATTTTCTGACTCGCATGATTTGAATTTGACCGCGTCACTCATTTCAAAAGCAGGATTCGCACATCTTCGTTTGGGTTTCCGCGGGGAATCCTCCCATTACAGTACATTCGCGATGCCTGAAGAATCCGGATTGTTGGGAACAGCAGCGTGGATTCCTGAATCAAGGGGGCGTTCCCAAATAAGATATCCAAATTCCCGTCAGCGTAAATTGTGCCAGACCAATTGGGTTGGTTTTGAAAAATGCCACGAGAGTCTTACATCAGCAATCACTATGGGTGCATCCGGATCCCTTGCCGTCAGTCATGTGTCTGATTTTTCGATTGATTCAACCTGGACAGTGAACCATACGCAATCCACGAGCCCAGTATCGCGTTGATGATGAGACCAAGCCAGCCCGCTGTTTGAGGTGCCTATTCAAAATTTGGCTTGTTTGTCGATTCGATCGCGTGCACCATTAGCGATACAACGAATAGCAAACTACGCCGACTTTTACCAAGCAATAGTTTGTGGGTTGGACTGAGTCGCGTCGCTGGTCCGCCGGATGCGGAACCAATGGGACGCGGCGTCTGAGGAAATAGTTTAGCAGTTCGGGGTCAAGCATCTTGTCGGTCTGGATTCAGAAAAACCAGCCTTCTTGAATAGAACGCTTGAACATCGGCTTCGTTCCCCCGTCATTTCGCAATGTCAAAGCTCTAGTTGTTATTCCGTTATTTCAGCGTTGCGATTGTCGTTCTGGCGTCGAAAGCCAGCGGATAAAACCAGGCCGAAGGTGCCACCAACACCAGCAGCAATAAATACTGAAATTACCATCATCCAGATTAGGTCCGCAAGATTGGGAAGACCATTTTTTACCGCGATCGTGGCCAACCAAGCAACATGACCGACGATTCCACCGAGGATACCTGTTGCCGCACCAACTAGCAAAGTTCGCGATTTGCGAAAATGAGTAATCGACCAAAACGCAACCGCGAATACAATTATCGGTGCATAGAAAAGTACTCCATCACTAACGATCGGACCACGAGTAGCCGCTAGGATCGCGACGACAATCAAAAAACAGAAGGGCAACAGCCACCAGTCGTCGGATTGGAGAATAGTCGACAGGCTTGTCTGATTGGAAGACCGGGGCTTCGTAAGGGTTAGTTTCGTGTCGTTCCAAAGTTACCTCTCAGTCCGAGGGATACAGTCTTGCATTCTATGCGTCGTGGTGTTTTGGTTCTGCGCCGGAAGTTACTCTTATCCCCGCAGTATGAATTCGGCGCAGAATTTTGCCGAACTAGCGGAACGAGTGGGAAGTTGCCGCATCCTCAATTGAACGCAAGTCAACGATCTGTACCGCAGTTCCATGGGGCAATGAACCCGGGTCATATTGGGCCACTGCTGGCAACACCTCAAATTGCCGTACGTTTGCGATCATCCAGCCGCCGAAGTGATCTGTCCATTCAATCATGCACCCGTCGGCGGATTGGGTGCATCGCGTTGTTGGGCCATTTTCAGTGTTACAATTTGCTTAGTAAGTAAGGAATCCCAGGTGCAACTCAGCGTGGCGGAGGTTCAGTGTAATTCTATCTTGATGTGACATTGGACCAAACGCGGGGCTATCAAACTTGGCTTCTTCATCGCTCTTAAGTCTTTCTAACGCTGCCAACAATCTTCGTCCGGCTTCTATGGTCTCAATGTTTTCCATTCCAGCAGTGCCACCCTCGACTCCGGGGATCCGCACTCCTCGTGGCATTCCATCTCGAAGCATTTTTCGAAGGCGGAGCCGAAGTATCCAGCGAATAAAGAACGGTGGTGGGCCAATCGGAAATCCATCGTACGCGTATCCAATCCAATTGGCGAGATGTGTCATGATTTCGCCCGGCGTCCAGTTTCCTGTCGCCTTCAATTTCTCGTTTTCGGCTGCGGCGAGAATTTGATTGACGTTCGAGATACATTCATCGACCGAATCAAACCGTAGCGTCCGGTATTCAGGTGACTTGCGAGTATCAACGGGAGACGTCATGGGCGGTTGAACCCAGGTTGCGGGGAGTTGTGTGGCATAAGGTTCAAGTTGACCAAGTGGCGGGAAAAATTATTGCTTCAGTTCACGCTGGTAACCGCCGCTTTGGTCCACCGTACGCGCGGCACGGGCGTGAACTCATGGAGGGCAAGTCCCCTTTACGAAAATGGGAATTGCTTGGAGTAAAGTATACCAAATGTAACCAGACAATATTAAGTACTCGACGAAGGCAACTGCTGAGAGGCGACCAACCATGGGGAGGAAGCCTGCGAATGTGTTGGTCAAGCGGACGACTATTCCTGTTCGCCACATTCTCGTCCAAGCTGCGAGGCTACGTACAGAAACGTCATTGAGGCCTCGCGAGACCCTGAGGTGAGTTGTCCGTGGACAACGAAACCGTTCCCAACAGACTCCAAATTAGATGCCGAGCTGGCGCAGCGAAAGTTCACGTTCTTATCCGGGAAGCAACTGCAACGCGTACCAGTGAGTAGGGCTTGCCCCGAAAGGCCGTCGCCGCGTGCGAGCCTGTTTCTGGCAGCAATGACGCAACCCACGCACTCGAATTCGTAACTTGCTTAACCTGGGCGTTCGGGAACACGAAGCCGATACCCACGGCAGCAGTAGCAAAGGCCCTTGGGTCATGTCGTCGAGCAAAGCCAGTCACATGGCTTTGTCTACCGACTATCTAACGCAGTCAGGACTATCAAGGCGATTAGCGATCTGGACCAAGCTTGCTTCTAAGGGACGAACCGCCTAGTGCGGATCCGCATGCTAGGTGGTGTGGCAGGGGTCCGCAGCAATGCGGCCCCTATGCCGATCTTTGTTCTGCCTCATTTTTCGTTTCGCAACGTCGGTTCAATTTCACTCGCCCGTTTCTCAACACGTTGCCGAGCTCCTTTTCCGTGGCGATGTTCAATTTCTGCCCACATCACATCGTTGTACCCGTTCAATGCAGCGTGACTGACAAACGGCATGTACTGTTTTTCCACAATACTTGGCCAACGTCCGTCAATCAGCTCATAGTCTGGCGAAACTTTCAATTCTGCTTTCAACGCGAGTTGTAATGACGACTCAGAGTCAGAAGGACACAAACATGCGCGGGCGGCCGAAAGAACCCAGATACGGCCTTCGGCAATGTCGGAAACCGCAGCTTTCATTCCCCGCACGCGCTCGACGGAGTCTGCTTGTTGATTTTCTATGACTGCGTTGTCGTCGTCATTTACGGTGGTGTCAGCTGCAAGCTCACGAAAACTCGTGAAGGCGCAAATCGCGCAGACAACAATGTAGAAAACTGCGGTTCGCATTTTTTGTCTCCATGGCAGAACAATTATTATACGGAATGCAATATCTACGCGAACGCTCGGATTTTGGTTCTGTGCGATGAGATTAGCTGTTTCTCGGTAGATTGTCGAACTTTTTCCTCTCTTTCCTCCCACGAAATGTTTCGCATCTCAGAAATGTACGGAAGTCCGCATGGTCTCGGATTATACGGACTTCCGTATACGCTCCTTAATTTGCAGAGGATGGGAATAATGGCTGATTCGCTTAAACTTTTAGACCAAGTTCGGAACGCTTTGCGACTGCGTCATTATTCGATTCGGACCGAGGAAGCCTAACTTTGCAGGATTACCGCGTTTCTCAAAATTCCTGCGTAAGTAAACGGGGTAGTGGCAACATTCTGTAACGCTGACCGACCCCGTTGCTAATCGATTCCTGACCCGCTTGCCGGTGAGTCGTGAGGTTGCCGCCAGGACTCAAAACGAAACGTTCTTGGCACTCTTGTTTCTTTACAAACAAGTCCTCGATTCCGAAACCACCTTCGATGCGGTGCGTGCAAAGAAACCGGAACGGCTGCGCGTGGTCTTTTCGTTCCCTATGGTTCAAAGATTCAAAAGCTTAAATGCTCAGCCTGCGGGCGCAGCAGGGTTCAGGTTTGTGGTTGGGTTTGTCTTGGATTTGTGGCTTGCGATCGAAATGAAATCGCTGGCTGACTTGCTTCGCGTTACAAGTCCTTTGCTGCGGATGGATTCGACAGTCTAAGCAATTCGAGGAATTCAGATTTACCGATCCCTCCCGCTCGCCATTGCAACACTTTTCCTTGTGGATCGGTGACGATCGTGATCGGCGAACTGCCGACGTTGTAGCGAGCCAACACCGCAGCGTCGTCAGGGCTATCCACGTCAATTGCAACGGGGATGAATTGCGAGTTGACCGATGCCGTCACCTGTTTATCAGCCCACACTTGGCGTTTCATTATTCGGCAGGGAACACACCACTTGCCGGTAAAGTAGAGGATCATCGGTTTGCCAGAGTCGGCTGCTTGTTGCTGAGCCGAAGTGTAGCTGTCAGCCCAAGCGATGCTATTGGCGGGGACGTAGAAGCTGTACCAAGCGTACGACAGTGAGGCAACAAGGAATGAAAGCCAGAAGCATCGCCAGAAATGGAATACTTTCTTTCGAATCGGCGGCGAATCTGAGTTGCCGGAGGATGGTAATTGGAACGGCGATTCATTCATTGATGTCTGTGCGCTCATATTTCGTGGGCGACGAACGCCGCCGTTCACCCAGCCCGCGCGGTGATGGCCTCCCCTATCAAAGCACCCGATCGCTGGCTTGGATGCAACGGTTGGTTATTTAGCTCTTGTTAGCATTGTCATCTTCACTTTGCGGAATGACGCATGACATTAATTGTTACACCGTTCGGATCTTTAACATGGAAGCGACGCACACCCCAAGGTTCGTCCGTCAAAGGATACACAACGTCGTACCCGCGTGAAATCGCCGCTTCGTGAAGTGTATCGACATCATCCACCTCAATGCTCAGAGTAATGTTCAAACCAGAGGATGAGTTTTCTTGCACAATGCTAATTTGGGCAAGCGGAGAACTGGGGGAGACGACCGTCACAATCCAGCCCATATCCATTGCGACCCTGAAGCCAAGGAATTGCGTGTAGAACTCAACGGATGACTCGACGCAGTTCGAAGTGATGTTCGGCACTACACGCCGAATGTCGTTCTTAGTCATGTCGTGCGAGGTCTCCGATGTGTTCTCTTTGCCAAATAACATCCGCGTTCACCAAGCGACCGGTGAACGCCTGCGATCAACCAGCCGCCGGAGTAGACGCACCATCGGGCAAACGGAGGACCGTCGGCTTGGGAGCAACGGTACGCCCGGCACGGGCGTGAACTCGTGGGGTGCAAGTCCCCTGTACGAAAATGGGAATTGATTGGAGGACAGGATACCAAATGTAACCAAACAATTTAAGTACTAGACGAAGGCAACTGCGGGGAGGCGACAAACCGTAGGGAGGAAGCCTGCGAATGTGTCGGTATGCTGACAAAGAATCGTCGTCAGCCGCATTCTCGTCCAAGCTGCGAGGCTACGTACAGAAACGCCATTGAGGCCTAGAGAGACCCTGAGGTGAGTTGTCGATGGTCAACGAAACCGTTCCCAACAGACTCCGCGGTATATGGCGAGCTTGTGCAGCGAAAGTTCACGTTCTTATCCGGGGAGCAACTGCAACGCGTACCGGTGAGTAGGGCTTGCCCGAAAGGCCGGACGACTCGGGGTAACTCGAAATCGTGCTTGCAGAAGTCAGCAGACGCCGTAGTACCGAGCTTCCAAGTCCAATGGAAACGGGAAGGGCTAACGTCACTTAACAAGGAACATCCAATCATGACCTCGAACCGTCCCAATCACATAGAACCTAGCTCGACTGTCCCTCCGGGAAGCGACACCATAAAGGCCCGTGCTCTAGAGGCTCCCGAACCGGAGCAACCGAATTCGGCGATCATGAAACCGACAGCCTTGGGTATTGATCCAGAAAAACTAATGGAACAGATTGTCGAACCAGCCAACGTGGACCAAGCCTGGAAGAATGTGCGAGCCAACCGTGGAGCCCCCGGGCCCGACGGCATAACGATCGCTGCATTCCCCGAGGTCTTCCGTTCTCAGTGGCCCAAAGTTCGACAACAACTGTTGGCTGGAACCTATCGACCCTTACCGGCGCGTAGAAAATCCATCCCCAAAGAAGATGGCTCTGATCGAAATCTGGGTATTCCCAATATCATGGAAAGATTGATTCAGCAGTCCATTTTACAAATCCTGACACCGATTTTCGATCCCGGTTTTTCAGAATCGAGTTTCGGTTTTCGACCCAAACGCTCTGCTCACGGAGCAATCAAGCAAGTGCAACAATCTATCCGAGCTGGCTACCGCCATTGCGTGGATATGGATCTGGCCAAATTTTTCGATACAGTCCAGCATGATGTTTTACTCGCCAGAGTAGCACGCAAAGTGCGGGACAAGCGATTACTTGGTTTGATCGGGCGCTACTTGCGAGCAGGCATTATGGTCGACGGTCTCTGCCAGTCGACAGCAGAAGGCACGATGCAAGGTGGCCCACTTTCTCCGATTCTAGCGAACGTCCTGTTGGACGATCTCGATAAAGAACTGGAGAAGCGTGGTCTCCGCTTTGTGCGTTATGCCGATGACTTTCTTGTATTCACCAAATCCGAGACAGCGTCGAAGCGTGTCTACGAGTCGCTTGGCAACTACTTAACGCGGCAGCTCAAACTGGTGGTGAATCATCAGAAGAGCCGGACCTGCAGCACCGACGGCGTTGAATTCTTAGGATTCATCTTTCGTGGGTACGGCGGTCAAATCCGTGTCAGCCCGAAGAAAATCCAGAAGTTCAAAGATCGTATTCGCGCGATCACTCGACGCAATCGAGGGGTTTCGATGCCAGCACGACTCATTGAACTTCGGCGATACGTTCAGGGCTGGGTGGGCTACTTTCGTTTGGTCCCGCTGAAATCATTTTACGACGATCTGGACAAGTGGATTCGTCGCCGCGTGCGTGCCTGTTTCTGGCAGCAATGGCGCAATCCACGAACCCGCATTCGTAACTTGCTTCAGCTAGGCGTTCGAGAGCACGAAGCCTACACGCATGGCAGCAGTAGCAAAGGCCCTTGGGTGATGTCGTCCAGCAAAGCCATTCACATGGCCTTGTCGACCGACTATCTAACGCAGTTAGGATTATCGAGTCTATTAGCGATCTGGACCAAACTTGCTTCTAAGGGACGAACCGCCTAGTGCGGACCCGCATGCTAGGTGGTGTGGCAGGGGTCCGCAGTAATGCGGTCCCTATGCCGATCCGTTGGTACGCCTGTCATGGCGAATGACTTGTGGGGTGTAAGTCCCATGTACAAGAACGAATATCTTAAGGAAGGCAGTCTACCAACTGTGACTCCGATCGAACAAGTACTAGACGAGGGCAACTGCGGGGAGGTAACGAACCGTGGGGAGGAAGCCTGCGAATGCGTCGGTAAGCTGACAAAGAATCGTCGTCAGCCGCATT
>JANNWZ010000061.1:0-8255 GCA_031409295.1 Mariniblastus sp.
AATCGTGAGGGTAGCAGTCGTCATCGATCGTACATAACAAATCGAATTGGGCTTCGTCCTGGTAGGCGGACAAAAATCCATAACTGCGGATCGCCGAATCGCGGCGCGAAATGATCCAGTCTTGTTCGATTTCACGCTCCAACTCAGACCATCCGTTGACAACCGGATTGGGTAAGTCAGCAGCAGCAGCCCGAAAACCGTCCGTCTCGACGCCATCAACAACAACAAACGTCGCGTCCCAATCTGCTCGCGGTCCCCAAACTTTCGCGAACCGAGCGAACGATTCGAGGCGGCAACTGGGAATCACCATCGCGGTCTTCATGTCTAATGTGGATTGCATTTCAGCCCGTTTTTGTTACTTGAAATTTTTTTGAAAAACTAAAAAAAAGTGGTTAGATAGTTCGGCGTTGCCGGGAGAGGGGGGGTTGGGGAGGGACCCAAGGCGGTGGAGGGGGTGCCCTACCCTGTTTTTTCAGACTGTTTTGAGCCTGCTTAAGCGTCGTTTAGTTGGTTTAGGATGAAGGCGTGGTCTGCAAACGTGATTCGGTAGCTAGGGTGCATCCCTCGAAGCCAGAGTTCGTGCTCGGACCGCCTAAAGTTTTTTTTAGAAGTTCGAGGTATCCATCCATGTCGATAACTGTCCGTAATATCTTCCAAGCGTAGGTTGAATCGTTCGTGAGCAATCCGAGGGCACCGACTTCGACAGCAGACAGTCGGTAGTTGAGACAGATGGTTTTGCAGCAAAGGTCGGTTGCATCCAGATCGAAGCGTCCATCAATGCCCGATCGCCAGGCATCGAAGACAACCTTGCCAATGTTGGCGAAGGCTTCTTGAGAAGGGACGATCTTGCCAGGCTTCCATTCTCCGTTGATGAATTGGAGGGTTCGGGTGAATTGCTCGGTGTACTTAATCTGCTGGCCATCCATCAACCAACTATGGGCGATCGGTATCTGCCAATGATTTCCATCAATTAGACGGACCAATTGCCCATCAAGCATGGACTGTCGCTGGAGATTGGCTGGCTTCGGTGGGTTGGATTGGTTCCAACCGAAGTAGTAGCCGAGTGGATGCTGATGCCAGACTTGAGTGTCAGGCGAGTATTCTGGAGTAATTCCAGAACAAGATACAACGAACCCCGATTTACCATCGGGGCCTTGATTGGTCCGAACCTGCCCACAATCAAGGGGCAGTTCTTCAAAGGCATAATCGAGCCCGAGTTTCGAAATTAGATTCGCATCGGGCGACTGGTTTCCCGGAAGGAAGTAAAGCATAATTTCCCCGTGCTTTACGCTTCGCGGCTGGGTTCGTGGATTGTATCATAACCTACGCGCAATTAAAACAAAGCCGTGAACCGGAGCACTCAGTCACGCGGCAATTGAAATCAAAGTCGTCCGTTCGTGCCCGGTCACGGCAGACGTTATCCCACTAAACCAATCATCCCCTTGAAATTCAGCCTTGCTACTTTACTTCTCTTGATAGCGTTAGCTTGTGTAGCGCTGGGCTGGTTTGCCGACCGTTCCCGACTCAATGCTAGACTTGCTGAGGGTGACAGCAAATTGGAATCTGTTATTTCCGGTGGGCTTTGGTGGGGAATGGCGGAACAGGCGCGGCAGTTCTCCGTTAAGTTGAGGGAATCGCCTGACCAGCTCCAAATGTACAATCGGCGAAATCTTGTTACAAAGATATTTTGGCTATTCAGGTTCCAGTCAGATGTCGATGCATGGTCGGATAATCCGCACTCTGGTTCTGGAAAATCCGCAGCCTCACTAGCTGGCGATCTATTGATGGAATTAGAATGTGAGTCGCATGCCGAGTTTGAACCCCTTTTTAGAGAACGCTTTGAAGATCAATTCACCGAGTATTTTGACCCGACCACCGAGGATTATGAGGAAATGAAAATTTTCATAGAAACTTCCCTAGAATCTTATTCATCAATTCGAGCTATCAGACGCTTAACCGATTCCATGGAACATCAGAATTAGTTCAACTCGTGAGATAACCACTAAGCATTTGACATCGTGTAGTGACGTAGGAACGGAGCCGATGCTCAAATTCTCTGTTCAAGAAGCCCGGCTTGGGACGCTGCGAAGTTGGTCGGCAGCGGAGCTTGGAATGTATTGAACTGCTCTTGGGATTTGGTTCCGTTTGAATGTTTGAGCCCGCTTTGTTTTGGATTTCCGCTGCAGGTTGATCAGCTTCGGGTCGGATCGGGTTCGCTTAGTTCCAGCACGCGCGAGAGTCCGCGAAGGGTTGCCGGATTGTGCTAGCAGAATCCGGCAACCCCTCGCGGATTTCTCCCTTCATGCAGGTTCATTTCCTCGTAGGCGACTGTTCGAGAAACACGTTGAAAAGTTTCCGAGGATCAGTCATTGTTCCCATCCTTCGCAAATTAAGGGTTATATACGGACGTCCGTATAATCCGGAATTATACGGACGTCCGTATATTTCTGCAGCGAGAAATTTTGGTTCGAGGAACGAAGGAAAAAAATTGACAATTGATTTGGAAACAGCTAGATTCTTTGCACGGAGCTGAAATCCGCGGTTCGGGTATATACTGCGTTCCGTATAATAATTGTTATTTGGCTTATGAATCTTACATGCCGACATTTCGCAATCACGTTTTGCAGCGCGTTGCTTCTTTCGACTCATTGTTTCGCTCAAGGCTGGTCGGATTATTCCGTTTCGATGCCCAATGGTTTCGAGTTCGTTCGTTGTAATAGCGTTGACACCGTAGTTTGCCCTCCGGGTTCATCTACGGTGATTTTCAGTCCTTACGACTTCGACGGTGTCGGCCCAATCCGTGAATTCGCAACCACAAACAAATACGTATTCTTGCGCAATGCAGGCCGGAAAACACGGAACTTGTTTGCGGGTGACGAATTTCAAGAAGTAGATGCATCTCGGCACTATTACTTTATAATCTCAACCGGTGATTATTCGAAAATCGGCCCGCTCACGCAGGCTGAATTCACAAATCATCAGGTCGTGCGATCAACTGGAAGTCTCAATTGGAAGTCGCCTGTAAATCCAGTTCGCTATTTTGTACTTGCCGTTCTTGGCTCATGTCTGTCCATACCAGCTATACTGATCGCGATTATCATTTGGCGATTGCGTAAGTCAAGACACATGATCGCAGCGACTGGCACCAAATAACAATCGCATGCAACGGAGCCGGCGGTCGGGCTGGTTTTGAACTCAACGCGTCTCGCGCCGGCCCGCTGATGCGTGTCGTTATCCCGCACAGTGCCAGAGTAACACTATCGGAACATTTTTGCATGAATGAACGTTCAATTGCATTCGCCATTTGGAGTACTTCTATCGCAATTGTGTCAATGATTGCATTGCTGTTTCTCAGCGCGATCGAAGATGGCAGCTCGCCTAAATCAATTGCTTCGAGAGTTTCGTTGCTTATCGGCTTGCTCCTAATGCTCATCTTACTTATCCGTTCGACAAAGAGGATGCAATTGAGACTGGGAAAGCAACGGCCCGCATTTGATTGGTCAATGTGCTTTCTTGGTGGGACCGCCTCGATAATTTCCATATTTTTCACAGTTGGTTACTCTGATATTGCATTAAACCCGGCCATAGTACTTTTTGCCATTTTGATGGCCTCGCCACCTGTAATTTATGTATTATGGCGACGACACTTGTCGCAAAAAAGAAATTTTCCACCATCCAAATAGCGTCTAAATGCTGATTTGCAATCTCTATGACCATACGGCAGAATCTCTGGCGTTGCCAATCACGTGTCAGCCCAAGAAATGCGGGATAACAACGGCGTTGCACCAAAGCGTCCGAATGGTGCGGAAATTATTGTTAAACGTTCATCCGGTCGCTTGGTGAACGCGAATGTTCGCCGACTGAGATTGGAATTGTGCTCACCAATTGATGCGAATCCGATTTACAACACGCTCGCTACTGGCTGCCACCGCGGTCCTAGCAATTATCTTTGCAACGGCAACAATCGGCTTGCGTTGGCTCACCCACAAAGGGGTCGAGATCCATCAACGTTCAATAACGCGTGAGATTATCCAATGGGGCAACGAATATGCACAGATCAACAACGATGCATCAGCGATCCGCGCCGCCGAGTTGATTGGTTACATCAAAACGTACTATGTGGTGGGTGATGGTTACCGTGGACCCGATGAATCGGGACGAGAACTCGAAATCGCGCGTGCCACCAGCTTGCGTCAACTCGTCGAGGCACTCGAGGTGTATACTGGTCTCCGATTCGGTGACGATCACGCGGCGTGGTCGAGATGGGCCGAATCGGGAAAACGCGGCGAACCAGACGATGCACGTGAGCCGCCGAACTGAGTTTATTGATGTGGCGAGTCGTTCGCGGCGGCCACGTGATCGTTACCGTTCGCCGATAAGACTCCATGACAACGGATGAAATCCATCGGATCAACCTCGTTCAAGCTATTTGTCTGCGCCCTCGAATGTACACCGAGAACGGAACACTTGCCGAAGTTTACGACCTGCTTACAGACGATGATGCACGTCAACCCATTGCTGGAAACCGTGCAAATGCGTCCGTCGTTGCAACGGTCCAATGGCTCCGAGAGAATGCAACCGACCCCACCAGAGTCGTTGATGAGCTGCTTCAACTACACGGCACGAACGATGCCGCGCTCAAGACAATTTGCGAATTTGCGTCCACACTTCCACCCGAATGATCCAATCCAGCGCGTATACTCAAATGCATCCTTCAATCGTCGATGGTCGCTCATTGGTTGTGCTTCGGCAAAACACGACAGCGTTTTCGGTCTCGGAGAAGGGCATTCTTGAACATGACGGGGAAGCACTCTATCTTGTTGACGGCGACGATTCACGAATGATTACCGATGACGAATTGTCATTGATAAAGATCGTTCGGCCGGATTCGAGGATAGCCGCCTGTCGAGGATTTGATCTGTTTTTGATCGTCGATTGATTCGGCGAACAATCCGTTGCACACGGAGCCGCGGGTCGCGCGGATTCTGAAGTCAATGTCGTTCGCCGCGGCCCGGTGAACGGGGTCGTTCGCGGATAAATGTCGTGCAACACAGAACGTTTAAGATTACGACCTTGTTTGTTGCATTGACGGTTTCTGCCTTTTGGTGTGCTTTTGCTCGTTGGCATGTTGGTTGGGCAATCTTCTTTTTGACTTTTGTCCCGGCAACGCTATTAGCCATTTCCATTGCGAGAAGTACGCGGTTACGAATCGCGAAAGTATGTCTTCTTGTCCCGTGCTTGTTTTTGATCTACGCATACTCATTGCCGCCCTTCGACGTTGCGTTGCGATGGAGCACTGGCGCAACGAAAACTAAGTCTCAGTCAAACAGAATAATTTGGAACGCGTATACACTTCCTCTGACATACTTCCAAAAAATGCCGTTGGGCGATCGCATACTTCGCATTATGCTGTCAAAATACTTCGACGCTTGGAATGCACGAGAAGACGACACTTAGTGCTTGTCCGACCGCGAACCATCGCATGCACGGGAGTGGCGGTGGCCAGCGGATTTTGGAATCAATGTCAACTCCCGCCACCCCGTGATGCGGACGTTCGTGCATTGATACGACACACCAGCCACTGGAATTCGAGCGTTTCATTCGCAGCACATACTTCAAGACGACGGGACTCAAAAATGAGCTGGAGATCCGGGAGCAAACTTTTCATTGAGATATGGCCGCACATTCAGGAAAACATACCAGATCGAGATCATCGCATTGAGTTCACGGGCTTTTTGCTTCAACGCATGGTGCTTGATGACATGGATCCGTATGATGTTGAGGATATTCATCCCGAGGTACGTGAGGCGATGAGGCAAGTCGGAATCGAGTTGCAAGGCGACTATGATGACTGAGCACCATACGGCGTTCGGAATTTAAACAAAATGCGCACGAACAAAATGTTGGACCGAAGTCCCCGACGGTCCGTTTCGAACTTAGAGACATTGTTGGCGGGGACTCGGTCAACATAGTCGTTATCGCTTTCAAATCGTCACAACATTCCTCATGGTCGAATCAAGCGTCAACTTTGAACTTGCTGACTCAAGCCGCTTCGGAATGCTTGAGCGCGTATTCGACGCACTGCGAGATGCTAAGAGCGATGATGCAATTGACGCTGACGATGAATCGTGGCGTTCGTACTTCGACGACGATGCTCTGTCGCACTTCTGGAGACCGACTCCGGAGGAACTTGCCGACTGGACCAGACGTTGGGAGGCGACGCCAGTCGAGAAACGATTCACAGATCCAACGCTGGAGACGCCGTGGGACTTTCAATCAATGATCGACGCATTTCATAATGGCGAGTACAATCTGTTGCGGGTGATTCGCACGTCGGAGAAGACTGGGGCACTGCGATTCGAAGCCCTAGCATATCCTTACGGCGGCACCGGCTGCATGCACGCTCTGGTTGAGTGCTTCGGAGGAATCGTGACTGGAGAAAACGACACCTGACTGACTCGCGATAACAATGCGGTGAACCCAAGTCGCCGATAGCGTCGTTCCTTACATCATCATCAATCGCGGCGACTGGGTTACCGCCGCCGTTATCTGGCCAAGCTATGTCAAACACTACGACGAAGTGCCACATCTGCGTCAAAAGGGTCGTTCCCGATCAGAATGGCGATTGTCCAGAGTGTCGGGCCAACCTGCTTGAAATCGGAAAGCATCCGAACGAAGAACTCCAGTTCTATTGTGTTGTTTGCGAGGACTTTTTCTTGTCGTGCCGAGACCACACCGGGTATGATCAAGCCCCGTGTCCGAATTGTGGCGACCTCTCAAACACTCCTGAGTTTCACGTCGATGCGATGGTGCGAAACAAGTGTGACGAAGAGATGGCTTGGTTCTGGGTTTTGAAGATACTCGCAATTCTACTGTTCTCTGGCTTGGGACTTGCGATAATCAAGTCGTTGTTTTAACGGAAAGCACAACTCGGAGAATGCCCGATAACCAAGCGGTGAACCGGAGCCGCCGATTTCGCGGATTTTGAAATCAAAGTATTTTGGCGGCGGCCCGGTTACCGCCACCGTTCGGCAGAGGCGATGAATGAGCGGACTAGGAACAACACTTCTTTTCGGAAACTTTCGTATTGCAACTGCGAGTGGCGGGCGAGGAGGCTACAAACATACATTTGGGGGCGCGCATGATCGAAAAGGAGCTTCCCGTGACGACTGCAACGGAATTCTGATTCACCTTTTGCATCGATTGGATCTTACCGATCCATGCATACCCTTCGTCATTCCCGGAATAAGGTGGATGCCTTTTTACTATTGTTTCGATTTTCGTGCAAATGATCTTGGTTACCAACTTTTATCTGATGACGAAATGGTGACGTTTTTTCCAAGTGACGACACAAGAGTTTCAAAGGAAGAGTCATGGCCGGGCGACAATTACCCACTTAAATTTCCAACTCGTTCTATCAGGGTCAAGGCTCAGAATTATGACCCCACTTATTTGGAAGACGCATACCAATGGTCTGGGATATTTGGAATTGACAAACTTTCGAAGCCGGATCGGTCTGAAGCAAGGCAACGCGTCAACGAAGAAAGGACTGGACTGGGACTTCCAGTCGCAAAGACGAAAACGGAATTTAACGAAGCATTGTCGAATCCGTTTTTACAAGGTAAACCAGATTCCATGTGTCTAAATCCGAAATGTTCCAACCGAAAAAAAAAGGGCAGTTTGTCTACCATTGCCTTAATGCCGGCGGAGCCCGTTAAAGGCGTACATACATTTGGTCGATGGGGGAGCGGGGTTGAACTGATATTCCAACTTTGCCCCGAATGCTACACAATTAGAGTTTCAAATCAATGTGATTAAATTACCTGAGGCCGAACTATACGATCAACCAAAGTGCTCACCAAAGCGGCAAACGATGTTGAGCGGATTTGTTCGCACTTGGTTATCGTAAGTGTTCGTCGGCTAAGCCTGTGAAATCGTTTCGACTCGACACCGACTCAATCAAAGACGCCATCGAAAGCTGGCCGGCTATTCTGACTGCATTGGCAATCAGTGCATCCCTCTTGTACGTGGGATGGTTCGATGCGACATGGCGAGGAATACTGATCGCATTCGCGGCGGTATATTTTGGGTACGCGCTGCGGGGCACCTTAACAAACAACCTTCGATCGAAGTATCCAAATGCGACGTGTATTTGGCTGGTTTCGATCGGCTTGTCTAGCGCTGCTTTTGGGGTGATCGCCAGAATGCTGATGCCGTCGCTCCAAGGCGGTTTTGCAGACTACTTATGGATCATC
>JANNWZ010000062.1:0-32361 GCA_031409295.1 Mariniblastus sp.
TCATACCTGTTGATCGTATTGCTTGGACCGCTTTCCAATCCCGTCGGTTCGGAATTCTTGACGCGACCGATGGCTCGATTCGTCGCGCCAGTTCATCGCGCCTTATTTCTCGGACATGGCTATCGATTCTTTGGTCCCGATCCTGGCCCCAGTCATTTGGTGGTTTATCGGATTACCGACCACCAGGGCAATCAGATCGAACGGCACTTTCCGGATCGAACGGAAATTTGGCCCCGTCTGTTGTACCACCGTTGGTTTATGCTCAGTGAAACTGTTTATCAAGAGCATGCGTCGACACCCAACGAAAAATCGTATTTAGAGACCGCTCAGGAATTTGATAAACAGATTCAGGCATTGCGCTTCAATGGCCGATCCGCATTGGCACGTCGAATGACTGAGGAAAGCCAACGACTCGAACGGCAATATGCCAACTCGCGAAAACGAATCGATGGCTTGGTCACTGGCATCGCGAAACAACTTTTGGCCACTCACGAAGGTCAGCAGATTGAATTGTTTGTTCAAGAACGCAATATTCCGTTTCCAGTTTCCGTACTGACTGGAGAAAAATTGACCGATCCGAAATTTTTGTCTCCGCTGATCAAGATCGGCGAGTTTCGTCTAACTCAAGATGGCAACGTGGAGTCTTTGGAAACAGTCCCAGAGAAACCGGGAGCCAAGCAATGAGTACCGCAGAGAAAATCGGCTCGACACCGCGAGGCAATTTCAATTCCAATTCGTTTCCCAGTCGTTGGGCCTCGGCCTGGAACACATTTTGGTTCCAGCCTCGCGATCCAGGCATGTTAGGTTTGATCCGTATTTTTACGGGCTGTCTCGTATTTTATTCGCAACTGGTTTGGACGTGCGAACTGGAAACATTTTTGGGAACCGAGGGGATGTTGCCGGCCGAATATCGGCAACTGTTGTTCGACGATTATGCCTGGAGCCATTTTGATTGGATTCAATCGTCCCTGGTGGTCTGGTTGGTACATTGGCTGGGACTGGCGGTGGTCGTGCTATTCACGCTTGGTTTGTGGACTCGTGTGACCGCGCTGCTGACCGCCATGTTAGTGATTTCGTATGCCAACCGCGCGACGGGAGCGTTGTTCGGACTCGATCAAATTATGGCGCTGTTGTGCTTGTACTTAACCGTCGGTAATTCGGGTGGCGCATTTTCGTTGGACCACTGGTTGCGCAAATTACGGGAACGGCGACGAGCAACTTGGCAGGGCAGGGGAGTCGTACCGACTGAACCGCTCCCTGTGCAACCGTACGTCGTTGAAACGTTTTTCCACGGAGCGGGGACAGCCGATGTGCTGACCAACATCGCCACGCGTCTGATCCAGGTACACCTTTGTCTGATTTACTTTTTTGCTGGCTTGGGAAAACTTCAAGGCGAGACGTGGTGGAATGGTCAGGCGATCTGGTATTCGGTCGCGAGTTATGAATACCAAACGCTGGATCTGACCTGGTTGGCCGATCACATGGGCTGGGTTAGTCTGCTGACCTTGGTCACCGTCTTTTGGGAGGTGACCTATCCGGCGTTAATTTGGTCTCGCCTGACTCGACCGATCGTCTTGTTGATTGCTGTGCTGACGCACTTGGGAATCGGGCTCGCGATGGGCATGATGACGTTTGGGCTGGTGATGCTGGTGGCAAATCTCTCCTTCGTCGAGCTGCCACGACGGACCAAAAATCATCGAGTTCCCGCCGTTTGAACCGGCTCCATATTCTTTCCTTAGCCTATCTGTCATATACTGGTGTCCTCAGTATTTTTGGATTCGTAATCGTGGAGAGGATTGTGGCTCAGAGAATTGCGATTGCCGGTGCGACCGGAGCGGTGGGGCGACTGGTTCGTCAGATGTTGGAACAACGAGACTTTCCGTACGAGACGATTTCCTTTTTGGCGTCGGCACGTTCGGTTGGCCAGACGATTCAATTCAAAGGGGAATCTCATCGCATTAAGCTGTTGGAACCAGACGCCTTCAATGACATCGATTTGGTCATCGGCAGCACGCCGGATGAGGTCGCTGCCGAATTCGTGCCTTGGGCGGTCGAGCGGGGCACGGTAGTAGTCGACGAGAGTGGATACCATCGGATGCTCGAGCATGTGCCGCTGGTGGTTCCCGAAATCAATCCGGAAGCGCTGGAAAACCATCGCGGGATCATCGCCAGTCCGAACTGTAGTACGACTCAGTTGGTCGTCGCGATGCAGCCGCTGCATGCCGTCTCGCGAATCAAACGCGTAATCGTCTCGACCTATCAGGCGACTAGCGGGGCAGGGGTGTTGGGTCAGGACGACCTGTTGCAGGGTTCTCGGGCCGCGTTGTCCGGTGAGGACTACGACTATCAGATCTTCAAGCATCCGATCGCGTTCAACTTGATCCCGCAGATCGGAAGTTTGAAAGAACAAGGATACACGTCGGAAGAAATGAAAATGATTTTTGAGACCCGCAAGATCTTCAATGATCCGGAGATTCAGGTCTGTCCGACTTGCATCCGGGTACCGGTTTCCAATTGCCACAGCGAGTCGATCCTGGTGGAGACGGAACGGCCGATTTCCGTGACCGAGGCCCGCGAGTTGTTCGCCGCAGCACCCGGAATCAAATTGCTGGACGATTTGGCGGCAGGCGTTTATCCCATGCCCAACATCTGCGATGGTCGCGACGAAGTGTTTGTCGGTCGAATTCGCAAAGACCTCAGTTCACCCAATGGGCTGGCTTTTTGGTGTGTGAGCGACAACTTAAGAAAAGGTGCGGCGACCAATGCGGTTCAGATTGCTGAATTGCTGGTCTCGGGAAAATGGGCTCGATGCGGCACCTCAAGCTAACGATCGCTTACGATGGCACCAACTATTGTGGCTGGCAAATCCAATCCAATGGCATCTCCATTCAACAACGGTTGGAGGAGGGATGGCGAAAAGTTACCGGGGAAACGATTCGGATCACCGCCAGCGGTCGGACCGATGGAGGTGTCCACGCGGAAGCTCAAGTTTGCTCATTGGCAACAAATTCTCCACTGTCACGGCGCGATTTGTTTCGGGCGCTCAATGCCGAAACACCGTTCGACATGTCCGTGTTAACGGTCGAGGAAGCGGCGCTCGGGTTTCACGCCATCCGCGATGCGATCGAAAAAACATATCGCTACCAAATTCAATTTGGAAAACTGTTGGACCCTTTGCGACGGCATTATTGGTGGCATGTGCCCGCCGATCTGGACGTAACGGCCATGCGCGAAGCGGCTCAGTGTTTGTTGGGCACCCACGATTTCGCCAGTTTCCAATCGGCGGGCGCGGAACGAGTTTCGACGATTCGCACCGTGACGACGTTGTCGATTGTCGATGACTACCGACCACCGTTTCCAGGAATGCAAATTACAATTACAGCGGATGGGTTTCTTTACAAGATGGTCCGCAATATCGTCGGCAGTTTGATCAGGGTAGGTCGGGGAACCGAATCGCCTAATTGGCTGGCGTGGGTTCTCGCTCAGCAACATCGACGCTCGGCCGGACAGGCAGCGCCGGCGCACGGCCTTTTTTTGCAACAAGTCGTTTATCCCGAGAAAACTGCAACCGCCTCGGGCGGCGAATTCCAGTCGTGAGAATTGGCGAAAGTAGCGTACTTTGGTTTGGCCGCCGGTTGGACTAAAATTAAACTTCGGGTGCCGCGAGCACTTCATTACATTTATTAGACAGGCTGAATTTGTGTCCATCGGCAGAGACTTCATTGGTCCTTTTCAATTGCTGCGTTTGATTCGCGCAGGTACGACGACTCAGGTTTGGGAAGCGCTGCGGTCGGGTGAAAAGGAACGTATTGCGCTCAAGGTCTTGATGCGCGATTTCCGGACCGACAAAAACGAAATTGGACAGTTGAAACACGAAGCCCTGGTTGGCGAAAGCTTGAATCATCCCAATGTCATCAAGATCTTTGGCTATCACGAAGATCAAGGCTATCCGCTAGTGGCGATGCAGCTGTTTAACGCGAAAAACTTGAAACTGGAATTGCGCGACCGACCGGAATTCACGATCGCCAACATTTCACCGATCATTCGCTGCTGTGCGATGGGGCTCGAACACATGCACCAACAGGGATGGGTGCATTGCGATGTCAAACCGGATAATTTCCTGGCGGATGAACAAGCCAACGTGAAACTGATCGACTTTTCGATTGCCTTGAAGTTGAAAAAATCTGGAGGGCTGTCAACGCTGTGGGGCGGAGCCAAAACCAAAACCGTTCGCGGTACCCGCAGCTATATGGCACCGGAACAGATCCGCCGCCAATACCCCGATGCCCGCGCGGATGTTTATGGATTCGGTTGCATGGTGTTCGAGTTGCTCGCCGGCAAAGCACCTTTTACTGCCAACTCGCCGGATGAGTTGTTGCAAAAACATTTGAATGCTTCGCTTCCCTCGCTGGAGGCCTTTAGTGATGCCTCAAACGAGTTCTCGGAACTGGTGAAAAGAATGATTGCCAAGAAACCGGAAAATCGCTTGCAATCAATGACCGAATTTTTGACCGCGTTTGAGCAAGTGCAGATTTTTCGATCGGGAAAACGTCCGGCCGGTTTTCGTCGATAACCCGACCAGTCACATTAAAAAAGAAACTCACTCATGGACCATTTGGATTTTGAACAACCGATTGCGGACTTGGAAGCCGAGATTGTACGGATTCAATCCGCTACGGTTAACTCTACCGAATCTGCAGAACGACTGCGCAAGCTCAAACAACAATTGATTGAGTTGACTCGCGAGACCTATGCGAATCTGACGCCGTGGCAAACCGTCTTGGTGGCCCGACACAAAAATCGACCGCATACCATCGATTACTTGGCCCTGGTGTTCGATGAATTCGTGGAACTTCATGGCGACAAACTATTCGGTGATGACCGCGCGATCCGCGTGGGCTTTGCCAGTTTGGATCAAACCAAAGTCATGGTATTGGGTCACCAAAAAGGCCGCACGTTTCGAGACCGAACGGAAAACTTTTTTGGTTGCGCACATCCGGAAGGATACCGCAAAGCGATGGCGAAAATGCGATTAGCCGCAAAGTACAAGTTACCGGTGATCTGTTTGATCGATACACCCGGAGCCTATCCCGGAATCGGTGCCGAAGAACGGGGGCAAGCCCAGGTGATTGCCGAAAACATGTACGAAATGTCGCGACTGGGTACGCCCATTATTTGCATTGTCATCGGCGAAGGAGGCAGCGGCGGAGCGTTGGGGATTGGCGTAGGAGACCGAGTGGCCGTGTTAGAACACGCCTATTATTCGGTCATCAGTCCCGAAGGGTGTGCGGGGATTCTCTGGAAAGGCGCCCAACACGCTGAAAAAGCCGCAACCGCGCTTAAATTCACATCGAAATATTTGTTGGAAATGGGTATCGTCGACGACGTGATTGCCGAACCGCTGGGTGGTGCGCATCGCGACCATCATGGGATGGCCGCACGAATGAAATCGTATCTTAAAAAAAATCTGTCGGAATTAAAAAGCAAACCGATCGATCAATTACTGGAACAGCGATATCAACGGTTCCGAAAAATTGGTGTCTTCGAAGAAACTACTGAGTAACGGAAATTGCCGGATTGCCTGGACGTTCGATTCGATGCAGCCAGACTCGTTGGCGATTCGGCGGCGTTCAATCGGTGGCGTTCAATTCGTTTCAAGCAGTGGCTTAGCCACCAAAATCCGCCCATTTCCAACGTCCGATAATGTTTCTTATGTTCGGTTAGCTCTGTCGAATTACCGGGATTTTATCAAATTTGTCGGAAAACATCGTCCAACTTGATTCGTACGTTCAATTCGTACGGTCAAAACCGCCTAGCGAGCACTCGATGCCCCGCTCATCATTCCTATGTCGGCGGAATCCCCAGCTGCTTACCGCCGGCACAGGAATAACGCTCAGCTGATTCAGAATGGAAATTCGTTTACCTCTGATTGGCTCGTTCAAACGCTTGGCGCGCCGCATCGGCCGCCGCTTTGGTCGCTGCGTCGAACAGATCTTTGGAGTTGACTTGGTAATTTATATCCGGCCAGCCGCCATTGCTGTTCGGACTCGATGTGATTGTTCCCGGGTTGAACGAGTTGTTCGGTGAGCCAGTTTGCTGGTTTCCCGTTTGTTGGTTTCCGTTGGATTGTTTTCCCCAGACTCCACCAAAGCCGGAATTATTTCGGGCAGGGGGGTTAGTCGGTTGATTTTGATAGCCGGCAGTTCCCGTATTCCCGTTGGGGATCGTCGCATTGGGCAATTGCCACTGACCATAAAAGCGTTGTACTTGATTGGGGTCCTGCCTCCCCTGCTCTGCGGCTGGGTATTGATTGAACTGACTATCGGAACCAATCGACTGATTGAATTTATTCACGTGTGGTTCGACAAATGGCTTCAATTCATTCGGCACGATTGCGGAAACCTGATGAATTCCCCAAACAACGTAAGATCCAGTTTTGGATTGATGAATGGCCTCAAACGCTTTGGCGCCTAACAACGAAACGGAGAACATGGTGATAATCATGCATAGCAACGCGCCCTTGAAAGCTCCCAGCAATGCACCAGCCTGTCGGTCAAAGCCTTTCATTTCCATCTTCTTCAGCGACTTGCTGACGAATGCGTAGACGGTCCAGATCGCGAACGATGTTCCTAAAAACAAAATCAGCATTGCGCCAATCCGATTCCAAGGCTCGGCGGCGGTAATGTAATGCGATACGGGATCGCGAAAATTCATGGAGACGAAATAGCTGGCAATGATGGCGGCTATCGAAGCGATCTGCCAGGCCAGCCCCTTCCAATATCCAAACAGGATGGCACCGCCAAAGACAACCAACATGATGATGTCATAGAGCGACATTAATAAACTCTCCAAGTCAGGGAAGGGAGCGCAGTAACTATTTTACGCCCGACACGCAGCGGGGCGCGAATTAAATCGGAAACCCAAAAATCACTCAAGGCTAAATTGAAATTCTGTTAGCTAGCGGATCATGCTATCAATTCAATCTCTTCGAACCGAACTAAATCAGCATTGGTTCAGTATTCTAACTGTTGTCTAATGCAATGTTAGACGTTACGGGCGGGACGCCCGTTCTCGGGGCACGGAAAAGGATTTTCGTTTACTCACATAGTCATGGCTGATTTTAAAACCCACATCACCGTCAGCACGCTCTTGGGAGTCGCCTATGGCGGCGTGGGTTATCTGAATTACGATCTGCCGCCAGCACATTGTTTGATCGCCACCAGTTTGTGCAGCGTATCGGGCATGCTACCTGATCTCGACAGCAACTCCAGCGTTCCACAGCGCGAGATGTTGTGTTTTGTTTCGGTCATCGTCCCCATGTTGATGATGCCGCGGTTTCAGGCGCTGGGATTGTCGGCCGAGCAAATGGTATTTGTTGCCGGGGTGTTGTACGTCTTGATCCGATTTGGAATCGGAGGAATTTTTCGCCGCTTTACCAAACACCGCGGGATGTGGCACAGTATTCCCGCGGCGATGATCGCCGGCATGGCCACATTTCTGGTTTGTCTGTCCACCGATTTTGAGATTCGATTATTCAAGTCCTGGGCTGTTGTAATTGGTTTCGTGTCTCACTTAATTTTGGATGAAATTTACGCAGTCGATTGGCAAGGCAGACAAATTCGTGTGAAAAGCAGTTTTGGAACTGCCTTAAAGTTTCTTAGCACCAGTCGCTGGGCAAACCTGGTGACGTATGGCAAACTGTTTTTGTTAACGGCAATGATTTTCAGCGACCACTATGTGATGGATTGCGTGTGTGACGAACAGATTGCCGTCCCCAAAACCGCCACCGATTGGCTGCACAATTGGTTCAGTCACGATGCCGATCATCATCACCAACCGACGCTGACCCGGTGAGCATTGGCGTATGGGTCAAACGCGCCGACTATCGATGACGATGGTCACAGGACCGGTATTTGTGAGCTGGACCTGCATCTCGGCCCGAAAGACCCCCGTTTGGACGACGATTTTTTCGGCCCGTGCACGGCGCACGAATTCCTCGTACATTTCCTGAGCCACTTCCGGAGCTGCGGCCGAGATAAAGCTCGGGCGATTTCCCTGTCGAACGTCTCCGAGCAAGGTGAATTGACTGACAACCAACAGCTCACCGGCGACATCGCGAATCGCCAGATTCAGTTTGCCTTGCTCATCATTAAAAATTCGCAGACCGATAGTTTTCTTGAGCACGTAGGCGAGATCCGATTCGGTATCTCCCACTTCGACTCCCAACAACACCACTAGTCCGGCTTGGATTTGACCAGTGACTCTCTGCTCAACCGTAACACTTGCCTGACTTACTCTTTGGATGACAACGCGCATGAGACCGATTCAATGGTTGAGAGTAAATTGTGATGTCGCGTTAAACCGCAATCCGTGCATTGCTGAGCGATTGTTCGATTATCGCAACATCGTTGCATTTCCAGAGTTTTGGCTTGCTTGGCGGGCAAAACCGAAATCGTGAACTTGATCGACATAGAGATCCGTCGCGTCGGTCGATTCCACTTCGTCGGTATTGATGTGGAGGAATTCGTCGGGGTCGAACACAAACGATTCTGGTGCCGAGAATTGAACTTCGGCGAGTACCCGCATTAACGTCGGATTCGAATTTTTTCCTGGTCGAAAAAATGTAAGTTTTTGCGGCAGCCAACCGAACGCCGGAGTATTTGCCAACTCGATTCTTATTCGAGATGGAATTTGAGGCGGCAAATTTTCCAAGAAAATTTGCCGCTCGCTTTCTGAGCTGATTGATGCTCGGAGCAGTTCGGCCAGCGATTGAATACGCCACTCCCCTTCGATCGTGCAGAGAGCAGTGCCATTGACGTCGGACACAATTGTCGGTCCCAACTGAAACGCAACGGCCAAATTTTCCAACAAGCTAGCAATGCCACCGGTGGCGATCCAGCTCAAGGGATTGTCGGATTGGGCAAGTCCCGCAGACAACCTGGTTTCCTGCAATCGGCGCAGGTCAATAAACTCCAATGTCTTTACTGTACCGCGCTGTTGCAATGAATACAGAAAACGTCCATCACAGATTTTCGTCATCGTCGCTGCGTCTGCTCCGGTTCCCACTCGTAGTTCCATTTTTGATTGACCACTCCCCTGCCCCGGTTGCGCGTAAATGCCCTCGATTGAATAGCTTCGCTCCGACCATTGAATTTGTACCTGCAGTTCGGTCTGAAACGGGGGCGCGAGCCGCAGATTAGCGCCGACGGATTGCAAAAAGGCCGCGGATTGGGAATTCGCTGGCAAGGATTCGGCATCCGTCAGCGGAACCGTTGTCGAAAGCAGCAAGCCGGAATTCGCACTCACTCCATCGTGGCCCGCCTCAACCGATTGACTGTTCCCAGATCGGAGGAGGCTGAAATTTAGCCACTTGCTTTGCCCTGCCCATAGCAGTCCGCCAGCAGCTAGCAACGCGATCGAGATAGGTAATTCCAGCTTCATGGTTTGGATATAAGGATTTTTCCAAAGAAAGACATTGTATCGATCCGAATTAGAGCAATGGAGTTTCGATTCTAAGAGTGGCGTGTTGGTCGGTCTACGTCAGTTTTCCCAACGCAAGGCGGGCATGATGATCGGCGATGGAAATATTGAACAATGATCCGAATCCGTTTTGGTCGTGCCATGTGGGCGCGAGCAGGTTCGGCGATGCTCAGCAAAGGTGCTTTGCAGCACAGGTAGCTTGGCGAGAATTCTAAGGGGGATATGATGTACGCACGTGTAATAACGGGCTTCACAATGCTGGCCTTGGCTGCGGCGACCACCACGGCTCAAGCCTACCAGGTGCCAGGCTTTCGCACAGGAACACCGGTTGGCCACAATTTGCCACCGGCACAAATGTTAATGGAACCTGGTCCGGGCGTCGGTGGCCCTGGACCTGGCGTGTTATCGGCTCGTCGAGGGAGCGATCCAGGAATGGCTGGCGGCGCGGCTTACGGTCCGTTCGGCGCGGTTAGCTACCAACCGGTTCAGGTTTTGTTTGATCGTCCCGAAATGATGCAAGTTTCGTGGGACGTCACTGGAATCGGTCGTTATGATTCGGCCCCTCTCATTGTGCCGGGACGTCAGAACTTTCAACAAGGTGGAATCTACCGTTTGAAAGTTTCCAACATCGAAGGCAGTCCTGGCTTGACGTTGTATCCAACCATTGAAGTTGGCAATGCGTCACCGCGGACGTCGGCGTATCTGGCCCACTCGGCGATTCCGATTCAATTTACTCAAGAAGACTTCGATCAAGTTTCGGCTGCAAACTTCGTTACCAAAGTAATTTATGTTCCCGATCCTGAATTTCAGGAATTGGCTTTGGCCGGCGTTGATACGATCGTCAGCACTCGACTTGATCCAGGTGTTGACCCGATCACCGAAGCTGACCGACGCGGTGCCATCCTTGCCATCGTACGAATCGGCAACAAGGATCTGGAAGCCGCTGGCATGGATCCATCGTTGGCTGCTGGTGCGATGCCCTACGGCGCTGGTGGTGGTGCTGACACGTCGAATTATATTTCGGGAGTCACCGGTCCAGCCTATGGGATGCCTTATACTGGCACCAACATAGGTCTGCCCGGCCCGCCGCACATTCCACTGGGAGGTCCTGCCGGTTTGCGTGAGTACAACATTCACAACCACACGGCGATGCAGATTCCCGGTCCGACTCCGGAAGTCAACGTGCATGTTCGTCAAAACCCCGGTCTGAGTTATCCGCGACCTGCTGATCGTGTCTTGATTCAAGAGAACACGATTCGGGCTCCGCATTTCAACGGACAACCACCAGCCAACATGGTGGATGGGGTCCTGCCTCAGAATTGCCCACCCGGACAACTGGACAGGTTCCGCCGTTAAGTTTGCTTTGAAAATCAAACGAGCCGCGACAGCCTGTCTGTTTCGCGGCTCGTTTTTTTACATCCGTTACGATTTGGCAACCCGCTTTGACCGCGCTGAAGACTCTGTCCCCGCTGGCCAAGCACGCATCCCCGTCGTCGTTCAGTCACCCACTCAGCCCGAAACAATCACATGGCCGACTATCGCCCCCCTGCCCTGCCAGTTGCCCTGGCCCGCATTTTCAGTTTGGCGATCCTGTTGTCACTGACCGCCTCGACGTACGGTCAACGTCCTTACGAGCGCCATTCTTTGATACGCGGGGACATGCCGCCGGGTGTGGCCGCTGATTTGTATCGAATGTCCAATCCAGAGCTCAATTACCACACGCAACCCGTTCGGATTATCGTGCCCGGTGAGGCCAGAGTCGAAGTCGGCAACAATGGTTCGTTCACGGAGTCTTTTTCCTCACGCGTCACCGTCGGCATGTCGGTCGGTCCGGTCTATCGATTAAAGGTCACCAACATTCCACGAAACCCCGGCCAAGAATTGTATCCATCGATCGAGGTGTTGGGAAAACTCAATCCACCAGCCGGTCTGGAAAACGAATTTCCAATTCAAGTCAATATCTCGTTGGATGATTTGGAACAGGCAATCGAAGGACGCATGGTAACCAAAGTAATCTACCTAGAGAATCCGGAAACGGCGCTGGCCCAGCGGCATGTCGAAGATCATCAACCCTATTTTGATGTTCGCGGAAATGAAGATCCATTGCGCGCCGCCGAACGACTGGGACGCCCGATGGCGATCATGCGAATCGGATCGCGCATCCCGACGAATACGCAAGATGATGCCGGATTTGGTTTTCACAGCCCCGCTCCCGTGATGGTGGGCGAGGTGCCACCCATGGTCGACGGCGCACAAATCCTGCCGTCGGGCACAATCCCTCAGCCGTATTTGCCGCCGATAATTCCAGCACCAGGCAGCCAACAAAATTAGCAACCGATTCAAATTGATAATAGAGTAGTGCAGCAATTACGCAGAGTATTCTCGGGATTGACTTAAGGTATTCGAAATGCAGTTTATGAACAACAACCGACGTGATTCTCGCCCCGTTGCCGCAATTTTGCTGGTCGCTGCTTTCGTGTTAGGTTTCAGTTTAATGTGTCAATTCCTGCAGGCCGACGATGGATTGATTCGTTTGCGAAACAACGCCAATCAGCCGACGGCAACTCCATCGTCCCGCCGCACTACAACTTTCGACGCGGAGCCTGCCACCAAATTGAATCCGTTGGACGCGAATCCGGCACCCACCAATCAAAAAAATTCATTGCGCCTCGTGGGGCATCTCCAGGATTTCAGCCGGCCGGTTCCGAACTTGGGATTCCCCGCGCGGGGAGATGCCTGTGAAGTTCCATCAGAAATTCTCCCGCTGCCGCTGGCCTATGGTACGGTGATTTTCGATCCGGAACAGCAACCCAATCCCTGGAATCCCAACTCCCGAAAAGACGAATATGTGTTCGATGGCGGCGATCGTGAAAAAGCAGTATCCGTCGACGCGTCCTGGAATGTCTACGGACTCGATACCGAGGACACCATTGGGCACTTTGATACGTTGGACGGACGGCGACTGGCGACCGCCAGCAATCGAGTGGCGATTTACGCGCCGCGGTTCGGCGCGGTCCGCAAAGTCGACGGATTGATCAATGCCGAGGCTCGATTGAAAGTTGGCGAACTGGAAGAACGTACACAGTTGGCTCGCTCGGATTCTCGCGATTTTTCGACGACCACCAAACAGCATCTGGCTGTCGATCGATTTGAGGGAGCGGATCGAGCCAGCGGTTTGATTGACCGGAGTCGGGGTGTCGTGCAAGAGAACGTGACGCACCTATTTGGCACCCGCAACCATTTTGAAGCGTTTGAAAATCTTTCGCTCATTCGAATTGGCAAGCATGCCAATGCCGAAATTGCCCGCTTGGGATTGGGCCTGCAATCGGCCAATGTATGGCAAGACAATTTGGGACTGCAAGTCGCCGTGGAGGGAGCCCAACCAGTCATTGTGAACGACGTCTACCGCGTTCAACAATTGGTAACCATCGAATCGGACGACAAGACCGCGATTCTGCGCGTAACCAAAGTCGCCTCCAAGATTTCAGCGCGTCCAGGCGAACCGGTCGATTTCACGATTCGATTTGACAATCTGACTGGTAAGAGAATCGGCAATGTAACCATCATCGACAACCTGACCGGACGGCTGGAATACGTGCCCGACAGCGCTGAATGTTCACTCCAGTCGGAATTCATTCAGAAAGAAAATGAAAACGGTTCATTGATGTTGCGTTGGGAAATCACGGATCCATTGCCAGCTAATAGCGGCGGCTTGATTCGATTCCGTTGCCGCGTTCGATAGCACCGCTCGAAAAAACTACTTGGTAACAGTTTTTGGCGGGGCGGATTTTGGCGCAAAGACCAACACCATTACAGCGCCCGTTATCACCAATGCCAAGCTGCCATAAAACAGCGGTTGAACTTCGCTAAGCAAACCTTTGCTCGTCGTTTCGACCAGCGTGTTGACAACCGGTGCAAATCCAAACACCAGTGGCATGACAAAAATTGGTTTGCCGCCAAAATTGAACGCATAAATGATTCCCAGCGCGCCGATCGCGCCGACCGCACCAGCGGCCATCGACCACCAGACTCCGGAACTGATCCACCCATTGGAGGTAAGCCACTCGCCGGATTCAGGAAAGTAGGGCAAGAGAAAATACGGCGCAACGACCGCGATTGCAAAGTAGGCCAGCCCGACGCATAAAAATGGACGCAGGCGACTGCCATTCATTTTGGCTTGGCCCCGGTGCAAAACTGGACCATAGGCTCCCCAACAAACTGCCGTCACAAAAACGCTGAGCGCGACCAACAGTGTGTTGGAAGCCGTCGTAACCAAACTACTCTTGTTTTCGCTCGGCGATATGCGGGGGCTGTTGGCGCCCGGCGCAACCGGCGCGGCGTTACTTTTTTCTGGAACTGTCGATCTTGCGGCGGCAACCTCCGACTGCCCTGGCTCGGACGGCTTGGGGGAATCGACCGTGGTCTCTTGAGGCACGAACGAAACCAAGGTTCTGGCCGACACAACTGCCGAGTCGGAACTGGCTTTCTTGGAAGCGGTAGGCTTAAACGTCAACACACCAGCGGCGCCGATGGCCACAATCAAGATTCCAATAAAGAACATGATATTTGCTTGGCGAAAGGTCTTGGTCATGGCCATCGTAACCAACGTATTTACAATGGGTGCGCACCCAAAAACCAGCGGCATCACGTAGACCGGCTTGCCTTGGAATTTGAACGCCATGGTGATGCCTAATGCACCCAAGGCTCCGACAGCCCCGGCGATAAATGACCAACCGAAGCCCGCGACCGACCAGTTCCCTTTTTCGCCTGAAATGACCAACATCAATACTGGAAAAATCACCGCGATCAGGAAGTAGGCAATTCCCACGCACATGAACGGGCGCAACGAACTCAATTTGCCATCCGTTCCCATTGCCGCTTGACCGATATGCAAAGTTGGGCCGTATGTGCCCCAACAACAAAATGCAATGACGACAAAAATCAGAAAAGTAAAATTACGCATTGTAGCTTCCGGTCTTGGATTGGGTTAGGTTCCGCGTTTATTGCCGTACCATTGGATGTGACGCCGGGGGCAAAATGTAAATCCGTATTGTTCGCACAAGGGTCGCAACCAGATTTCTCTTTCAGCCAGCGTTTGGGAGTCTACACCTTGTGGCATTAGCATCACACGGGCCAACGAATACGGCGCGATGATCGCTAAATAGTCCACTATCTCACGCAGATCGGTCGGTTGATCGACCACAAATTTCAATTGGTAATCATAACGCTCGATGAGCTGCCGGACGATGGCCGGTCGGAATCGAGTTGATTCATGTTTCGCCTGCCACACCCCCGCCCGACTGATCGCCGGTGTCGAGTTAGCAAATTTGGGACTGATCGACATCAAATCACAAGGCAACTGACGGAAAAGCGTGCCAGCCGTTTCGATTGTGACATGAAACCCCTCGGCGTGTAATTGCTCACATAGTTGACTCACGTCGCGCGGCAACAGTGGCTCGCCGCCAGTCAACACGACATGCCGTGCGGCGGGCGAGCAATGATTTGCACAAACGGCAACTTGACCGACAATTTCTCCGATCGTCAGTGACTCGCCAACTGGATTCCAAGAGGCAAACGGTGTATCGCAAAAATCGCACCGCAAATTACAGCCACTGGTGCGGACGAATACACTAGCCACGCCGGTCAAACTCCCCTCGCCTTGAAGGGATTGGTAAATCTCTGAAATCAACATACCCGGGTGTTCTGCGGCGTCCGATTGTTTATGTTGGTAAATTATTTTTCATCCCATTCCAAGTTTTTTATTGTAACGATGGCCCACCATTTTCGCGACCTGCTGGAGTCGTTTGAAAACCAGTTTCCGCAACGCAATTACTCGATCAAGATCGTTTGTCCCGAGTTTACTTCGGTCTGCCCAAAGACCGGTCAACCTGATTTCGGTTCGCTGACCTTTGAGTATGTGCCCGGCCAATTGTGCGTTGAGTTGAAGAGTTTAAAGTTGTACCTCCAGGCATTTCGCAACGAGGGAATTTTTTACGAAAACGTGACCAATCGAATCATGGACGATTTTGTTGCCGCGATTCAGCCTCGGTCCGGTAAACTGACGGCCGAGTTTACACCGCGAGGAGGCATCTCGTCGGTCATTGTTGTGCAATACCCGTATTAGTTTCCGGTTGCGAAATCATTTTCCAGAAATCCGCCGATCATGTCCCGACCAACGATTCTGCTGTCTGGTTTTGCTGACGAAGCCGCGAATCAAAAAACGTTGGATCAACAATTTTCGTCGTTGGCGGCGCTCGGGCTGCGTTACTTCTCAATTCTATTTGTGGATGTCGGCAACGGCGTCCAGCACGCAATGGCGTTGGATGAGTCCGAAATCCGATCCGTTCGGCGAAAGATGCGTGAATACGGATTGAGTGTTTCCTCACTCGGCTCGCCAATCGGAAAAATCAAATTGCGTGATATCGACGACGGAACCGCGACCATCTATCGTCCGTTTGAACAATATCTGACGGATGAAGTTACCCGGGCCTGTGATTTAGCCAATCGCCTCGGCACCAAATTGATTCGCGGGTTTTCTTTCTACCATCCGAAAGGTACGAATTGTGAACCCTATGTTGATCAAGCGACGGACCAGGTCGGCCAAATCACAGAAGTGTGCGAAAAACATGGACTCGTGTTTGGATTGGAAGTGGAAGCGAACTTGGTTGGTCAAAACGGATTTGTTCTGGCCAACATGCATCGCGCAATTGCCAACACGTCATTGCTTTTGATTTTCGACGGCGGCAACCTTGTGATGCAAGGTTTTTCGCAAGAGGAAATTTTTCAGCAGTACCTGGAAATGAAGCCCGGTCTTGGTTGGCTGCACATCAAAGACGTTCGCGCACCGCGGGACACATTCTCAACCCAAACTGGACATGTCGATGAGGAAACGGTCAAACATTTCGTGCCGGCTGACCGCGGGGACGCGGGTCATGAGCAGATCCTCGCGGATTTCGTTTCATTTTTGCCACAGCTCCAACAACGCCTGACGTCGCGCGGAGTGGCCGGCGTATTTGTGGACCTCGAGCCCCACCTCAAAGGAGGAGGGCAGTTTGGCGGTTCCAGTGGCCCCGACGGTTTCGGAGTTGCATTGCGAGCGTTCTGCGGACTGTGCGATCGAATCGGAATCGGCTACCACTTAACAGATTTTGCTGATATCCAAGCGGATCGCGGATACTAGCGGGAGGACGTCGCGCTCCACAACGCCGCCACGGGTTGTGCTCATCTCGTCCGAGCCAGTGTTCATTTTGACGAATCTTTTGCGGGGGTCTTGGCGTTCATTGTGGTGTAGTACCGAAATCCGAGAAATCCGGTAAGTCCCAAACAAAACGTACCAATCAAGAAATGGGTATCACCCACTGACTTGCTCAGGACTAAAAAATAATAGGCGGACATGATGCCGCTTCCTACAGCTATCGCCAGTTGTACGTAAGCCAGTGCCTTGCGGCGATCATCCTCGCTCGAAGCGACGGCCGTGCGCGCCGAAGTGTTGGCGATTTCCCGCATGGCGCCTAACGATTCTATTTTGGCGGCTTTCTGTCTTGGAATAAATTCTTCGAGTGTCATCGGCCCGGTAGCCAGGGCTGCCGCCGCTTCGTTGGATTCGACGCTTGATTCTGGACTAACCGTTGCCTGCACTGGCTGAGCCGTCGGTTCCTGCCCACCGCGCATGCGAGACAGCAATTGCGACATATAGTCTTCCACGTCTTCTTGTTCGGTGGGCAACGGATGACGAGCAGGCGTATGCGAATGGACCTCCGGCGCCGGAGGTTGACGAACAGGCTGGAATGTCGGAGCTGATGCGACCGGTTCATCTTCGTCACCCACTCCTCCCCACTGCCCTTCCGATTTCATTCGCGCGAGAATTTCGGCGACGCTTTCGGTTTTGGGAGGTGCTGGGGCGGCTGGGGCAAACAATTCCGCCGTTTCGATGTGGGTTTCCGCTTGGATTTGAAGGTCCGTAAGTTCTCGGAAATTGCTCTCGGCTGGCTGATCGCGCTCGTTTTGAAATTCGGATGCAGACTGGGAAAGAGAGGCATCCGATTGAAAGTCGAACAGCGGTTGAGGTTGGACCAGGGGCAGGAAATCGGAATTTTTCTCGACGACGCTGGCTGGCGGCGGCTGATCGTTCACACTGGGACTAAAAAGTTGCGCGATCTCACGAAAGCGGTAATCCGTTTCAACTTCCTCGTCCGTTAATTCCGGCGGCTCGGGAATCTCCCGGCCTGACGCATCTGGGCGATCGTTTTGGTCATCGAGCGATGGAGCGTCTGGGTGGTCGTTCGTATTCTCAACGACCGGATCTTGCAAAAATCGGTCCACCGGCTGCGGTCGCTGCCACGCTTCAATGCTGGCCCATTCGTTGGCGATCGTTGGATCCTGATAATGCGATTTCGGTTTGACAAATGAAGTGCCGGGAGAGTATTTCGCCGGAGGCAACTGCGCAGTACTCGCGCCATTATCCGTTAGATCGACGACGGTTTCAGCAGCTCGGCGGATGGGTTGCAAGTTGGATTCCGAATTTTCATTCGATGTAACGACAACAACTTGACCATTTCCAGCCAGTGTCACCAGCGTGGAGAGCTGTTCCGTCAATTGGGTCAACCGTTGATCGAGTTCGTTGAAGCGCCCCGTAACGTGTTGATTTTGTTGAGCGATCTCGGAGATTTGGGATTCCAGCCGATCCAGTTTCAATTGAGCCTCGAGTCGATCGCTCGTCGCTTCCGAATCAGGAGGCGAATCAGCGGGCGAATTGAATGTCGTGTCGATGGAGTGATTCTCTGGTGCGACGAACTCGGCAGGGATACAACCGAGTTGATTGACAAACAGGGAGACCGAATTTGGGAATTCAATCTGGTCTCCGTCGACCAGCCAATGAGTGGATTTGTACTCCCCGTTGATCAAGATTTGGTCGGCGTAGTTTCGCAAAGTAACTCCCGCAGGACCGCGAAAAATCGCACAACTGGGTTGCTCGGCCCGGTCCGTCCACTCCTCGATACCTAACATGCATTTACGGGTGCTGATGGGCAAAAGTTCGCCGTCGCGAATGCCGCCGGAGACCATAAACACCAAATCAGAGTTTAAGTAAGTTTGTGCTGTCATAAAAAAGTCTCAACTTTTTCTTAAAATCAATCCCGTATCTTTGGACGGACAAAAACGAACCACAGAGCAACGGTATTAGGTATCTTTCTCGGGGATGTTGTATTTTGATTGGCGACGAGAATGGATCGCAATTAACAGAAAGAACAAACAGAACTTGTTTACAATGACGAAGCGCTGCAATCGGCAAAATCGGACCTATCGATCTGTTGATTCCTGAGCTGAAAGAAAGGTAACAGTCCTCCCACGCCATGCTCATTGAAGCCGGAGAGATCCCATTCATTGACTGCTATCGGCTGTCGACAAAGTGTCTTGATAGCGTTATTGACGAATTTGAATCGAATCCACAACTTGCCGCTCGATATGATGCCTATTCGCAACATTCCCTTCTTTCGATTTATTTTCAAAGATCCCGATAACCGGCGATTTGCGTACTATAGTTCTGGGAACTGGCCCCTCGCCAGTCAATCTCAACCCGATCGGAACAACTATGACACGCTCAGCATCCCTCAACAAACTGCGTGAAATCTTAATACAGCGCCGCGACGCACTCCGCCAAGCCACCTTGGGCGATGATAGTTTGCTGACCGAGCTCAGCCAACACTCGGGGGGTGATGTCGTGGATTTCGCCTGCGACAGTGCTAACGGTGAATTGAGTTCCCAATTGGCAGAAGTTGAAAACCGCGAACTGAACAGCATTGAAATCGCTTTGCAGAAAATGAAAGACGGCACCTACGGAAAGTGTGACGCCTGCCATCGAAATATCCCTCAACCGCGACTCGAAGCCCTCCCCTACGCGGCGTATTGCATCGACTGTAAACGAGCCGCCGAACAGGCCGGTGTTGAACCTGCCGCTGTGGTGGACTGGTCGTTGATCGTCGATCCCAATAGCAACTCCATGATCGATATGGACTTCAATATTTCCTAATTGTTACATCCCGCACCGAACCGACGAAATTTACGAAAACCGATCGTATTTCGTTTAAGTCTCGGCTGGCGATCCGCTACCATCAACTTGTTCGAATACGATTAACACCCGCAACTCGCCATGTCATACCATCGACTCACGCACGACAACCCCAGCGACTTAGACGACATCGGTCGCGGACGGTTCGCTTCTCGCATTCGAATCGCAGCCGCGTTGTTGGCTGGCTGCATGTTGCTCGGCCCCAGTGTTGTTTTCGGCCAATCCCAGTTGACATCACAGTCCACACTTCCCGCCCATTCGGCGTCCTTGAATCAGCCGACTGAGGCAACGTCGCCGTTACCAGTCGCCAAATTGTCTCGCGATGAAATGTACGATGAGTTGGCGATTGAAGCGTCCCAGCATGATCGGCATCATGCGTTGCTGAAACGGCTGGTAAAAATCGTCAGTCCGAGTGTCGCCCATATCGAAGCCAAAAAACGAAAACCCGCGAGCGAGTCCCGGACTTCCGACAACAATCAACCGCCGGCGGATATCGAGGCCGGCTCCGGCGTCGTGATCGAGCGCAATCAGCGGATGTATGTAATTACCAACTTTCACGTTGTCGAAAATTCAGAGTTGTCTGATATTACCGTGGAATGTGATGGACGAATTTATACGCCCTCCAGATTGCTAAACGACCGGGAAACGGATTTGTCCGTGATGGCCATCTCCCAATCAGATTTAGTACCGGCGCGACTTGGTGATAGTACGACCGTCGAGATCGGAGATTTTGTGGTGGCAGTCGGCAGTCCGTTTGGCTTAAGCCATTCTGTTAGTTATGGAATCATCAGTGCCCTGGAACGACATGATCTGGAGCTCGGTCCGCAAGGAGTACGTTACCAGGATTTTATTCAAACCGATGCAGCTATCAATCCGGGAAACAGCGGTGGTCCACTGATCAACTTGCGCGGTGAGATAATCGGTATCAATACGGCGATCGCCAGCAATAGCGGCGGCAGCGATGGAATCGGATTTTCGATTCCCATGAATATGGCCTTGCGGATTGTCAATGATTTGATCGACTTCGGTGAAGTCCATCGAGGATTTTTGGGCGTCTCGTTAGATGCTCGGTTTTCGTATGATCGGGCAACGGCACTCGGATTGAATACGGCCTACGGCGCACTGGTTTCAGCCATCACGCCGGGCTCGCCGGCCGCCGAAGCAGATCTCCAGATTGGCGATGTGATTCTTGAATTCAACAACCTCCCAGTAGCCAACGATTCGCACCTCGTTACGAAAGTCAGCTTGTCGGCTGTGGACACTCCCATTCCCATGAAGATTTTCCGCAATGGCCAGTTCAAGACTGTCTTTGTCAGTGTCAAAAATCGACGTGAGTTTGATCCCCGCGGCTAATTCCATCGCGCAGAGCCCGCTGGAATTCCACCCGTTGCCAACCCAGGGGAACTGCGGCTCCATTCTTCAGCCGTCTGGATTCTGACGGGCTGACAATCCACTGGATGTGTCTGATATACTGGCGGATTAGAACCGTGCCAGTCGCGAGCGCAGTCATGCGAAACCAAGTCCTTCTTTTTATTAATGGCAAACCGTATCGCGTTTCCGGTGAAGACGCCTTCTTAACGGTTTCTGATTTCTTGCGCCATCGCTTGAAATTGCCTGGAACAAAAATCGTATGCTCGGAAGGGGATTGCGGTTCTTGCTCGGTGCTGTGTGGCCGAGCGAGTCTGACCGGCTTCAACGAATTTCGCTATCTTCCGATCGATTCTTGTATTCGATTCATGTTTCAATTGGATGGTTGCCATCTGGTGACTATCGAAGGGCTGGCTGGCAATCCAACGGACGCCGACCGAAATTCGAAACTAACGGATGTTCAACAATCCATGATCGATTGCCATGGTTCACAATGCGGATTTTGCACTCCTGGATTCGTGGTGGCGATGACCGGTTTGTTAGAAACCAATCCGCGACCGACGGTCGCGGACTGGCGGTGTGGGTTGACGGGTAACTTGTGCCGTTGCACGGGATACGAATCCATAATTCAAGCCGGATTGCAGTGCAACTCCCTTAACCGACCATCGGTCAACGAGCTTTATCCGGCCGCTTCGATGTTGGCTTACCTCCGACCAACGCAGGCCGACGAGATCTTGATTCGGTCGAACGACGATCCGACAGTCGCACTCACAATTTACTCCCCGAACACGATTGCTCAGGTTACCGCTTTCCTGACCGAGAACCCGACCGCCAAACTGGTAGCCGGCGCGACCGACTTGGGCGTTCAGTTCAACAAGGGACTGTGCCAACCGAAAATCTGGTTGGATCTAAACCGTGTTGGCGAACTTACTGGCATCGAAATCAACGAGCAAGCGATCATCGCAGGTGCTCGAGCCACCTGGACGGATTTCGAAACGCTGACGCAACAGCGAATGCCCCAATTTCACCAGATCGTTTCTGTTTTCGGATCGCCGCAGATTCGACATGTGGGCACGATCGGAGGAAACTTGATCAATGCTTCGCCAATTGCCGATTCATTGCCGTTTCTGTTTGTTTGCGAGGGTGAGTTGGAATTGATCAGTCGAGCTGGTCGCCGCACTGTCAAGATCAATGACTTTTATCGCGGCTATAAACAAGTCGATTTGAGGCCCGGCGAATTATTGACGCGAGTTATCATTCCCATCCTGCCGCGGCAGAGCGAATTGCGTTTGTACAAAGTCTCGCGACGAAAGGATATGGACATCTCCAGTTTTACCGCGGCGATTCGTTTGGATCTTGAAGATGCAATGATCAAGTCGGCCTTCATTGCTTATGGCGCAGTTGGACCAAGGGTATTGCGACTGCCCGAGACGGAATCTTTTTTGAAAGGTCAATTGCTAACGGAAGAAGCCATGCGTCAAGCCGGAGAAATCGCGGTTACCGAAATCACTCCGATCACGGATGTCCGCGGTGGAGTCGATTACCGAATGCAGTTGGCAAAAAACGTGTTGGTGAAATTTTATTTCGAGACCCGGAAAGAACTCAGTACTTCCGCTGGCTAACGGTGCTTTGTTCCGTAGTCAATTTCCAATTTTTTCGGCCCCCTGATATGAACGATCATCCGTTGTCAAAAAAAACCGACGTAGCCCCTGCCCTGCCCCACCGGCTGGCGGTTGGGCGAGTGATTCCGCACGATTCGGCGGTGGGACATGTGACCGGGACGGCGGCCTACATCGATGACTTGCCGCGCCGCGAAGACGAGTTGTTTGTCGGGTTTGTCGGTTCGCCCATTGCCAGTGGCACCCTCGATTCGATTGACTGCACAGCCGCTGAAAAGATACCGGGGATTGTCTGCCTATTAACGGTCGCCGATGTTGGCCCCCACAATTTGTTTGGTCCCCTGTTTGCAGACGAACCGTTTCTGGCCAATCAGCGGCTGCTCTATGTGGGCCAGCCGATCATCATTGTCGCCGCTGAATCAGCCGCTGCGCTAAAACAGGCTTGCCGCTTGATCAAAATTCAGGCGACCGAATCGGAACCGGTCTTTTCGATCGAAGCGGCGATTGCCGGTCAGCATTTCATTGGGCCGCGGCGACAAATCCGGCGCGGTAATCCAGATCAGGCAATCCGAACTGCGACGCACCGACTATCCGGTGAATTTCGTAGCGGCGGACAGGAACAGTTCTACCTCGAATCGCAATCGGCTATTGCTTACCCCAGCGAAGAAAACCAATTATTGATTCACTCTTCGACTCAGAACACCACCGAAGTTCAGACGATGATTGCTGAAGTATTGGGGCTGTCGCTGCACCAAGTCGTCTGTATTTGCAAACGGATGGGAGGAGCATTCGGCGGCAAAGAGACTCAAGCGGTGATTCCGGCGTTGATGGTCGCCTTGGTCGCGCTGCGAACCGGTCGCGCCGCCCGCATTGTTTACGACAAGGACCAGGACATGCGAGTCACTGGAAAACGTCACCCCTATTTATGTCGCTGGGAAGTTGGCTTTGAACCCGATGGTGTAATCAACACCTTAAAGTGTGATTTCTTTTCAGACGGTGGGGCAGCTGCTGACCTGTCGACGTCGGTCATGGAACGCACGTTACTACATGCGGACAACTCCTACTACATCGAACACGTTGAATTCAACGGACAGGTCTGCAAAACCAATTACCCACCGAATACCGCGTTTCGTGGATTCGGTGGCCCACAAGCAATCGCGGCAACCGAAAATATCATCCAACGAATCGCCGAGTCGTTGTCGTTGGACGCGCTCGATGTGCGGCTGAAAAATCTCTATGGAACGGTCGACCGCAACATGACTCCCTACGGGCAGTTGTTTTCCGGGAACCATCTTCCGAAAATCCTCACGACGTTGGAGCAAACCTCTGATTATCGGCGACGTCGTCAACAACTCGCGGGTCGCAATACCAAAGATGCGTTTTTTCTACACGGCTTGGCATTGACTCCCGTCAAATTCGGGATCTCATTTACATCAAAATTTTTGAATCAAGCCAATGCGCTGGTGAATGTTTACACCGACGGCACGGTGCAAGTGTCGACCGGCGGCACTGAAATGGGGCAAGGGCTAAATACGAAAATTCGGCAACTGGTCGCTGATGAATTCGGGATCCCCTATCCAGCCGTCATCTTAATGCCGACCTCGACCGAGAAAAATAATAATACCTCACCGACAGCGGCGTCGGCCGGGACCGACCTGAACGGAGCGGCCGCAGTGGCCGCCTGCCGCGTCATTCGGGAACGACTGTCGGAATTCGCCGCCGATGTATTTTCGGCGCGGGAACAGGGTTTCATTCCTTCTTCCGAGCACATCGTTTTTGCAAATGGCCTGGTGCGCGATTCGCGACAACCGGACACCGGCATGCCGTTTGCCGAATTGACTCGGCGTGCCAGACTGGAACGGATTGATTTGGGGGCGCGGGGGTTTTATAAAACGCCGGGCGTCGATTTCAATCGCGAGACGGGACGCGGCAATCCGTTTTTGTATTTCACACAGGGTGCCGCGGTGGCCGAAGTTTGCGTCGATCGGTTTACGGGAGAATTGACTGTACCGCGCGTCGATCTGTTAATGGACATTGGCGTGTCGATCAACCCTGGAATCGACCGCGGGCAAATCATCGGCGGATTTATTCAAGGACTGGGTTGGGTAACGGCCGAATGTTTGGTTTACGATTCCGCCGGCCGCTTGTTATCCCATTCCCCCACCACCTACAAAATTCCGGGAATCACCGACTTACCAGTCGATTTTCACTGTGATTTGTTTCCCAACGAAGACAACACGCATTGCGTCGGCCGCAGCAAAGCGGTTGGCGAGCCGCCCTTGATGTTGGCAACCGCGGTCTGGGCGGCAGTCAAAGATGCGTTAAGTCAATTGGCTCAAGACAATGAACACGCCTGCGACGTGAATCTAAGCCTCCCGGCGACTGGCGAAGAAATCTTGCGTTGCCTAAGTCAGTTTCCCGTAGATCAGCCACCATTTTTGTAGACTCTTTTTAACATCTCCGCGGCCGTGGTTCCGAATGCCGTCGTGAAGGAACGTTCAAACGATTTGCCATCGCGCATCGAATCGAGCAAATCATCGAAACTGCCCCCTTTTGATTTCAGCGATTTTACAAACAGGTAACTAACCAGTCCCGCTTGTTCTGCCGGCATTCGATTGTTGATGAAATCATCGGGCTGTTTCATGGTGCCGGCCGCCGCCACGGATTCAGCATCCCAAGCCTTTACGGCTTCCTGCTGGGCCAAAATTTTCTTGGCGGTCCAGTAGCCGACTCCATCGGCAAACCATCGGGGAACGTCCGGTGCCAGACTGGCAACGTGGAGCGCAGCCATTTGCTGGACCAGCGATATCTCCGCATCGGCGGCAGTTTGGTTGGGCGGTAACAGGATGGTCGCATAGGCATCGCTTACTGTGTAATTCCAATAAGCCGAAACGTCTTTGGAAAAATCCCGTCGCTCGACCATTTTGCCAAACTCACTGAAGTCATATCTTTTTTCAAACACAAATACCGAAATGTTGCCTTTCACTAGCGGTGCAGCAGAATCCGATTTCAAGGTCGCAGCAACTTTCGGAGCGGCTTTAGTCAGCTGCGTTGAAATTTCGTCCAATCGTTTTTTGTCGGCGGATCCAATGACCAAAAAGTTGTCACTCTGCAGCGTGAACGACTCGGTTTGGCCCATCACCAAATTCCAATTCTTGGCAGACAGACCTTTGCGGTCTGCCATCAATTCCGCATGAGACTGAGATTTCGCTTTGGCCACAGTGGCAACCGTCGCAGTCGCCAACTTCGGATCCACACCATCGTATTTGGCTCCTTCGGTAATCCAAGTGCCAAACAATTCGATCAATTTGGCATCGAGTTTCCCAGTCGGCGGCATTTCCCCGGCAACGAGTCGTTTGTACAACATGCTGGCCTCAGTTTTGTACGGAACGATCGGCGGTCCCGAATCACCACCGCGCAATAGCGTCTCAAACGACGCCTGATTGAAATTACCCGACGGATTGGCGTTCATGTGACATTGCCCACAATGTTCCACCAGGATCGGAGCGATCTGCAATCCAAACGAAACGGTTTCTTTGCCAGTCGGCGCGGCAGGTGTCGGGGCCGCCACTGTCGCTGCCGGGGCTGCGGTCGAGGTGACGATTTCGCGCAAGTTTTGACGCGGATTATCGCCATCGAATTTCGCGCCTTGAGTGATCCAGTCTTTTAGAATCTGCAGTTCCGCCGGCTCGACGGTCAGCCCACCTTTGGGCATTTCGCCGCTCTCGATTACTTCAATCAGCCGGCTATCCTGGGGTAGTCCAAAGGCCAGCATAGTACTCTGATCGAGCGATTCGAACGTCGCCGTGCTGAAATTTCCCTGTTTTCGGTTGATGTGGCAATTGCCGCACTTTGCAACCAGAATCGGCGCGACCAAGGTCTTGAAACTAACCACCGCCGAATCGCCGGAGACGGGCTGCGGAAATGGCGGCAGCGTCGACAGTTCTTCGCCAGCTGCCAATAACAACTCATGCGCCTTTTGCAACCGGTCGTATTCTGGTTTGACTAGCTCGAGCAACTCCTGTCGCGCACCTTGGGTAGCTGTCATGAATTGCGGAATCGCTGCCTCAATCGCTTCGCGACACTGGTCCATTTTTTTCGATTTATAGAATTTTCCCGCCTGATCAATTTTGGTTTTCATTAACCGGACGGCCTGTTTTTCCTTGGCAGTTGGTTTTTGGGCTTGCGCCAGTGACACCCACCAGAGGTTGCACATACACAACAGCAACACAGTGCGAAAAACAGATCTTGAATTCATTTTGATTATTCCACAGGCCGATTTCGGCGATAAACGTTTTTCAAGCAATCATAACACGGCTGTTCACCGGCGCGGACGATGGATGCGTCGTGGCGGTACGTTGGATCAATAGCGACGCGAGATACAACACCGCGATCAGGATCAGAAACATGGCGACAATCACGACTGGTAAAACCCATTTCGGAGGGGCTTTTCGGCGGATCAAACGGAAACTGCCGCTCGTCGCCATTTTCTTGCTGGACGATTTCGGAGATGGATGTGCTCCAGATTTGCCTGAAGACTTTCCCGGGGACGACAGCTTCGCATCCGAACCCGACGATTTGGAGGACTTAGAGGACTGGCTGGTGTCGATGGTGAACGGCGATTCCGACGAATCCCCGGTTGATAGACTGGCAGGACGGATTTGTTTTTCCGACGCCGCGCCGATGACGATGCCGGTTCCCAATTGACGACCGGTTTCCAACCAACCGAGCAATTCTAGTTTTACGTCGACACAATTCTGGTATCGCTCGAGGACGTTTTTTTTCATCATGTGTCGACAGATTTCGACTAATGGCGCGGGGCAATCGACGCGGCTCTCGCGAACATCCGCCGGCTCTTGGGTTTGGTGCATCGCGATACGTTGTGCCAGTGTTCCTTTGGGAAATGGCGGATGGCCGGTCAACAGGAAATAGAGCGTACAACCCAGGCTGTAAATATCGGCGCGTCGATCCACGTTATGGCTGTTGACGGCTTGTTCGGGCGACAAATAATCCGCCGTCCCCATGACTCGCTCGTTGTACAACAGCGTCAACGATTCGGAATCCTCTTGATTTACCAATGCCAGCCCCAAATCCAGAATCTTGACGACGCCATCATTCGTCAGCAACAGGTTCGCCGGCTTGATGTCGCGATGCACGAGCTCGCGACGATGAGCATGCGACAAACCCTCGGCAGCTTGGGCGCAATATTCTACCGCCTTGTTAAATGGCAAGGGGCCCTGGGCTTTGACAATTTCGTACAAGTCCTGTCCCTGTACGTATTCCATCACCATGTAATGCGTATCGCCTTCGTTGCAGATGTCGTAAATTCGCACGACATTGGGATGGTCCAGGCTCGCAGCAGCGCGGGCTTCCAGGTAAAACCGATCGAGATAGCTTTTGTCAGAGACTTTTTTTCGCGGCAGGACCTTGATCGCTCGAAGTTGACCCGAAAGACGATGTTCGGCCAGATACACACTGCTCATGCCGCCGGTACCCAAATGCCCTAGCAGTTTGTATTTGCCGAGAAAAAATCCTTTGTATTTCCCGGCCAGCAGTTTCTCCAAGTGCCATTGTGTGATCAACCCGGCGTCGAGCAGATGACCGGTCAAGCGATCGATGTCCAGCGATTGGCCATTTGCGTTTTCGGTCAACGCCGTCAATTCGGTTTTTAGTCGATCTTCGGCAATGATCCCGCTACGTTCAAGCAATTGAACAAAGCTTTGGGTGCTGGATTCCGACATTGAAATGAAGCCTCGACAAACGGTCTATTAGCTACGACGACGCCCGATTGGTCCCGAACCGGGGACGTGATAATCTGAATCCAAGCTCTTAGTTTAAATACCCGGTGGCGGAATTCCTAGCGATCTCGAACGGAGTCGAGGACCGCCCTACACGATTGCGCCGGACGCAACGATTATATCAGAGATTGGGTTCAATTTTCGATGATATCTGAAAACCATATCGGCTTGTTCGCCAAATTTTGGCAGCCTGGCCAAGTGAAGACCAGACTGGCCACATTGGGAATTCACGCGGCCAGCGAAATCTATTTTGAATTTTTGTCCCATTTGTTGACTCAGTTGAAGAGTTCCGGACACTTTCGTTCGATTGTTTTTAGCCCCGACCAACGACGCGAGGAATTCCGGCAATTGGCTGGCCCCGAATGGAATCTTGTTCCCCAAGCCGACGGAGATTTGGGAAACCGATTGCGTGCCTTTTTCGCGACGACGTTTCTGGGAAACCAGACTCCGGACTTGGTCGTAAACGAATCGATAAAGGCTGACGGCGTCAGTCGAAAAATTATCGTCATCGGTTCTGATTGCCCATTGATCCAGCCAGCCCTTTTGGAATCTGCATTCGAAAAACTCGACCAATGCCCCGCGGTAATTGGTCCTAGTACCGATGGAGGATATTATCTGATTGGTCTGCGTCAACAGTGTGACAACATCTTTCAGAACATTGCCTGGAGTACATCGAGCGTCTGCCTCCAAACTATGGCCGCCTTGCGGGAACACCAGATTGACTTTGATCTGTTGCCGGAAATGACCGACGTCGATGACATCGACGACTTTCATCAATTGATGCGTATATTGTCCGCACCATTTGCCGCACCGGACACGACCACCGAAAAACTCCGGCTACGGCTGAGTCAGATTTGCCCCGGCCGATAGTTTTCCCGCTCGTATTTTAAATCTCTCACTTTTGGAATTGAACTTCGGCATGCCACAGACCCTGATCATCGGTGGTGGAGTCATCGGACTCTCGCTGGCCTACGAACTGTCGCGGCGACGACAGCCGGTAACACTCTTGGAACAAGATCGGGTTGGCCGAAAAGCGTCTTGGGCCGGTGCCGGAATTCTGCCACCGACTCAAGCCACCACGGCCATTCATCCGTTAGAGAAACTGGAAGCCCTCAGTTCCGAGCTGCATGCGCAATGGGCTATGGACTTGCGCCGGCAAACTGGAATCGATACGGGTTACGTCGAATGCGGCGGTGTATACCTTGCTCGTTCGCGAGGTGAAATTGCTGCCTTGATTGGTCAACAATTGTATTGGCAAGAGCGTCAGATTCCGTTTGAGACGATGGGCCGGTCGCAGTTGACCGAACGCGTGCCAGGTTGTCGACTCGAGCCATCCGCGCAAGCCGTTTTCGTGCCGGGCGAATCTCAGTTGCGCAATCCGCGACACCTCCAAGCCCTGCTGGCAGCATGCCAACAAAACGGCGTGCAGATCGTCGAGGGAATCGCCTCCCTCGAGTTAATTGTCAACGATGAACAAACCGAATTTATTCGGGCCGATGGGACGGAATATCGAGCCGATCAATACTGCATTGCCTGCGGCGCTTGGAGCGAGCTGTTGTTGGCACCCTTCCATGCATCGCTGCCCATGACACCCGTCCGCGGGCAAATGGTCATGTTTAAACTTCCTCAGCCAATCTTCGGTCCAATCATCAATGAAGGCATTCGCTATCTAGTTCCTCGAGCCGATGGACACGTGTTGGCCGGAGCTACGATTGAAGAGGTCGGTTTCAATTCTGACACCGTTCCCGCTGATATCGCTGAGCTAGTTGCCTGGGCCAGCGAATTGATTCCGGCTTGCAACCCGCAAACGCTAGTCACCGCCTGGGCTGGCTTGCGGCCCGGAACCTTTGACGGATTCCCTTATCTCGGTTTGATGGGCAATTCAAAAAATACCTGGGTCGCCACAGGCCATTTCAAAGCCGGCTTGCATCTCTCGACTGGTACAGCGGTGGCTATGGCGGATTTGATTACAGGTCAATCGCCGACAATCGATTTGACGCCGTTTGCGCCGGGACGCGTCTCAAAGTTTTGACCGTTACCTTGCTCGTCGAGTCAGATACAATTACTGAACTGATTGATTTGTTTCCGCCGAGTATCCCGGATAGTTCACACTCACCAGATGTACGTTGCTGTTTGGAAACTGGGCGAACCGAATCTGCGGCACGAATGCCGGAAATGGTTTTTTGTTAGCGTCACTTTCGGGTGACTGCGATGACTGTTTATTCCTCGTGGGCCAATTTCGCAGTTCATCAGTGATCTCCGTTAACAGGTTTGCCGTGGCTGCATCTGCCCGAATAATCAACCACCCTCCCCCCTGCTCTTGCATCAACTGGATATCGCTATTGCGAAAGTGTGGCCGCGTCAGCGTGGGAGCCGCCATGATTTTTCGATGAGTCGTTTCCACGCGATCTAGCCCTTGAATCGGAAACAACAAATATTCCTGGAACGCAACATCGGTCCGTTCAAATGCCTGTACGTCCTCAATCAAATTAGCAAACAGAATCACTGGATGGGTCTGCTTGTCCGCCCGATTGTTGATTTCAGCGATGGGCGAGTGCCAGTCTTCAAATCGCAATTGAGTCGACATTGAATGTTGTCCGAGTACGTGAATCAATGGGCTCTGAAACAGACTGCTGCCGACCAAAGTTCCAGCGACAGCCCACTGTCCGAAAACATTTCGCGGAGTGCTCGCACACAAACCACAAAAGATCGGCAGCGCGGCCGATCCGACCAGGGTGTAACGACTCAGGGCCAGTGGCGCTACTTGCCAGCGATCCAGCCACCACACACTTCCAATCGGAACCAGCGCCCACATTAGCACAAACAAAGTGCGGGCAAAATTCTGTTGCGAGAATTGTGTACCCCGCCATTGTGTTGCCATTGTGCCTTCGAAAGCGCTAACGATCGCAACCAGGATCAAGGGCAATACCAGCCACAATAATATCGGCCAGCGAAACTCTTGTAGTAACATCGCTCCGGACGAAACCGGTAACCAATTAGCCCGCCGCCCAAATATCGAATTGGCTTCCATCAAGGCCGGAACACAGAACAGCGTTGTCAGCAGCGCGATCAGAATTGCCGATTTCCACGCCGGCTGCCAATCAAAATTTGAGGTGACTTGGAATCGGTTCACGAACCAGTAGCCCATAAAAAAAATCACCTCAGCGATCGGCAACCACACGCTGGTCGAATGTAACGCAAACAGCATCGCGGTAACCACCGACAATAATAATCCGCTTCCCAGCCAGCGAGTGTGTCCGTTCGTTTCCAACAACGATTCTGCCGACCGAAACCGAGACAGCCAACTCCAAAACGTCAGGACCTGGATTACACTCACCAATTGAACCAGTACATAGGTTCGCGCTTCGGTCCCATAGAACACAAATTGGCTATCGGTCGCGATCAACCAAGCTGCCAAACAGGTTCCGACGGTCGACCGAGTCCAGCTCCAGGTCAAATGGGCTGCTACTAGAATAAGCAACGTACCGACCGCGATTGAAACCGCGCGTAAAGCCAATATGGAGTCGCCCAAGACCCCGCGAACGATCCAGACCAAACCGAAATACCAGCCGCTTTGATTTCCTGCGAACGCACGTTCCCACAACGTGGACCAGCCGCTACCCGTGGTCCACGCGGTATGTATTTCGTCCAGCCACAAGCCGTCGTGTTGCGCTATCGACACGCGCATCGCGCCTCCCAACAAGGCGACAATCAGGATCAAGATCAAACAAAACCGGTGCGATGGGTTCACTGGCCGGACTAAGCCACATTGATCGCCGCGTTTTGCTGGACACCGTTCTGAGCTACCACAAAACGACTCAAGCCGAATGTTTCCAACCGGTCTTTCGTCTGCAGGAACCCAGCCGTATCGTTGCCCTGATGCACGATCAATCCAATATCGACCAGAAACCTCGACTGGCTCAGCTCGCCGATTAGCTGATTGGCAGGTCCAACATCAAATACGACCAAGTCAAAGCCCGCCGCGACCTGATTTATCAAGTCACCCAATTGATCATAAATGAAACGAGGC
>JANNWZ010000063.1:0-15894 GCA_031409295.1 Mariniblastus sp.
AGTCGACCGGACAGAAAAGCGCGCAACGTAAATTCGCCGGGATTGGCCAATCGAGCGCCGGATTGACAGATTTTGGCGAGGGCCAATTGTATAATTGGCCCCGAGCCAAACGTGTGAAACTCCGCTGACGGCTGCCGAGTATAACTGCGGTGATTTGGCCAATAGATCAGCGAACCCGGTAACTTCAAGTTGTCGTCCAAGACCATTTCTACGCCAAGCATCGAGGGCGACCGCAGTTCGGCGAGTGGCTTGGTCGAGAGAAAACAAAACGAACGAACCAGACACTTGAGGCACTCCGGGCCGCTGATACGAATGGTACTTCGCAATCCGTGGCCCGCCGCAGTCGCGATCGCAGCGATCGTATCGTCAACATCAAAATTGGGCATGTTAAACGCCGCGGTCTTTTAGCCGTTTTTTGCGATCCGCGTTTCTTTGTTTCCGTTCGGCCAGATCGAGTTCGCGTTGTAGTTCGGCTTTTTGATCGGATTTGGAAGGTTGACTGGTTGCGGCAACAGTAATTGCTCCGCCGGAAAGTGCCATTTTAGCCGTGTCCAGCACGGGTTTGGGTAGCATTTTTCGCTCAATAATTCCCCATAGGCTGGACGTGATGAAGTAAATACACAGGCCAGCCGAGACCTTGAAAAACATCACTCCCATAAAAATCATCATGAAAGTCATCATTTTTTGCATCATTTTTTGCTGGTCGTCGGTTGGTGGTGGCATGAACATTTTCTGTTGGACCAAGAACAACACCATCGTTACCAACGGTAAAATATTCAGATAGGGACCGAGCCAACCGGTCTCATCACCGAGCATGGTCGGCATCCAATCTTTCCAGTTCAATAATTGATCCGGACCAGACAGGTTGCTGCACCAACTCATTCCGGAAACTAATGGCTGATCACGCAAGCCAATATCGACCGAGAGACCCCGATACAACCCAATAAAAATTGGCAATTGGAAGAACATCATGAAACAGCCGTTCAACGGATTGTAGTTATACCGTTTGAACAGTTCCCGTTGGGCCACACCCCGTTTCTCCATATCGTCTTTGTACTTGTCGGTAATCTCTTTGATCTGAGGCTGCAAATGTTGCATCATCTGCGCATTCAAGGCTGCCTTACGTGAGATGGGAATCATGCAACAGCGAACGAGAACGGTCAGCATGATGATCGCCAAGCCGTAACTGAAGCTACCGGTGATCCAATAAAAGAAATGAAGCAACATCATTAATGGCTTCGAGCACCAAGCAAACCAGCCAAACGTTCGCGTATCGTCCAAGCCATAGTGCTTCAATAGTTGACCTTCCTTCGGGCCGCTGAAGATCTCAAACGACTGCCGATAGCTGTCACCGGGAGGAATCTCAACCGACTTGATCAATTGAAACGTGCAATCGGCCAAGCGATGAAGTTTGACATCTTTTTTTGGAATTTCTCCGCCATTGGTAAATGTCGAGACGCTGTCCACAGCGAATTTCTCATTTTCCGGCATCTGAGGAATCAAAGTCACATTGAAGTACTGAGCGTCAACACCGACATAATTCAGGTTGCGATCGGTTTGTTTATCAATCAGCGGACTGCTGACGAAATTGATCACGGGAGGGGACTTGCTGGCCCCTTTGGTGATCTCAGGGCAACCGATAAACACGAAAGGAAGTCGCTCGGTCGAGCCAATAATGTCGCGGGCACCCGCGACATAGCCGATCGCTGTCGACCGACCGTGAATTTTTTGGGCATACCACCAAGTCTCGGTCGTCGAACCGGTCGGCCCATCAAGTTCGAAGGCCAATTTTTGAGCTTGGTCGGCACCATTGACAATTTCAACATCGAGATTGAAATGAAAAGTCCGAGAGTCGAGATTGTGGATCTCCTCAGCTGCCAAATCCGGCAAACGATAACGCTTCTTCACGCTCAACGGACCAACGAGGCCCTGTTTCGTAAGTTCCTCGGCGGAGAGATCAAAAGTCAACTCGACGTCGCGATTATTGTTCACCTTGGTTGTCCAGTTGCCTGCCCGCATTTCGCGGTCCAAATCGGGCCAAACCTGATCAACAAAACTGAGCGGCTTGAGAAGTGAAAATACGAACGACTCGGGGTAGTCAAAATTCGGATCCAGGCGACTGATTTCTGGACGTAGCAATTCAATTGGTTTGTCAGTCAAGGCTACATCAAAGGTGTACGGAACTCCGCCTCTGTCGACGGTTAGTTGAACCGTGGTTCGAGGTTTGGTTTTCTTTTCCAATCGCAATTCAAATTCCTGGGCCGATACTATCGGCTCACCATCTAACGCGACGAGCAAGTCACCGACCAAGATTCCACCCGTAACCTTAGGCGCGGATGCGTTACTCGCCGGAGTGCCATTACCGACGGTTCGTACCAAACATCCGGCCGACGTATCGAGACAATCAAGGCAACCGAGATAGCCGCCGTTATTTTCGAGGTCGCGATACTTTGGACGAGTCGATTTGGATTGATAGAAATTGAGTTCGATGCGGTGAATCGTTCCACCACGCTGGTTGATTGTAATCAGATAACGATCGGAACTTTCCGTGCCCAGCGAACCAATGGTGATAAATTTGTCGTCGGTATTTTTCGGCAATGGTGTTGCTAGTTCGTCGACGCCGGGATTCGCCGAAAGGTCTTTTTCGCTCTCGGCGCCCGTGTTATCGACACGCGCAGCCAAGGCGGATGTGTCTTCTACGTTCGAGTCACCCGTGGCCTGAATCTCGGTTTTTTCGCCAGCCTGGCCGGAATTCTGTTCCGCCAAGTTATTGGCCGGGTCAACCGATTCAGCGGTCGCCTCGTTATTCCCTGGCGGAAGATTTGGGTCGGCAACCTGGTTGCCGACGGCATCGATTGGCGGAGGTGGGGTTAATGTGTTTTGAAGAATAATCGCCGCCACCATGATTAGCGAAGACAGCAAAACAAACCCAATAGCGCGGCCATTCACAAATACAAATCCTGGTAAAAACAATAAGGGGAGCGTGTATGCTAACGGCCAAGATATCCCACGAGGGCTCTGGAGGTCGGGGAGTCGAAAAGTCGGACTCGATCATGGAATTTCCGTCGTACAACGTTGTATTGTCGGAAAAACCATAAATATTGGGAAGGGGGACTAACGGCCTTCGAGCAGACGGTCTCCGAGAAAATTATCCAAGTCAGCAATCGCCAGAATCTTGTCCCGCGTTATTCGCGGATCGTACTCCACTCGGCGAAACTCAATTTCATTTCCCTCCAGCACCACATAACTGCTGCGCGGATCGTTGTCTCGAGGTTGGCCGACGCTGCCGACGTTGATCATCAGTTTTTGATTCGCCATCGTGTAGTGGTTACTGATTTCATTGGGTGAATAAAACCGACAATGTTCTGTAAACACTCCAGGAACATGGGTATGGCCTTGAAAACAATACTTCTGAATAAAGCCGAAAATACGTTCGATTTTTCGCTGATTGTAAATATCTTCGGGAAACACGTATTCATTGAGCGGGCTGCGAGGTGATCCATGAACGAACATCAAGTCATCTTTGCGAATCGTACGTGGAAGTTGGGCGAGAAAGTTCCAACGTTCCTGGGCCCCATTAATCGACGCGTCTTCGAGTTGTTTGCGGGTCCAAAAAATCGCTTTTTCGGCCCCGCTGGAAAAACCCTCCGGGTCGAACAACGCTCCGTTATCGTGATTACCCAGCAGGGAAAAATCCAATTGCCGGCAAACATCGATGCATTCACGAGGGTTGGGGCCGTAACCGATTACATCCCCTAAACAGCAAATATTGCTGATCTCGATTTTTTGAATGTCCGCCAATACGGCCGTCAGCGCTTCCAAATTTCCATGAATATCGCTAATTATCGCCAGTTTAGCCACGAAGGTACCGCATCAAAGTCAGGTGGGAATTTGAAAACAAAGAAGCCGGTATCTTGATCGAGAGTGGAGCAAAATGCGACAACGCTCGAATATCTGGACTGACCGTGATTCTGTCAAGCGATCATCGACCGCCGCGCAAACGGTCTCCGAGCATATTGTCCAAATCCGGAATGTTATGGATTTTCTGTCGGGTTGTCTCAAAATCGTAATCGACACGGTGGTACTGAACCGATTTTTCGTCGGAATCCAATACGACGAAACAGGCCCGCGGATCACCATCGCGAGGCTGACCGACGCTGCCGACATTGAACATGCATTTGGTGTCCCCCAAGCGAAAATAGTAGTCATTCTGCTCGGGAGAAGTAAATGTCCCTGTTTCGGTGATCATTCCTGGAATATGTGTGTGGCCTTGAAAACAATATTTTTCAATTCGACTGAATAAGACTGTCATCAGTTCTTTTTCATAAATGTGCTCTGGAAACACATACTCGTTCGTCGGGTCGCGCGGGGAGCCATGGACAAACAGGAATTCGCCTTCGTCATGACGCCGCGGAAGCTCGCCCAGGAAATCCCATCGCAAATCCGATTTTTCAATATTTTTGTTGTCGGATTCGAGTTGCGTGCGAGTCCAGAAAATCGCCCGCATCGCCACGGGGTTAAAGCCTTCAGGGTCAAAAATAGCGGCCTGGTCGTGATTTCCCAAAATTGTCAATTGGCATTTCGACATCACCAGGTCGAGGCATTCCAAAGGATTGGGACCATAACCGATGACGTCGCCCAAACAGATGATCCCGTCCACATTCAACTCCCCGATCCGATTAAATACCGCAGTCAGGGCTTCCAAATTTCCATGGATATCGCTAATAATCGCACGCTTCACAGCTGAGGCCCTTGAAGGGAATAGGTTGAAACAAAAACTCGGATTTTCGCGATTTTCAGCTAAAGGAAGAGCAATAGTTTAAGTCCAATCAGTTTGGCTTGCAATCGAGTCAGGGGCCAAATTCGCAAGCAATTGAATCGCTCTCAGTCAAATTGTAGTACGCAATTCGGCCGGCGGTTTACTCGGGGTTCATTTTTTCAAATTTTTGACGTGATATTCGAATCACGCGTGGGATTTATCCATTGTTTACCTTGGCTATAGACACTTCGGATCGCCAGTTTTCGGTCGCCCTTTTGGAGAGTGGTAACTTGATCACGCAAGCCGATTCGCGCCAATCAGAGATCCAACTCCATCCCATTTCAGATGCGAGGCCGCCGGTCTCGGGTAAATTTCCGCCCGGAGTTTCGGTTAAACTATTTCCCATGTTGAAACAGGTTTTCGCCGAAGCTGGACGGAAATTAGCGGACTTGGAGTTGATCGCTATTGCAACCGGGCCCGGAATGTTCACTGGATTGCGGGTTGGAGTGGTTGCCGCAAAAACACTGGCCTATGTTCACGGAACTCCATTGATCGGCGTAAATACGTTGGAGGTAATTGCCAATCAGACATTTAAGCGATCACCTCCATCTTTGTTATCTGGAATACGAGTAATCAAAACTGTACTCAATGCTCAGCGGCAGCAGTTGTTTGCCGGTAGCTATCGCATCGGAAGTGTTACGTCCGAGTATCCACAGGAGATTTCAGCGAACCAAATTCTCGATCGGACAGCCTGGCTGGAACAGCTGGCCGACGGAGAACTTCTGACTGGGACAGGTTTGAATCCAATCATCGATGCCATTGAAGCCACCACTGCAAATTTGAATGGGAAAATCCTCATTGCCGACGAGCACCTACGGGAATGTTCGGCTGTTGGAGTCGGCGAGCTTGGTTCGCGACGTTTTTTGGCTGGTCAACGCGATGATTTATGGACTTTGGAACCGTTCTATTTTCGACCGAGCTATGCAGAATAACATATCGACGTCTGCGCAAAACTCTGGGTGACTTGAAATAGCCAAAACAAAGTCTCGATCGTCGACGCTAGATCAGCTGCCAAATTGACCGTTGAAAATGAACACTCGGCGAAATAGTGGGATGTTTTTTGCCAATTTCGGATCGTTTTCATAGAATTAACGGCGAGGACCAGATTCTTCCGATTCGGCACGAATCTTGCATTGATTGCGTCGCTGCCATGTTTGAGGCAGTGATTCTGAGCCTGTTTACTATTGGAAAGAACGCCAAGTGACCCATCGTTTTGAAAACTTTCTCCAATCGGGATCAAACCTCCGCTCCGGTTTTGCCCCGGGAAGTTTCTTGATTGCTTCGCCAATTTTGCAATCCACACCGTTTGAGCGCACCGTGGTTTTTTTGTTGCAAGACAACGAACATGGAACTTTTGGCGTGGTTGTAAATCGACTGGCGGATGATCAACTCAAGTCCGTCTGGCGGGAAATGACTGGATTGGAATCGGATGGCCGATTTATGGTTCATGGGGGCCCCATTGGTGGGCCCGTGTTTGCTATTCACCAAGAAAAATCGCTTGCCGAATTGGAAATGCCTGGGGGAATTTGTGTTTCCGCGGATCGCGAAGTTTTCCGCGAACTAACTCGACAACAGGGCTCGGAATATCGGATCGTGTTTGGCGTTGCCGGCTGGCAGTTGGGCCAGTTGGCGTCCGAGATTAAGAGCGGACAATGGTTCCAATTGGACACAGACCCCCATCACTTGTTTGATGACTCAGCGGACATGTGGGAAAACTTTTCGCGGCATTACGGTAGACAGGTGCTAGAATCGTTTATCGGCCGTGGGCGTATTCCTGAAAACCCTTGGCTAAATTAACATTGGTTACTGATCCAATTCAAGATCAAGTAAACGGCCTGTTACTTGAGTTGATATCGGTGTACCTCGCCGTTCTTGTCGGGTCCGATTGACTCACGCAGAACCATCGCAATGCGAACTCCGTATAGCTAGGATTCGCACTTACCATTTCTTACGGTTTCCAAGATTTCAGAACCAATAAAACTCAGAAAAACACTCAGGAGCTTTTTAATGCGATTTCAATTTGCGGCGGCAATTACTGCCATCACTTTGTTCGGCGTCGGTTGCGACAAACCAGCCGATCCTTCTGTTGCCAAAGGTGGCGCCAAGCCGGTTGTCGCGGAACATTCCCATGACGAAGGACATGACCATGATCATGCCACTGACGACCATAATCATCCGGCCCACGGTCCCAATGGCGGTCATGTGTTCAAGCTTGACGCTGCCGGTTACCAGGGTGAATGGAAACAATACACTGGTAACAATGTCATCCGTATGTACTTGCTAAATGACAAGGAAAAACCTGAGCCGATGCCGATGAAGATTGACAGCTTTCAAGTTATTCCCGCTGCCGGAAATGACCAAACGCCATTTGTCCTGGAAGCAGAAGAACCAGATGCCGATGGCAAGTCGGCCGTTTACATCCTCGACGACAAGAATTTGCATCTGGCGATACCGCTGGGAGTTGCCATCGAAATCAAATCGGGCGACACCGTCATGAAAGGCAAAATCGAAGCTCACGAACCGATGGACCACTAGAATAAACGCGACGACTCGCTGACGAATTCCAACGCAGGATCGGTTTCTTTTTCGTGAAACCGATCACTGCGTTTTCTTTTGCGCCACAGCGTTTTTAATTTTTGAATTTACTTGCCAAATAATTTGCCAAATCCGCCAAACAAATCGAAGGATGGCAAGCTCGATTCTGTTTCTTGACGTTCAATATCCAGGAAGCCGTGCACGTTGAATTGCGTTTCGGAACGAGAGACTTCCATTTCCAAGCCGCGAAACCAGCGCAACAGCGGGGCGGCATGCTCCTCGGGAAGGACGGGTCGCGAGAACGATGGCCAAGCGGTCGAGTACCACAGTTGTCGACCTGTTGGTAATTGCGATAATTCATATTTTCCGCCCAAAGAACAGACCAGTTCGACATCCAACATACGTTCGGCCGTGGGACGCGCCAATTCTGGCGGAACTCGAAACTGTTGTGTCAGCAAATTCAAAAATCGAACGTTGGCCACTGAGGTTTGCCAGCCGCGACGATAATTGACGGCATTCGCCCAATTCCGTAAATTCGAATTTACCAAATCGCCAATTACCAAGCGGACTTGGGCCGGCCGTTCACTTTCAATCACACGCAGATGGGGTTTCAAGTTTTCCAAACGCTGTTGATCGAACGACACGATTGAAAATCCATTCCATTGTAATCGCCATAATTTCAACAGGCGCGAGTAGGTGTAGCCCAATGGATCTGGAACGCCGCCCAGCCCCGGGACCCAATCGATATATCCCCCTTTGGGCCACGCCCCCAGGTAGCCGGGGGTGTCACGGAAAGTATCGATCGCGCGCAGAATTGACGTTGGCCGCAAATCCACGTTCGGATCCACGGCGTCCTGGACAGCGGCGAAAATTTGATGGGGCGGGACATTGGGATTATTTTCGCCCCCCTGCATGCTGGCTTGCAAACGAATAATGTCATTCGGATTGGCAGCGATCTCCTGCTTTATCGGGGGACCCAGCAGCGCCAGCAGCCACCCGTATTTATCTGCTCCAAACGGGGCGACTCGGCCGTCAAAGACCACGCGCTCGATATTGTTTTGATATTCAAATCGCTTGATCGCCAAAATCATCGGATCAAGTGATCGAATCGAGTCGGAGAAGAACGACGCGCGGCTTTGAAACCAAGCGGCCTCATCGGCAGTGACGTTGGTTAACTCCAGGTCAGGGATCGGAATAAAAAATCCCCGTTGGCCCCGAATGGAATCGTACCAGGTCTCGCCAACAGGTTGAAAACTACCTCCGTCCGGACGATAACCAAAATTGGCGGGAAGATATCCTAACTCAATCAACGTAGGTGTTTCCGCGCGGGGAAGTCCTTCGTTGGTAGCCACTAGTCGCGCTATTTCCAGCATCATCATTTCGGTGACGATCCGGTTTCGACGCCGCAACTCGATTTGATACTTTGGGGCCAGTAACTCCTGGAGAAACCGCGATGACATGTAAACAAACACCGTATCGTCTCGAACCAGTGGCACTTGGTACCGAGCGAATTGAAATTCTGCCGATTGAGCCAGCGATCGAATTCCTGCTGCCGATTCCAGAAACCGTTGAGCGATCTTCAGCGACGTCGTCATCAAATGGCAATCACCGCTGACCGCATAAAACGAACGGTAGCGATTATTGGGCGTCGAAAGCAGTTCGATCGTTTGTTCGCCAAACTTGATCGTTTGAACCGTCGCGTTCAAGTTTTCGTTGGCCAGCGCAAACTGCTTCCTTTTTTCCCGTAAATTGTTTTCCAAGGCAACCGAGTTTTTGGCGTGTAGCAATACGCCGACGGCGGATCCATCGTTGAAATAAGTGTCCGAACCAATCACCGCCACATCGTCAATCAAATTGCCACCAAATAACTGGTCCCATTCGGTGGACTGAATCGTCAGTTGATTCAAAAATTTGGATTGAATTTTGTATCTGAATCCTCGCAACTGTATCATTCTTCCGAGGTCACCTCCGAACTCTTCCAACAGCCGTTGCAACCAAATTTGATTTTTCCAGGTGCCGAACCGCAAGTAAAAACACTCTTCTGGAACGCAATAGGCCAGCGGTTCAATGTCAATTCCAGCTGGTAAATCATTGACGACCAGTGGCGTCCATTGAATCGGCTGGGGCATCGCCAAATTCGCTGGAGCCGGATTGATGCCATTCAGCATCGAATTTTGGATGGTCTCGAGGCGGATTGATTCGGCATTAAACAACAACTCAAACGTCTGCATCAGCGGATCGGGACTACCCTTAAACCGCTGCGGTACGTCCAGCGCCAAGCGTTTGCCAATCATGATCGTTAAATACGTTTCGACGATCGGCGGATAATCACTGGCCTCGATTTGATCGTTGTTTGCCGCGTTAAAAGCCTGCCACCATTGTTTGAGGAACCGATCGTACTGACGTGGTCGCGCGTTTTCGACGGGCACCTGAATGCTCGCCGATCCACTACTGCGGATCGAGATATCGAGAGGTTGATCACCCTTAAACAAAAACCACACATGATGCATGTCATCCGGATCGCCTCCGCCAGCACGATCACCAATTACGTTTCGCAAGAACGTACGAAAGGGACTGCCGGTGATCACCGGATAAAGTGTGCGGTTTTCGCGATCGGAGAGCATTACGGCGCCCGTCCGGTCCATCATTTCATCTCCGCCCCGAAGCCGAAAAGAAACCCGTCCGAGTCCGTAGGGACGGCCGGCATACGCTTCGGCCTTGACGATCACCGGTGGGTTTTGCGCCAATAAATCGACTGGGACTTGCGGCGGCACGGTGGTGGTCGGATCGATAGCCGGCGTCGCAGGAAGCGGGTTCGGCAGTTGCTGATTCGCAGCAGGAACTTGTCGTGCCTTTCCTGCCGGTACGGGAGCTTGCATCGTAGGCGCTTTGACGGGCGCAGCAGGGGTCGGCATCTGCGGCGGATCCTGCGCTTTCGCTCGGCCAGCTAGAAAACCCAAACCCAGCACTAACAGCAAACCGCAATTGATCAAGCGTCCGTTTCTCATCCGTAAATCCTAGCTGAAGTTATCCCCTAACCGCTGGTAAACGCGAGTTCGTTCGCCGGTTCAGAAACGTCCGTTAGTTTTACAAATACGGACCAATCAGAAATTTCGGCGGTGCCATTGGAATCGTAAATCGATCCCGGATCTTCTTCCGCATTGACGATGACTTCTTCCCCTGCCACCGGATAAAAAATGTAGTCCAGCCCATCGGTATCGATTCGCATCAACGCCCCTAATTGGGGGTGAATCATTTCCACTATTTTCGCATACCTGACACAACAATTTTTGGTCGAATCGAGTTGGTTGTAAAACACCAATTCGTCGTCCGCTGACGGATGTTGGTCTCGCTTGGAACGAGTGGGCGGGTTCTGGAAAAACCAATACTTCTGCCGCTCGCCTAACACCAATGTTTGGTCCAGTTCATACCAGCCAGGCGTCCAGATGGCAGTGCGGACGGTTGATTCAGACATCTCAGATCCCAACAGTAAAGGTGCGCGGAACGGTTGCCGTTTCATCCCAGATTTTAGTCGTTTCCGCCAAAACTGGCAATTTGACGACCGAGCGGAATCGGCTCTTTTGTCGAAAAACTTCGTTCGCGAATTGACGATTCGTCGATTTTAAACCAGCCATAGCGGAATGGCGGTTAGACGTTCAAGCCCCGTTGAAACAATTCTCGTCGCAGACCACCCACGGATTCGAATAACACCGCATCCATTCCGGCCGCGAGGGCTCCTGTGACGTTTTCGGCCCGATCGTCGACAAAGAAAATTCGCGCCGGTTCAAAACCCGCCAAACGAATCGCCGCTTGGTATATTTCTTGGTCCGGTTTCATCGAGTGCTCTTCATAACTAAGCACCCGGATGGGTAATAGGTCGCGGACGATCGCATATTGTTCGGTAACATGTTGCCAATGGGATGAACAGGTGTTGGACAGAACGCCACGCGGAAAATTCAAAGTTGCCAGCTCAGTTATGAGTGGCAACAACGGCACATTGATCGAAAAAATATCACTAAATGCGAATATCAGTTCATCAACTGAAGATTGAGATTGGGTAGCCTCAGAAAACTCTGCATGAAATTCTTCGCCGGTAATCAACCCGGTTTCGAAGCGATTCTGCAAACCATTGTCAAATACGGCGGCCCAAACGCTGGCCACTGGAACTCGGGATACTCGAGCCAACTGTTGACAGGCCAATTGATGGCTGAAGTTAACGACGACATTACCCAAATCAAAATAGACGAAATCAATGGTCGCCATACCGTTTCTGCCCGTCTAATAGAGAAAAAGTTTCGAAAATTAGCTCCGTTTAATCGCTTTGAATTCAGGTCCGTATCACTTCATTCCGAAGACTACTGACACGGCTTGGTTTTGACTCATCCAAAAATCTGACTTAGGCGATTGGCATGTCTGTTTTTGCACTCAGACTCGTCCCTGTTTTGGGATTATTGATCACGATAACCAATATGAATCCCAGTTATGGTGATTGGTATTTTTCCGAAAATATTTCGCCGGTCGTGACGAGCGACTTACAGCCCCTGCCGGTACTGGATGATCAAGATCACATCGTAGCGAAGTTGTTTGGGTTTCAGGATTGTACGGCCCCCTCCTTGTCGGCAAATACAGCATTCGCCTTACCGATGTCAATCGACGAATTTGCCCAGTTCGCACGATCTCAGCACTATGATGTTGATATGGCGAAAATGCAAGTTGCGTTGCAAGACAGTCGATCAAATGGCCGAACTTCGCTGATCGCGCCGAATTACTCACCGCTGGACGGTCTGCCTTTTATGGCTGCAACAGAACCTTCCCATTTAGCTAGCAAGCAGTCGCTTCGCACATCAAACATGCCAATTTTGGGGGTCCGGCGCGTAGAATCTCTTTCTGACGTAATTGGTGTGTCCTACAAAACTGTCGCGCCCCAAAAAGGCGAGAAATTTACAAAAGTTGCTGGACAGCCATTCCTAATCGCCAGCTCGCATTCGATTTCGACTCGAACGCGCGATGTGGCGGCAAGTCCTGATCAGGGTAGTGCGATAACGCGGTGGTTGAGCAGTGTTTCGTTTGAGAAATGGCTAGTCATTTGGATCGTTTTCGTCAGCATCATAGGCATCCGCCGGTTGCGCGAACCAGGGCGATTTTCTGACCAATCTTAGCAACGGTGGATTTTCCACCCGTTGTGTCGCTTGAAGTTAACCGGTTTTCTCTACAAGCCGGACCTCTGCTGTTTGACTTCAGCCCAATGGTTTCGAATTGTGCAACCATCCAAACGCGAGACTTGCGGCAATTTTATTGCCGATTCAAGCTGTTTCGTTAAAATCATGCGGACTGTCTGTCCATTGATTGGGCGGACCATTAAATTCAATTGCGCCCGGCGTCGTTGACGGGTGTTCGTTGCCCAGTTGTGGCATCGCCGATTCTATTTGTTATTACCCAACCAGGAAAATCCAGTTAATGTCAACTCTGACCAAAACGAAACCGTCGACTTTGAAGGAACTTATCGATAGCGGCTGGCAATCGAGAACGGTTAAACAGGAAGTCCGAGAGAACTTTCTGCGCATGTTGGCGTCGGGCGAAGAATTGTATCCCGGAATCGTTGGCTACCAGAATACTGTCATCCCGGAAATCAACATCGCGTTGCTTTCCGAGCACGACATGCTCTATCTAGGCGAAAAAGGACAAGGCAAAAGTCGGCTGATGCGCGGTTTGGTTCGATTTTTGGACAAGGAAATTCCCTACCTCGATTTGCCGACGGCTCCATTTCATGAAGACCCTTTAAAGCCGCTTTCGCGTGTCGCCAAACAGTTTGTGGAAAATCATGAGCCCGGCCAAATTCCCATCAAATGGTGGAATCGTGAGGATCGCTATGCCGAACGATTGGCACCGGGGACAAAATTCGCCGATCTTATCGGTGAAATTGATCCGGCCAAATTGGCCGGTGGCGTCAGTATGTCAACCGAGGAAGCATTGCATTTCGGCTTGATCCCGCGAATGCACCGAGGGATTTTTGCGATTAACGAATTGCCTGAACTCGACGAATTGGTGCAAGTCGGTTTGTTTAACATTCTCGAAGAGCGCGACGTGCAAATTCGGGGCTATCCGGTTCGCTTTGAGATCGACGTAATGATCCTGTTTTCTGCCAATCCCTCGACGTTCAATCGGAGTGGTAAGGTCATCCCTCAATTGAAGGACCGGATTGGCAGCTCCGTTCAGACCCATTATCCCGAAGATCGGGCGGTTGGTATCGAAATCGTCGATCAGGAATCACGGATTGACTTGGACGGTGATTATCCGGTGCGGATTCCCTATTTCATGAAAGAGATTTGTGAACAGATTACAATTCAGGCCCGCAAATCAAAATATGTCGACCAACAATCCGGCGTCAGTGCCAGATTCAGTTTGGCCAATTTCAAGACCATGGTGGCCAGCGCCCGACATCGCGGAGTGATCTTGAACGAAAAGCCTGCGGTACCACGAATCAGTGATTTGGGGCATCTGTATACTTCATCGTTGGGCAAGCTGGAATTGGATTTGATGGGCTCGCATCAAATGTCGGAACGGCAAGTGCTGGATTGCATTATCGCCGAAGCGATCAAAATTGTCTTTGACGAATACGTGACGGAACATGGATTGACCGAAATCACGGATATTTTCAGCAAGGGTGTGCGTTTGGAAGTTGGCGATTTGGTTCCTTCATCCGAATACGCTGCGCGACTAAAGCGAGTCCCGCCAGCGTGGGAAAAAGCGTTCGAAGTCAATGCATCGTCCGATGCAGCCGTCCGGGCATCCTGTGTCGAGTTTATTCTCGCTGGCCTCCATGCGCATGATCGAATCTCACGTGGGCAGTCGAATGGTCGTTCGAGCTATGAGACTTAGCATCGGGTCTGGTCGGTTCACCGTGGTTTTTTTTTCGTTGATCGCTTTATTCAAATCCAATTGCCAACCATGAAACCTCAGTCCAAGATCGGCGGAATCGTCCATTCCTACACCAAGTTCGATCCGGTTAGATTTCCCAGTCCGACTCAACCGCCGCCTGATTTCGTCTCACCAATGATGAATCAAATGTTGGCCTATGGCAGCATGCGCGAATTGACCGAAGAGGAACTTGCTCGAGCCATTCGACTTGATCCGGAACAGTTCAAGAATCTCGGTCCGAGTCTCGACAAGATTCGAGCGATGCTGGAAGAGCGAAAGCGAAGAATTCTCGAGACGTATGAAACTCGGACCGTACAACAGGTTGCCAAACAGGCGTTTCAAAAAAAAGCTAAACAAGCACCGGAAATGCCGAAGGAATTGCTGAAAAACTACCGTATCGCAGTCGACCAACAGCAATTGTATGACTTGGAATTGATCAGCTATCAGATCAATGACGATGCCCATCCGGCGTCTCAACATATCTTCGGTTTGATGGGGCGTCTCGAGGACAAATATCAGATCGATGAATTGGCTAGTAAGTATTTTTTCACCGGCCGCGAGTCGATGACGGTGCCGCAGGCGTTGGAAATCAAAGAGGAACTGGAGAAAATCGACGAATTACTGCAGCAAATCGAAGAGGCGCGTGCCAACGCCCAGATTGCCGTGATCGATCTGGAACAGTTGGGAGAATTCATGGATCAAGACACCATGCACTCACTTGAAGAGATGCAGCGGACGATTGAGAACTATGTGAAAGAAGCGGCCGAACGCCAAGGGTTGCAACAGAAGGATGGGCGGTTTCAATTGACTCCCAAAGCCTACCGTGTGTTTCAGGGCAAACTGCTCTCACGTATTTTCAGTCAACTCAAAGCCTCGAAGACCGGTCGCCATGAAGGGAACATTGTGGGCGAAGGAGCCGTCGAATTGCAGTCCACTAAACCTTACGAGTTTGGTGACTCGCTGACAAACATGGATATTCCGCAAACACTCATCAACGCGATGTTGCGAACGAGCGGGGAATCGGGCCCGCAATTGCCGATCCGCTTGAAGACCGAAGACATCGAAATCCATCGCACCAAAAACAATCCGAAATCGGCGACTGTGGTCGTGATGGATATGAGCGGATCGATGCGCTATGACGGTCAATACATCAATGTGAAACGCATGGCCATGGCGATGGAGGGTTTGATTCGGAGCGAATACCCCGGCGACTACTTGGGCTTCGTTGAAATGTACACGTTCGGCAAAGTTCGACGGCCCGGTGAAGTTATTGAGTTAATGCCCAAGCCCGTGACGGTATATGATTCGTTTGTGCAACTTAAGGTCGACATGAGCCGCCCCGAAGTCAGCGAACATATGGTGCATCAACACTTCACCAACATCCAACATTCGTTGCGACTGGCGCGACAGCTGTGAGCGGCACAGGATACACCGAATCGGCAAATCGTCTTAATTACCGATGGCTTGCCAACGGCCCATTTCGAGGATTCAATTCTCTACATGCTGTATCCGCCCCATCGTCGAACCGAGGAGATGACTCTACGCGAAGGAGCGCTTTGCGCACGAGCGGGAATCACGATCAACACCTTTTTGGTGCCTAGTTGGTCACAATCGGAAGAAGA
>JANNWZ010000064.1:0-33846 GCA_031409295.1 Mariniblastus sp.
TTCGCGAAAGGACTCTGACCCTGTATCCTTCGCGCGAATCACGACCTGCTTTGAAGTATCGTTTGATTCCCAGTGAGTTTGATCGTACCGACGGCAACGCAGCGGTGAACTACCTTCGTGCCATGGGATTTATGGAGCAGAGTACTGCCCGATCAATGTTGGACGACGCCTGGGAAAAAGCCTCTACTGAAGCCCGGGAGCAGGGGCTATCACCCAACCAATTCCCGCCGTATTTGTGGCAAAATAAAGCACCTGATCAACTTGATATCGAGGAAGTCAAAAAGCATCTGATGTTGACGGACTTCCAGGTGTCCGATCTGGCAACGGCCCGAATGCTCAAACATTGCGACTTCAATCGCGATTTTCGCAATGTTGATAATCCATTTGGAATACTTCTCCCAGAAGTTCAGCAATTGCGGGGGATGGCCAGGGATCATTCGCTTCGCTGTCGCGTCGCAATTGCGGAAGGGCGCTTTGAGGATGCCTTTGCAATGCTCGGTCAACAGTACGCAATGGTCAATCATTTGACCCAAGATGGGTTTGCTGTGAGCTTGTTGGTGGGCAATGCAATTGCTGGCATCGCGTGGGAGGATGCGTTGGATGTGGTGCAAATGCCGCAAGCTCCAAATCTGTATTGGGCCTTGGCGACACTTCCCAAACCGATCACGCCCGTTCGCGTCGCTTTCGCGGTTGAAAAAGAGCTTCCATTCCTACAATTGAAGCCTTTGCAGGAAGTTGATGAAACGCCGCGTCCAACGGGCTATTGGTTTGAGTTTATCGACCGCATCCTCGTTCAGTACAACTATTTGGCCGAAGCGACTTCTGGTCGTCCAGCAAGACTCGATCGGTTTACTTTGGTGAATCTGATCGGTGCCGGTTATCCCGGTGCGCGACAGTATTTGATCGAAACGGAAGGGCTTGATTCCGAGTTGGTTGACTCGTATCCGATGGCCCAGGTGTTCTTTCTGGCGCAAAAAAAATATTTGGAGCAAGCCATGGATGAGCAGCTCAAGTGGTCGTTTCTGGACTACTCGAGCCTGAGATCGAATAAAAAATACAGTGACCATGAGCGGCGTGGCCGTGAACAGTCAGCCAACTTGGGGTGGGCCGCTGCTCCGGCCGAATTGGTTGGGCCGGCGATCCTGCAGGTTTGGGAATCTTCGATTCGCATTGAGGCATCGATAGCGCTGTTGCAAACGATCGAGGCCATTCGGATGTATGCAGCTGAAAATGAAAATCGACTCCCGCATCAATTGTCAGCGTTGCCCTATCCGGTTCCGGCCGATCCCGCGACAGGTCAACCGATCAAGTATCAGCTCGATGGCGAGACTGCCTTACTCACTTGGGAGGGGCCGGGGATTGCCTATAGATTGAAAATTCAGTTAGCAAAGTAGTTCGGGTTCGCTTTCAGAAAACGGTCGCCGAATTTAGCAACACGCTCAATCAAAATTCGAAGTAACACGAAGTAACATTAACCCATGCAATTCAAATGAAACTAATCACTATTTTTCTGGCCATGATTGGCATCCTGTCCCTTCAATTGACCGGGTCATCGAAAGCCCTGGCCCAAACGGGATCGACAGTAAGTGACCAGCCGTTCATCTTGACTCAATTACAGTCCAATACAACGGTCGCAATCAAAATTGATACGCCCAGGATCGCGATGGTCGGAAATCCGGACGGCGTTACACAATCTACTGAAGCTCTGAAGTTCCTGCAGCGGAATCTCGATTCGCTGCAGTCAAATGTGGATGGGAAACCTATTTATGGATTGGTTGATTTGCCTTTTTCGTTTGGCCAGCCACATCTGAGAATGCTGGTGGAAAAGAGTTCCAATTCCGAGCAGTTCATGTCGAATCTGACCAGTCAGTTTGACCTTGCGACGGTGACCAATCAAGGTGACTATTTATTGACGAGCTTGGGAAAGAGTTGGTTCCGACAACTTCCTTTTACAACGTCTCGTGCTGACCAGGCTCGCGGGACATTGATCACGCCAGGAGACTTGCCGAATCGAAGTGAGCGCTGGTCGGCGGCCATCGATCTGATCAAAGACTATCCCATCCAGATTGTTGTTATGCCGCCCGACTATTTGTGGAAGACCTACGAAGAAACGATGACGGAGCTACCTGATGAACTCGGCGGAGGGCCGGTCTCGTCGCTAACGCAAGGGTTGAAGTTTATGGCCGTCGGAATCGATCTCAAAAATATGACACTCGTGGCTACCGTTCAGTCGAACTCACCTGATTCGGCCCAACAGTTCGCTGAGCTGCTTCCGGTGCTGCTTGCGAGGTTCACCTTGAGCCTTCCCCAGCCTTATCAAAAAGCCTGTCAATCGATCCTGAGTGAATATGAGCCACAAATTCAAAAGGAGATCCAGGGAGACAGGATCGTGTACTCGCTAAAGCCGGTCGCGGATAAGGTCAAGGCTGCGAGTCAGTTTGCCGTGTTTATGGAAAACGTCTTGGTTTTGCTAACGGAGAAAGAAATCAAACCTCGCTTGCGGGAGCTGGTGCTTGCGATTCATAACTATGAAAGTGCCAATGGTTGTTTTCCTCCAACAAAAGCATCTCGAAAACCAGATGGCAGCAGCGGACTGAGCTGGCGGGTTCATATCCTGCCCTTCCTCGAAGAAATGGAACTCTACGAGCAGTTCAAATTGGATGAGCCTTGGGACAGCCCGCATAACTTGCCTTTGCTAAAGAAGATGCCGAATGTCTTTCAGACGGGTTCGATCAATATCGCCGGCAAGCCGAATTCCATTCCTGAAGGACACACGATTCTGATGGCCCCTATCGGCAAGGGAACGATCTTTGGCGGCAAAGAAGTTGTTACATTTGGCAAAATCACGGATGGAACCAGCAATACGATCATGTTGTTGGCGGTCAATGATGAGCATGCCGTTCCCTGGACTGCTCCGCAAGACTTTGTTTTTGACCCAACAAATCCTATTGCGGGTCTGCAAGTGAATGCTGCGGAAAAATTCTTCGCAGCGTTGAGCGATGGATCGGTTCAAGAGATTCCAGCAAACTTGCCGGCTAAAACCATCCTAAATCTTTTCCAAATGAGCGACGGGAATGTCGTCGAACAAGATTGGTAGGTGATTCGATCGTCGGATAGGCCGCTAGTTTGTCTGTATGACGTTGAAGCCAGGCTTTGAAGTTGCGCCTATGCGCTTCTACGAAAAATCACAACCCAAAGCGTGAGTTCTGAAGTTGTACACTTTTTCTCAAAAGTGACCATCTACTTGGTCAGACACGTTATCGACACCGAAGCAGTAGATCGCGGCGTCCGTGCGGATGAAGATGCGGTTATCGACAATCGCTGGCGTAGCAAAAATCCCCTCGCCCAGATCATTGACGGCCAACACGTCCAGCTTTTCACCGGCGGCGACGACCGCGACTTTACCCGAAGTTGTGGCGAAGAGAATCTTGTTCCCGGCAGCGACCGGAGAGGCATAGACATCCCCCGCCGCGCCCGGCAACCGACCCTTGTATTGCACGACTCCCGTTTCAGGATCGAGGCTCGTTACAATTCCGCTATCTGAAATCATGAGCAATTGGTTACCCATCAGCAATGGCGATGGCAGCTGGGGAATATTCTTGTGATACTTCCAGCGAGTATTCTGCGCCGTCATGTCGCCCTCGCCACCCAGTCGAATCGCCATCATGCTGTTCTTGCTTTTGATCGAGGCCCGGAAATAGTTCCACTCTTTTTCAGTTAGATTGTTATTGTTGTCGAGGTCAACAGCCGGAAAGAACCCCTTGGCAAGTTCATCCGGCATTTCATCTAGGGAAAGCACTTTGTTTCCATCGGCATCTTTGTCCGCCACCACTCGCGCAAACTCCGCGACGTCGAAGTTTTGATCGACTTCGTTTTCGGGAGAGCCGAATCCGTTGACGAATATCGTGTCGCGATTCTTTACGGGTGTTGATTTCATTTCAAAACTCAACCCGCCAACCCACCACAGTTTTTTACCGGACTTTGCATCGTAGGAAGTCAGATTGAATGAGCCAACTGCCAATACCTGAGTCGGTTTGTCTGGACCGGGTTGGTAGATAATCGGGGAACAATGGCCGCTCGTCGCCTCTTCACGAGGAGTCTTCCAGACGACGTTACCCGTGTTTCGATCGAACGCCGCGATAAACGAATCCAAATTTTGGTCGCAAATGAGAATGACCAAGCCATCGCTGACGATGGGTGAAGCGCCCATCCCGTAAATGTTCGTGAACGGTCCCAAGGGTCGACGCCATTTTTCGGTGCCATCGACTTGATAGGCGATGAGGCCGTAGTCCGGAAAAAAAACGAAGACTGCATCGCCGTCCACGACAGGTGAAGCCGCGGCCGGGTGGTTTCTGGGATCCAGTTTTTCAGTTCGGTCGCGCGGTGCTTCCTGGCGCCACAATTCATGACCATCGGATTGATCAAGACAAATCGTGAAAAGTTTTTGATCCGCTTCGGTCGTAAGAAAAATTCGTCCAGCCTGAATGACCGGCGATGAATAGCCTTTAGGTAATTTTGTTTTCCAAACCAAATTTTTTTCCGGACCGAATTCGGTTGGAATTTTCGCGGCCTCCACAACCCCGTTTCCGTTGGGACCACGAAAACGATTCCAATCGGAATCGCGGGTCTGAGCCAACCCGTACTGCGCGGTGTAAAACAACAGACCACAGGTGAGCCAAAATTGTATTTGAAACTTCGTTTTTGATTTCATCGTGATAATCCAAGAAATGGGGCATTGCTCATTCTACAGCAATGGTTGGCAAAAATGGTCCGCGACCAGGGCAGGGTACTGCTGAATGCGAGTTGTTTCCTCAATCCTCGCGGTAGTCCAATCACTCGCAATTGCGAATACTCTCCCATTGACCTCGTTTCGCAACCCGACCATTGGTTCTAAACTATTCGGCATTGGAGATTCCGATTTTTTCGCCAGACTGGCAGTTTATGTCAGATTCTCAAATCGATCTCAAGGACTATCGGCAGCCGGCGGTCACGTCACTGGGAGTCATCTTGGGTTTTCTATTAGGCTTTCTCGGGCAATGGGTGACAGAAGAAGATTTCAGCCTTGTATTAACGAGTGACATGATGGCTTTTTCCGGGTCCATCGTTGGATCTTCGCTGCTGTTGTACGCGCTGTTTCGAATGTTGTTGCCTGGAGTCAAAGCCGAGGTTTCATTGTCGTTTTACCGAGCCACCATTCGAATCTATATGGCCGGCATCATTATTCCCTTAGTTAATATCGTCGCAGCTGCGTTTGTCTAAATATTGAAATCGCCCAAGCCAACCGCTATTTTCCCTGTTCGAAAATGGCCGGACTCGATTCTCAATCACACTGGAAAATACCGGAATCGTGGTTTCCAAAGAGCGCGAAATCCGCAATTCATGGGCCGTTTTCGAATGTTTGACATGCATTGGATTTCAGGTAGGATTGTAATACTGTGCTGGAAAATTATGCAACCTTGTGGGCTGAACTCGATGTCTCGACAAATTTTCATTGCTGCGTTGTTGGTTATTTCCGGTCAATTCGTTTCCGTAGCTCATGGTGACTTGGTGCCGGGAGTCCTGACAGATTTCCAGGACGCTACCGCTCAGGGATGGACTGGCGGAACGATCGTCATTGTTTCCAATAGTGGTCCATTGGGAACAGGTGACAATTCGTTGCAATTATCCAACGGTGGCCCAGGTGCTAACTTTGCGATGTACAACCAAGGAATCAACGGAATAATCAGCCCATCGGTCAGCGCGATTACGAGCGATATCTTTCGACCATCCGGCCAAGGGTCCGCCGAAATGAGGCTTGTGTTGTTTGATACCGGCGGCTCGCGTTGGACTTCTACAAATGCTGTTAATGTGGTTGACGATGGTCTGTGGCATGGATTTTCTTTTTCGATTCTTCAATCTGCTCTAACACGCGTCGTTGGCACTGGTTCGTATACGGACTTGACGACCAACTTGGAGCGGATAATGTTCCGCTATGACGTCGGAGCTCCCAGCAGCGGCGGACTCTCGCTAAATGGGACGATGAATTTCGACAACGTTACGGCAATTCCGGAACCTTCGTCCGTGCTCTTCCTGGCCAATGCATTGATCGTCGGATTCGGTTTTCGACGTCGCCGCTGAACAAATTGGTCAGACAGCGGTGAGTCCATGTGGACTTGCAGCTGTTTCTTGGCGGTCCGCATAATTCAGCAGCGCCTAAAAAATCGTTATCGCGCTTCGATTCCAATCGTATTACGGAAGCCACGAAGCCAGTTGCTGTCCGATTTTTGATTTCTTTTCAAAAATTTGGCCGCCCAATCGGTAGATTCTCGATAAGAGAATACGGACAATCATCTGATCAGTCACCTGATTCGCAACCCATGCAACACAAGTGTGCAATTGGCGCAATCGGCGTATGTTTCCATCCTGACAGAACAAATTTCCCAATCAGGCAACTTCAACCACGCACCCTATTCGAAAGCCGAAAATGAAGGTTGTTGACGAACTGCTGTCCATTTGGGAAGAACGTCAGGAACAAGGAACGCCGATCTCACCCGAAGAACTATGCGCTAAACATCCTGAGCTGTTGGACGAAGTCCGCTGGAATATTCGAGCACTCCAAGCCGTCGATTCGCACTTCGGCTTGACTCGCGCTGAACAATCCCCGGTGACGATCCAGTCCCCGGCGTTGGCTCCAATTCAGTTCGACCCCGTCAAAATTACGACCGAATACCGTATCGAGCGTTTGCATGCCAGCGGCGGTTTGGGTAGCGTTTACGTAGCGACCGATTCAACGTTGAACCGTCAGGTTGCGATCAAGATTCCGAAATGGAATCAGCTTTCGCCGGAACTACTTGGCCGTTTCGAACGGGAAGCCCGCGTAACGGGTCGGATGGATCACCCTGGAATTGTCCCAGTCCATGCCTTGCATCGAGACAACCCGAAACATCCTTGCTACGTCATGCGATTTGTCGAAGGTCCGACGTTGCATGCGACCATCCGAGCGTTACACCAAAGTGGGGGAGCATCCCGTTCGCGTGACTTTTACCACACGCTGGGTTTTCGACAATTGCTGCAAAATCTGATTGCACTCAGTAACATTGTGGCGTATGCCCACGGTCAAGGAATCATTCATCGCGATATCAAACCGGGCAATGTGATTATCGGGCCGTTCGGAGAGACAATTTTACTGGATTGGGGCTTGGCAAAAATCAACGGTGAGAAAGACGAATTGATGGCCAACGGCGTGGAATCAGGCGACTGCGCCGACGTCACGGCGACACGAACCGGCCAAGTTCTGGGCACCCCGGCGTTTGCCGCTCCCGAACAATTGCTGGGGCAAACCAAAGCGATTGACCAACGCTCCGACGTGTTTTCGCTGGGAGCAACGTTGCACTTTCTGCTAACCGGTAAATTACTTGTTCAGCAGCATGAGACGGCAAAGTATCTCCACCGAATCAGTTCCGAAAGACTGAGCCTGATCAAGATGTCGTCGCGGATTCCCAAGCCGCTGGCCGCGATTTGTCGAACTGCGACCCACATTTCGCCGGACCTGCGATATCCGGGTGCTCTCGAATTCGCCGATGACATTCAACGTTACCTAGCGCACGAACCGATCCATGTGATGCGGGATTCGATGGCCACACGTGGATTTCGTTGGATGCGCAAACATCGCGCAACAACGGCAGCTGGCGCGATCGCCGTATTGTTGTTGTTGGCATTTTCTGTTTTGGGGTTGAGTATTCTATCCAACTTTAACCGCCAACTTGAATCTTCGAACGACAAACTGGCGAACAGCAATTTGAAATTGGAAGTTTCGAATCGCGAGGCGCAAGAATCGCGAACGGCAGCCGAACTGAACTTTACCGCGGCCGCCGACGCAGTTGATCAATTCCTGGTCGCGATCACGGATAACGACCGATTACGACAAACTGATTTTTCAGCACTTCGAAAAGATCTGTTGGAATCTTCCAAACCATTCCTGGAAAAACTACGTGATCAAAGGCCGGGCGAAATCAGTGTCGAGAGAAGCCGCGTCAAGGCGATGTCAAAACTCGCGACGATCGATCAGGAGACTGGCCGCATCGAAGAAGCAATTTCGGGCTACATGTTGTGCGCGACCACGTTGCAGTCCCTGGTTGGAAACCATCCTGAGGTTGCCGAATTTCGCAGCCTGTTGTCAGATTGCCATTCCAGTCTGGGATGGATTTCCAATAATCAGGGCAAATCTGAACAAACTATGGAACACTATAGTACGGCCTTGGAACTTCGGCGCAAATTGGCGACCGAATTTCCTGACGATCCAAAATACCGCGCCCGCGTGGTCAAGAGTCAAATTGCCTTGGGAATCCTCCTGCGCGGTCAACGCGATTTCGTCGGTGCCCAAGAGCAATTCGACGAAGCCATTGCCACGGGCGAGCAACTGGTCGCAAATTTTCCTGAGGTCCCGGATTATCAAGGCAGCCTTGCTAGTGCGCTAGAACACTTGGGTTTGTTGTTGGCGAGGACGGGGAAACATTCAAGCTCCCTCGAAAAACGTCGTGCGGCCTTGGCCATTCGAGAAAAACTGGTTCAGCGTTATCCCGACAATGTTAGCTATCGCGCCTACCTGGCGTTCATTCAGTTAAACGTCGGCTTGGCACTGGCTGAATCGGCCAATCCCGCTCAGGGGCAAGAACACTACCAAGTTGCGGTAGAAATATTGGAACAACTGGTTCAAGAGTTTCCAGCGAATCCGATTTACCATGCGCATCTAGCGAAAGTCCACAATAACCTTGGAAACTTAGTTGCCATGCTAGGAGATCATTCGCGGGCAATTGAGCATCACGAAAAAGCAATACAGATCAATCAGCAGTTGAGCGATCGTTACCCGGACAATTTTGAACATGTCGTTTCTTTAGGTGGCAGCTACAGTAACTTCGGGTATTTTTTGAGAAATTCGGACCAGGAAGCCGCGCTCAAATGGTTCGACAAAGCCGAATCAATTTTGAATAAAGCCAAGACGATGAATCCAGAGGACTATACGGTAAGATCATTTTTGCGAAATACTTTGGATGCCCGAGCCAGTACGTACAATATGTTGGCCCGTTACACCGAGGCGGCCGATGACTGGCAACAGGCAGCGGCGTACGACGATAGTCGTGTCAAACCGATCTTGTTGAAACAAGCGGATCAAGCCCGGGAACGCGCGGTGCTCAGCGAGAAATTCGAACAGACTCTAACGGACCTTGCTGAAATCGACAGCCCGGAGGAGCGGATTCAGTTCGCGCAATTCTGTCATGCGCGAAAACTTTACACCCGGGCCGCAACCGAATTCGCGCTCGGATTGGAGGAGCAGCCACAACTACTGGACGAAAATGCCTACAATGCCGCGTGCAGTGCGGCGCTGGCTTTGGCCGGCAAAGGAACCGATTCTGCCGATCTGGACGCGAGCCAACGAGGCAAACTTAGCCAATCTGCGTTGAACTGGCTGCGGTCGGATTTTTCCAGAATTTCCAACGGGACTCCCGCTGGAAAAACGGTGTTTCAGCATTGGCTTACCGACCCCGATTTGGAAATCGTGCGACAAACAGAACGGGTGGCCGAACTACCTGCACAGGATCAGGAATCCTGGGGTGCCTTGTGGGTCGACGTTCAGAAATCAATCGAAAAGTAACTGCGTCGTTACGGATCACCCAAAACATAGGCGGCCATTCCCTGGGGATCTCGATCAGGACGAATCGAAAAATCTCCGAAACAAAGTAGCCTTAAAATTGAATCGGGACGCAAGTACCAGCTTGCCCATGAGAGTGGTGAGTCTCCGTGCATATCCCGTGCATCACACTTGGCACCGGCCTCCAAGAGTAATTTGATGGTGTTTTCGGTCCCGAATGCCGCGGCCCGATGAAGTGGCGTTTCGGCCTTGGTACGGCTGTCACGCATGAAACCACTGGTCTCGGCAGCTGGTTTGGTACACCGATTCGGATCAGCTCCGTGCGCGATCAGTACCCGCAACACGCGATCATGTCGCAGGCGTTGCGCAGTGCATAACGCCGCATGCAGTGGCGTTTCCGCCGTACCTTCCAATGGGAAATTTACGTCCGCGCCATTCTCCAACAGAAACTGCGCTAACTGCCAGTGACCGTGAAAGGCGGCACCGTTAAGATCAAAATTTGGGCCCAAGGTTTCGAGGGTTTCGCCTTGGGTCAACAGATATCGAACGGCGCTGACATCGCCAAAATAGGCACACCACTGAATGAGTGATGTGCCCTGTTCATCGGTTGCCTTTGCCGACAGTCCGTTGGCCAGTAGGTCAAAGACGAAATCCGTTCTTCCCCGCGCAATTCGATCCAACATCATTTCGTCTCCGAGTCAAAAAAACTTGAGATGGATTATTTCGATGGACGGGCAACGTGCTGATCAATCAGAATTGGGTTGCCATCAGGATCGACAAGCATCAAACTGGCGGGTCCAGTGGTCGCTTCATCGGCTTCGAGTTTCAAGGTCAAGCCTCGACCCTTGAGTGTCTGTTGGATTTGGCGCACATCATCGAAGTCCGGCAACGTGGCAGCAGTGCGGTCCCAACCCGGATTAAACGTCAGTATGTTTTTGTCGAACATTCCTTGGAAAAGCCCTATCGTCGAAGACTCATTCTGCATGATCGAGTAGTTTTTCGACTCACTACCAAACAATCGAAAGCCAAGTTTTTCATAGAACGCGCGCGATGCTCTCAGATCCTTCACCGTCAAACTTACCGAAAAATTACCGAGCCTCAATTGAGGATCTTCTTTTGCCTGACTTGTTGCGGCGCTTAAACTCTTTTGCGCACGTGTTAATACGAACTCGGCTCCTTTGAACTCCTCCGAACCGCCAAACGACATCCAAGATTCGATCACACACTTGTCTGGTCCCTCGTGTCGAATTACATCCCGTTCCGTCGCTTTGGCACCCGACAGCTGGTACTCGCCTTTGAGTTCCAGCGACAATCCATTTTCCGCCTTGGGAACCGCTTTGCCGCGTACGACAATCATCGGCGTCCCCGAGCTGGCCAGGCGAACGGCCTCATACTGACCACTCGCCGCGTCGAAGCCGGTGTAGGACAGACTGGTCCAGGTTTTATTTCCCAGCTCCGGTCCAAACGTACCCTGAAATCTCTGTTCGAGAAACATGCCGCCAACATCCATGCGCGCTGTCACGACCGCCTGACACTTGATTGGCTCGCGACCCGGTTGCAGCCAGAATGAGACGGTCGCATTCCAGGTTCCTGCGTCCGACTTCAGCAATTCCAAGCCTGTGGTTTCTTCAGAACCGGGTTTTTTCGGTTCTTGCATCCCGGCCCAGGGCATTTCATTTGCTGGCGGCTCCATGGAAAATGCTGCTCCATGATCAAAGGCAATTGAAGCCGTGGCGAAGACAAACAAGCCAATCAAGTTCGAATGTCGAAGGTTCATGCGATTCTCCTGGGGTTAATTTCAGACGTTGGGATGTTTTGTTAGCGAGCAATGGCTTTCTGTCGGCAGTCCAGAATCCATAAGTACCAAGCATCAAACTGCCGCTCAGCTACCGATTTTCGATCGATTGTAGACCAGCGAAAGTGCAATGTCTTGCCAAATCTTGCGATCCGCAAAAAAGCGTTGCCTCTCCCGAAAACCAATTTTTATGCTCAACCGCGGGCAGCGCGAAAATCGAACAAATCGCTGGTTGGTGGTCCGTCGATTGGGACAAATTCTGAATCCAAGCGGTTGTTTTCGATCGGCAGCGGTCCGTAATTCATGTCGAAAACGTGTGGCAGCATCTTCGGCTCAGTTCTTTTGAGCCCACCAAACGGGTGCGTACGCAATCGCCATTCCAATTGCTAAACCAATACCGTGCGCCCAATTCGCGACACTTGTGTTTAGCAATCGTTCCGTCAAACCCGGGACCATGCAAAACACCAGCCAAACCAACATCAAGACAATCGTGGATTGAGGCAGAAAAAATCCGCTGGACCGGTCGTACATCGATTTGATCCACACGAAACCAAAAAGCCCATACACGACCCCCGACATACCGCCCAGCCCCGTATAGAGCGTACCGTCTTCCATCATTCCTGGCGCTGTTCCATCGAATTGGACTGGCACCGTACATTGCACGAAATTGGAAATTGCCGCCGTTATCAGTATGAGCCAAGCCAATCGGCGCCAACCGTAACGTCGCTCGATTAACTTGCCAAGTTGAAACAACCAAACCATGTTAAACAACAGATGGTAAGGACTGAGATGAATCAACATTGGGGTCACCAGACGCCAGATCTCACCCCGTTGGATGCTCGCCAACCGCACCGCCATTTGATCAATGCCGTTATTATCCGCAGTGACATTATTGCGACGCAATATTTCGATCGACGCGGGCGCAGGAACCGAAACGAATTGCAAACTCTGGAATAGCGGGTTGTTTCGGTAGTCGCCAAAATTCGTGATCAGCGCTACCAACACGCAAGCCGCGATTAGCCCGATCGTTAACTGAGGTTTGGCAAGTAGTCGATCCGTACCGATGATAATTTTTTTCTTGATCCGGCGCAGCTTCCGTTCTTCTTCGCGCGTGATCTTAATTGCCAGCGAAATGGCAGCACTGTATTTTGAATTCGTTGGGTCAGTGCGAAACGCCGCTAACTCCGCCAAAGCGGTTTGAAATTGGTCTTCCTCATTAACCCAGATTTCGCAGGTTCCATCGTCCATTTTTTCGGATTTGGCTGGAATCCCGGCAGTAATGAGATATGCCGAAAACCGGGCTGCCTGTTGCGGTTCGTCAATTACGCCAATCAATCTCATCTTGCTTTGCTCGCCATTTTCAGGGACAGTCCGCGACGGTAACCGATCCAGAAGTCGGCATCAGACACAATTTTCGAGCACAAACTAAAACGAAAAAATAATCACTTGGCAGCCGAAAAATGAGCCGGATCTTGCCCACTTGGGACTTTAAGGGCTGATTATCCCGAACAATCACGACTTCGTCTATCCGCCAGACTCCGACTCAATCCAACGACATATACATTCGCATACCCCATCGAAAAATCCATGTCACACGACCCAACCACCTCATCTCCCCCCGTCTCGAATCTGGGTCCTACGCATTTTTCACTGGGAGGTAATCCGCCAGATTCGATTGGAAAAATCGCCAAACGGTCGACGGAAAACGCGGACGATCTTGAATCCCAACTCGTTGATCAAACCAAACTTCAAATTCGATCGCTGGTTCAGGAGATCGCGGAGCTGTCGAAATCCGATTGCACTCCAGCAGATTTTTATGAAGGATTCCTGACGCGGACGACGAGCGCCTTGGCATCGATCGGTGGAGCGATTTGGCTGCGCGATAACACCGACGAACCGCTGAAATTGCAATATCATATCAACCTGAAGCAAACCAATCTGGCGACCGACAAAAACGCGCAGTCGCGGCACAGCCACCTGCTTAAAAAATTGATGGCCTCCGGAGAACCGACACTGATCAGCCCCAACTCGGGCAGCGACAATCCGAATGAAGCCGGCAACCCGACGGATCATTTGCTTGTGATCGGGCCCTTGAAGATCAACCAAGTCACCATCGGCCTGGTCGAAATTTTTCAACGCGCTAATGCTGGCCCGACGACTCAGCGAGGATACTTGCGCTTCGTTACTCAAATGTCCGATTTGGCCAGCGAGTTTTTGACCAATCAGCGACTGCGGTCGTTCGCGCAGGCCGAGGCGATGTGGCAACAATTGGAAGGCTTTATTCGCGCCATCCATCAAGGACTCGATACCGAACAAACCGTTTATACGATTGCCAATGAAGGCCGTCGGATCACTGGCGCCGACCGCCTGAGCCTCGCGCTGGGGACAGGCCGACGTTGCCGGGTAGCAGCCGTTAGTGGTCTGGATTCGATTGAACGACGGGCGGAACAAATCAAACGCTTAAACGGCTTGGCGGCGACCGTCATTCGAACGGGTCAGGCTTTCTGGTACGATGGCGACGACGCCAATCTCCCACCGCAAATCGAACGGCAGTTGCACGAATACGTCGACAAATCGCATTGCAAAATGTTGGCGATCATCCCCTTGAAGGAACAGCAACTCGCACCGGAAACCGATTTGGCAAATCGCCGCGTGGCAACGAATGCAAAGCCGATCGGGGCGCTAATTATTGAACAGCTAAAAGACTCACGAATCTCGCCGGCTCTTCGGCAGCGTGTCGATATCGTCGCGTCGCACAGTGAAACCGCGCTCACCAACTCGCTAGACCATAATAGCGTATTCCTGATGCCGGTCTGGAAACATCTTGGTCGTGCTACGTCGTTAGTGCAAGGAGCGAAACTGTTCCGGACCATTGCCATCGTGGGTGTTCTTATCGCGGCAGCGTTGTTCCTGGCACTTTTTCCCTATCAGTTCGGTTTGGGCGCCAGCGGCAGTCTCGTCCCGGAAACACAACACGAAGTATTCGCGCAAGTCGACGGCGTGCTACAAGAGGTATTCGTCTCAGACACCGGCGCGACATTTGTCGACGCGAACCAACCGCTGGCTCGTATGACTAACAATGATCTGCTGGTCGAGATCGAGAATCTTCAAGGACAAATTGAAGAGGCTAATCAGAAACGGATCAGCAACAAATTGATGCAAACCAAACGCGTCGAGCAACCGATTGATCGACAGTTAATCGCTGGCGAAATGCGCAGTCTCGAACAAACGATTACCAGCCTCACCAATGAACTGGATCTCAAACTCTCCGAATTAAAGATGCTGGAGATCATGAGTCCGTCGGCAGGTCAGGTTGTCAATTGGCAAGTTCGCCAAAGCCTGTTGCGGCGACCGGTGTTGCGCGGGCAAAACCTGATGACGATTATCGACCCCAACACACGCTGGCAAATCGAGTTGGAAATGCCGGAACGACGACTCGCCCATCTAATAATAGCGATGAACGAACAGGACGAACCGTTGCAAGTCACGTTCGGATTATTGTCCCATCCAGGTGTCACCTATCATGGTCAATTGCTGTCCATCGATCGTCAATTGGACGTGCATTCGGACGAAGGGAATTCCGCGCTGGTTCGTGTCGGGTTTGCCAATGCCGACATTTCTCCCGAACTTCTACGAGCGGGCACGCGCGTCACCGCCAAGATCGATTGCGGTCAAAGATCGATCGGCTATGTGATGTTCCATGAGTTAATCGAAACGGTGCAAGCGAAAGTGCTGTTCTGGTTGTAGTCGCCGTATCCGAGGACTCGCCGGCACCTAACCGAGCAATTCACGAACTACCGTCTGCGATTCAACTCCGGTCAGTCGTTGGTCCAGACCCTGAAACTTGAACGTAAAGCGTTCATGGTCGATCCCCAGGCAATGCAGAATTGTGGCATTCAAGTCATTTACATGCACGGGTTTTTCTACCACGTTGTAACTGAAATCATCCGTTTCACCGTGAACGTAGCCCTTGCGTATTCCTCCACCGGCCATCCAAATGCAAAAATTACGTGGATGATGATCGCGTCCATAATCGTCTTTGGTCAATGTCCCTTGCGAATACACGGTGCGTCCAAACTCGCCGCCACAAACGACCAGCGTCGAATCAAGCAACCCTCGCTGTTTCAAGTCTTGAATCAGGGCCGCCGTCGCTTGATCCGTTTGCCGACATTGATTGCCCAATTGGTAGGGCAACGATCCATGAGTGTCCCAACCCCGATGTAAGATCTGAACGGCGCGGACACCACGCTCGATTAAACGTCGCGCGAGCAGGGCGCTGTGAGCATAGGTTCCCGGTGTTCGTGCCTCCGGACCATAGAGCGCGAATGTCTCTTCCGTCTCACTGCTAATGTCGGTCAGGTCGGGTACACTCGATTGCATCCGAAACGCCATTTCATATTGCGCAATGCGAGTCAGGGTCTCCGGATCGCCCCATTGACTCAACGTCCGCTGGTTAAGTTTTTCCAAAGCATCCAACATCACGCGGCGATCCTCCCGACTGACTCCATCCGGATTCGGCAAATACAGAACAGGATCGCCAGCCCCGCGCAGCGCCACGCCGTTGAACCGCGTCGGTAGATAACCGCTCCCCCACATTCGATTGTAAAGCGCTTGACCATTGCTATCAGCCGGAAACTGTGGCGTGAACACCACGAACGCCGGCAAGTCATTGTTCTCGCTGCCTAATCCATAGGCCAGCCAGGAACCGATGCTGGCCTTACCTGGAATTTCCGAACCGGTCATCATGAACGTACACGCCGGGTCGTGATTAATGGCATTGGTATGCATGGTCTTGATCAGCGAAATCTCGTCGACAATTCCGGCCGTGTAGGGCATCAACTCGGTGTTGACCCAAATCCCCGCTTCCCCCTTGCGTTCAAATTTGAATTTTGACGGCGCAACTGGAAACCGGGTCTGGCCGCTGGTCATCGTCGACAATCGCTGCCCGCCTTGAATCGTGGGCGGCAACTCTTTGTCGAAATAATCAATCAAGCCAGGTTTATAATCCCACGTATCCAACTGTGGTGGTCCACCGTTGAAATGGAGATAAATCATCGCCTGAGCGGTGGGGGCAAAATGCGGAAAACCGGCCAATGGAGGATGGACTTTCTCGCTGCCGCACGCGAGATTCGGTCGCAAGGCCTGACCGCCCGCCATCAACCCTAGGGCCAACCCACCCAGTCGTAAACCGGTGCTCCCAAAAAATTGTCGGCGAGTCTGATGAATTGCCAATTCCCGTGTCAGATCCATGTTCAATTCCGGTTGAGTGTTTCGTCAAGATTGAGTATCAAATTGGCGACCAACGTATAAGCCGCCAGCTCCGCCGGATCCAGCGACTGCAATCGCTGAGACTCGCCGAGTGCAACGAGCTTCACGGCTTCCGCCGGGCTTTGTCGATAGCGCTCCAAATGCGTCTGCAATTGTTGCTCGATGATTTGAAGTTCCTCGACAGCCGGTTCACGAGTCAACACAAGCTGATAGGCAAAAGCGATTCTGTTCTTGGCATCGACACCACCGGATACCAACATCCGCTGGGCCAACGTGCGAGCCGCTTCCACATGCTGCACATCGTTCATTAATTGCAGCGCCTGCAACGGTGTATTGCTGCGCTCTCGTCGCGTACAGGATTGTTCACGGTTAGGGGCATCAAAGTTCATCATGAATGGCGGCGGTGCGGTTCGTTTGTAAAATGCGTACAGACTGCGTCGGTACAAGGCGTCACCTTTGTCCTGTTGATAGTTTCGCGTGTTCGAACCGGCGAATCCAACCGGCTCCCAGACGTTGGCCGGCTGATAAGGCCTGACGCCGGGTCCGCCCATTTGCATGCGCATCAAACCACTAACAAACAACGCATTGTCACGAATTTGCTCCGCATCCAATCGCAAGCGCGGCCCGCGCGCGTACCAACGATTTTCCGGATCGAGATTGTAAACTTCCGAGTTGACATGCACATCCTGTCGAAACGCGGCGGACGTCACCAACAATCGGACCAGTTGCTTGACGTCCCAATTTCCCTGTTGGAAATTCAGCGCCAACCAATCCAACAATTCCGGATGACTGGGTGCATCGCCTTGCGAACCAAAGTCGCCGCTGGTTTTCACCAATCCGGTGCCGAAGAATTGTTGCCAGAAACGATTGACGGCAACCCGCGCCGTTAGAGGATGTTCCGGAGTAAATAGCCACCGCGCCAGATCAAGGCGTGTCGCCATCCCAGCAGGATTCGCTTTCGTCAGCAGCGGCAAAACCGCCGGCACATTGGGTTCGACTTTTTCGCCCGGTTGATCGTATTTACCGCGCAACATTATGAAACTATCCCGAGGCTGGGGCAGATCACGATACACAAATGTGCTGGGTATGGCATCGAAGTACATTTGTCGTTCCGATTGCAATTTTTTCAATTCGGCAATCGGCTCGGCAAATCGCGGCGTCGTTTCGCCACAAACGTTTTGTAGATAATAAGCGCGCAAACGATCCAAATCTGGTGGCGGCAATGGACTTTCCGGACCAGCCTTGAGCAAGGCATTCAAATCAGCCGACAAACCGGGCGTGTCTTTTCCGGTCGCTTGTTGTCGCCAAGCTTGAAATGATTGCGATGGATCTGACACTGGATTGGCAATCCCTTGAACGCCAACCTTGTCCCAGTTGAGTTTCCCACCGAACTGCGTCAATGCAAATCCCGTCAACGAATCACCGGCAGTCAAACCGACGGACTGGATCGGCACTTCCAGGCGGACCCACAATCCGGCTGCTGGCAGTGGCCCCATCAATACGCGCTCGCTCGTGTTGATCGCGCCCCAATCGATGGCCTGATAGTCTCCCCATACGGCCCGATGATTCCATCCATCTTTGTAAAACTGCAACATGATGGACTTCGGCGAGTCGCTTGGATCGAGCCAAACATAGGCAAAAATTTTGCCTTGCATCGGCAATGGCAACGGAGTTTGAGCATGCTCCCAAACATCCTGCGCTAATCCGGTGTCGATCCGTTGCAAAGAACTTCGACCACTGAAGACCGGTTCTCCTGCTTCCGCGGATACGAACTTCGTGGGCGCACCGGGCGACGCCTGTAGCTGTCCCGTGGGTGGAAACTCATCATCCATCCAGACCGTTTCCAACGAAACCTCAGCGGGACGTGAAACGGCCTCGGCCGGATCCGCGTAATCGAACTGCGAGGCCAGGGAATCGAGCGCCTGCTGTCGCGCGGCAATCTGTTGATCCCACTCGGTCAATTTGAGCCGATGCTCGGGGCGTTCCAGTTTCATGATGGGATCGGTCAACAGAGCATTCCCGTCCATTGCCGGATCAGCGGCGGAATTGAAAAAAGCGTACATCGAGTAAAACTCTTTTTGCGAAATCGGATCAAATTTGTGGTCATGACAAACGGCGCAACCACCGGTCAGGCCCATCCAGCTCGACATCGTCGTGCTCGCCCGATCGACCGCATAGCGATAGAGCAGTTCAGCATCGATTGATCCTCCTTCGCTGCTGGTGACATTGCAGCGGTTGTAACCCGTTGCAATCAACTGGTCCATTGTCGGATTGTCCACGAGATCACCGGCCAATTGATCGATTGTAAACTGATCGTAGGGTAGGTTTCGATTGAAACTATCCACGACCCAATCGCGATACGACCACATTTGTCGCTCGTTGTCCAAATGCAACCCATGCGTATCGCCGTACCGAACCAAGTCCAACCAATGTCGCGCCATCTCTTCACCGTAATGCGGCGACGCCAAATAGCGATCCACCATGCGCTCATAGGCGGCCGGTGAGCGATCAAGCAAGTACGTTTCCACGTCGGCTGGCGTGGGCGGCAATCCCGTCACGGCAAACGAAACGCGGCGAATCAAGGTACGCCGGTCCGCCTCGGCCAACATCGTCAGCCCATTTTCTTGCAAACGGACCAACAGAAACGCATCGATAGGATTCCCCGAGTCCGGCAACACGCGCGGGACTGGCACGGCCACGGGACGTTCCAACGCCCAGTGTTTTTGATAGTTCGCGCCTTCTTCGATCCAACGCTTAATCAACTCAATTTGCGCGGCCGTCAGCTCCTTGTGACTCTCCAGCGGAGGCATGCGCATCGCCATATCGGATTCGTTAATGCGCAACCACAACGGGCTCTCTTCAATTTGGCCGGGCACGATGGCCGGACTGCCATTGGTGTCGGACACGGCTCCTTCAAGCGTGTCCAACCGCAAATCCGCCTGTCGATTCTTGGCATCAAAACCGTGACAAGCGAAACAATTATCGGAAAGAATCGGTCGTATATCGCGATTGAAACTTATTTTGTGGCCATCCGTCGATACAGTCCCGTTGGCGGCTTGATCCGTCTCTTGAATGCCCGCCGGGGGTTGAGCAACGTCGTCCTGAGCGCGCACCACGCCAGTAAGCCCGACCGCGCACGCAATCAGCGCGAGCTGTCCCAGTATACGAAAACCATACCTCAACATTCGGTAACAATATTGATCCATCGTCTGCTCGACCCCCGGAATCATCGAAAGCTGTATTCGCATCCGAAAACGTACCATCGGTTTGCCCCTCCACTCTACCCTCTGCCCAAGTTGACTTAAACCATGGAAGTCAAAAAATCACTCCTTTTTGCGCGAGAAAAGAGCTTTAGTTTCACCAATGCTAATTTCATTACGCTCTGTGGGTTGGCAAAGTCGGTTTCGGTTCCAAGGCGGGTTTGACAGGCAGCGTCGGCTTGGCGAGGTTGCCAAATCTCGGATCGACCGGCAACTCAGGTTCTGGTGACACGATCGGTTGGGGTTTCGTTGGCGCGGGCACCGAGCCGATCGGTGGAACGGGTTCACCTTTGGCGACCGGCGGATAAAAATTATGAAAGCGTCGTGAACAGCGGTCTCTGAATTCGGCCAACGTCGATTCACGATCATCGGCCGAGTGAAAAGCGCGGGCCAAAGTTTCATCGAGAAATTTTTGCGATATTGACAGCAGCGGATCATCGGCTGCCAGAAAACGATGCACGAAATCTCGGTCTTTTGGCGAAACTTCAGCGTCCTTCTTGGAGACGTTGGCTGGAACATACGAGAGATCCGAAAACACAGTCGGAAACAATCGTTCGAGACAAACACACGATTCGTCAAACCTCTCAATCGGAAACAGAAATGCTTTGCCGGTTGCCAACGCGGCTTCGATGACGTTCAGATCAGTGAACGAGCGACCGCCGTTGAGAAAATAAATTTGACTATTGGTTTGCGGATGAGCATCTTGGTGAACCAATTCGGCTTCGGCAAAATCTCGAAAACTCAACCGCTGAGCGATACAATTGACTTCTTCGAAATGACGGTGGAAAAAATACCGCGAGATAAACCGTTCCACAGGATCGCGAACGTAACTCAGGGCATAGACTTGGGCATGTTCATGATCAAACGGCAGATCAATCGACAATTTATGGTCACTGAAGCATCGCACACCTGGATGGCACCGAACAATCTCGCTCACATCGTCACGCGTGTATTGCTTGGTCTCAAGCAACGATTTGGAGTTGTAGTATCCGTCGCCGAAGTTACGGTTCATCAATTGACGCAACGTCGATCCACCAGCTTTAGGGACGTGGACGTGAAGCCAAACGGTTCGTAGCAGGGGTTGGGCAGGCATGAAATCACTGGGTCAAGTTGGCAGGCAATTGAAGGAACTGGCTCAGGAACAAAGTGGGAACGAATGCAAGGCAAAGTGGGTCGTCCGAGTTCCGCTAATCAAATTTGAAAATCGACGGGCGGCTCGAATTCATGGCCCAGCAAATTACGGATGCGCAGTTTTGGTTTCTCCATGATCACGGTTGTCGACGGTTCCACACTGCTGGTCAACCAGACGCTCGATCCGATCACTGAATCTCGACCGACAATAGTTCGACCGCCAAGCACGGTGGCGTTGGCATAAATGACCACGTTATCCTCGATCGTTGGGTGACGCTTGGTGTCGCGCACCAAGTTACCACGATCGTCCTGGGCAAAACTCAAAGCGCCCAGGGTGACCCCTTGGTATATTTTAACATATTCGCCAATCTCGCACGTTTCGCCAATGACGACGCCCGTCCCGTGGTCGATAAAGAAATGATTTCCGATCGTTGCACCAGGATGGATGTCGACTCCTGTTTCACCGTGCACCCATTCAGTCATCATCCGTGGCAGAAAGGGGACCTGCAACAAGTGCAGTTCATGTGCCAAGCGATAAACCGTGACCGCGTGCAAACCTGGATAACACAAGATGACCTCATCACGATTGCGACACGCCGGATCGCCATCGTAAGCGGCTTGAACGTCGGTCAATAAGGTCGTGCGAATGGCCGGCAAGCGGGATATGTACTTGGTCGCCAGTTCGTGGGCCTGACTCTCGATACTACCCGTCGAAACTGCGCGGTCGGCTACGGCGAGCTGCCCCATATCCTCACAGGCTTCCCAATGCCGCGCGATCGCGACAGCGATTTGTTGGGTCAGAATCTGATGGGCTTGGGCAAGTTGAATATTAAGGTCGACCAGTACCTTTTGGGGTGACGATTCGTTAGCACGAAAACCGGGATAGACAATTGCTTTCAATCGTTGAATCAAATCGACCAGCGACTTGTAATCCGGGATCGGCGCGGCATGAGTCGTGTGCACAGCCAAGTCCAAGGATTCGACGATTTCATACGCAATCGCATGGAGATGTTCCGATGTTTGCGCCAGAGAAGCATGGCGAACCGGTTTGGAGGTCGCACTTTCAGTCGGATTGGTCATGTTGAATTGTTAGCGGCGCTGAATGAATTGGAAAGTCAATGACATTTCAATGAAAAACAAATCGCTGGAAAAACACTGCCGAATTCTATGCGAATCCAGTAAAATTGCGAACTCCGATTTAGCCGGGATAACCCCAGATTTACCGTTGAATTTTTCGATTTGCCAAAAAATTCGAAATTGGAGGTCTAACCGACGGGGGACCCAAAGGGACATTTGCAGTATTCTATGGCGATTGAGGTAAATTTAAAAATTAGACAGTGATTGCTGGATGATGGCCTCTGTACCGGCATCTCTTTTTTTCGGTTTCCGTGGAGCCCTATGTTTTTTTTCGAATGCTGGAAAATTCTGTGCGAGTTGTCACCTTGGTTGCTCTTGGGGATGCTGCTGTCGGGATTGATGCAGGTCCTATTGCCGAAAAATTTTATTCGCCAAAAATTGACGGGCACCGCTGGTATTTTCAAAGCCGTCGCCCTGGGTGTGCCGTTGCCGCTTTGTTCGTGCGGCGTTATACCGGCCGGCATTGGACTCAAGAACCAGGGAGCCAGCACCGGGGCGGCGATTGGCTTCATCATCAGTACGCCTCAAACTGGAGTCGATTCGATTTTGGTGAGTGCTTCTTTTTTTGGTTGGCCATTCGCGATTTTTAAAATGTTGACGGCGGCAATTACCGGTTTGATTGGAGGCTGGCTTGCAGATCGCGCAACGGGATCGGAATCAAAACTTGATCTCCCGATCGAAACAGCCATTCCGCCATCGCGCCACTCGTTGCCAGTCATTCAACCGGGCACTTTGCCCGCGAAAGAATTGACAACCTCGCCCTTCAAGCCATTGTCGGTGGCACTTGCCATTTGGCTACATGCGCTGGACATCATCCGTTCAATTTGGGTCTGGCTGGTAATTGGAGTTTTCGTCTCGGCACTGATCCAGACGGCGATTCCCGATGATTGGTTAAAGTCTGTCGGGAGCTGGGGATTGTGGCCGGCAATGTTGTTGATGTTGTTGATCTCAGTGCCATTGTATGTGTGCGCAACCGCATCGGTCCCGATTGCGGCCGCCATCGTGCAAGGTGGATTCCCTCCGGCGGCGGCGTTGGTCTTTCTGATTGCCGGACCGGCAACCAACATCACCACGATTGGAGCGATCTACAGTCGGTTTGGCTGGCGAGTACTGTCGGTGTACCTCGGTACGATCGTTGGCGGGAGCCTGATTTTTGCCAGTTTGTTCGATTGGCTGATTACCACCACTGTGGTTGGATCGTCAGTATCTGCGCACGATCATCAAAGTTGGTGGGCGGTTGGCGCTGCAATCGTAATTTTGATGCTGATCGGCTATTTTATAAGTCAACGTTTGATCCCACTTAATCACCAGGAAATTACCTAGCTGAACCAAAATCATGCGTCGTGACGAATCCATCAAACTTCCGGTGATCGGCTGGCGGGAATGGCTCAGGCTCCCCGAATTACACGTCCACCACATCAAAGCCAAGATCGATACGGGAGCCCGTTCGAGTTCCCTTCATGCTTCCGATATCGTGATCGACGATCGCGGAGGTGTTCAATTTGTCCGCTTTAGCATTCACCCGTTTCAACTCCGCACCTCCAAGGTCGTGTCCGCCGAAGCGCAAGTCCTCGAATTCCGACCGATCAAAAGCTCCAATGGGCAAATCGACATGCGGCCTGTCATCATGACCACGCTAAAAATGATGGGGCAAAAATGGCAGATCGAGTTGACCCTCACGGATCGAGCCGACATGGGGTTTCGCATGCTATTGGGACGGGAAGCATTTCGCGGTCGCTTTTTGATCGATCCCGGAAAATCTTTTTACGGCGGTAAACCGAAAAAGAAAAAGAAAACGTAGCATATGAACTCAAACAACGACCCGTCAGCCCGCATCATCGAGTTGGAATTGCAATTGATGCATTTGCAAAAAGATTTTGATTCGCTCAACTCGATGGTGTTAAAGCAGGGACGGCGGCTTGATGAATTGTCAGGATTGGTCCAGCAGTTGACCAATAAGCTGGAATCGCCCGCGCAACCAGCCGTCGAACGGGACTTGCACGATGAGAAGCCGCCGCATTATTGAAGGAAAACAATCCGTTGGAACGAATTTGATAGCAGCATTGACAGCACGTTGTAAGTCTAGCTGCAAAATTTTCCAGTCGACCTTTGAGATTTGAAAAAATCAAGTTACTCTCCTCGCGTATCCGATGTTTGAGCAGGCAGTCGGCTTGGCCAGATTGTACCGATTGCTCACATTCGCGGGATTCGCCAACAAAACGAGGTTTAACGTGTTTAAGAAATATTGCTTGCCGATTCTTTCTGCCGTCGTCGCGCTCGGAGTTACTGTGGTTCCCGCCGTCGGGCAGACGCAATCACAAAAAGGGGCCGTGATGGGGGGCGTGGCGGGAGCGATTCTTGGTGGCATCGCCGGACACCAAAATGACGAAACTCCAGAGGGTATTGCCATAGGTGGCGTGGCCGGCGCAATCGCCGGTGGACTCCTCGGCAAAGCCCAAGACAACCAGTTAAACCGCCAAAGATATGAGTTTCAACAAGCTCAGCAAGTTCAACAATCGTATCAAGCCAGCCGAGCCGTATCGATCAGCGATGCGATCGCAATGAGCCGAAGCGGATTGAGCCCCAACTTGATCGTTAGTCAAATTCGTTCCAGCGGTGTGCAACAGGAAATCGGAGTTCAAGAAGTCATCCTACTGCATGAAAACGGCGTTTCGGAACTGGTAATCCAGGAAATGCAACGAGCCCAAATTGGACTCGGCGCACCCTCGCCTGTGGTCGTTCAACGCGCTCCGACTGTTATTTATCAACAGCAGCCGCAGGTTATCGTCGAGCATTACCCGGTCTATCAAGAACCGGTCTATCACTACGTGCCAGCCCATCAAGCCTACGGACATTACCACGGTTATCACCGTTAGTCGATATTTCAACAGCGACTTCGAATCACTCGTCTTCCTCTTCTTTCAAAGTTGACTTGGCCGTGACTTCGTGTTGAGCATTGGCCGGCATGGTGTCGTAGTGACTAAACTCCATCGTATAACTTCCGAATCCACCGGTCATACTGGAAAGAGTTCGGGCGTAGTTTATCACTTCGCGCAACGGAACCTCACAGTGGATCGACGTAAACAAGCCACCGGCGGGATCGCTGCCGGTGACTCGTCCATTGCGACCCGACATATCGCTATAAATATCGCCAACATTGGCTTCGGGAACTGTGATGTCCAAATGAACTATGGGTTCCAATAGACAAGGCTTCGACTGCTCAAATACTTGTTTGAAGGCATGCCGCGCAGCCGTCTTGAAGGCCGCTTCGCTGGAATCGACCGGGTGATGTTTGCCGAAATGGACTTCGACACAAACGTCTTGGACGGGATAGCCCGCCACGACGCCATTGGCAATTCGTTCGGCAAATCCTTTGCCAATCGCTGGCATGAAGTTACCAGGAATCGTGCCGCCGACAACGGAATCGAGCCACAGGAAATTTGCCTTTTCGTCGTAGTGATATTCTTTCAACGAGTGAAAGTTCGCTTTCGTCGCGAACTCCGCAATGTTCGTCCCGCGCGGCAAAGGCCGCATGCGAATATGAATCTCGCCGAATTGACCGCGACCTCCCGATTGTTTGCGATGGCGATACATCCCTTCACCGCTGGTTTGAATCGTCTCCCGAAAAGCGATGCGCGGTTCTTTGGTTTCGACCTCTAGCCGATCCCGTCGGGCTAGTCGTTCCTGAATCACGTTGAGGTGCAATTCACTCATACCAGTCATTACCAACTCATGGGTTTGTCCGTCACGATCCAAATGAAAAGTGGGATCCTCTTCCAGAATTTTGTGCAGCGCGCCCGACAATTTCGTTTCATCACCGCGCGTTTTGGGATGGACCGCCAAACTAACCATCGGGCTGGGAAAATGAGTTTGGGGCAATCCATAATCGCCCAGCACGGTGCCGGTATGCAGATCGTCCATTTTGGCGATCGCGACGATGTCCCCGGGACCGGCAAAATCGATCGGGGAAGTCGAATCGCCGAGCACCTCCAGAATCGGCCCCAGTTTGATGTTCTTTCGCGCCGAAGAGGCATGCACGAAATCATCGCGACGGATGGTGCCCGAAAACACACGTATGAAATTGAGTTTCTGCACAAACGGATCGATTCGAGTTCGAAAAACTTTGGCAATCAGCGGCCCATTGGCATCCGGTTGGATTTCAAAATCACCGGCACCATTGGTCGCCGAGCGGGGCAGGTCGGCGGGCGAGAGTCCGCAGAGTCCAACGGTGTCCAGCACCTCGGGCACTCCGATTCCGGTTTTCGCGCTGCAGCAAACGATGGGCACCAAGGCTCCTTCTTTGACGGCTTGGACAATCAATCGCGAGAATTCTTCGTGGGTCGGTTCCTGACCTTCGAAATAGCGTTCCATGACCGCATCATCAACTTGGACAATCGTCTCGATCAAGGGCTCATGTAGCTGTCGCGGGTCGAGCAGCGCTCCCTGCGTATTGGCGGGAATTTCCAGCGTGCTGATGACCCCGGAAAAGTTGGCTCCTTTGCCGACCGGAACATTTAGCAACATACATTGCGGCCCCCACATTTCTTGAATCGATTTTACCAGGGCCTCGACATCGGCGTTCTCGTCATCCATTTTGTTAATCACAATCATGCGCCCCAAATTCTGCAGCGTTGCTTCTTTGAAAACGCGGCGCGAATTGACTTCGATACCGGAGTGAGCGTTGATCACAATCAAGGCCGTATCGACGGCTTGCATGGGACCAATGACTTGCCCGATGAAGTCCGGATAGCCAGGAGTGTCGATCACATTAAAACGAAAGCCGCCTCGTTCAAAATGAATGGCGGCTGCTTCGATCGAGTATTTATGTTTCTTTTCCTCCGGGTCGAAGTCGCAAATACTGGTCCCATCTTCGACGCTGTGGTGTCCTTTAACGGTCCCCGTCAGCGTCAGGAAAGCATCCGCCAATGTCGTTTTCCCAGACGATCCATGTCCACATAAAACGACGTTCCTGATCGAGTCGACAGAATGAGTCATACGAGTAACCTCTGCTTTCGGATGGAAAAAAATTGAATGGCGACCAGCGCCGGGAGATTTTTAGTAAAGCAAAACGGGTTCATGGTGGATTGAAAATCGGCAGTTCGAAACCACAGTCAGGCCCTGCGCGATCCATGGCAATCTACAAATCGGCGGTCGAGAAATCTGTCGTTCAGCGGTTGGACAATTCAACCGTTTGTCGGACAAGAGGCTGGTGAAGCCGGTTAAAAACTCAGATTCACCGAGCATTACCGAAACCGAATGAAGGTCGCCGCAAGCCGTGCGAGGACCGGAGAGAGTGCTGTGGGAAGTAGCAGGCCAATTTTCCATGGGGGATTCCCGGACTTAATGAACCTTTGATGGGGTTCATTATAACCTAACCGCTTTTTGAAACCATCACCCAGCTGCCACTCAATTTCGAGTATTCAGAAAATTTGTCGTAGTCTGGGGAAAATTTAGCGGCTTGGGAAAATTTCCATGGCTTCGCCGGATTTACATTTAGCTAGTTTTCGAGCCTCGGCGAGGCTCGCCTTCGTAGTAACAGCGCTGCGATACGCTGAAACACGGCGCCGAAGTCTAGCTCGCCAAGCGATCCAGCCAACCCCATTTGTCCTTGGTCTTCCCATTGAACAATCCAAAGTAGGCATCTTGCAGGGCTTTTGTCACTGGCCCTCGTGACCCGCAACCGACTTCGATTCGATCAACGCTGCGAACGGGAGTTACTTCGGCGGCGGTTCCAGTCAAGAAAACTTCGTCGCTGATATACAACAACTCACGGGGCACCTCCATCTCGGAGACCGTGTAGCCCAGGTCGCGAGCCAAAGTAATGACCGTATCGCGAGTAATTCCATTGAGAATGGCCGACGCCAGCGGCGGCGTTATGATTTGACCATCCCGCACAACAAATAGATTTTCGGCCGATCCCTCGCTGACCGTCCCGCGATCGGTGACGGAGATACCTTCCACGAATCCATTGCGTCGCGCTTCGCCGCCGATCAACTGCGCATTGAGATAGTGGCCTCCCGCTTTGGACAAAACCGGGGTTGCGGCACCCGTGGTTCGGCGCCAGGAGGAAACGCAAACATCGATCCCTTTTTGAATACCTTCTTCGCCGAGATAGGCTCCCCACTCAATCGCGGCGACCATCATTTCGCTCGGGACATCAGCGTTGGGCGAGACTCCCAACGAACCGGCGCCGAGGAACAACAGTGGGCGAATATAGGCGTCTTTCAACCCGTTTTGCACAATCGCATCGCGGCACGCTTGTTCGATTTCCGCGGCCGAAAATTTGACTGGGAACCGATAGAGTTTGGCCGAATCCATTAGCCGTCGAATATGAGCCTGCAACCGAAAAATTGACGGTCCTTGGGGTGTGTTATAGCATCGTATGCCCTCAAACACGCTCGAACCATAATGCAAGGCATGGGCCATTACATGCACGGTGGCGTTCTCCCAAGGAATCATTTTTCCGTTCATCCAAATCAGCTTGCTGGTTTTCATCACTCGAATCCGATAAGTTGTTGAGAAATTACGGCGCGATTTTACTCTAGTTAATCGGGACTGACGATAGCCATTCAATGACCAGCACGATGCAGCAGATTATGGCAACTTTGCCACAAATTGGACGAGTTACGTGGATTGGATTGCGAACGGCCCGTCGCGCTCCAGTCGATGTCGTCATGGCGGCGGAAATCAACAAACAGGGGTTGGTCGGCGATTTCTTTAACGGTCCCGATGGCGCCCCGCGTGCGGTCACATTGATCCAGGCCGAGCATTTGATGGCGATCGCTAGCGTTCTGGGCCGCGAGTCGATTTCACCGGAATTACTTCGCCGCAACATTGTCGTGGCTGGTATCAACCTGAAATCACTGAAGCACCGCCAGTTTCAAATCGGTTCCGCGATCCTGTTTGCCACCGGTAATTGTGCGCCCTGCAGTTTTATGGAAGAACAACTCGGACCCGGCGGGTACAACGCCATGCGTGGCCACGGCGGCATCACCGCTCGAGTCGTGCAGGCTGGTACCATTCGAATTGGTGACCACGTCCGATTGGACGACGCCGGGGTACGACCGACGCCGGCCATCGCCGCTCGCGAAGACGATGGAGTTTAACCAACCATCACTCGGCGATGCAGAACAGGTGTTTTTCGCCTCGTATGAATAACTCGTTACCCACCGGAGCGAGAGTGGCATCGACGGTTTCACCAACCGAGTTGGTGGAAACAATCTCGAGCTTGTTCGCGTCCTTGAGGATAACGGTATGTCCGTCGCGATCCGTCACAAACACGAACCCGCCGGCCGCGATCGGTGAAGCATAAATCATTCCCAAACGTGGAAGACGCGCATCGGAAAAATGCGACTCTCCGGTGGTTGGATCGACACAGGTCAAAATTCCGGTCTTCTCCTTCAGGAAATACAATCGTCCCGCAGTCAGCAACGGTGAAGCGATATCGGGTGTGCCTCGATTTTTCGTCCAAGCAACATTTTCAGTCCCTTTAATATCTCCGCTGCCCCCCAGTCGAAATGCCCCCAAGAACGCACCTTGGTATCCACTGCCGACATAAACCATTCCCGCGTTAGCTACGGCAGAAGTACAGGGTCGCTGTGTTTGACCACTACAGCGCCACAGTTCCGTTCCCGTTTTCAAATCATAAGCCCGCACATAATTTTGTCCGTTCAAAATGACTTGTGATTGGCCTTCGTGCTCAACCACTAACGGCGTCGACCAATTCGTCGGCTCATCGCGATCGGTTTTCCAAACAGTTTCACCGGTGGCCTTATTCAAAGCGTAAAGCGCCGATGGCCCCTCATGGTCCCATGGGAAAATGACCAGATCGCCCGCGATCGTTGGCGAACTGCCTTCGCCAAAACCATTGCGACAAATCATTTGGCCGAAATCATTTCGTTTCCATTTCAATGTACCGTCCATGCTGTAGCAATACAAACCGCGCGAGCCGAAGGAGACGATTAGATGCTCACCGTCGGTACACGGTGACGCTGAAGCAAATCCATTGGTTGCATGCGTGCCTTCATGCGGGATCGCTTCGATAGCCGTTTGCTCCCATTTCAATTTTCCAGATTCTCGATCGAAACATAAAATCTTGAATTGAAATTTAGATAGGGCACCTCCGCCGTTATCTCCTGCTTGCCTCCCACGCCGACCACCGCTGGCCGCCGGTGGCTGTGTAGCGGTAGTGGGTTGAGCGACACCGGCTGCTGCATCCATTGGAACTGCGGTCACGACAAAAACCTGATCGTTCCAAACGACCGGCGAGCCAGATCCTTTTCCCGGAATTTCGACTTTCCATTTCACGTTCTTGGTGTCGGACCATTCCGTCGGTGGAGTGGCATTCGTGGCCACCCCATTGCCGGTTGGTCCGCGCCAGTGCCCCCAGTTATCGGCCTGGACGAAGGACGCTGGCAGGCAATAGAGGCAAGCCAATGACAGGTTGAACAGCCAACGGTTACAAATCATGAGAGTGCCTTTTGAGGATGTTGATTGAAGTTCTTCGGTGTTTAGTATTCAGGAAACACACTACTATCCAGGTGAGTCATTTTGGGATTCGATTCCATAACGGAGCGTCGATTCTAACGAGAAAGTCCCTGCGCAAAAATTCCAAGTCTCAAATTTTTCCTAAAACACGAGCCGAGAAAACTTTCAAATATTCGGTTTCCGGCATCGCTGGATGGACCGGATGATCCATGCCTTGACGGCCTTCGCGAAAAACCTGCAAAGCGCGCTGAACATCCTGCCCGGCCTGATTTAATTGTTGCAAGAACAATTCACGCGGCATGTGAAAGGAACAGGAACAGGTAACCAGAATTCCATCATCGTGGACTAACTGTAGGCCGCGACGCATCAGTCGAGTGTATGCTTCTGTACCGTTTTTTAGATCTTTCTTGCGCTTCACAAACGCCGGGGGATCGAGGATGACAATATCGGAATGATGATTGTCAGCCCGCAACGATTTAAGAATTTCAAACGCGTCCCCCTGAGCCGAAATCACTCGGTCTTCGACATCGTTCAATTTCGCATTGATGGCGACCTGTTCCAGAGCTTTTTCGGACACGTCAACGCAGATAACTTGTTTGGCCCCAGCGACTGCCGCACCAATCCCCCAAGCTCCAACGTAACTACAGACATCGATTACGGTTTTGCCTTTGACCAGCGGAAACAATGCAGCGCGGTTATCGCGCTGGTCGTAAAACCAGCCGGTCTTTTGCCCGTCATGAAGATCGATTTCAAATTTAGCTCCGTGTTCCTCCACGATGACTGGCGAGGGCAGGGTACCGACAGTTTCGGAATAGGCCGGCAGATTTTCCAAATTGCGCAGCGGCGTATCGCAGCGCAAGACGATTGCCACTGCGCCGAATTCAGATTGTAAACCCTGGACAATCGCGTCCTTCATCAATTCCATGCCAGCGGTATTGATTTGAACCACAAACACAGCGCCAAAGCGATCGATGACCAACCCCGGCAAGAAATCACTTTCGCCGTAGACCAATCGATAATACGGCTGGCCATACAACCGATCGCGATGGGCGGCAGCAAGTCTCAACCGTTCCACAATCAGGGATTCGCTGAACGGCTGTTGCGGATCGCGGCTGACGATACGGATCAAGATCAAAGAATGCGGATTGATGTACCCGTTGCCAATCCAGCGCCGATCATGTGTCTCAACATTGACAATTTGTCCGGGCGCAAAACTGGTCAAGGGAACTTGTTTGGCATCGATTTCATTGCTGTAAATCCAGCCATGCCCCGAAAGCGCGCGGCGCTCCTGACGCTTATGTAATTGCAACGTCGGAAACAAACTACTCGGATTATTCATCGTGTGACAATATCGCGGGGGTAGGGGAGCTGATTTCAGCTAGGCAACCTGAAATGATACCCCAAAGCACCCCGCTCATGTCCGACCTAGTCAATTCTCCAGATCATTTCGATCCGCGATCTTAAGTTTCATCTCGTCGGAATTGGCTTTCAGTTCCGGCGCGTACATAGCCCATGCTTTGGTAGGCAGGGCGCTAAATTGACCCGGCGTTTCAGCGCGCATGCGGTAACTGAAACTGTGCTTGCCCCTCGCCAGTGTCCGCGTAAAAAACGCCACCCGTTGATCGCGAAACTCGACATAAGCATTCAAACTGCCAGGAACGTATCCGCTGCGCAGTTCAACCGGTTCGCAGCCAGCGGCTTTTAGATCTTCGAAAACCACGTACTCATAATCGTTTTTGGAATCGATCTCCAATTCGATTTCTACCAAATCGCCGCTGTTGACTTGATCCCAGCTCTTCAGCGGCACGCGTTTGTACTTTTCGATTTGTTGATCGACCACTTGTCCTCGATTACCGGCGACTTTGGCTTCCGCGTCCTTGATCTGTTCCAACCGGTAGTACGCGCGTTGGACTTTGATCTCCAATCCGGCAGCGGTAATATTGTCTTCCAGTGTGAAATTAGTGAGATAGGCGTTGGCATAGAGGTTTCCTTTTCCGCTGCGTCGAATCTCCACAACGTGATCGCCATCCACGAGATCGGCCCCTTCCAACACAAATCGATTATTGAACTGAAACAGCTCGGCGCGTGTGATCGTAGTGGTTTGTCGAACCGTTCCGTCAATCACAATTTCAACCGTCATATCCGGATTGTTTTCGCCTGTGGCTTGCATGAATTCCGCAAAAGATTCCACACACAGTGCCGTATCGCGAGTGTTGTTCCAATACGTCGCATGTCGACGATTGTTTAATAAATACTTGACCAGTCCAGCCGTGACTTTGTCATTCGGTTTGGTGCGCGACATCAATTTCAGGAAAATTGCGTTCGCTTCAATTGAATCACCGTACCAATACCACCAATAGTTTTGGTTGGGCAGATCGATGAACGCGGATTGGTTCTCCGCATCGTACTTCACAAACTGATCGATGTTGCGGATCAGCATGTCGCGGCGTGGCAGATCTTTCTGCAAATCGAAAGCCAACCCGACTAACCCCATTCCGTACAACGACAAATTCTGCCGGTCACGATACAGGTAATCCGCCATCGCCGCGTCGAACGTACCGGATTCTGCCAGCGTCAAGTAGACCAACGCATCGAGATTGTCAGCCGAAGTGCGGCAAGGAGGCAGCGGCTTGGTTTTGTCAGCCGGCGGGTCTTTTTGTCGATCCCCTTCCAGCAACAAAGCGACTTGCTCGTCTTGGTATCGTTTCAGCCACGCGACACCGTTTTCCAAAACACCGGGAACGATCCCGATCTGATTTGCTTTCGCAGTTTGCAAACCACGCACAACGACGGCCGTGGTATGCGGCCAACTGCGTTCACCGAATCCGGAAAACCAGCCCCAGCCGCCATCTGAATTTTGCATTTTGGTCAGATCGGCGACTCCTTGTTTCGCCATCAACAGCACCTCCGCTTCGTCGAAGACAGGATTTCGTTCCCAGCGTTTCCATTGCTTGGCTCGTTCCACATCGTCGCCAATTTCTTGCGCGTTCAAATTGGTGCGTTTTTCCTGAATGGCTTTGAGATCCAAATCCATTTTCTTCAGCACGTTCAACGTAATCACCGTCGGCAAAAACCGATTGAGTGTCTGTTCAGTACAGCCATAGGGAAAGTCACTCAAATAGGGCAGGGCATCCACCATC
>JANNWZ010000065.1:0-42212 GCA_031409295.1 Mariniblastus sp.
GGGGAATTTATTGTCTTAGCGGGAGTCATTGTTGTATGGTTGGACCGGACCGTAATGTCGCACGCGGACCATTCCTTTGAGCAAGATATGCAACGACCAACGCCAGACGAATTCCATGCTCGGGATTTCAATCTTCACTTGACGATGTCGGTCGCCCCGTTTCGCCTTGTCAAACTGCGCGTCAAAGCGATAAAACTGTACCTGACCCGTTTCTTCCCCACCGCAGTGAAACCGTCGGCAATCGGCTGGAACGAATTGAGCCGCGCGGCAACAAACAACGACCCAAGTTACTCCCCCTGCTAACCAAGCCCCACCACGTCTCCAAGCAGGAACTGATCGCCGCGGCTTGACAAAATCTCCCGCAAAAACCACTGGCAGTGCTATTCGTGTCTACTTTTTCTGCCAGCGGTCTTTGGTTTCGAGCACGTCCCGCACCGCTTCGCTGTTCAACCACTTTTTCGCGGCCGCGTCGCCGCGTAGATAGCTGTCCCAAAACGCCGTGCTGATGGCCAAGATCGCGCGGTGATGATTGGGATTACGTGGTTGAGAATCATTGGGCAGCGCACGGTCAGTAAAAACCGAGTGTTCGGCCTCGTCCAACACCAGTTCGTATTTGTCACCAGCCGGAAGCGCTGGAAACACACTTAACCGCGATTCCAGATCGGCTCCACCAATCACCGAGATATCGCGTGTGCCTGTCATGCATAACCAGGGAATCTCGACCTTCCCAAAGACTTTGTTGGCATCGCCAATCGGAGGAGCACTGGGACTCATCGGAATAGCCGCTTTGACCCGCGTGTCGGCGTATCGCGGTGTGCCCAAGACGTTTTGACCTCCAATGTATTGGGTCGTTAGCGCGCCGAACGAATGGCCGGACATGCCGATCTGCTCGAGATTCAAACGGCGATAGAGTGGATGCGATTTGTCGGCATTCCACATTTCCAACTGGGCGATGACCGCCGGCACATCGCCTGTTCGCAGAATCAAGTTCTGACCGCTGGCCGCCTTCTTCATCTCGGTCATGCGACGTAACGCGGAAACGTTTTTCCAGATCGCATCATCGCTACCCGCGTGTTGAACAAACACGGCCAGGAACCCCCGCGACGCCCAATGCTGGCCGAGAAAAGGAGAAGTTTCTTTTGTGCCACCCAAACCATGACTATGAACGATTACAGCCGCCGGCCCGGTTGATTTTGGCAGATAGACCAACAACGGAATTTCGCGCGACCGGTCTTGGTCTTTGACCACCAGCTCGAGTGTCTTAATTTTTTCATCAAGGATTTTGAGCGGATCATAGGAGGATGATTCAGCAGACGGCGTGACCGTCGGTTTTTCCTGTAACGAAATGAAGCAGCCGATGGCTTCGGTTTTGGGCTGTTCAATCTTTTTTCCAGCAACGATTGCGGCCAACGCATCAGCCAGATCATGCGTTGTGGCGGCAGCGCGTTTCTTGCCATAGTCCGCATAGAGGTTGTCGATTCGCCCCTGGTAGGCGGGAGTCGAATGGTCCCGCACCAAAACAAATACCTGCGGCGTCACGGTCGCACCTACCCGGCGCGAAATTTCTTGCTCGGTGTCAATTACAATCGGCACTTGAATATCATACTCCCGAGCATGTTTGCGGGCTTTGTCCGCTGCCGTTTGAGGATCGGGATGAATCATGAAAAACTGAATTCCGTTTTGGCGATAGGCGTCAGCGAGACGATGAAGTTCCGGCTGATAGGAATTCGCGATGGGGCAGTCGGTCGAGATAAAAACCAATCCGATCGCCTGCGTGGATTGGTCGTCGAAGGGTTTATGCACCGTTCCCTCAACGTCAGTTAACTGCCACGGTGAGTCTGCCCGACAGCTTTCGGAAACAAGGCACGCAACCAGGAAAAGGAGGCTGTGTACAAATCGGTGAGTAAGCATGAACGTGAATACCTGTTTCGTGTAAATTGATAATCAGATTCCCGGCCAAGACCTGGAATCAGTGTACGATTTTCCGCCAAACTTCCACTGCTTCAATTACGGTAAGCGACCAGTACCAAAACGGGCGCGGAGATCGGCGATGCCGTCCAGTTCGGTGGAATCCAATGCTCCGTCCTGGTCTTTGTCGAGCAGTCCAAAAACGCGACCGCTCAGCCTCGGTGGTGCCTCGGATTCTTGTAGTTTGCCGTCGCCATTCTCGTCCAATTGCATCAACATTCTGGATAGTCCGGCGCCGCTGGTAAAACGATTGACAATCGTTTCAGTAAAGTGCGTACGAACTGCCGTTTGGAGAACCGGTCGCTCCGATTCAATGGCGGCGACAGTCAGCAACGTAATGGCCCCCATTTCATCGTTGGATTCACGCCCCCACCGAATTTCCTGGGGGGGTTGGTATGGATTTTCAGGATTTTCTGCCGAATTATCGTATACAATCTCGGCCCGCAGGACGGTGCCGGCTGGCAGTACGAGCGGCTCGGCAAATAGATATCGGTCTTGCCAATCGAGATCCCAGTCATCGATTTGCATGAGCACGGTCGATTCGCCGCTGGGGAATTCAGCCGTCAATTTCATGGTGCTGCAGATGTAATGCGCATGTCCGCCGATACCAATAACTTCTGTCGCGACCGGGACCGTCATGGAATCAGTGACTCGATAGTTTTTTTCACCGGCGGGCACCCGGATATTGGCTCCGAATCCAAACATCGCCGGAACTTGAATGGAAACTAATTGTTTGGTTGGAGGTTTGTCGGCAAAATACAACGCCAACTCGGCCTGTTCGGTCTCCGGTTTGCCTGATGGATGGAAGTGCGTTTGCATGACAATATCACTTCCACGCGGAAGCGCCATTGCCAGATCGCCGGGCAACTGATGGGGTACGGCTCCTGGAACATAGCCACCCAGACCCCGCGCGAGTGCGTTATCGATCCGGCTGTTGTCTTCGTCGCTGGGCGCGCTACCGGGTGCCTGACCTCGCAATCGTTGCAGTATTCCCGAGCCACTTGGTCGCGGACCCTTCTCGTTGCTCGTCGCGCCACCAAAGTCGGCGAGAAATCCCATTCCAGGAATTCCCGCTTGGCCGTCAGCGCCGTCCTGTTTGCGGGCATTGCCGCTAGTGTCCAGAAAAAAGAGCGCATGGTGCACGGAAGACTTCGCTTGGGGACGCAGTTCAACCGCTTTAACCCATTTGTCCTCCGGCAAATCGACCGGAAATACAAACGACCGATACATGTCCGGACCATCGGCGGGAATCTGAAACTGGCCTGTCATTTTCACGACCAAATCCGGTTTTCCGAGCGTCCAGCCGTCCGTAAATTGCGGCGGCGATGGGGTACTCAGCGGGTCGCCTGCCGGACAACCGGCGTCGATCCAAGCGAGAAACTGTTGCTTCTGCGCGCTGCTCAGGCTGCGATCGTTAGAAAACGCGACGTTGTGATTGACCGGTTTCCAGGGCGGCATGTATCCATTGTCGATGACGGCGCGAATCGTCTTGCCGCGCCGACTGACATCGTCGTAGGTCAACAACGAGAATGGCCCAACCTGATCGGGCCGATGACAAATTGAACATTTCTCATACACGATCGGAGCGATGTTGGCGGAAAATGTTGGCGGCGATTGAACCGTTGAGGCAGCCGTTTTGTGTTGCCCGCAAACAGGCTGCGAAATACTCAGACAGAATACTATCCACACCATTCCGCGGAGGTTTTTCTTGGAATACATCGAACGTTTCTCGGTTAAGGGAATTAAAGACCTAGCATCAAGTTTATCGAGCTGCGAGACGACCGGAGGGTTGAATTGAAATCCGATGCTGATGAAAAAGGAACCCGATTTTCAGTCGGTCGCGTCAAATCGCAAGACGCGTCGATTTGAAGTGCTGTGCCCGGCAAACGCGAACCAGTCGTCCGCCAATTCAGGGGAATCAACAAATTCGATCACAATTGTCTGATGGCCAAGCGAGCCAGTCGGCACGTTCCAAACCAGCTCCAGTCGCATGGCAACTCCGGTTTGAGCGTCAGACCACAATTCGACTTTGTCCGGAGCCTTGTCCTTGTTGCGCCATCGTAAGTTTCCCTCAATCTGTCGGCAGCTAACGGTGGTTCCATTGCCAAGTGTCAATTCCGTTGCTGGTTTTTCGTTTAAGCGATACCCGCGACCCATCCGAGCCAAAATCGATTCGACATGCAGATAGGGCGTAGAAAGCTGTTCGCGTTGGCTCAACCATCGACCCAGACCCGTGTCATCGCCGACCCGAATCGAGCCGAGCGCCGGGACCAACCATGCTTCCTGTCCATCACTTCCCAGCCATAAATGAGCGCCAGGCAAAAGAGCCGGATGACGCAAGGCGAACCGATCACTTCCCTGTACATACAAGTCACTGGAAATGACTCGGTTGTTGCCCGTCGAATCGCCAATCGTCACCGCGACACGATACTGTCGAACAACATATTCTCGGGCTGTGGCGATACTGCGCTGGACGGCGGCCAAAGCGGAACCGGACGATCCCCAGACTTGAAACGCAATGAACAATCCGCACACAACGGAGGCCGCGACCGCCCATACGATCCAACGATTTCCTCGATTGAGTTGGACGCGCAACCCGATTTGACGATTGGTTTTGGAGTTTTCTCGCTCCAGTTCGATTCGCGCCAGTTCGATTGGTTCCAGCGCCAAGCAATCCATCACTTTTTCAATGCGCTGTTGATCGTTGGCGAAATCTTTCTCGTAAGCCGATCTCAACAACGCCTCGATCAGCGATTCGCGCAATGGTTCATGTGGGTCTTGTTCACTCATGACATTTGCTCCACTGGATTGATTTTTCTCTCGAGACAATCCGCCAATCGCTGCTTGGCTCGAGTCAGTCGCTTCTTGAGAGTCTCGAGAGCGATGGACAGAACTGGGCCGATTTCGGCCAGTGGCATTTCGTCCAGATACCTCATACGAATCGGGCGGCGATAATCGTCTGGCAACAATTCGACACAGTCGCGAAGTGCCGCGAGCTTATCGGGAAATGAATCACCCGGCTGGTTTTGGAGATTGGCAAACCGACTCTCGAGCCATTCCAATCCTGACTGGTCTAGCGTCATCGCGCCCCGAGCATGCTCGCGATAATGAGCTAACACGAGTTTGCCGGCGATTCCTCTCAGCCACGGACCAAATGCTCGTTCCCGATCAAACTCATCCAACCGTCGCCACGCCACCAACATGGTGCCCTGAAACAAATCGTCCACTGTATTTGCATCGCGAATCGTCGACCGCAGAAATGCCATCAACATGGCCGTGTTCTCGCGCATCAGGATTTCGAAAATTCGTTTAGCGTCCATGTACCGTCCATCGCTTGTTTCAGACAATCGAACTGATTATTAATGGATTGTCAGCCGCCTATCCAAAGTGGACAGAAATCTCAAATAAATTTTAGCTGACAGCACCACGATGCAGATTTTGTTTCGAAATTTAGCTGTTTTCCGTCGGGCTTGTCCCGATCGGGACAAGCCCGGCGGAAGCGTGTTCCCAACTCCATTGTGGCGCTGTCCAATTAGAATCGACTTGATTATTCCAAAATCGTGCCGATTTGTCGTTGGGTTACTATCGAAGGTGGTTCTCGGAAGCCCAGTCAGCGAATGCTTATCGCCAGCACTCGCAGTTCATACGACGAACTTATGACGTTAATCATCCGTCAATGCTACAATTCACGCCTCTCCAAAGATTCCCTATCCAGAAATTACCCCATGCGGCGCATTGCAAAAAACTACTCCTGGGCGAACTTGCCCGTTGACCACCCCATCGACCTGATCGACCGCTGCCGGGTCATGGGCGATCGGATGATGATCTCGTATTTGACTTTGCATCAAGGCTTTCACGTTGCGCCGCACGAACATGACAATGAACAATTCACGGTGATGCTCTCGGGCAAGTTAAAATTTGAAATCTTCGACAACGATGGCATCGAACCACGAATTTTAGAAATCGGCGCCGGGGAGGTCCTGCACTTGCCGGGCGGCGTTCGGCATGGAGCCACGGCGATTGAAACCAGCGTTCTGCTGGATCTGTTCAGCCCTCCCGCAGAATTTACCGGCGTGGACCAGAATTCAAAAAAGAAACCGTCTTAAAACCACCGACCGATTTCCCCGCCGCCGTTTATTTTTTCTGGGAACTGTGATGTTCATTCAAAACACAAAACCGTGCTTCGCTGTTCCTTCCGCGTTGAGTCGGGGCACCTACGGATTGATTTGGCAACTTTCTGCACTCCTGGTTTGCGCGATTCCGCAAGAGGGACAGGAACAACAAGTACCGGCAATAGCCGGTTCGGTCGTTGCCACATTCGTGACGGAGGTCGAACGGGTTCAACCGCTGCTCGAGGGTGAGTGGACGAAAGCCTGGCTTCAGAAGGCTGCCGAATTGCCACCTGTGGAACCTCGCATGGCGACCGTCGGTGAACGCAAGGTTTCGATCGACGAGTCCCTGTTTTATAGCGGAAGGTACGGGTCGCCACTGGCGTACTCTCGCGCTCTTGATCTGGCCGAAAAATTCGGATTCGCGCCTGCGGCGGGATCACGCGTTTTTGATTTTGGTTACGGTAGTATTGGACACTTGAAGATGTTTGCGTTGACGGGACTGCAAGCCACAGGTGTCGATGTCGATCCGTTACTGCCGGTCCTTTATGAAGGACAATCCGGAATTATGGGTAACGGTAGTGTGACTTTGTTGAACGGCAAGTTTCCAGCCGAGCCCAAACTAGTCGAGCAAGCGGGAGAAGGATTCGACCTGTTCATTTCGAAGAACACTTTGAAACGCGGGTATATTCACCCCTCTCGCGAACCTGCCAATCCCCGACACGTGATTGACCTGGGTGTTACCGATGAGCAGTTTCTGACACAAGTTGTCGAGATGTTAAAGCCGCAAGGTCTGTTGGTGATTTACAATTTTTGTCCTCCCAAGTCCGCTGCGGACAAACCTTACGTTCCCTGGGCCGAGGGGGAATCTCCATTCACACGCGAGCAACTGATCGCCGCTGGTTTCGAAATTCTGGCCTTTGACGAAGTCGACAACACGGCGGCTCGCGAATTGGCTCATCAGCTAGGTTGGGACGGCCCCGACGGCATGAATCTGGAGACCGATTTATTCGCTTGGTACACGATTGCCAAAAAGAAATAGTTGCCCCTGTGCCGACACCCCTTAAACCAAGTACGAAATCGCGACTGCCTCGACCCGTTTGGATTCTCAGCTGGGTTTCGTTCTTAGCAGACATTTCGAGTGAGATGGTGTATCCGCTGTTGCCACTGTTTCTGGTTGGCGTGCTTGGTACTTCGAAGACGCAACTCGGGGCGATGGAAGGCGCGGCTGTGTTGGTCGTCGCGCTGATGTCGGCCGTGGCTGGAATCCGCAGCGATCGCCCCGGCAACGCGGGTGGGCGAGTTTGGTGGATTCGCTGGGGGTATGGACTGCCAGTCATCGGAAAAGCGATTATCGCGTTGGCTACCGTTTGGCCATTGGTGCTCGGGGGGAGGTTACTGGATCGATTCGGCAAAGGGCTCCGCAGCGCGCCGCGCGATGCCCTGATTGCCGACGCCGTCGCAGCTGAACAACGCGGACAAGCATTTGGATTGCACCGAGCATTTGATACCGCGGGAGCAATCGTGGGCGTGTTGCTTTCGGCGGTTTTGCTTTGGTGGCTAACGGGTTCACCTCAGTCGACCAGCTCCGTGCCAGCGCTGAATACCGCAATGGAAACGCCCGCCTGGGTTTACCGAACGATTTTTGGTGTGGGTTCCGTGTTGGGATTGGCGTCGCTGATTTTGACGTTTCTCGTGCGCGAGTCCGCGCCGATTCCACTAGCTGGTTCCAGCACCGCAACTGCGGTCGAAGAAAACAAATCACCGGAAACCACCGCGACAATCGCACAGGGTTGGTTGAATCTGCCGATGTCGTATTGGTATGTGCTGGCGATATTAGTATTGTTTTCGCTTGCCAACAGCAGCGACACGTTTCTATTGCTCCGCGCTCGCGATCTGGGTTACTCACCTTGGGCGGTGGTCTTGGCCTATGCTGTGTACAACGTGACCTACTCGGCATTATCTTACCCCGCTGGTGCCATTAGCGATCGAATCGGAAGATGGCGAATCATCGTTGTAGGCTGGGTGATCTATGCAGGCGTTTATATTGGATTCGCTCTCTTGACTTCGTCATCAGCCTGGGGCATTTGGCCGCTGATGGCGATCTACGGCATTTACATGGCGCTGACGGAGGGTGTGGGCAAAGCGCTAATCGCCGATCATGCTCCGCGCGCGGCGCGCGGGACGGCGATGGGATTGTTTTATGCGCTAACCGGATTGACGACGTTGATCGCGAGTCTGGCTACCGGAATCGTCTGGGATTTTTTTGGCGCATCGATAGCGTTGTCGATCGGTGCAGGTTTTGCGATTCTCGCCCTGGTAACTCTGATCCTCGTCCGCGAACGGATTTTGCCAATGGATCAACCGGTGAAAAATATGCCGTCTTGAGAATCCAATCTCAACACGCGGAAAGGTATTCGATTTCTGCGGCCGTCGAGGCTCGCTTGGAGTATCGGGCGGTGCCGTTTACACGGACGGATAAGTCACTTTGAGTGAAGGCCACACCGAGGTTTTGGTACTGTTGCGCTAGAGCGATTCCGACTGCCGCGACAGATCGGATTGGGCAGGCAACAATTCAAATATTTTTTTAGTCCCTAAACGATTCATGTCATGCCAGGACGTTCGCGCGCCCTGTGGCTGGCTTGATATTTCTTGGCTTGGTTTGCCTGGTGACCTGCGCCTGTCAACCGGTGTCGAGCACCGGTCGACAAATACGACGTCCCGAATGGCAGTCTTTGAATTTTTAAAAAATGAATAAAACTTCGAATTCCTGTCGGGCTTTCATATCCCCGCGCAGTTGAGTCTTTGGGGATTAAGTTGTGTTTTCGTTTTTGAATCCCGCTATGTGGCAGTTTCCATTTTTCACTGGTTCTCCGAGGGGTGATTTCGATGCAACGAAACATTGGAGTTTGGCTGGTTATTTTTATTGTTTTTGCGTGGAGCCGAAGTGCATCGGCGGATATTGTGTATCAAGAGGAGTTTACCAACAATTCCGCGGGTTGGACGCTTGGCAACGAATGGATGATCGGTTCTGCCACTGCATCCAGTGGACAGGCTTTTGGAAACCCGGATCCTTCCCAGGACCATTCGGTATCGGCAGACAACGGAGTTGCCGGCGTCAAAATTGGTGGCAATGCGACAATTTCCGTGCACCCATTTGTCTATCTGGTGAGCCCTGTGTATGACCTCGCCGCGTATCCTGATGTGACCTTTAGTTACTTCCGTTGGCTCAATAGCGACCATACACCCTTCATGCAAAATACAGTGGATGTGTTTAATGGAAGTGCCTGGAACAATTTGTGGACCAGCGGGGGCTTTCCTGGTCTCGAGGAAAACGCATGGACGTATCAGGAATTCGACGTGACTGCTCACAAAAGCAACCAAATGCAAGTTCGCTTCGGGTTCAACATCGGTTCTTCCGGTGTATTTGCGGTGAGTTCGTGGAATGTGGATGACGTCCAGTTCTCAACATCCGTACCCGAACCAGGTTCAGCATTTGCAGCAATCGGGCTTTGGGCCTGCCTCATGGTTACCCGTCGGCGGAACCGGGCTCTACGTTAACGCAAATCCGCAGTCAAATTATTCACTCATTTGACGATTCAGATCTGGCGAGACGCGGCATTGAGGGGCCGATCGTCGGTTCAAAAAGATGACCGAAGTTGAGGCGATTTGCGGGAAGCCATCGTGACAGAATTCGGCCCTGCCGTGTTGGAAGGTTTCGGTTCCAATGCCGGTTTCTGTTTTCAACAGTCTGATCCTGTGCCCCCATTCTGCAGGCGGCAGCCAGAAAACTTGTTATTGTTCGACATGCCGCCGAGCTCCAAATCAGCGATTCAAAACGGCAGAAATCCCACCTCGGCTGAAAAAATGGAATTAGTTGTGAATTGCTGTCGGCCTTTCCTATTCGTGCGCAGTTAAGTTCTAGCGGAACAACATCCGCATACGTTTATCAGCAATTTCCACAGTTATTAGTTGGCCGGAGTTGATCATGTACTTGGCACGTCGAATCATCGTGGCGGTTGCGATTTCGGTCTTTTTTCAGGTCATACCGCTCCGGGCTCAGATCATTGACTGGAGTAATACAGCCAATTCAGTTTCGTTTTACGACATCAATGGCAACTGGGTGGGTGGTGTAACACCGGGTGCAACCCACACCGCACGCTTCAACCTGAACAGCAATTACCAAGTCTGGTGGGACACTGTTACGGCATCGACCACGCCCAGTGTTGGTTTTCTGCAAGTCAACCAGGGGCAGGTCACATTTCTCAACCTGGCGCCAGCCACTCAATGGGAATACAGGATCAACGGTTCTGGTGGAAACGGGAATTTTTCCGACTTTTCGATATCGGGCGCAAGCACGTCATTAACCAATAGCGGCCTCCATTTGCACAGCCTGGGCGGGGCGCAGATTATCAACGGCGGCACGTTGACACTGGATGGATTGCATGCGGCCGGGGCCAAGCTGTCGGTCGATGGCAGCATTGGATTTCAAGTCGATGGAAACTTGAATGTCTTGGCGGGGGGCGTAGTGAACAATACGAATGGCTACATCGGCGACCTTGGTGGATCGACGGGGAGTGCGACGGTGACCGGTAGCGGCTCGCAATGGACTAACTCGACCGATTTATTCGTGGGCAATTTTGGAAATGGCACGCTGAATGTTCAGGCGGGGGGTGTGGTAACCGATGCGAGTGGCGTCATCGGCACCGAGTCAGGCTCGACGGGCCAGGCGACGGTGACCGGCAATGGATCGCGCTGGAATAACCTCTTCGCTCTGAACGTGGGCCAATTTGGCAACGGCACTTTGAATGTCCAAGCGGGGGGCGTGGCAGCCAATGACACGGGCATCATCGGCGTCGGCGCAGTCTCGACGGGCAAGGCAACAGTGACTGGCAGCGGCTCGCAGTGGAATAACTCGAGTTTCCTTTCCATTGGCTATGAGGGTAATGGCACGCTGAATGTGGCGGCAGGGGGCGTGGTGACCAATTCGGACGGTTACATCGGCGCCCTTCTTGGCTCGACGGGCAACGCAATGGTGACCGGCGCCGGCTCGCAGTGGAATAACTCTGACGACCTGTCCGTTGGCAATTTGGGCAATGGCACGCTGAATGTCGCGGCGGGGGGCGTGGTGAACAGTACGCTTGGCTACATCGGCAAACATTTCACCGGGACGGGGATCGCGACAGTCACCGGAAGTGGCTCGCAGTGGAATATCACGGACGAGTTGTACGTGGGCCGTTTGGGAACCGGTACCCTGAATGTCCAGGCCGGGGGCGTCGTGGCCAACGGCTTTGGCTACATCGGCTACGCTTCTGGCTCAACGGGGAGCGCGATAGTGACCGGAATTGGTTCGCAGTGTAATAACACGGGCTCCCTGTTCGTGGGCTACGCCGGCAACGGCGCCCTGAATGTTCAATCGGGGGGCGTGATGAACAATACTTATGGCTCGATCGCCCAACTTTCCGGCTCGACGGGCAGCGCGACGGTGACCGGAATCGGTTCGCAGTGGAATAACACTGAAGTTCTGATCGTTGGCTACGCTGGCAACGGCACACTGAATGTCGAAGCGGGGGGCGTGGTAACTGGTACTTTTGGCTACATCGGCTTTGGCTCTGGCTCGACAGGGAACGCGACAGTGACCGGCAGTGGCTCGCAGTGGATTAACTCAGACGACCTGTATGTTGGCACTGCCGGCAACGGTACTCTGAATGTTGCGTCGGGGGGCGTGGTGACCAATTCGGACGGTTACATCGGTGCCCTTTCCGGCTCGACGGGGAGCACAACGGTGACCGGCACCGGTTCGCATTGGAATAATTCCGACGACGTGAATGTGGGCTTTGATGGAAACGGCACGCTAAATGTTGCGGCGGGAGGCTTGATGACCAATAACAAGGGCTTTATCGGTACCCAGTCCGGCTCGACGGGCCTCGCGACAGTAACCGGCAACGGTTCGCAGTGGAATAACACGGGCGGGCTGTACGTGGGCCGATTCGGCAACGGCACGCTCAATGTCGAGGCGGGGGGCGAGGTAACCGATTCGTTCGGCATCATAGGAGGTAGTTCCGGCTCGACGGGCCTCGCGACGGTGACCGGCAGTGGCTCGCTGTGGAATAGTGGGGCTTTCCAGTTTGTGGGTAATTTCGGCAACGGCACGCTCAATGTCGAGGGGGGTGGAAAGGTGACCAATTCGCTAGTTTTCATCGGCGCCGAGTCGGGCTCGACGGGCGTCGCGACGGTGATCGGCAGCGGATCGCAATGGATTGATTCGGGCGACTTGCATGTGGGCCGTTTTGGCAACGGCACCTTAAATGTCTGGGCAGGGGGCAAAGTGACCAATTCCAATGGCTATATCGGCAACGATTCCGGCTCGATAGGGAGCGCGACGGTGAGCGGTGCCGGCTCGCAGTGGATTAACATGGACGAGCTGTTTGTCGGCCGTTTCGGCAACGGCACGCTGAATGTCGCGTCCGGCGGCGTAGTGACCAATACGTTTGGCGGCGTCGGATTCGATTCCGGCTCGACGGGCCTCGCCACGGTGACCGGTGCCGGTTCGCAATGGAATAACTCGGGCGGCCTGAATGTTGGCTATGCCGGCAACGGCACTCTGAATGTTGCGGCAGAGGGCGTGGTGACCAATACGTTTGGCCTCATCGGCTTCAATTCCGGCTCGACGGGCCTCGCGACAGTGACCGGCAACGGTTCGCAGTGGAATAACTCGAGCGACCTGTATGTTGGCAATGCCGGCAACGGTACTCTGAATGTTGCGGCAGGGGGCAAAGTGACCAATTCCAATGGCTATATCAGCTTTAGTTCCGGCTCGACGAGCCTCGCGACGGTGACCGGTGCCGGATCGCAGTGGAATAACTCCAGCGACCTGAAGGTTGGCATTGCCGGAACCGGCACGCTGAATATTGCCAATGGCGGGAAAGTTACGGTCGGTGGCATCACTTCGATTGGCGCTCTGGGCGCAGTGAACTTGTCCGATGCTGCCAGCCGATTTGAGTTTGGCCAAACCTCCTTGGCGGAATTCAACAGGATTAACGCGACCAGCGGATCGATGGCCGGCAACGTGCTGCATTCAGGATATACCAATGTGGCAACGCTCACTTCGTTACAGAATACCAACGTCAACCTCAACGACGTCTCGGTCCTCAATTCTGGCGTTCTCTATGGAAACGCTTCGTTGCGAATCGGGCTGAACAATACAACCACGGGCGAAGTCGAAACCAGCGCAGGCGACCGCATGCGATTTGCCGGCAGTGGAAACATCAACGCTGGCGAGATCAATAACTTTGGCGGACAAATTCGCTTTACTCAAAGTCTGACCAACCAAAGCGGCGGATTTATCGCCGGTCGCGGACAGTTCATTGCTGATGGCGGTTGGAATAATGCCGGTGTGATGGCCTTCAGCGCTGGATTGACCGATGTGTTGGGTGACGTAATCAACCAGGCGGTGGGACGGATCGTAACCAGCGGAGCCGGTACGACCACGTTTTATGACGACGTGATCAACCAGGGCGAAATTCGCACCAGCCTGTTTGTCAGCAACAGTGTTTTTCTGGGCGGAGTCACCGGAGCCGGAAATTTCACCGGCACCGGTACGGTGTTTATGGAAGGTGATTTGCGTCCGGGTAACAGCCCCAATGCGATCAGTTTCGGTGGGGATCTGGTGTTTGGCAGTAGTGCCGCAACGTTTTTTGAATTGGGCGGCTTGAACTCAGGAGAATTCGACCAGCTGCTGGTGGAAGGCGAACTTTCTCTCAACATCAGCCAGCTGAATGTTTCGCTCTGGAACGGTTTCAGTCTGTCATCGAATATGCAGTTCCTGATTGCCGACGTGAACGGCGGCTTGTTTGGTCAGTATCGTGGCTTGGGCGAGGGATCACGGGTGGGCAATTTCGGCGGCACCGATCTGTTCATTACTTACAACGGTTTCGGCGGCAACGCGGGAATAGGTCTGTTCACCGCAGTCCCAGAACCGTCCAGCGCAGCGTTGTTTGGAGTAACGATCCTGCTAGGTGTGGTCTGCAAGCGTCGACGAAGGGCGTGAGTCAAGCCGTTACCAGGTTGGAAAAAATCGGCTCGATAAATCACATTGTCCGGAGGTTCTCGAGACCGACTGGGTTGTTTTATGAAAAAGTTTGACAGGGTTGTCTGGTTTGTTCTAGACTCAAGTGCAGTGCTTGATTTCTGTATGCCTCGACGTCCAAACAACCGCTTGGAGACGTTGGCTCAAGTAGTACATGATAATGCCAAATAAAACATCCGGCGATTCCGTCCCTGCATTGGGGTTGCTGCTGATCGAGCACCGTGACAAGTTGAATCGGATGATTCGGTGTCGCATGGATCGCCGCCTACAAGGACGAGTCGATCCGTCCGACGTCGTCCAAGAGGCTTGTGTCGAAGCCGTTAAACGTTTCAGCGAATTTCAGCAACAAACCAAAATGCCATTTTACCTGTGGCTACGTTTCCTCACTATTCAGCAGTTGATGATTGTGCATCGCCAACATCTGGATGCCAAAATGCGCTCAATCACCAAAGAAAAATCTCTGATTGGTGACCAAACGTCCGCCCCCAACGTCGCGGCGCTGGCGGAAATGTTATCGGGGGCGATCACCTCACCGAGTGCCGCGTTCCAGAAAAAGGAATTGCAAGCCAGGCTCCATGCCGCATTGGATGCACTGGAGCCCAATGATCGGGAGATTCTTGCTTTAAGACATTTCGAGCAGCTAAATACCGTCGAGTCGGCCCAGGTATTGGACATCAGCGAAGGACTTGCCAGTACCCGCTATGGCCGTGCCCTGCGCAAGTTGCTTGCTGTCTTGAAGGAGTTATTCGGTTCGGAAAGCGAATTTCGAATATGACTCTGGAATCCAAAATTGCTCACGATCCAGTTGATCGATTGGCCGAAGATTTTCTAGCACGCTATCGCCGCGGCGAACGGCCGTCGATCAGCGAGTATGCCCGGCAGTTTCCGGATGTCGCCGGGGAAGTAGCGGATGTTATTCAAGTCTTGCTATTAATGGAGAATCTCGGTGCTGAACAGGCCGAGTCGAACGAAAACGACGTTGGACCGCTTCCCAAGCAACTTGGCGAATATCGAATTGTTCGCGAACTGGGACGCGGCGGAATGGGCGTGGTCTACGAAGCGGTTCAGGAAGAACTGGGCCGGCATGTAGCGCTAAAAGTCTTGCCGTCGGCGGCGCTGCTCAAACCATCGAATCTGGAACGTTTTCGGCGGGAGGCGATGGCGGCTGCCCGTCTGCATCATTCCAGTATCATTCCTGTCTTCGGCGTGGGGGCACAAGATGGCATTCAATTTTATGCCATGCAGCACATCCAGGGCCAGGGTCTGGACGCCGTGCTGAAACAAGTTCGACAACAGCGGACGGAAGTCAGCTCCCAAGAGACACTACAGGATCGTCAGGTATCAACCCAGCAATCGACCATTTCAGGTCATAGCAGCCGACATGATTATGCCCTTGCTGTGGCGCGTATCGGCCATCAAATGGCAGACGCACTCGCCCACGCCCATTCCCAAGGTGTTTTGCATCGGGACATTAAACCTGGAAACATATTGCTCGATCAGGAGGGCCGTGCGTGGTTGAGCGATTTTGGTCTGGCTCAATTCGATACCGGTGACCAACTCACGGGCACCGGAGAAATTGTCGGCACATTGCGCTACATGGCACCAGAACGGTTCAATCGCGCTGGCGACCCGCGCAGCGACATCTACTCGCTCGGCGTAACGTTATACGAAATGATCACGCTGTTGCCCGCTTTCCAAGAGTTGGACCGCACCAAACTGATTCACCAAATCCTGAAGGAAGATCCCATCGCGCCGAGGAAAATTGATCCGTCTTTACCGCGCGATCTCGAGACAATCATTCTCAAAGCGATCACCAGGGAGCCTGAACAGCGGTACCATACTGCACAAAAACTGGCCGAAGACCTTGACAGATTTTTGACGGATCGGCCGGTAACGGCTCGCCGGTTGCGGTGGTGGGAACGGTCGTCGCGATGGGTCCTGCGAAATCCGCTAGTGGCCAGTTGTTCCATGGCTTTTGTTGTATTCCTGATCGCTGCCTTGTTAACGACGTACACCTTGTGGCAGCGTGCTGCTTCATCGGATGTGAATGCTCGCCGACATCTGGCAGCGGAACACCGCAATCTGAATTTGGCGATCTCTGCTGTCGAGCAGTTCAGTACAAAAGTCAGCAATGACCTGCGTATGAAGGAACACGATTGGCGACCCTTGCGACAGGAACTGTTGAAAACCGCCGTCGATTTTCACGAACAACTGCTGGAGTTGCGCGACAATACTACCGTTGCCAGAATCGATCTGGCTAGAGCTTATTTCACGCTTGCCACGTTGACCGCCGAGATTGACGATTCCAGCCGGGCCCTGGAGCTTTATCAAATGGCGGTCCATGAGTTCGATGCGGTATTGGCCGAGCACCCGGACGAGCTCCAACACAGTCTTGCACTGTCCATTTGTTTGGAACGTTTCGCGCACCTACTCGCGGACACGGGTGATCCGGCTCAGGCGGAGGCAATACTCCAACGTACGATCGGTGTTTTGGAATCCATCCTCACGGAAGAACCGGCGGAAGTCGATGCGAGAGCAGAACTGGCCCGAACATTTGGCCTGCAAGCTTATGTTGCCCAATGTACAGGTCAATTGGAAGCAGCGAGCGCGGGATGGAGAGCGGCAATTGGCCAATGGGAGTTGTTGAGAGTACAACAGCCGGATGTCATGCACTTCGCCAGTGAATTGGCGCACGCCCATTTAGAACTGGGATTGATTACATTGGCTGGAGGAATCAAGAACTGGCGGTCCGCAGATGCCGAACTTGTAGCGGCCTACGAAATTCTCAAACCGATTATGACCGATGGGGTTCCCGGCGATTCGGAATGGCGATCCTATCTCAATGTTTTGGTAAGGCGTGGCGAAATTGCCAAAGTAACCGGTCGTTTTGACGAGTCCCGCACCTGGCTTGGCGAAGCGATTGCCGCTGGTGAGAAATTAGCTGAACAGAACCCGTCCGCGTTGAATTTCCGTCATGATCTAGCGTCGGCCTACCTCCAGCTTGGACAATGTGAGGGCTTGGATGGAAATCATGAAGCTGCGAAGGAGCTCGTTCGTAAAGCCGTTGAAATAGGAGACAGACTAACCAACCAGGCTCCAGGCAATATTGTGTGGGAATCCAATTTGGGAAAATCGCTGGGATATTTGGCGAATCTCGCGATCATTTCGGGTGACCCTGAAAATGCTCTGGAGCATTGCAACCGATCAGTTGACGTTCTGGAAAACGCACTGACAGTTGAGCCTCGTTCCAGAGACGTAAAAAGATTTCTCGCCGATGTATTGGCCATTCGTGCAACACTGCACGCCGATTCGAGACGATTCGCCCAAGCCCTACTCGATTGGGATCGCCTTCTGGTAGTGGACGAAAACAACAGTCGCGATTGGCTTTGTTTGAAACGTGCCTGGACAGTCGTCAACATGGGAGATTATGAATCGGCGGAGACCGCTGCTCGGGAGTCGATAAAGAACCTCTCAGCCTATCGCAACCCGCATTTATTGCAGGAAGCCTATCCAGTTGGCGCAAAAGTTTTTGCCGTGGCGGCAGGCTTGGCGAACGAGGATTCAAAAAAATCGGAAGCCGAACGATTTGCCGAAGCGGATCAATGTTCAATCACCGCTGTGGAGATGATCAGATTGGCCCTTGATTCCGGTATTGAGAACTCGACCGAATTTCGAAGTGTGAAAGAATTCGATATTCTTCGTGACCGTCCGGACTTCATAGCCTTGTTTGAAGACTGAGCGGTCGATGGCGCGCAGACGCTGTCTTGGGACATTGCAATTCCCAACGATACTGCGGGGATGTAGTCCGAAAATCAACATCTCGGACGGAAGCTGCGACGTAGGCGGCTTTCTCGGAGACTCAGACTCCTAAGTTTTGGGAAACATTTTCTGGTAGACTCTTCAACCTGGAAGGGGCTCGTCTGACGAGTACATTTCAACCAAGCAACAAGATCTTCGTCTCGGTGATTCTCTACCAGATTTACATCCGGAAAAGATTGTTTGAAAGTGGAGATGAAATGAAACCGTTGATAGGAATTCAGGTTTGCATTGTTGCCCTATCCTTTTTGGCAGCTTCATCGCATTCACAGACACTGGAAAAATCTGCCACAGTCAAAACTGATTTTCTGGGTGATCCATTGCCTGCGCAAGCGTTGATTCGATTGGGAACGAGTCGATTTACGCCAGCGAATTGCCGTGCGATTGCTTTGTCGGCCGATGGCAAGATCGTGGTCTCGTTGGGCCATGATTCGATCATGGGTTGGGACGCTGAAGTTGGTCGAAGCCTCTGGAAAATGCCATTTCATGATACTTCGGGAATTCACACCGGTGCGGCTGCCTATGGCTTCCGGGGTCTTTGTCGTTTGCCAGTGTCGGGCCAGTTGGCGTTGCCCGGCCCACCCGGCTCAATCAATCTATTGGACTTCCAAACGGGAACGACAACGCCAATTGATTTAGGGGGCCAGGACCAATTCCAATCGATTGATGTTTCGCCCGACGAAACAATGATCGCCGTGGGCTGCGGGAAGTATTTGCTGGTCTGTGATCTTCAAGGCGTCGAAAAATATCGAATCGGGAATCACCCGCGTTATTCGATTGAAAGGAGAAGTGACCATGATCGCCTTACGTTTGGTGGCGAATTCAGTTACGCCCGATTTTCGCCTGACGGAAAATTTCTGGCACTAGTCAACAGCGAGCATCCGAAGACGTTCCAGATATTGACCGCTGCGACCGGTGAAGTTCAACGGAAAATTGAAACCAAAGGATTCGTGATACGGTTTTGTTTTTCGGGCGATAGCCAACGCATCTACGTGACCGAACAACAAATTGCGGCACGGGCTTATGACGTCGTTTCCGGAAACGAAATTTGGGAACGACTTTTTTCCGTGCCGGGCCAGGATGAGCGATACACCACCGATATTGCCCTCTCACCAACTGGAAACGAGCTGGCCGTTGGGACGGCGATCGGCGACGACCAGAGAATTCATTTGCTCGATCCTTTTACCGGTAAGACCGAGGGAACATTGGTCGGCCACAGCTGGAAGCCCTGGTCGCTGGCGTATAACGTTGACGGCAGCCAACTGTATTCGGCTGGTTGGGACAGCGTCATTCGCCGCTGGGATATTGCAAAACGGGAACAAATCCGGATTGCGAATTCCGAACGAGCCAGTGGCGTTTGTGCAATGGCTCCCGATGGAAAGACAATTTCGTTTTGCGATGACTCCGGCAAGTTGCACATTGTCGACGTGGCGACTGGGAAAAAGTCCAAGATCATCGAAATACCGGGGACGACGTTCTCACAAGTCATTTATTCGCCGGATTGCCAACGACTCGCGGCGGGCGGCTCCAGCGCCGGAGATATTCATGTGTTTGTTTGGAACTTTACGACCGGCGAGGAACTTCATCACTGGGACTGGCCCAAAGGCCCTAGCGTTCATTCCACGGTCGAAGCATTGAGTTTTTCGCAAGACGCCAACCGTATCGCTGCCGCTGTTTTTCGCCAATCGGCCTGCTTTGTGTTCGACCTGCCGTCCAACCAGCAAATCGCCAACGTTCAACATCCGCAAGTTTATGGACTATGTCTGCGCGGCGATGGTCAGGAGTTGGTTTCTGCCGGCTGGGACAAAAAGATTCGTTTGTGGAATTGCGAGACCGGTGAGATAGTCAGGGAGCATCTGATCGACAATCCAAACAACGGCGATTCGCGAATGTATGGCGCACTTTATTCGCCGGACAAACGATCGATTGCGGTGTTAAGGATGGATAGCAAGATTGGAATTTACAGCACGGAACTCGAATTGATTCGCAACATCGAGATGAAGGAGGGGGTGGTATACGGAAGTTTTCAATTCTCACACAATGGGCTGTGGATTGGCGTTGGTCACTCGAGTGGCAGGGGTTGTGTATACGAAGTCAGCAGTGGCGAGGAAATCTGGGCGGAAGCAAAACACGATAACTACATTTACAACGTTGATTTCAGCGCGAATGATCGGAGCCTGTTAACGGGTGGCGAGGATGGTATGTGTTATCTTTGGGACTTAGCCAACAGTGCCGTTAGCGAACCGGTAGATTTCAAGCAACTTGGCCGCGAGTTGATTGGTGTTTCCCCTCGGGATGCTTTCCAGGCTCGTCAACGACTTGCGATGAATCCTGAAGCCGCTGTCAAGGCAATTCAAGCCGCCGTCGAGCCCTTATTTTCAAAAGGCGACGAAACAACAAGTGACAAAGTGGAAAAATTACTCGGCGATCTTGATTCCGCAGACTGGGCGATTCGAACTGGGACCGTTGACGCTTTGATCGATCTCGGCCCATCGGCATATGGCGCAATTTCGGCGGCGACTATCGACCCGACAGGTTCAGCTACCAAACTCGAGTCCCTGAAACAATTGAAATCGAAAATCGACGACGTCCATTGCGGGATTCGGCGGGCGGCAATGTTGCTTGCCGAACTGGATTCGCCAACGGCCGGTTCATTGCTCGATGAGTTGTTTGAATCCAGCCCCAATCTGCTTGTCAAGAAAATGGTTTTTTCGGCACGCAAACATCGTGAACGCTTTTTGCATCGAGTCACCGAAACCAAGGGAAAATGATGGACCTACTCGTGGCAATCCGACGTACCGACTTGTTTCAACGGTCAGTGATGACTTTGTTCTCGTTGATTTCCACAGGTTTGATCGCGGCAACGGGCATCGTCGGTCAACATGGTTTGGGCCCATCTGAGATCATTCAAGTTGGCAATCACGATTCAACATCAAATTCCCCAGGGGCCGTAACCGACTCGAGCGCCGAAGTGCAGGTTGTCGATGACTGGCGTCAGTTTCGCGGAAAAAATGGCACGGGAATTGAATCAGCCGGTTCTCTGCTACCCAATCATCTAAGCACCACCGAAAATTTGCGGTGGAAAATCCCGGTCGCGGCCGGTCACTCGTCTCCGATCGTTGTCGGGGAGGCGATTATCATTACTGGCTATGAAGCGGACCGACTGATCACTCAATGTTTCGATTTTCGAACGGGTGGTTTGCGATGGCAAAAAGAATTGCCTGTCGCAAAGATTGAAAAATCTTATCACCACGGCCCGGCTACACCGACGGCCGTTAGCGATGGTGAAAATGTCTATTGCGTGTTCGGATCGTTTGGCGTGATTGCCTATGATTTGACAGGCGAGGAAATTTGGCGAAAAAAACTGGAGGCCGCCGACAATCTTTATGGGACCGCTGCCTCGCCAATTCTTGCCGGAGGGCGATTGATTGTTTTTTCGTCCGATCAGGCGAAGGCCAGTTTGTGGGCGGTTAATAAAACAAACGGCGAGGTAATCTGGAATCGGACCGCCGATGGCCCGGCGTCCAGTTGGGCTACTCCCGCGGTTTGGCCACCGGATGACCCGGAGTTGATTTTGATTTATGAACCATTCCATTTACGGGCCATCGCAATCGAGAATGGCGACGAGTTATGGTCGATACCTGGACTGGCCGACGAACCGATCGCTGTCCCCCAAGTTGCCGGTAACCTGATCATCGCGACCTCTTACAACATGCGAACCAATCGCGAGGTCCTCGGGCTACCGACATTCGCGGTCGTACTCAACGAATGTGATGCGAATGCAGATGGACTTATTAACCTGGAAGAATCCGAAAAAAACAAAAGTGTCTTGTCCCGTCCCGACGCCGATGGCGAAGGCGATCATCCGCTGCGAATATTTTTTCGCATGGTCGACGGCAACAAGAATAGCCAGATTGAAGCGTCGGAATGGCCTCGTTTGCAGGAGTGGGTGGACTCGTTTCAGCATGCTAACGGATTTATTGCGCTGCGGATCGGAGATGCGAAGTCCGCACCTGAATTGGTTTGGCGAGCAGAAACTGGTGTTCCCGAATGTCCCACGAGTCTGATTATTGGCGATCGACTGTTTGCTGTTAGAAATGGCGGTGTGGTCACTTGCCTGGATATCGCCGATGGCAAATCGTTGCTCCGGGAACGCGTCGCACCGGGCGGCCCGTACTACGCATCGCCGGTCATGGGAAATGAAAAGATTTTTCTTGCTTCCGCTCGAGGCGCGTTGACTGTCCTGTCTGCCAAGACTCCATTCAACGTCCTATCGACCATTGAATTGGGCGAACCCATTTGGGCCACTCCCGCGTTGTCGACCGGTGCGCTAATTGTACGAAGCGAACACCATCTATGGTTGTTCGAAAACAATCTTGATCCAAAGGGAGTGCGACCAAGCGCTAGCCGGTGACCAGCGCCTGGAGGCTCACAATTCAATCCCGATCAACCGCAATGAAAACGAATTAGCGTGATCGTCGTCGGCGACTTGCCACCATTCCCAAACCTCCCAAAATAAAGAGAGTTGAGGAAGGCTCTGGAATGGCCGCCGAAACGGAAACATTATCGACAAACATTCTCGAAGTACTACCAACGTTTGCGCCAGTAGCTGCATTAAATTGCAACGTCACGCCGCCAGTGACATTGGCACCCGTTGTCGTCGTAAACTGATAAAACGCATAAGTGTTCGTCAACGCTAACGGGCCTCCGCCAAGTAATACCGATAAAGATACCCCGCCACCACTGATTTCCGAAAAGAACTCGGCAAATTGTACGCCGCCTGCTGTTCCGGAACCTTTGGCCCAGAACGAAATGGTGATTTGCTGGAAAGGCTGGACCAAGCCGACTCCAAGATTGGCTTGTTTGATGACTGCGGCACTGCCAGTGGCCAGGTTTTCCAATTTACCCGAAAAGGCCCCATCGAACACATCGCTCAATGGGCTATTGATCGCAGTAAACGTCGAATTCCCAGATGGGAAAGAGGTCCAACCGTTTGTATTACCTGTTTCGAAATTGCCATTGATGGTCCAATCGGCCGATGCAGGTTTGGTAGCGGCGAAAAAAAACGCGACGCATAACAGCGACGTAGAGAACAACTTTGAATGCAACATAACTTCTTTCCCTTGAGCGAATTTGCTTGGTAATTTTGATCGGTCCACTGAGATCTGCCGACACAGTTCCGACGTCGACCATCGTAATCCAAGGTGCAAACCAATGTTCGTAATTCGTAAAAAAATTGGCATTGGTACGGGATTTAACAAATCGGTTGGAGTGGGCTTTTTTTGTCAATTTCACGAGAGTTTCTATGAAATCGGGTGATTGAATTGGCAACTTCAACACCAATCAACGAAAATGAAACCGGTCCCAAATCATGTTTTTTGCTTTGCCAATTGATCGAAGATATCGCGATATCATGAAAACGGTTTCAATGTATTGCCAGAATCTGTATTATTGCAAGACTTGATTTCGAGTGGTCGTCGAATGAATTGCAACTTTTTGATGTTGCCTACAACACAAGTCCCTCGTTTTTTTTCGCGAGGTGGCCTGTCCCTCGTTTTTCTTCCGGCGGTTTTTTCCTAAAGTGCAGCTAACGTAGTGCATGAATTCCTTTCATAATCGGGTGCAGCCACCCAACGGAGAACTGACATGAATCGCGGGACACTTTGGAACAAGATGGATTGGACATTTCGATTGCTTGTGATTTTGGTTGCGATAGCGTCTGGGACCGCCTCGTCAAACGCTCAGGAATCCGGCAAACCGATTCGAGCGTTGCTCGTTATCGGCGGCTGTTGTCACGACTACGCCAATCAGAAAGAAATTCTGACCAAAGGCATTTCCGCACGAGCCAATGTTTCCTGGACAATCGCCTACGACTCCGACAAAGGCACCAAACATCTGAACCCGATTTACGAAAACCCCGATTGGGCCAAAGACTTCGACGTGATTGTACATGACGAATGCTGTTCCGATGTCACCGACGTGCATGTCATTGATCGAATTCTCGAACCGCATCGAAACGGTTTGCCAGCCGTGATACTGCATTGTGGAATGCATAGTTACCGGAGCCAAGGGTATCCGGACGAAGTCACCCCCTGGTTCGAATTCACAGGATTGAAAACTACTGGTCATGGTGCGCAGTTGCCAATTTCGATCGCCATCGCCGATGCTGAACATCCCATCATGAAAGGCCAATCGAACTGGATTACGATTAATGAAGAGCTGTATAACAACTTCAGCGGCCAGTTGCTGGAAACTGGACACGTATTGGTGCGAGGCGCGCAGACTAACAAAGCCGAAAATGGCCAGGCAACTGTGGATGACTGTGTTGTCGTCTGGACCAACACCTACAAAGCCAAAACTCGGGTTTTCGCTACCACACTAGGACACAACAACGATACCGTTGCCGACCCGCGTTATCTCGATCTGGTCACGCGCGGCCTACTGTGGAGCGTTAACAAATTGGATGACGAAAATCTCAAATCGACTACGAAAGTGGACACCGGTTCAGTTCCCAACGAACCGATTCCCTTACAGCCCGAACTCAGCGCCGAGCTGATTGCGATGGGGGACGAAGACCAGAAATTTCGGACGTTCCTGCAAGAGGCCATGATCAAAGCGTCTTCCGCGCCGGGTTCCGAGCAACCGAAAGAACTGCCGAAAATGATCGAGAAGCAAGCCGAAATCGACCATCAAAACCTGGCCAGATTGGAAGAAATAATCCAACTACACGGTTGGCCCGGCAAGAGTTTGGTCGGCACGAAAGGTAGTATCGCTGCGTTTCTAATTTTGCAACACAGTGAACAGGCGACCCAAGAGAAATACCTGGCGCTGTTTAAGGAAGCCGCGAACAAAGGAGAGGCGCGAAAATCCGATGCCGCGATGCTCGAAGATCGGGTGCTAATGCGTCAAGGCAAAAAACAGATTTACGGAACTCAGCTGCAATCCAATGCCGAGTCCAATGGTAAGTTCTTTCTTTTTCCGGTCGAAGATGAACTGCATGTCGACCAACGACGGACCAGCGTCGGATTGCCGCCGCTGAAAGAATATCTGAAAAACTTCGGTCTCGAATACATTCCGCCAGCTAAATAATGGCCCGCGGACGATGGCCAGCAAAAACAAAATTTGAAACGGGACACATAAAACTAACCGGTCCGATTGTCAACAAACTGGAATGCGTTGCCAAATTGATGGGAGGTCGAAATAACCCGTCGCAATCACCGGGATAGACTGCCAAATTACAGCCAACTGGGTTGGCCCGTTCCCGCCATTCACTCGCTGCCATATTTGCTGTTCAAAACATCAGCCACGCCGTGTAGATTCCGCAGCCTATGACAACGACGACGACATACGATGCCTGCCGACCCGTGAGCTCCAAGTTGCGACCACCCCGGACACCAAAATGCTCACGATCAACTCGTTTGCCGTACAACTGCATGAATAGCGCTGCTGATATCGCAATCCCGAGAGTCACAAAGTACTTTGCCAAACTCTGAGCGACTGCTGGTTGATAGCATTCAATTCGGAAATATTGTTGGATGGCAACCGTTAGGCGACCGATTCGACGGTCGACTGTTGAAGTTTGGACGTTCGGCAGGACAGGCAAAATGATGACAATACGATACGCCGACCAGATACCGTATGTTTTTGTCCTCGATCACTTGAACGGTGTTGATATCCTGATCAATCCAATGTTTGGGTGTTACGGCATTTATGCTCACGGAAGGTTGTGTCTTTTTTTGATCAGCCGCGAGAAACCAATTCATCGCCGCGACATTAACCCAATGCAAAACGGCATCTACATTGCAACCACGACCGAGCATATTACCGAATTAAGAGTGGTATTCCCGCAGGCGGAATTCCAAATGCTGAAGGCTGGTAAGGTGTGGATATTTGTCTCGGAATTGCTAGATAGATTTGAGGAATACACCATCGCCGCGTGTGAAATGATCAGTCGCAGCGATCATCGGATCGGCCGATAACAACGGAGGTAAAAATTGGTGTCAAACCAAGGGAGGCGAGTACAAATTGAAAAATCAAAAATCGGCGTGCCGAAGATCCGAGAAAATCAATATCTGGAATAAACTCACAGCTTATATGCGAGGTCAATCGCGTATTTGTCATCCCGCGATCACAGGCCGAATCTCCAAAGCTCATTCGCGAGTGACATCAACAATAGGACGCAACCAATCGTTAGTGCAATAGTTAGATTTCGATGTAGGCCAGGAACGCGCATGCCGTAAACCGATCGTCTCTGCAGCCAATTTGAAATACACACGCCAGTGACGAGTACCAGAAAGAAAATCGAAAAACCACCATTTTGTAATGCAGAAATAAGGGCAAGCATCGTGGCGAATCCGGCAATCACAGCCATTAGTTCCGCCATCGAAAATCGAACTCGTAACGTTGGCTGTTGGGACAGCAGCCGGGCGATGAAGTAACTGCCAAATGAATGCGTGGCAGCAATCGGCAGGGCAAGAAACAGCGATTCAGAAAGAAACGCATAGTCGCACCAAACGGGAAGGACAAATCTCACCGGACCATAGTCGATTGGACACACAGGGATGAAAAGCGTTGCCACGAACAGCGGGCAAAAGATTAGCCAAAACCAACCAAACAATTGCGGTTTTGGGGTCATGTTCGGCGTCACAGATTTAAGCCAGATAACGAATAGCAAACGATGCCGACTTTTTCGCGGAAATAAGTCTGTGCGTTGAACTGAGACGCTTCGCGGATGTGCGGGAAGCGTAACCAATAGGACGCGGCGTCGGAGAAACTAGTCTAGCGTTGCAGGCCGTTCCGGGGCAAGCAGATTGCCGGTCTGGCTTAGAGCCTATCCCAAAACCTTGCTCCCTTCTCCCCTTTTTAGGGGAGAAGGGCTGGGGATGAGGGGTTTTGGGATAGGCTCTTAGTCAGAACTTGACTTGACACACTGAAAGCCTGGTCCCACTTGTTCTTGCCGTTACCGACCCGGCCTCTGTTCTATACCCCTGATGCCAAACCCGAACAAAACAACGGGAATTTTTTTGAACCAACTGCGCTCTTGTGGTTCGGATTACGCATTTATGGGGGAAGGCCTCGGAACATTAAATCAAAACGTTTCGAGCTGCTTATTTCGCTGCCATCTAATCTCTGATTCGCGATTCTCAAAACCCTTTCTCTCGGAAGTGATATGTCATGATCTTCGATCCCCATCGTTACAACCCATTGCAGCTAACTTCTCCCATGGAAGCAAATTCAGCGTCGATCTATCTACAATCCCGTATCGGCAACCTTCAGGAACATGGTGACGCGCCGAAATTGACGATCGATCCCGTCGAATCTGTTATGGCTCCCTGTTTTTCACCGATACCAAACGCCGCACGTGTTCGACTGGAAGAACGCAGTTCAGTGGCCGTAGAGTTGTTGTCCTGGGACATCACGTCGACACCGTCCTTGTTCATTGATCGGTCGATTCTGCAAACGAACTTGGCGCTTTGGCAGACACAGCTCCCCTCGGTTCAACCTTTTTATGCTATGAAAGCAAATAACGATCCGTTAGTGTTGCAGGAACTATTTAGCAACGGGGCCAATGCCGATGTTGCTTCGGCCTACGAAATCGACGTCGCCCGCGCGCTGGGTCTGACAGGTGATCGCATGATCCTGTCGAATCCACGAAAGGATCTCGCCACTATTCGAACGATGAAAGCCGCGAGAATCTGGGCCACGACAGTCGACTCCCCAGCAGAAATTGACAAACTCGTCCAAGAAGGCATTCCAACAGGCGACTATAACCCAGTGCTGTTCTTTCGAATCAAGGTGCCGACCGAAGGCGTTACGCAAGACCTCAACAGTAAATTCGGAGTGCGAGTTCTGCCGAAAACCACTACCATTGCGACGGACCGCGCGGATCTAACTTTTAAACTCGACGACCTGCGAGCCATGTTGCGAAAGGCACATCAGGCTGGCTTTTCCAGGCTTGGACTGGCGTTTCATGTCGGCACGCAATGTACCAACCCACAGGTCTATGAATTTGCAATGGCAATGGCACAACACCTCGCCGAGCTATTTCGTTCCGAAAGACTACCGGTCAATCATCTGGATATCGGGGGTGGATTTCCCGACGAGCGAATCGCGGTTCAGAAGAACCCGCTTGCGATCGGCGATCCGCGCGCGGAACTCCTCCGCGCCGTTGGCAGGGCCGCTGGGCGCGCTATCGCAGCTGGATTCCAGGTGATCGCTGAGCCCGGTCGCTACCTCGTCGCCGACGCAGGCTTCCTGGTTACGCGAGTAACCTACGTACATTCGACCGATTCCGCGATTCAAATCGATGATGGCATCTATCGCACGTTGTCGGGGCGGATTCACGATGACCGCGACTATCAATTCCATGCCGTTTGCGCCGATGGCAAGCGACCACCGGTGTCCGGTGCGGTGTCCCCGACGACAGTCTGGGGTTGTTCGTGCGACTCGTTCGACAAAGTCTCCGACGAAGCATTGATTCCGCGTGACGTTGAGGTCGGTGATTACCTGCTGGTGGAAGGATTAGGTGCCTATTCGACCAGCTTCGGTTCTAATACAAATGGTTTCGCCCCTGCCACGGTGGTTGTCTATCACTATGATGGTGATCAGCTGCAATCCAAAGTCTCGCCGTTGGCCGAGCAAAACGAATTACTGGTGCGACATCTGGAAAATTGGGCGACGGGAAATCAAGTATGAAAACTGAACTGCTTTGGATCGCGTTTGCCGCCACGGCACTTTTTTCGTTGGGCGATATTTTGGCCGCAGCGTGGGGGAAGACGGGGCATTGGTGGTGGTTTGTCTCGATGTTGGTTGCCGGCAACATCGCCTGGATTTTGTTTGCCTTGCTGAACCGGTCTTGGCCACTGGCGGTCGTCAGTGGAATTGTGAATGTTGGACTGTCGGTGGCCTCGGTGTTCGCTGGCTGGCTGATTTTCGGAGAACGACTTCAGCCGCTGGAAAAAATCGCGATCGCCATCGGCATTCTTTCTCTATCGTTATTCACCTATGCCCGCATCACTGCTCCGGAATTGCCCACGGCGAACGGCTCGCGCGAAAGCTCGGCAGCGCGTTGACTTAAATGTTTAACGGCAAGCCGCAGGCGAAGTGTCTTCCGCGCCAACGAATAATGACCGCTGGCGGAGCCAGACAGACAGTCGGTTGCAGGGCAGAGCCTCGCAACCAGCGGGTGAAGGACATTGGATTACGATGCGGAGCTTCGCAATCAGTGCGAGACGATCCGCGAGATGGGTCCAACAACATGCAAATTATTTTTTGAACAGGCTGCGCTAGAACGGTTCGGATTACGCATTTGATTGCGAAGACAGCTGACCAATTCAGCCGTTCCGAAATAATCTACTACCGGAGTTCGAAAAATGAGAGACCGACTGTTGGGATCGTTAACACATTTCACAAACACCATTTTCAGGCGGCCAAAAATAATTCATCGAGTTGGATTGGCCGGCCTGGTTTTACTGATCGGCTGGTGGACCGCGCCACTGCTCACACAGGGCCAGACGATCCGCGCTGATTTCAATCACGATGGATTTGATGATTTGGCCATCGGTGTTCCCAATGAACAAGTGGGCAACATCGCAGGGGCCGGTGCGGTTCACGTGATTTATGGTAAAGCAGTTGGCCTGTCGGCAACCAACAGCCAACTTTGGTATTTGGCAACTCCGGCGACGAACGACCATTATGGTTCGGCGCTGGCCGCCGGCGACTTCGACAGCGACGGATTCGTCGATCTGGCGATCGGTGTTCCGGGCGACGACGACGGATTGGATCAGAACTGTGGTGCAGTGCACGTGATTCGGGGTGGTGCGAGCGGATTGCTTGCCAATACTTTTTTCGTTACCAACCAGCAATTCTGGCATCAGGGTTCCTTTGGACTTAAAGGCTTCAAGCAAGACGATGATGCCTTCGGTTCCGCGTTGGCCGCGGGCGATTTTAACGGCGATGGATTTGACGATCTGGCGATTGGGGTCCCGCAGGAAGACTCCAAAGTCTATGACTTGCTGCCCAGCTTTGGCGCTGGAAACAGTGGTTGCGTGAATGTTCTGTTCGGTTCCACGCGAGGTCTCGATGTAACGTCCGTGTTGGGTGATCAAACCAACGACCAGATTATTCAGAATACGCTGGGATTGCTTGTGCCCAATCAAAATATGGGTGCCAGTCTGGCGACCGGCGATTTTGATCGCGATGGATATGACGATTTAGCGGTCGGAATTCCCGGTGATTTGGTCGTCGCCGGCGGCGCCAATTTTACGAACTCCGGATCCGTGCAAGTCTACTTCGGAACCGTTGACGGATTTACTCCCAACATCCGTCCGGTACACCGTTTCAAAGTCAATGGCGGCAATGTTTCGAATCTCAGATTTGGTACCGCCGTGGCGGTTGGCGATTTTAATGGTGATCTGTTTAGTGATCTGGCGGTCGGCTCACCGTTTGGCACTGTCTCGGGACTGCAAGCCGGAACTGTGCTAACGTATACCGGCGGACTCAACGGACTGAACTCAACCGCGATAACATTCCATCAAAATTCCACCAACGTGGTTGGAATCTCCCAAGCCGGCGATGAATTTGGTGTGGCACTAGCCGCAGCCGACTTCAATGCCGACGGATTCGTGGATCTGGCGATCGGCGTTCCCGGTGAAGACATCAACGGTCACAACAACGCGGGCTCCGTGAATGTCTTGAAAGGAAGCACTGCCGGTCTGTCGGGATTCGGTAGTCAGGAATGGCATCAAAATGTCGCGTTCGGCATCGGCTCATTTATTCGCGAAGTGGATGATGACGCCGAGGTCAACGACCAATTTGGGCGGATTATCTCGGCTGGCGATTTCGACGGCGACGGCTCTGCGGACCTTGTCGTCGGTGTACCGTTGGAAAATCTGGGAGCCGGAGCCGTCCACATTATACATGGCGGCCCGGGCACAACTGGATTGTCACTGATCAACGGCGATTCATTCTGGACCCAAGATACGGCAAACATCGCGGGTGGCTCTGAAGCCGGCGACCAATTTGGTGGTGCTGCCATCGGCGCACCCAAACTCGGACCAGGCGGTCCTGGATTCTCAGGACTGTGGGGAAAACTGCAAGTCGCCGTTCGAACTTCGGGCCGCAAACCGAATAGCAAGATCGATGGCGAGTTGATTGTTTTCAATCCCGGCGGTGAACTGGCGGCCCCTTCGGTGATCGACGTCTATCTCTCCAACGATGGATTGTTTGATGCGGGAGATGTGATGGTCGATAGCGTGCAACGATTTGCCGAACTCAAGCCGGGCGAAAGCCGTATCGAGCGAATCAAAGTCAACATCAAGAACGTGGATGCCCGCGGCAAACACCTGATCGCCATCCTGGATGCCACCAATGTCGTGGCGGAAGCCAATGAAGAAAACAATGTAATTGTCTCACCACCATTAACTTCGGCAGCGGATCAATTTCTGGTCGCGCAATGGGAGCAATTTCTCGTTTGGCTGACTTCCCAAGGATTTGTTATCAACGGCGGACCAACTTAAATTCCAGAACCGCGAGGAGCCGGTGTCTTCCGGCTCCTCGTTTTTTGGCTTGGCTAAAACTGGAACTTCTAGGGCGAGTCTGGTAGGCTGCTGTCAGCATCCATCCCGCGCTAAATTGCAGTACTCATGAACGAACGTGAAATTTTTCTGGCGGCCTTGCAGTTTGAAGACCTTGAGGCCCGCCGTTCTTACTTGGATACGATTTGTCCCGCTGGAGATCCGGTCCGCAAACGAATCAACAAATTGCTTAAGGCTCATGCGAATCCGCACGAGTCGTTTGAGCGGGTCGCTGAATACATTGCCGAACAGGTTCTCGAAACAACCGACGGTGTTAGTGCCGTTGGCACCGATGGTAAATCGCCAGTTGATTTACGATCGCATGCCCTGTTGCGGAAAGCGTTGGGGGAAGTCTTCAGGTTGCCTGTCGACCGGCCGGTGCGACCGGGCAAGGCCGCCGCGGTTCCATCCGGTACTCAACTGGATCGTTATCTGATCATCAAGCGAATTGGCTATGGCGGGATGGGAGAAGTCTATCTCGCCCGGGATACAAAACTCGATCGCCATGTCGCGGTCAAACTGTTGACGCCTGGCCGAACCAAGGATTCCAGCTGGTTGCAACAATTTCGTCGTGAAGCCCGCTCGGCGGGCGGTCTGAATCATCCGAACATTTTGACGATTCATGAAATCGGAGAAGCGGGCGGAGTGCATTTTCTGGCCACCGAGTTTGTCGATGGTCTGACCTTGCGACAAAAAATCACGGCTCACCGACCGACGATTGCGGAAGCGATCGACTATGCGACACAAACGGCACAAGCCCTGGTTGCCGCGCACGCCGCGAACATCATTCACCGCGACCTGAAGCCCGAGAACCTGATGGTGCGGACCGATGGCCTGTTGAAAGTTCTCGATTTTGGTTTGGCCAAACGAACGGCCTTACCGAATCAAACAGGTCCGTCCGAGCCGTCACAATACTCATCCAGTCCGGGTATCGTCATCGGCACGGTAACCTACATGTCACCGGAACAAGCGCGGGGTAAATCGGTCGATACACGCACGGACATTTTCAGTTTGGGAATCGTGTTGTACGAACTGTTGACTGGCAACCTCCCATTCCCAGGTGAAACCACCAGTGATGTCCTGGCGGCAATCTTGGAACGCGAACCGCGACCAATGCTGGAACACGGTGTTGAAATTCCGGCCGATCTTATCCGAGTTGTTTCCAAGTGCCTATTCAAGGATCCGGGAAAACGGTACGCGACCGCGAGTGAATTGTTGCGCGATCTGAAACGAATCGCCTTGCCTGAATCGACCGAGACTTCCGTTGATTTCGCAAACCAGAAAACCGATCGACCCAAATCCAGTTGGGATTCTGACGAAATTCCGACCGTCCGTTATACTCGCAGCGGCAACGTGAATATCGCCTATCAAGTCGTCGGCGAGGGCGCGATCGATTTGGTTTTTGTAATGGGTTGGGTTTCGCATCTCGAAATGTTTTGGCAAGAACCCTCATTTGCCAGATTTTTGCGGCGTTTGGCTTCGTTTTCACGTTTGATATTGTTCGATAAACGCGGCACGGGTCTATCGGACAAAGTCCCGCTCGATCAACTGCCGACACTCGAACAGCGCATGGATGATGTCCGCGCAGTGATGGATTCGGTTGGATCACAGCGAGCGGTGCTGTGCGGAATCTCGGAAGGGGGTCCGATGTGTACCTTGTTCGCGGCAACCTATCCGGAAAAAACCATCGCACTGGCGATGATCGGCAGCTATGCACGACGCTTGCGAGCTCCCGATTATCCGTGGGGACCAACGGATGAACACCGTGAACATTTTTTCGAAGAAATGCGACGCGATTGGGGCGGACCTGTCGGTATCGAAGACCGCGCGCCCAGCAAAGCCCATGATCCGCAGTTTCGAAATTGGTGGGCGGCCTATTTGAGGATGGGAGCCAGTCCGGGGGCGGCTTTGGCTTTGACACAGATGAATGCTCAAATCGATATCCGTCCCATCCTGCCAACTGTCCAGGTTCCGACGCTGGTGATTCACCGGACACACGATCGATGCTTGCTGGTGGAAGAAGGTCGCTATTTGGCCGAACATATTCCCGGTGCAAAATTTGTGGAACTGCCCGGCGACGACCATCTGCCTTTTGTCGGTGATCAAGATTCCGTTTTGGACGAGATTGAAGAGTTTTTGACCGGTGTCCGGCATGCCCCGATGGTCGATCGCGTGCTCGCCACGGTGCTGTATATTTCGTTTGAGTCGCCGCCGGACGAAGCAACCGATTCCGGGAAAGAGTCGAAAACCGACCGACTGTTTCAGTCCCATGTGATGCGCGAAGCCGAGTTGTTCAAAGGTCGCCACGTCTCCTTTCGGAAGAAGGCCGCCTTGGCCACGTTCGATGGTCCGGCTCGGGCAATCCGCGCCGGGATCGCCATCAACGAGACTGCCAAACGTCTGGGGGTTTCTCTGCGAACCGGCGTCCACACGGGGGAATGTGATTTGCTCGATGATCAAGTCAGCGGACCCGCCGTCGAGCTGGCGGAACTGACGGCTCAACATTGTCCGGCTGGCGAGACCCTCGTTTCGAACACCGTCAAAGACCTCGTCGTCGGTTCCGGACTACGTTTTGATCCCCAGGCAGTCATCGAATTGCCCAACCAACTCGGCCAACTATCGCTGTACCGCGTGGTCCGTTAGATATCTTCAGTTCGCAATGGCACGCAAATCGGTTACTTCTTGCGCCGAATGTCCATGGTCATAAATGTGGTCCACTTGCCTTCGGAAAGAGTTTCTGATGTGAGGATTATGTGGTCGGCAGATTTGAACTCGTAGGAGTCGCGAAACCGGGCCATTCCTTCACCCCCCATGATGTTGGGGCCGTCGGCTTCCAGCAGAATTTTTTTGCCCGACGCTTCGACGACTCCTTCGTAATGCCACATGTGGTTCATCATTGAATCAACCCAAGTGCCGATGTATTTTTTCTTTTCCGTGTCGTAGCCGATGGTCTGGATCGCGTGCATGGTGGTGCCACCCATGTCCAATTCGAAGTTGTTGACCATCCAGAACCCGCCGAGCATTTTGGACGACATCTTGCCGTTGGGTTCTTCTTGGGAGTCGGCATTGCCAGCCGCGGGACCGACGGGATTCATCGTCGTGGTCCACTCGCCCTCAAACTGCTGAAGCCATTTGTGTTCAGAACCAGGCTCGGACATCGCAGGTGCGGTAGAATCGGGTATCGCTTTGGCAGTCTCCTGGGCGAAGGTAAAGCTTGTTAAACAAGCGGTCATCACGATAACCGAAAGAATGGCTGGTACTTTGGTGAACAAGGTTTTCTCCTGAACAATTAGTGGTGGATATCCGATTCCGGCAGAAGCCGACCCCTTCGGCGAGCAGAATTCGGGAACGCGGATTGAAACCGATTGTTGCCGATGGGAACTGCGGTTGCAAGTGTTTTTCAATACGACCTGCGAATCGCGGAATCCACCAACCGGGACTCGAATCGGATTTCAAAATTTGCTGAAAATCCGGAAAAACCCAGTCCACTTACCCAGACGCATTGATTCCTATGGACAACACCCGATTCGCGAAGTGAATCGAAAAAGTAGAAGTTGTCCCAATCCCCTGTTGTTGGTGATTCCAAGTTGTTTAAGGGCCGCCACGTTTCGTTTCGCAAATTTGCGGCAGTCGTTGCATTCGATGGCGGAAAACGATGTCGAAAACTCTGCCTCAGCTGACGATTCCGAAAAATCTGGACTATTTTCTGCGCTCCGATTACTCCGATTACGCAATTGATGTTGTAGCCGTCGCGGTCCCGTGTTCCGGGCGGTTTTTGACATCCGTCCGGAGATTGAATCATGTTCTGTTGTAATGTTCCCAATCGAATTCTGTCGCAAAAACTCTTGAATCGAGCTGCAGAATCAGGTGCACCAATCTTTGCAGGGAACCATTGGGCACCATATCGCCACTGTTCTCCGCTAATTGTCGGCATTGTTCTGACATTTTTGTGTTTGATCATCCAAAGCCATCCTTTAAACGCTCAGACTTTTTTCTGGAGCGTGAGCAACGGCTCGTTTCAAAGTGCTTCTAGTTGGTCGGCCGGCGGCCCTCCGGGAGTCAACAACGCTGCAGAATTTGGTTTGCCTGGCAACTTCCAGGCGACTTTTAACAGCGACTCGACGATTCGCAGCCTCATTATCAGACAGGGCACCGTCAATTTCAATATGAATGGGCACACTTTGACTACGACTCTCGGTCAAGCCATCGGAAATACTTCCGGACAAAACACGACCTGGAATGTGACCAACGGCAATTATTTTATGAACAACACCGGCTCGATCGGGGACGCCGACAACACTACAACGGTCAACCTCAATAATGCGTCCTACCGCTCATCGGGTTTTACGAATCTGGGAAACCTCTCTGGATCAATCGTAAATGTGAACGTCACCAACAACAGCCATTGGATGACGGGCGACAATAGCAATATTGGCAATACTGCTGGTTCTGTTGCGACAGTGACAGTCGATGGTGCCGGATCGTCTGCCGTTTTTGGAAACGGATTGGGCATCGGCAATTTTGGTTCCGGGACGATCCACGTAAATAACCAGGCGTTGCTTTCGACTTTGGGTACAGTCACGATTGGAAACTCAGCGGGGTCCAGCGGGCTGGTTCAGATCTCCGGCGATGGCTCAACATGGAATCAGGCGAATGGCCAGTTATCCATCGGAAGCAATAGTGGTTCCGGGGCGATCCACGTAGATAACAAGGCCTTGCTTTCAACTTCGGGTTCAGTAGCAATTGGAGACTCAACGGGTTCCAGCGGGCTGGTTCAGATCTCCGGAGATGACTCAAACTGGAATCATTCGAACGGTCAGATATCCATCGGTGGCAATAATGGAACCGGGGAAATTAATGTCTTGGGCGGGACGATGAATGTCTCCGGAATCAACTCGGACATAAGAGTTAATAGTGGTGGAATTTTTGATGTCAGTGGGAGCAATGTCAATGTTTTCGGCGGCGGATCAGGGAATTCGATCAATGTGTTTAACGGCGGAAACATGACAGTCCAAGGTGGTTCGAACGTTCGTATTACCAATACCGACACCGATAGCGGACTGCGAATTTTGAGCGGCGGATTGCTGGTACTCAATACAGGTTCGATCTCCACCAGCAACTTTGTTCGACAGGGAAATTTCAGTTTCCTGGGGGGAGAATTTGCCGTAGATGGTGGTGTTTTTGACAACCAGAATTCTGCTTTCAGTTTGTCCGGTGTCACAGGTGACCCATTGTTCACACTTCAAAACGGAGCAACCACGAGCGGCGTGACAAGTGTTTCTGTTGGCCTCGGGGGGAAATTCAACGTCTTGTCCGGTTCCACATTGACCACCAACGCTTCAAGTGTCATAGGCACACAGGGCTTCGGTAACCTAATGCGAGTAAACGGCGCCGATTCAACCTGGAATTCCAGTGGCTTTGTCAGCGTGGGCGATGCGACTGGCACGCTGATCGTTGAAAACGGGGGGCACTTGTTGACCAATGGTAGCGCTTTGACAACAGGAATTTCCGGGGCCAACAGCAATGGAACCGTACTCATTCAATCGGGCGGGCGCATTGATGCGGGATTGATTGAGTTGTCGCGTGTCGCGGGCTCTGTTTCCAATGCAACTTTCACAGGCACGGGAAGCGAAATCAATTCGACGGGATTGTTCGTCGGTGGAAGTTCCGGCAGCAACGGTGGCACCGCGGCGTTGACAATTGCCGATGGTGCGGAAGTCAACGTGAATGGCACGACACGTATTCGCACCGCCGGGACCTTGAACCTCAATGACGGAACCTTGACGACCACCAACTTTTCCCGCGACACGACAGGCGTACTTAATTTTGGCGGTGGAACGATGAACGTGTTGGGAATTTATTCCAACGGCAGCGGCACCGTGACCTTGGCAGGCAGTGGAGCCAACGACAATCCGACACTGGTTTTGGAAGGCAACTCGAGCACAAGCGGGATTACCGCACTCAACGTGGGCAGCACATTGCGACAGGGCACCCTGACATTAAACCCGGGATCGCTGCTGAACACCGGCGCTGCGACGATTGCCAGCCGCGGTACGGTCAACCTCAATGGCGGAAACCTGCAGGTCACGTCGATCGCCAATAATGGCACGTTCAATTGGAACAGTGGTGCCGTCAGGTTCACCACCAGTTCGACACTCGACGCCACAACGCTGACCGGATTGTTGGGATCAGCTCACATTCTGCGCGACAACCAGACGCTCGCGTCATTCGGCACGTTGACCATCGGCAGTACACTCAACGTCAATGGTGGAACGCTACAAGGTTTCAATCTAACCAACAATTCGACGTTGGCGATCAACTCGGGAAATTTCAATGCCACCCAAACGCTAACCAATAACGCGGGCCGCACGATTCAGATTAACGGTGTTTCGGATCTACTGGCGACAACGGGGATCAACAACAGCGGTACGATCCGGCTAAACAGTGCGACGGCCTCGATTTCCGGCGGTTCATTTGACAATAACGCGGGAGCAACCCTCAGCGGCACCGGCCAAATCAACAATGACCTCGACAATTCCGGAACCATTCGTGTGACGGGGGCAGAGCATCTAGTATTCGCCGGTGCCAGCAACCGGAATGTCATGAACATGAACCTGTCTGGCGGAACGCTTGAATTCACCGATTCGCTCATCAACCGAAACGGAGCGGCAATTGCTGGACGTGGAACATTCATCGGTTCGTCCGCCAATCCAGGCGGACTGGGTTTGACCAACGATGGACTCATGAGTTTCAGCGCCGGAACGACGGATGTTTTTGGTGATGTTGATCAAACCAGTCGCGGTCAGATTGTGACCAGTGGCGGTGGCACGACCACCTTCTTCGATGACGTTAAACATAACGGCGTCGAAATTCGCACGTTCTTGGGAAGTCGAACTGTATTCTTGGGCGATCAATCGGGCGCAGGAAATTTTACCGGCACGGGAGTGGTCGAATACGCGGGGGACTTGCGACCGGGTAACAGTCCCGCCTCCGTAAGTTATGAAGGGGACGTCTTCATGAACTCGTCGGTCAATTCGTTCTTTGAACTCGGCGGGCTCGCCAGCGGCGCGTTTGACCAGTTGCGGATTGCCGGGGATCTAAATCTCGATGGAAACTTGTTAGTCAGTTTGATCAATGGATTCAGCTTGGCGGCCAACGAGCAGTTCTTGATTGGTGATATTGGCGGAAACTTGACTGGCCACTTCAACGGCTTGAACGAAGGCTCGCTGGTGGGCAATTTTGGTGGACAAAATTTGTTTATCACGTATGCCGCCGGCAATGGTAACGACATTGGACTATTTACGACCGCCATTCCCGAACCCGGTTCCGGATTGATCTTGGTCGGCTTGATCACTGGCTTGTCATTCTATCGTCGCCGTCGCGGTCCGATCGGTTGTAATCGTTGATCCACTCCGAATCATCATGAAAGTTTCGGTAAAGGTTGATCCGGCTTACGAATTTGTAGCTGAGTCGATTTAAGGGCGGGCGGTGCAAACTGGCCGCTCATTCCAGTGCAGCTTCAAATGGGCTGGGAGCACCCGACGGACGGTCGCCGTTTGAATATTACTAAAGTTTTCGGAAGTTTTCTGCGCTCGGTCCGACCCGTTCGCGCAATTGATGGTGTGAGACCAATTCGCTTCGATCGTCGTCATCAAAACCAATCAGACAAAAGGTGAAACTATGAGCTTTAAGAATTTATTAAAACGGAGCCCGACGTTGGCGTCCGCTGTGGCAATTGCCTGCGTCCTGGGTAACCCGAACGAGAAACTGATTGCCCAGGGCAGGAACGACAAGATCGTGACTTCATCGGAATCTTTACCGGGAGTCTTGGGAACGTTCTCACCCTCAATGGTAAACGCAACAATGAATGATGCCGGGCAAGTGGCCTTTCAGGCGCAATCCTTGATAGGTACACCGGGTGGCAATTCCGACAATGAAGGTCTGTTTCTTGGCAGTGGCGGGGGATTGACACAAATTGCCCGGCGAGGCCAAACGGTACCCGGCGGGAATGGTTCTTACCTGGTTTTTGCCGGAACGCCGCAAGTCGATGTTTCCGGTAGGGTCGGATTTCTGTCTCTCCTGAGTGGAACCAGCGGTGGCACTGCTGACGACGGCGGCGTTTTTCTGGGTAACGGAACAACAACGCTGGCAATTGCCCGCGACGGCCAAGCGGTGGCTGGCGTCGGTTCTATCTTTTCCGCCACCTCCTCCTCCGTGATGAACAATTCTGGGCGGATCGCTTTCTCTGCAAGCTTGACTGGAACCAGTGGCGGGACAGCGGACAACCAAGGCATCTTCAGTGGCAACGGTGGTTCTTTGACACAAATCGTCCGCAAAGGACAATCGGCGGCCGGAAATGGTACTTTTTCAGTCTTGAATCTGCTGGCGATCAACGGCGCGGGTCAAACATTTTTTGCCTCAAACCTGGCCGGCAGCAGTGGTGGTGCCACGGACGACACGGGATTGTATCTGGGAAACGGGGGAGTCGTTGAACAAATCGCGCGAGAAGGTCAAAGCGTTCCTGGCGGAAATGGTGCGTTTGGATTTTTTTCCACCGCGATTGATCGCTCATTAAATGATTCTGGACGGGTTGCCTTTGGCGCCACGCTGACGGCAACCAGTGGTGGTACGTCTGACAACGCCGGAATATTTTTGGGGGGCGGCGGATCGATGGAACAAATTGTGCGCAAGGGTCAATCCGTGGCAGGTGGTAATGGTACCTACTCCAGTTTTGTTGCTCCCGTGCTAAATAATGCAAATCAGCTGGCGTTCGTCTCAAATCTGGCTGGTACAAGTGGCGGAACAGCTGATGATGATGCGATCTACCGGGCGGACAGTAGTTCCGTTGTCCAAATCGCTCGCGAAGGTCAGGCAGCACCCGTGGCAAACGGCGTCTTTTCGACTCTATCTGGCGTTCAAATGAATCAAAAAGGCAATGTCGCGTTTCGCGGTGACCTGACCGGTACCAGTGGCGGAGCGGCAGACAATGTCGGGCTGTTTATCGGCGATGGCATCGATCTACTGCAAATTGTTCGCAAAGGTGAGTCCCTCCAGGGGAGTACGATCACCAGCATGAATATGGCAGCCACCGATGGCATTAATGACAACGGGCAAGTCGCCTATCAAGCAAATCTGGCCAATGGGCGGACGACAATTCAACGTTGGACACCCAATCTTCATTGGCGAGTCAACTCGAGCGGCGCATTTGATGATTCTGCAAAATGGACGCTCGGTCTGGGACCCAGCCGTTTCCACGATGTCTTTGTTGATTCGGCTGGCAGTCTGACGGTAACCGGACCAGCGACGGATCGAACGATTCGATCCCTGACGATTGGCGGTGGAACAGGGCAAGCGAAATTTTCACTGCAAAATGGTGCGGTGTTGACTGCCAATGGGGTAGTCAGTGGAGTCACCGTAGCCAACAAAGGAACGTTGACGGGCGACGGAGTTATCGCAGGAAGCGTCACCAACAATTTGGGTGGGACCATCCTAGCGGACAACCTGACGATCACAAACACGATTACGAACAATGGCCTGATACTTGGGAACGGGTTTATTGAGGCCAATATCGTGAACAACGCCAGTGGAAAAATTCGAGCTCTCGGTGGTGATGTTATGCATCTTGCCGGACCGGCCCTGTCCAATTCGGGACTGATCGAGGTCAATGCCTCGGAACTGCAAATCGATGGGGCGGTTACTAACCAAGCCTCGACAGGATTAATTTCCGTTCGCAATGGTTCGTTGATCGCCGATGCCGGGATCGCAAACCAAGGAAGTCTGGCAATGACATTGGGCAATTCGACAATTCAAGGGGACATCGACAACACCGGCACGATCCAGGTCAGTGGCGGCGCGCACAGCACCTTCTTTGGTGATCTAGTCCAAAATGGCACGCTGCAAGTCAGCAGTATTGGATCGACTGTCAGCACGGCAGTGCTGTTGGGTTCGTTTTCCGGTAGCGGTGGATTCATTGGCGGCGGCGATGTGTTTGCCCTCGGCGACCTACGACCAGGCAATTCTCCGGCGAGCGTCCTGTTCGACGGCAACCTGTTTCTGGGTACGACAACCGATACGTTCATTGAACTGGGTGGATTGGGAATCGGCGCTTTCGATCAAATGTTGGTCTCGGGAGATTTGACCTTGGCCGGTGAACTGTTTGTCTCGCTCATCGACGGATTTACCCTCGGTGCCAACGAACAGTTCCTGATCGGCGACGTGGGCGATGTGTTGAGCGGTCAATTTTTCGGCTTAAGCGAAGGCTCGCTGGTCGGCAATTTTGGTGGACAAAACTTGTTTATCACGTATGCCGCCGGCAATGGTAACGATATCGGGTTGTTTACGACGGCCATTCCCGAACCCGGTTCTGGATTGATCCTGGTCGGCTTGATCACTGGCGTGACATTCCATCGTCGCCGTCGCACCACGCAGGGTGTGTACTGTCAAGCCAAACCCAGTCCGGCGTAAATCATACGTTGATCGTCGATGAGGTTCGCCAATTCGCGATCGAATCAACCGACCAGCGGCGGGTTTAAAACCCGTCGCTTTTTTTGTCAGGCGGGGACAACCACCAAATTCCGGTGGGGTTCAACTTGACTCACAGTTTCCGTTGGCGGTCGATAATCAACAGTACAAAAATAAAAAGGCATAAACCAGACC
>JANNWZ010000066.1:0-5216 GCA_031409295.1 Mariniblastus sp.
CAGTTCCGTCCGGAACGCGACGACCCTGAAAGGGTCGAAGAATCTGCGACCCTTTCAGGGTCGACGCGTTAGTCTTTCGGTGGCCGGTGGTGTCGCTGCGCTCAACCACCGGCTAATGTCTAGAATCCCTATCGGGATGAAACTTCCGCAAACCACTAACCACCGCAAGACCAAACTTTCAGCAGTCCAGGTTTAGCCGCTCATTCAGGTCTTGTTTGCTGGCAATCGCACGCCACGACACCTTGGCGCAAATACTCAACGCAGGAGCTAAAATCTGCGGTGAACTTCCCACAAAATAATGAATCGCTGACTCAGTGAATTCGAACCGATTTGTGTTGACCTTGCATCAACAGGTAATACAGCCCAAACGCGATCCCAAAAGTCACAAACCAGGAATATTGGTACAGCGTATCGAAGAACATCGGTTCGCTGACTTCACCGCCCGGCGTTGTTGCGGCTCGTAGAAAACCGGGTACAACCGGGGCAATCGAAATCGCCAATGTTGTGATCGCTCGCCAGTTGAAGCCATTGCGATACGAATACTGTCCGTCCGTCTTAAAGAGCTCAGCCAATTCGATCTGCCGATGCCGAATCAACCAGTAGTCGCAGATCACAATCCCTCCGATTGCGCCCATGAGTCCCGAATAACCGATCAGCCAGGTGAAAATATAAGCGTTCATCGAAGACAGTAGCAGCCACGGCATCGTCAAAATTCCAATGACGGCGGTAATCAAGCCACCGGCAACATACGAGATTCTTTTGGGATTGAGATTCGAAAAATCATTCGATGGCGAGACGACATTAGCCGCCATGTTGGTGGTCAGTTGAGCGATACAAATCACAACCATGGCAACCAAGATGACCACCCAGTTATCGAACCGCTGAATCAACTCCACCGGATCGGGGATTGCTTTGCCGTAAATAATCACCGTCGCGCTGGTAACGGCGACTCCGATAAAAGCAAACGACGTCATAGTCAACGGAAGGCCTAATGCTTGGCCGAGCATTTGCGAACGTTGCGAGCGCGCATAGCGCGTAAAATCTGGAATGTTCAAACTCAAGGAGGCCCAATAGCCCACCGAAGCCGTCAACGCCGCCGGAAAAATCGCCCAAAATTTGCCGGATGATGATTGCAGTTCAGTCGTGCCCGCGAGCACAATCCCCAGACCGCCGGCGGTCTGAACCGCCCACACGAGTAACGCCAGTCCACCTAACAACAACAAGGGTGCCGACCAGGATTCAAGGTGCTTGATCCCTTCAATACCGTTTAGAATGATGGCCACTTGAATCAGCCAGAACGCGGCGAAGGACAGCCAGGTGTGCAGCGGATGTCCACCCATTATCGTATCAAGACTTCCCCAGGGACTCCAAATTGCAGTCATCAAGGTATCGATCGCCGTGCCACCGATCCAGGTTTGAATTCCAAACCAGCCGCACGCCACAATCGCCCGCATGATGGCGGGAATGTTTGCGCCTGTGGTCCCAAATGAAACTCGCAACAACACGGGGAATGAAATTCCATATTTGGTACCGGCATGTGCATTGAGCACCATCGGAATCAGCACAATACAATTCCCCAGCAGAATGGTCAGCATGGCTTGCCACCAGTTCATGCCTTTGTCAATGAAACCTCCCGCCAGCGTATAGGAGGTAATGACGACACTCATCCCAATCCACAACGCCGCAATGTTCCAGGTGGTCCAAGTCCGTTGCTCGATGGTTGTGGGCGCGAGATCGGAATTCCATAGCGGCGATTCCGATACATCTTCCTTTAGTTCGGCAAGTTCATTTTTCAATTGTCTGCCTCAACTTGTGCTGGATTGAACTTAGTTGATTTGAGTTGAGTTGCTATTTTTTCTGTTGGATGCAATAGATTCGCGCAGCTGTGCGAATCAACAACCGATCACCGGCTATTGCGGGAGTGGCCATTCCCATGTCATCTTCCTCCAGCGAATTGGAGTGCAACAGTTTGAATTCGTCGCCAGCCTGAAAGACAAACGTGACGCCGTCTTCGTTCAAACAAAACACTTTGTCCTGATAGGCCCAGGGGGACGAAGTAAAATTGCGACCGTTGGGAATCCGCGCGGCCCCGAAAATATACTGTCCATCACTGGCATTTAAGCAAGCCAACATTCCTCGGTCGTAGAGCACGAACAATCGATTTCCCAATACCAACGTACTTGGGTTATAGGGTGCGGCCTTGGGTTGGCGCCAAGCGACGAATTGGTTGGACTGCTCTCTCGCCGCGAGCGAGATATCTCCTTGACCTCCCGGCCGTACGGCAAAAATTGGCTTCTTGCCATCCAAGACATATCCCGAACTCAGGTACAACAGTCCATTGGCTTCATACGGAGTCGCGATGGTAATGCTGGACATTCCCTTGAGCGACCACAACAAATTCCCCTGCAGATCATAGGACCTGGTGAAATCGGTTCCTGGTGTGACGATCTCGGTTCGCTGGTCGTTGACCCAGACAAAGGGAGTCGACCAATTACTGTTTTCCTGGCGGGAAACACGCCACACCTCGTCTCCCGTTTTGGCGTCGCAAGCCAACAGATAGGAATCGTCTTCATTGTCGTTTACCAAATACAGTCGACCCTCGTGCAGCACTGGCGACGCGGCGGTTCCCCAACTATTTCGCGTTTGATGCGGCGGCAGCAATTTCTGCCATAGGAGTTGTCCAGCCAGGTCAAAACAAAACAGTCCTAAATTTCCAAAATAACAATAGACCCGTTCTCCATCCGTAACTGGAGTTTCCGATGCATAACTGCTTTTTAGATGAATCGCCGATTGGGGGGCGCCTTCGTGGACCTGTCGTTCCCAGAGCAGATCACCGGTCGTCAGATCCAAGCAAACAACTTTCCATTGGTGGATGTCGCGCGAGTATTTCGGCCGATCACCGCCGAAGTACAGTCCCTTTTTAGGTTCTTCTGATTTTCCCGAATTGATTACCGTGGTTAGAAAAACTTGGTTGCCCCATACAACTGGCGACGACCATCCTCGTCCCGGGATATCCCGTTTCCAGGCGACGTTTTCCGTGGCGGACCAATGCTCGGGCAGGCCGCTATTGGTTGCCACACTCCGCGAGTCGGCGCCCCGAAATTGTGGCCAATTCGTTTGCGCCTGTCCCGTCGCCGCGAAAATCGTCAGCACTGTTTGCAGCGCGATTCCGAGTGCGAGACAACCGACCGGTCTGAGCTGGTTCGGAAACAAATTCATGATTCGAATGGCTGGTGAATTCGGAAGCTGCATATTCGACCTACGTCGTTGAAAGTAAGGATTTTGGGCGTCCGATGGCGGTCGTAACTTCGTTCGGTAATCCAGCGTATATGCACGCTAAAGCCATCGTTAGCTGGAAGCAAGTGTTGCCAGCGCTTACTGTACCAATGTTGGTCAATCGTGTCGCCGTCGAATTCTCTCGGGCTGGCCCTGGAGTTAGCCTGAATTTCTCATTTTTGCTCCGAGGCTCTCAGCCAACCCTTGCTGGTGTGACTTTTTTAAAATGTCTGTATCGATTTTTCCAGTTATTTCGCCTGGTCATTCGCAAATTCGGACGAGAATCCATCCTGTTTTCAGGGAAAGAACGTACAATTGCAGGATCACTAGTTGTCCTCTTGCGAGAAACTCCCGTCATGTCCAGCAATCACTTTCGTCGCTCGTTACTAATTGCAATTGGCTTGTTATGGTCGGTTGTCTCGTCCTCCACTGCGGCCCCCATTCAAAAACAAAAACAATCCGGCCCCAAGTTTCCCAAACAGACTTCGGTTCAAGGGCAGGGAATGGGCGGCTCGAAGCACGGTCATGCAGGCGGCCAGAATTCCAATGGACATTCCGACGGCGGTCATTCCGACGGGCACAACGGAAGTGATCATCCATCCAATGGGTATCATTATACCCAACGACCGGATTATAGCCGTTCTTGGAATAGCGGCGGATCCGCGCGAGGCGGTAGCCAATTGTACATTTCTCCTTACGGATTGGGGTTCAGTTATTCGGGACGTGGTATCAACTTCAGCACCGGTGGATCGGGCTACTACCAGCCAACACTTGTAACTGACTACGGATATGGGTTGCCAAATCCGTACGGCGCGATCCCAGGAAATGGCTATTACAATGGACCGCCGAATGGTTATGGATACGATCCAGGGTTTAACGGTTATCCACAGTTTTATCCCAACGTCGATCCTGGGTACTCCACTTCGCAGCCTTACAACGAAAATTATGGACCGGTTGATCCAGCCCTTGGAGCGGCGTATGGCGATCCAAACATGAATCCAGCGTTACGCTCCGGTTCGGTTCCAATGAACGCGCCGAAATTGGCTTTCCCTGTGATTTTGACCAAGGCAGCCGCGCTTAGTTCGCAGCAACGCGCGGAAGCGGCTTTCCGCGATGGTCGGTATGAAGAGGCTGCCAGGTTGGCGCGGCAATCCGCTTTGCTCGATCAAGAAAACGGGTTGGTATTCCTGTTTGCGTCGCAGACTCAATTTGCGATCGGCAACTACGATCAAGCTGCCGCTGATTTGCTTGCCGCAACGGAGTTGCTGCCGAGTGATCAATGGAGCAAAGTCGTCAAAAATTTCCGGGCCTTTTACGGTCAAAATGATTATGTAACACAAACCGATCGGCTTACGCAGCACTTGGTGACCCGACCGGATGATTTCAACGCGCGGACGATTCGTGGTTTTCATTATGGCAGCCTCGGCTATTTGTCGTCAGCCAAAAATGATTTTCTGCTTGCCTTGTCCGTGAATCCGAACGATCGTTTGACTAATCGTCTGCTGCCCGTTTTAGGCGAGCCCTCCAAACCGATTTCAACGCCCCGGACACTCGAAGAGCCCGTACCTCAGGGTATCATTCCTCAAGTAGAACAACTGCCCCTTCCGGGAGGCCTGGAAGAAATTGAGTCGCTTCCTGAGAACTTGCCTCTGAACCCCCAAGCTTTCACCGACTTGCGATTGTCCGCCCCAGCGAAGGACTTTCCAGCGCCTAACTTAACGCCAGCCACCCAAGCAGATTCAGTCTTGGAATTGGATGGTCCCCATAAATAAGCACCTATGCATAATTTTTAGAACAAAATGGATGGACAAGATGTACAGGATGATTTCAATTCGTTGATTGATGCACTTGTGTCGTGTGAATCGTTTGTATTCGAGTTTCGGATTGCCAAAATTGATCAGTAGGCCGACCTCGATTCCAGTTGCCTTTAAGTAGTTAAT
>JANNWZ010000067.1:0-77226 GCA_031409295.1 Mariniblastus sp.
CAACTCGCTGTATTGGCTCTACCATTGCCGTTGAACACCAATTGCAATAATCAGATTGTGCAAACCGGCGCGTTGTTTGGTGAATCGTGTGAAATAGCCAAGTTGGCTGTAGCAGTCTGGCGAGTTGATCAAGCGAAATTCACCGAGTTCCACAATTGGATGTTTATCGGGCCCAACGCTCCTAATTACGCGACGGCCAAAGCCCACGCGGAGACATTGGTCGATTCGGAAAAATTGGCAGCCCAGCTGGCTTCGGCAGTTCCTGCCGCTTTTATTGCCAAACACGTTCAAATCTATCAAAAGATTGGGAAAGGAAATGTGCCCAAACTGATGTTTCCAACGACGAGCATCGTGGGCGAATTTTCTTCCGCGACTGCCTTGGTCGACGTGATAAAAAGGCAAGCTCCGATCACAGATATCGAAGTACCGAGTACGAAATAGCCTGAGTTCATACGAGATCAGATCGCCAAGGGACAAATTTGGCGGTTATCTGTTCAAGGACATCGTTTTCATCAATTCCTGATATCGAAGAAAAATCGTGTCGTAGACGCTGGCATCCGCCGGATTGGGCGTAAATCGTTGTCGCGTCGCCGTGTCGTGATGCCGCAAAAAGTCTTCCCACTGGCTTGTCTCGCTGGTGCCGAATTGTCTGTGGTACTTTGCCATGAGTGCGGCACCCCAAGCACAACCTTCTGAGGAACTGGATAGCATTGTGACCGGTGTATTCATGACATCGGCCAAGACTTGAGCCAGCGCTGGAGTTCTTGTTAATCCTCCAGACAAAACAATCTCATGGCGCGGAAATCCTCTTCGATCAAGAACCTCACTGCCCAATCTTAAGTTGAACATCGTGGAGAGCAGCGCTGCTTTCACGGCATTTCCCGGGCTCGAGTTGTTGGTATTGAGCCCATACAACATGGCAGAGCCACCTCGGTTGACGCCCAAGCCGGGTTCATCATCCATAAACGGCAATGCCATTAGCCCGCCGCAATCGGCAGCTGCGTGGACAACTGTCGGCATGATGGACTCGAAAGCCTCCATGCGATTTCCTCCCATCGCCGCGCCAAACATGTCCATGATCGTGTTCATGAAGGTGGTGCCATTGCGAAGAAAAACCATATTGATTGGTTTGCCATCGGGCGCGCAGAAATGGTCGACGACATCGCTAACACCGACAAACGCTTGGTCTCCTACCGAATTCGCGCATACTGATGTTCCAAAGCTAACCGACACCATCCCTGCCGCGCCGATCAATGAACCGGCCAATGATGCGGGCTGATCGCCTTCGGCCGGTGCGACCGGAACTCCGATTGGCAATCCCAATAACTCGGCACCCCGTCGATTCAATGAACCGGCGTCTGCACCGACTCGGCGAACTGCAGGCAATAAACTTTTCAAAGTGCCAATGTCGGGTATGTTTACTAACTCATCGAATGATTTCAAGAATCTTTCATCGTAGTCCAACGTCACTTGATCGATCGGAAACATCCCCGACGCGTCTCCGATTCCTAACAGCCATTGGCCCGTTAGACGATTGGAAATCCAACCCGCCGGCGTCGTAACTTGGGCGACCAGGCGAGCTTTTTCCGCTTGATTTCGAATCGTCCATAACCAACGAGCGGCCGTCATCCGTTTCGGTATTTTCACACCAAAACGAGTCGTCAGCTCGATCCCTTCCGCTTCGTTGCGGCAATCGCACCACAAACGAGCTGCACCCAGTGCCGCACCGTTTTTGTCGACTAGAACCTCTCCGTGCATTTGTCCGGAAATTCCAATCGCGAGTACTTCAAAATCGCATTTCGCGTTTGCCAATTTTGATCGTAGTTCATTCATCGCCGCGGATAGTGCCGATTCCCAATCTGCAGGATTTTGTTCATAGCAACTCTCCGGCAGGCCGGGCAGCATTTGATATCCTCCCTCACCGGTCGCCAGTACGTTCGAATTTTCATCAACGAACACGACCGAGAGCCCTTGAGTCCCGGCATCAATGCCCAAATATCCTGGTGTAGCCATAGGTTCTTTCAATCGACAAAACGGGATTTGGTTATTTGGGCTGGGAACGGACCGTGCTCGAGCGGAAGGATAGTCAAGCACTTGCGCTTGGGTGGCGCGAACAGCCACAAAATCGCAGGCAGCATTATTAAATCGGCCAACACCGCTAACATTAACAGGGTAGAAATGACCAGTGCGAATTGGGATACGACTTTCATGTCACCAAAATAGTACAAAATCAATCCCGCACAACCGATCAGTGTCGTATGTAACATCGCCGGTCCGCACAATTCAAAAGATTTTTGAATCGGCTCGGTAACATTGACCAGACTGCCTCCCAAATCACAAAACCGAACCAGAAAGTGCGTTGTATCATCCACGGCGATCCCCAACGCGACGCTGGCCGTCATCGCAATCGCCAAATCGACCGGAATTCCAAACCAGCCGAATCCGCCAAAAACAATGAGGGTCGGAAATAGGTTCGGCAACATCGCAATCAAACCTAGCCCGACCGATCGCAAGACGATGATCAACATCGGTGTAATGATGGCAAAGGCCAGCAGGAAATTTAGAAACAGATCATGCAATAGAGTTAGCTGGGCGTGTTGAAACAAATGCGTTTTGCCGGTGTAAATCAGCTGTGGTAATAACCCAGTCTCGTCGGCCGAGGCCGGGTTCAGTGTCGCCTGAAAGACGCGTTCCACATCCGCGGCGATCTGATCGAAATCGTGGTGTCGTGTAAACGGAAATCGCAAACTGATCCGCCAAATTTCCCGGTCGGCAGCCACGACCAGCAGACCCTGATTATCGAAGTTCGCCCGTTCGCGTCTCAAAATGCTGCGATAGGTCGACCGTTTTACAAATGACAGGGCGTTGGATACCTGCGGTTCGACGGGCAAATAATTGATCAGTGAATGGGCGAATTCAATTTGCGGCAAAGATGTCAGAGCCTGTTGCACGTTGTGCACTTGATTGACTCGATCTGGAAATGACTCTGTGGTAGCGTTTGGAAAGACCAACAACACTTCGGTTTGGTCCAGCGGTCCCAGTCGCCGCTCCAGTTGGGCGATCGATTCCAAAATCGGTGAGTCGCCGCGGAAGAGGTTTTCGACCTCTACCTCGGCGTGCAAATAGCAGACTCCGATCAAGCCCGCGATCATTAACAGGGCGCTAATACCAGACAGCGACCAGCGTTGACTTGAAATCCAATCCAACAATTTTAACCAACGGCCCGAGTCAGACTGCCGATTGGCTAGTCGCCGAATTCCTGAACCACCCACCCTGTGCAACAACCATGGCACGAGGATCAATTGAAAGGCCAACGAAAACCCGACCCCCACACCACAAAACAAACCGAAGTGTCGAATTGCGGGAAACTCGCTGATGGTCAGCGAAAACATGCCCACCGCAGTCGTCGCTGTTGAAATGGCGCACGGCTTCCAACCGATCGCCAGCAATTTCGCCGGGTCGCCCAGCCCACTCAAGCTATAGCGAATCAGGTGAATGCAACCCGACGTTGTCAGCACGAACACCAAGGCCGGGATAATGGACATTAGCCCGCCGAATTTGTGACCACTGATCGGCACGACTGCCATGCTCATTGCCGCGGCAGCCAGCGATGTCACAAACACGATTAAAGTTAAAATCACATGCCGCAGGCAACACAGAGCCACCAACGTTGCGAGCAACATGGATGGTACCAGTAAATATCGAAAAGAGTTTTTCAGCTGCCCATCAATCGAGGCGGCGATAAACGGATAGCCCCCGACAACCACTTGTTCTCGCGGCAAATTGGGCACGGAGTCAATCGCCTCCCAAAACAAATGCATCGCCTGCCCACGGTTGGCGGTACCCAAGCCCGAAAGTTCGATCACGGCACAAGTCAGTTCCGGCCGTTCCACGCCAAAAAAAACTCCCTGTAGTCGCGAAGCAATTTCTTGTTCAGTGATTCTCAATTGACTCCGCAGCCGCCCGGCAACATCCACGCCGGTCACCACCGACTGAATCAAATGGGTTGAATCAATCGCTCGCAACGTTTGCGCAAAATTCGTCAATCGCGGATCATTCAACGTGCAACCATCCCAGGTGACAATCAAGATGTCGTCCGAACCAAAATTCTGTTCAAAAAATTGATAATCGGTACGGGCCGGAGATCGATCAGGCAACCATTGTAAAACGTCCTCTATGTTGGTCTGCATTCGCCACAGGCCCCAGACGCTGAATGCCAGGCTGAGCGAAAAAAAACTGATTGCAAGGTAATCCAGTCGTCGCAAACGAAAGTCCTAAGCTAAAATCGGTTTAAGGGATTGCCCCATTGTGGCTCATGTTGCTGATTTTTTGAATACTCCCGCGGTCAAACCACGGTATCAATCTTCTGTTTTGGGTCCCTAAGACGATGAGATTTCAGTGGAACGAATCAATGATTTTCTCCGACGTTCGCGCTTTGTTTATTTCGGCTGTTGTCGGTTTGCCGATGACATTTCATGGTTGATCGGTCGGACGCAACTCGAAAGAACGATTCCATCTGCGAGAAAACCGCATATTTTGTTCACCTACGCCGATGATTTCGCGTTTGACTGTACTGGGTTTTCTGGCAATGCTGAGATTCAGACGCCCAATCTGGATCGCTTGGCGCGTCGAAATACCCATTTCACCCAAGCGTACAATATGGGTGGATGGAACGGAGTGGTTTGTATTGCCAGTCGGGAGATGCTCAACACGGGACAGCGTTCCATTGACCATCGATTGAAACCCGACTCACTCTTGAATCAAACTTTCGTAGCGCGCGAGAACTCGTGCGATCTCACGAGCGGTTTCTTCAGCGAAATGGAACTCATGACGATTCACCGAAAACGAATTGGCCACAACGTGTCGGAGTTCAGCAACCGAGGAAAGTTCTCCGCATCCCAGCGCTTGAATCAATAGATTTCCGACGGCCGTCGCTTCGACAGGCCCGGTAATCACCGGGCGCTGGATCGCGGTCACGGTCAATTCATTCAACAATTCGTTCTGGGTGCCACCCCCAACAATATGCAACACGTCGATGGGGTGACCTAAAATCGACTCTAACCGATTGATAGTATCCCGGTAACAAAATGCCAAGCTATCCAAACAACAGCGAACCAATTGGCCGGTTGTCTCGGGTACCGGTTGGTGCGTTTGTTCGGCGAAATCTCTGATTTTATTGATCATCGCGCCGGGCGCGGCGAATCGCGCATCATTCGGATTGATCAAGGTACGGAATGGCGGGGCCGCCCGGGCTTGGTCGGTCATTTCCGCAAAACCAATCGTTGAACCGTGTTGCATAAGTTCGCGCCGAAGCTCCTGCAACAACCAGAGTCCAGCAATGTTCTTGAGAAAACGGATCGAGCCGTTGATGCCGCGTTCATTCGTAAAAGGTACCGCACAGGACTCCGCCGTAGCAATCGGTTGGCTCAATTCCGCGCCCAATAACGACCACGTTCCACTCGAAAGATAGGCCCAGGTTTGGCCCAAATCGATGGCCGGAACCGCTGCCACTGCAGCGGCCGTGTCATGTGCACCAGGCGCAATAATTTTGACCGGATTGGTGAATCCAGCCGCCTGGGCCAGTTCGCAACGCAGGTTACCGATAATCGCTCCCGGCTCGATCAACGGGCCGAACAAGTGCGAAGGTATGTTCAAAGTCGACAACAAGTCACGATCCCAATCCCCCGATTCGAGGTCCAGCATCGCACTGGTCGAAGCGATTGTCCGTTCGGTTGTCACCACACCCGACAACCAATAATGCAATAAATCCGGCACGAACAGCATCCGTTGGGCCGCGTCAAACAATTTTGGTTCACGTTCAAACCGGGCGGCGACTTGAAACAACGAATTGATCGCCATCAACTGGATCCCGTTGCGTTGATAAAGACTTTCGCGACCGCCAATCTTCTTCAGAACACTTTGACAGGCTGCTTCATTTTGTGGATCACGGTAACAATGTGGCAGCGTCAGCAGTTCGCCACTGCTGCCCACCAGACACCAATCCACGCCCCATGCGTCGACGCCTACACTGGAAAGTTCCAGCTGGTTGGCGCTGCACCAGCCTGCGGCTTGCTTGAGCCCCGTCAGCAGATGCAACCAAATTCCCGTGAGATCCCACACCGGGCCAAACGGAGTAGGGCAGGGGTGATGCTCGAATCGATGAAGTTCCTCAAGCCTGAGCTGTTTTGGATTTCCGTCGAGGACACCGATAATGGCGCGCCCCGAGCTGGCTCCCAGATCAATCGCGAGATGAGCAGTCGGCATGATTTGTTTCTCGTGGTTTCCAACGGCTGGCGCAAAACACTAATCCCATCGCACCGAGATCATCCAGCCAACTATCGCAAGAACGCTTCGTGCAGTCCACCATCGACATTGATGATCTGCCCGGTCGTTTTACTCGAGGCCTTGGACGCCAGGAAATAAATTGCTTCCGCCTGGTCGGCGGGTGTAATTGGTTGTTTGGTCAAGGTCCGTTTCGCGTAAAAGTTGGCGAGTTTATCCCTCAGACTCTCGTCGTCGGCCGACTCCTGAAAGGGTATTTCATATTTGACCAGCGAGGCAATCACTCGATCGCGAGGAAACATCGTACTGCCTGCTACCACGGTTGCTGGAGCCACCGCATTGACTCGAACCAACGGCGCCATTTCAATGGCCAGTTCGCGAACCAAGTGGTTGGCGGCGGCTTTGGAAGTGTCATATGCCAACGAGCCTTTTTTGCCGACCACTCCATTGACACTGGTCGTCAAAACGACGGAAGCCGCCAAACCCTGGTCGGCCAGCAATTGGCGCAGCTCATCGACCACGTTGTAACTGCCAAGGACATTGACATCAAATGTGAATTTCCATTTTTCATCCGACAGTGAACCATCCCGTTCTGGCGCCATGAAAACGCCGGCGGTAACGATGATGCGGTCAATGCCACCGTAGGCCAGTACGGTTTGTTGGATCATTTGCTTGATCGAATGGCGATCCGTAATATTGACACTCAAACCAATTGCCGGGCCACAACCCGAGATGCCACTGCCGGCGACTCCGATTCCCAGTCCGAATTTGGCCGTCAATTCATCGGCAGTTGCTTGCGCCGCCGCAGTTTGTAGATCGCAACACACCACATGAGCGCCTTCGCGCGCGATTCGATTGGCGACCTCCTTGCCAATCCCATTGCCCGCCCCGATAACCAACGCCACGTCGCGGGACATTTCTTTTTCGGGCGGCGTCCGCTTGAGTTTTGCTTCCTCGAGCAACCAATATTCGATATCGAAGGCTTCCTGTTTGGGCAACGCGATGTACTCTCCGATCGCTTCCGCGCCCCGCATCACCTCGACCGCACAGGTATAAAATTCGGCGGTGACGCGGGATTCACTCTTGTCTTTGCCCCACGCGATCATGCCGATGCCGGGAATCAAAATGACGGTCGGATTGGGATCGCGCATCGCGGGCGAATCAGCATGTTTGCACGCGTGGTAGTATGCCGAATAATCAAGTCGATACTGCTCCAAGCCCGAAGTAATTTTTAACTTGAGGGCCACCAGGTCTTCCGTTTGCGAATTCCAATCCACATATAGCGGTTTGATTTTGGTGCGCAGAAAGTGGTCGGGACAACTGGTTCCCAATTCGGCCAACCTGGCGGCATCGTGCGAATTGACAAATCGCAGTATCGACTCACGAGTTTCGACCGTGCCGATAAATTTATTTTGTTGTGAAACTTGACCGCGCAGCCAAGGCAACAACTTGACCAACAGGACATCGCGATCCGCTGAATTCATCGTTGCATATTTGGGTCCGCCGAACGTCCGTTCACCCTGGTCGCGATCCTCGATATATTGGGCTGCGGTTTCGATCAGGCGTAAAGTTAGTTGGTAACACTCGTGGTCACCTTCGGCCCAGTTGATCAAGCCATGTTGTCCCATCACCAGGCCTCTCAATGCTGGATTTGCTTGCACCTCACGTTGCATCAACAAGCCCAATTCGAAACCCGGACGCAACCACGGCACCCAACCGATTTCGGCGCCGAAGATCTCGGTCGTCAACTGTTGACTACCGGCACAAGCAGCAATCGAAATAACGCTGTTGGGATGCATGTGATCAACATGGCGGGCTGGCAGGAAACCATGCAACGGCGTATCGATGGAACTCGCTCGCGGATTGAGATTAAACGTGCAATGCGGAAACAACCCGACCATCGAATCCTCGGCGGGCGTTTTGGGACCGTTGTGAGGAGCATTTTGATACTTCGGAATTAGCCCCAACAGTTTGTCCATGTACAGCGCGGCAAAATTCTCTTTTTTTGAAGTTCGCAGATCGCCACCCGATCCTTTGACCCACAACACGTCCGTGGATTCTCCTGTCAGTGGATCGGTTTCCAAGATTTTTGAGGACGTATTCCCGCCGCCTGTGTTGGTGATTCGCTGATCAGCACCCAAACAATTGGATCGATAAACGAGCCGTTCAGCTGGCGAAAGCAGGTTCGCTTTTGAGTCATTCCACAGGTTGTTAACATGTCGATAGGTTGGTTTCGCAGCGGCAGTCATTATTAGTCCCAAATGTTTCCGTCAATTGTGTTTTTTTGCTGGAAGGCCCATAATCCCACAATCAGAATGCAAGTCAACGCGTCAATAACTGGCAATATCCGATAGCCGACAGGATTGTCCCAATACCAGCCTGACGGATCACTCTGTCGCGACATAACCCCAATCCAGAACTGTAAAAAATATCATAATGACTCTTTTGTTGGCAGGTGGGATCGTTGTTGTCGTGCTCTGTTTGATCGGCATGCAGATCGTGTTTGTTTGGCGTTATTGTCAACTTCTGAGGAGGGGTTTGGAGGGTGTGGGGGAACTCTCAGCGGAGGTTGGCCAAGCACCCGTTGCCGTTGATGTTTGGGCGCCCGAGGTTGCCGTTGTGTTATGTCTTCGCGGCGCTGACCCCAGCCTGAAAGAATGCCTCAGTGGCGTCGCCTTGCAGGAGTACCCTAACTTCCAATTGCATTTGGTCGTCGACGATATCAACGACCCGGCCCTGGAAGTTGTGGACGATTTTTTTCAAACTTTGACTCCTCCCCCGGTACATGTGATTTCGAAGTTGACGGGAAATTGCAGTTTGAAATGTGCGGCAATACTGGAAGCGATCGCGGCGATTCCGACCTCGGTGGAAGTATTTGCTTTCCTGGATGCCGATACCGTTCCCGACCAAAATTGGCTACGAGATTTGAGTACACCCCTGGCAGATCCACAAATCGGAGCCACGACCGGCAACCGCTGGTTCAGCCCCTGGCGACCGACCCTCGGTTCGTATGTTCGCCAGACATGGAATGCCGCCGCCATTGTTCAGATGGCCGTCTACAAAATCGGTTGGGGCGGGAGTTTTGCGATCAAACGAAGCGCGCTGGTAGCGACTGATTTGCCGAAACGTTGGGGGCAAGCGTTTTGCGAAGACACCATGTTGTCATCGGTTTTGGAGAAATCAAACCTGAAATTAATTCGGGTGCCGAACTTGATATGCGAAAACATGGAAACGACGACGATGACGGGCGCGTATTCCTGGATCGTCCGACAACTCGTGACTGTCCGGCTGTACCATTCCCGTTGGTCGATCGTCAACCTACATGGCTGGGCCACGTTGAGCGGGAGTTTAATTGGTCCGTTGGCAGCGGTTGCCTTGTATTTTTTGGAGGATCGCATGCCGTTCTACGCGGTCTGCGCGGCAATTGTGTTCTATCAAGTCTCAAATCTCGTTTTGTTGATGTTGGTTCAACGGATTAATCTGAAAGTCATCGATCGCCGAGCTGCGATCAACCAGCAGGATCGAATGCCCGCTAATATTTTTATGCAATTGATCGCCGTGCTATTGGTGCAGTACATCCATTTCTGGAGTTGCTGCACGGCTCAGAGTCTACGGCGGATTCGTTGGCGCGGTATTGAATACGAAATCGCGCAGAAAAACCGAATTAGGATGCGGGAATACGTCCCGTATCGTGATTTCGAATCGACAACAAATAGTGCCCCAGAATCGTCACAATCCGTCGGGTGAGCGCTAGTTTTCCGCATCCACACTGGCCAATTGGGGCGTCGAAAGGCAGTCGACTGACGGCCAGGACTCACGTTGTTTGCCCCATCGAATTGATTTGCCAAACTCCAAAAAACGGAGAATCATCGCTTTGTCAATGATCGGACAGGGAATGTGTCCGGCAAATTTATTGACATTCGATTTGTCAAAATTGGGGTCACTCGTTTCATAGGCGGCATAAACGCTGATGTTTTCGAATAATCTCGCGGCGAAATCATTGTCACCATTGCGCTGAGCGTTGCGGCCGCAAAACTCCACACCGGTGGAATTAAAATACTCGTAACAGTACTCAATGACATCCCGCGCGGTAACGAAGTGATCCGGCGATAAATGGTACGTTCGCCCGTGAGCACCTGGTGTACAAAATAAATGGCTGATGACTTGCGATACCCAATCAACAGTCACCAGGTTTCTTGGTTCATCACCATCCAGTGGTAAGCGAATCGGTGTATTAATTATGCCTTGCGAGTTTCTTTGTTGTTGCGGAACCAACGTCGCGATTAATCTCAAATAGAGAAACAGCCCATGAAACGTCAGCGTATAACCGGTTTGTGAATCACCGACGATAACTGCCGGACGGTAAATCGTTGTCGACGTCAAATGGGCCGCCGATCGCACCAGTTTCTCGGCGGCAAATTTGCTTTTCTCGTAGTCATTGCGAAACTGCTGATCGCAATCGAGATCAGTCTCCAGTATCCGCTCCGTTCGCTTGCCGCAGACATACGCCGTTGAAACATAATGAAAGTCTTTGATACCAGTCTGCTCAGCCAATTCCAACACGTTCCGAGTACCGCCAAGATTGGTACGCCATGGCTCTTCGGCTTCGGTTGATCCACTAAATTGCAAGACGGCGGCGCTATGCAGGATCTGTCGGCAATGATTGCCCACCCATTCCATTTCGGCAACTGATAAACCCAGATTGGGCTGACAAACATCTCCCTCCAAAACGACGGGGCGGGGAAGTGTTTGTCCCAACTCTTGTTCCCAACGTTGCATAATCGACTCGACCCGCTGCGCTCCGGTCAATCGTTTACTGGGCCTCACGACAACCGCAATCTGACAGCCTTGCAAAAATAAGTCGCGCAGCAGATAACTGCCCACCAATCCCGTGGCACCGGTCAATAAAACGAATCGACGCGGCTGTTGATGAGTAAGGTGTTTATTCACAAATTCGCTTTCTGACGTCCTGAGCCAATAGCTCGTCGGGACGGACCGGTGTAAATTCAAAGTGCAAGTCAGTTTCGAGGCTCGAGCAAATTCCAATCGTCCTAGATTGATTCGCTGAAATGACAATACTTGGAATTTGACCAAGTTAAAACGAAAATCAGGAAAAAAAATGCTCGAATTCGTATTATGTTCCGAATGCCGCCAATTACAAAGTAGTTATCGATCGTTTTTTCGTCCAGCAACCAAACAAAGAAGCTGTTTTTGCAGCCGTCTCGATTCTTAACTGTTGGTCCTAAAACAGCTAAATTCAATGAAAACAACCCAATTTTTCGGCCCCGATCCATGCAACCGTCCCGATTATTCGTATTAGCCGTTTTAGCCAGCGCTGTGATGTGCATCCCATTGCCAGCCCAACAGCTGGTACAGACGGGAAATCAGGCACCGGCGAGTTCCCAAATGGGAAAGACACCAGCCCTTGGCGACGCCCGATTGGCGGAAGGGTGGTTGTCACTTTTTGACGGGGAAAGTTTGTTTGGTTGGCAACCCGTCACTCGAGCGAACTGGCACGTTGAGAATGGTGAAATTCGAGTCAGCGACGGCGAAAAAGGACTCCTGCGGACCACGACTCAATTCGATGATTTCGAGTTGGAGCTGGAATTTCAGAGCGGCGATCGAACCAATAGCGGAGTTTTTCTTCGGACCAGCCCCCAGCCCATCGATGTCAATCTCGATTGTTATGAACTAAACATCGCCCAACGAATGGATCACAAATTCCCCACAGGCTCGCTGGTAAACCGAATCGCGACAGACACAGATTTCCCAACCGGCCAATGGTGCCGTTTGAGAGTCGCGGTCAACGGCCCAGCGATAACGGTCTGGATCGACGAAAAACTGGCGGTTGAATATGTCGATCCTAAACCACTCGGTCGCGGCTTCATCGGATTGCAATACAATTCCGGCACGATTGCGTTTCGCAACATTCGTCTACGACCGTTGAATGTTCCTGAAATGAAATTGAACCCGGCACTGGCCGGCTGGAGCCAAGCCAAAATAATGGCGAGCGAGTTCTCGGTGACCGAACAAGGCGAATTGAAAGTCGTTAACGGTCGCGGTCAACTGGAAACAACCGAACAATATGCCGATTTCATTTTCTCAATGAGCTGCCGAACCAACGCCCCTGGCTTAAATTCCGGAATCTTTTTCCGTTGTGTACCTGGTGAGTTAATGAACGGCTATGAGAGTCAAATTCAAAATCAATATCGGGATGCTGATCGAACACAGCCCATCGACTGCGGAACCGGCGGAATTTTTAATCGCGTCAGCGCACGCCGGGTGAATGCGGACGACCAACAGTGGTTCTCCAAGTCGATCATTACAACCGGTCCGCATATCAGTGTTTGGGTCAACGGATACCAAGTCACCGATTGGACCGATCAACGCGCGGCCAATCCTAATCCACGAAATGGATTGCGATTGACCGCCGGCTCGATCATCATCCAAGGCCACGATCCGACGACCGACATCCTGTTCAAAGAAATTCGAGTGCGGGAACTTGCCGAGCGGGGAAAGTGAGTCAAAGTCGTTCCAGGCGACGCGATTACACACGTAACTTCCTGAGCACCTTGGGTAGCGGGAAACTGACATTTTCTTCCCGCACAATAACGGGCTCGATCTCTGCATTAAAACGAACCTTGAGCCATGCCAAACACTCATTCACGACCGTTTCCGGAGCACTGGCGCCTGCCGTCATAAAAACGGTCTCGACTCCGTTAAACCACTCCTCGACGAGATTTGTCGCACCGTCGATCAAGTAGGACGGTACCCCGGTGTCGCCAGCCAATTCCCTCAAACGCTGGCTGTTGGAACTGTTTTGACTTCCCAACACCAAGCAAAGATCGGCCTGTCCCGCGATTTTTCGAACGGCCTCCTGGCGATTCTGCGTTGCGTAGCAAATGTCCTCCTTGGGTGGATTCACGAGTTTTGGAAACCGATCGCGCAAACGTTGAATGATTCGATTTGCGTCGTCGACTGACAAAGTGGTTTGAGTAAGATACGCTACTTTGGCATCGAGGGGCACTTCCAAGCGATCGACATCGGCCTCGGATTCGACCAGGATCATCACTTCCGGAGCCTCACCCATGGTGCCGATCACTTCATCGTGTCCACCGTGCCCGATCAAAAATATCGTGTACCCTTCACGCGCGTATTTTATCGCCTCGAGATGTACTTTGGTCACCAACGGGCAAGTGGCATCGATGGCATTCAAATTTCTTTGGCGCGCGATTCGGCGAATCTCCGGCGAGACACCATGGGCCGAAAACAACAACACGGAACCGGGCGGTACGTCGGTCAATTCATCGACGAACACCGCCCCCTTTTTTTTGAACGACTCGACCACGTACTGGTTGTGGACTATTTCGTGATAAACATAAACCGGAGCCCCGAATTCTCGCAGGGTCAAATCGAGGCTCTCGATCGCCATATTCACTCCCGCGCAAAAACCACGCGGACTGGCAAGTAGTATTTTCATGATTCTGAGTTTTGTTTCGGGGGGAAATTGCCGATCGCTTGAAAGCAGTCTAAACGATGACATCGGAATCGCCTGCTCTCGCCGCCCATCTTATCCGATGACGTAACGGACCGGGAGGCAATTATTTCGGCGGAACCAAGACTTTCGTCGTCTCGATACTTCAAATTTTCGTCAAGATGCAGTATTTTAGTGGTCCGTTGAGCTCCGTCCAATTTTACCTTCAAATTCGATCCCATCCTCGGAATTCACCGCAATGTTGACAGCCCGCGTTTACATTGAATTAACCCCCGAAGCAATCGAAAACGGTTACCGGAATTGCCAGTCCGTGGCGAATCGTTTTTTTCGGCCGGTGCGGTGGATCATTGGTAATTTCCCTGCCGGCCAACGTCGAGAACTGGCCCCCATTTTATTTCACATCGTCCGAACCATAGAACTCTTGAATTTGCAAAGCGACAATGGACTTCCATTGGATTTGTGGCATGAGATCCGCGACGATTTAAGTGATGCTTTTTTGGACAAATGCACATCCGTCGAATTGGCCGCACTGGCGGATACCGCGCGCAAACATCAGATCCCGAAGCAATTTTTGTTCGACCCGATTTTTGGTGCTGATATTTGGATGCGGAATCGAAAATTCAAGACCTATGACGAACTCAGTAGTTTTGCCTGTCAAACAGGAGGTTCGCTGTTGGCGGCGGCGGTGCCGGTAATGGGATTGATCAAGCCCCACTATGAAGTCGCAGCAATTGAATGCGGCAAGGCGATGATGTTAACTCAACTGTTGGCCAATTTGGCAAACGATGCCAAGCTAAACAAAATATTTGTAGCACAAGACGATCTTCAGGAATGCGAAATCGAGATTCAGCGATTGAAACTGCGCCAAACCAGTCCGACTTTGAAACACTTGGTTCGATTGTATTGTTGGAGAATTGAAAAGAGCTTGACGGAGGGCAGTAAACTGCTTCGACATCTCGATTATGATGCCCGACGCAGCGTGACTTCGTTACTGGCCTGGCATTGGAGAATGGTGACCCAAATGAAATTGGAGCCTGATTCAGTACTCCACGAACAGGGGTGCTTGCGCAAGGGTGACTTACTCAAACTGCGTGCGCGACATCTATTGGGGATCGAAGGAAATGTTTCGTTTTTGGACGCCACCCTTGAATCCAATCATCACTAAGCCCCGCGCGGCTACGACATTCATTCCCCCAGGCCGACCATTTCTAACAACTTGAGGGCGTTGGTGGTTGAAGCAATCCCTGGCCGCATCTGATAATCAAAGGTCATTTTTTGTTTTCCATCGACGTGGACAAAATGTTCGGAAAAATGGACGGCGCGACAGGCTTGTTTGAGGTCTGGCGTGGTCGCCAAATCAAGATCATGAGTCGAAATTGCGCCGATCGCGTGTTCATCGATCAATTTTCGCACGACCCGACTTACCGCGATTTGACGTTCCCGCGAGTTTGTTCCCTGTAAAATCTCGTCCAACAAAAACAACATCGTCTTCGATTGACTGGCTCTCAGTTCTTTGGCGGTTTCAACGACTTCCTTCAAGCGATTAAGTTCCGCCATAAAAAACGAAACTCCATCCGCCAACGAGTCGGCAATTCTCATGCTGGTCTCAATTCGCAGGGGGGGCAATTGCATTTTTTGGGCACACACGACGCTCCCCATTTGCGCCAACACCACGTTTACGCCGATCGCGCGCAACAAAGTACTTTTGCCCGACATGTTAGAACCTGTGACCAACAACACGGTTCCCGGCGGTCCGACTGTCACACTGCTGGGTACCCGATTTTCATTGAGCAAGGGATGCCCCAACTGTTCGGCCTGGATGGCCGCGCTACCGGTTGAAGATTTTTCCAGCACTTCAGGAAACTGCCAATTCGGTTCATCACCCGCCAGTTTCGCCAGCGAGCACAAGGCTTCCCACTCTCCCAAGTCCGAAAACCAGCCACGTACCCGCGCTCCGTTTCGCTGTTTCCAACGTTCCAATAAATACAGGCAATGCGCGTCCCAGAAGAACAGAAATTCAAAAATCAAATAGGGAATAAACAGGATGCCATTGCGTCGAATATTAGCCAACCACATCAATCGACCCAAGCCGCGCACGTTGGCTTGCGCATCATGTTGCTTGTTATGCAAACGGATTTGCAGCGATTTTAGTTTCTCCGATTTTGCCGGAAAATCGGCGACCATATCAAATAGAGAGACATAATGGAGTGCTTCATCGGCGCGCGATGAGATCTGATTGAAAACATCGTGGAGCGATCCGGCAAACAGCACCGACAACGAAAAATTGGTCGCGATCGTGATCATCAAAGTCGGGCCAACAATCGTTAACGGCAAAACTCCGAAAACCAGCAAGCCAATCGCCGACAACGAAACGACGGACGTCAGTCGAGCCAACCACAAGATCCAGTTGCTACCGGCAAACCAATTCGCACTCTCGGACCAATTCACAAAACCGCTCGGCCCGGAACGCCCCAGTTGTAACTGTTCGCACAGCAACTGGAATTTCAATCTCCAGTCAAATTCAGATCTTAATTCAGCGACGGCGGCTTGACGAAGTCTTACTTCTGCCGGAGTCGCGCCTTGCACGATCCAGTCGCGTAGAGTATTCGTTCCCAACGGAGTGCGCGTCGTACCCAACAGTTTGAACAAGGAACTTTCGGTAAACAAATCCAAATCCATCGACACCGCAGTCAGGCTCCGAGGAATCTCGACGGCTGGCATTCGAATTCGGTCCCATTTTCGATCACAACGGTCCAGTGATTCGCGGTGAATCGTCGACAACAGACTTGCCCGCCGCAATTCAGTTTGCATTCCTTCATGGATGTAAGCGATGACGAGAAAAGTCAGGAAAATAAAACCGGCCAACGCGAGCCAACTCCAAACCAGTCCCCCAACCGAATTTAACGCTAACAACAAGGGCACGAAAATCAGCAGGAACGTCCCACCCCGCAAATAAGACATTCCGCTCCAACGACTGGCGCATCGCCGAACCGACGCCTGTTGCTGGTTGAATTTGGTTTGATAGTATTCGAGAACTTCGATTCGATTCATCGCCAAAACTAATACCCACCTAGTTCGGTCGATCGCTTCACGCGCTGGATCGCAATCATGAAAGCCGCTGTCCGCAGGCTGGTATCATGTTCATTGGCCAGTTGCCAAACATCTTCAAAACTCGCCGAGAGAATCGCATCCAGTTGTTGACGGACCCGGTTTAACTCCCAACTGTAATACTGGCGGTTTTGTACCCATTCGAAATAACTGACTGTCACACCACCCGCATTGGCGAGAATATCGGGCATCACAATCACGCCGCGGTTGTACAAAACTTCATCCGCGTCCGCGTCGACCGGACCATTGGCCCCTTCAATTACGTATTTCGCTTTGATTTTACTTACATTTTCCGCAGTGACGACTCCGCCGAGAGCGGCGGGAATCAGTAGATCACAATCCAGTTCCAACAACTCCGCGTTGGAAACACGATCAGCCTGAGTGAAACCGGCGAGCGTCCGGTGCTGCAGGGTTTGATGCAAAGCGGCCGGAATATCAATTCCCGCCGGGTTGTAGTAGCCGCCGCTGACATCGCTGATTCCGACGATTTTGAATTCAGATTCGTGCATGTACTTGGCGGCGTGGGAACCCACATTGCCAAATCCCTGGATCACGACGCGTGTGTCTTTCGGGCGACGGCCAAGTCGTTGCAGCATCTTGAATGACAAAATTCCCACACCCCGCCCAGTGGCTTCTTCGCGACCCTTCGCGCCGTAATCTTCGACAGGCTTGCCCGTGATGCAAGCCGGATTGAAGCCATGATATTTTTCCCATTGGTTACGAAACCAGGACATGGTTTCGGCATCGGTACCCATGTCCGGAGCTGGAATGTCCTTGTCCGGCCCGATGATGTCGTGAATTTGATCCACAAATTTACGGGTGATTCGCTCCCGTTCTTTGCGACTGAGATTGCGTGGATTGATGCAGATTCCTCCCTTGGCGCCACCATAGGGAATATTTACGACAGCTGTCTTCCAAGTCATCAACGAGGCGAGTGCGCGAACCTCATCGAGGTCGACTTCCGGATGGTATCGTAAGCCACCCTTCATCGGTCCTCGAGCATTGTTGTGTTGGACACGGAAACCAACCAGCGTTTCAAACCGGCCATCGTCCATTTCGACAGGTACTTCGACCGTGATTTCCCGTTTGGCCATCTTCAAGTGGCGTCGCGTTCCTTCGTCCAGCTCTAATTTGTCCGCCGCACGATCGAAATAATGCTGAACCGTCTCGAACGCATTCATATGGGTGCGGTGGGGCGCGACGACTGAATTCATTTCGTTCTCACTTGTTTAGGGTATTCGCCACTACGATCTTGTGGCCCATTGACTTACAATAAAGGGAATCGACCAAGTTCGACAACTGGGGCAGCCAATTTACCTATAATTTTTTGGTTCGGCGGTCGTTCGATTGACAGTATAACCCCTTCGATATCTGCAAAGTTACCGTGGCCGTGACAATCGACGTAAATGAATTTTGGAACTTGCTGGCCGCGAGCCAATTGCTCACACCAACTCGGTTACAGTCGCTAATTACGGAATCAAAGCTTACCAGCACAACCGTTTCGGCGGCTGCCGCTGCGGACTGGTTGGTGAAACAAAAATTATTGTCCGAATACCAGTCGCAAATCCTGTTGGCCGGGCACGGCGGGCCATTTTTTTACGGCAATTACCTGGTCACAAGCCGAATTGCTTCGGGACCGCTGACAAATCATTTTAATGCGCGGCACCGAATCACGCAGCACCCAGTCTTGCTCGAGTTTGTGGCTGGAAACAATCCCACCGATTTGGACCGTTGGGAGCGAACCGAAGCGGGGGTTGAGCGAGCCTGCGCCATCGAGTCGCCGCAGCTGTTATCCGTATTCGAGTCGGTGGCGTTACCCCACTATCGGTTTGTCGTGTCGCAACGTCCGGAGGGCGTCCCGCTGCAAGAACGATTGCCCTACAAGGGGCGTTTGCCCTGGCAGATTGCCTGTTTGATTTTTGGCCAAGTCGCGGCAGCGCTCGAAGCGTTGCATCAACGTTCGTTGGCTCACGGGGCCGTTTCACCGCGCACCATATTTTTGGTAAAGTCCGGGCAGGCCCAATTAAAATTGAGCTGGCAACCCGATTTGGATTTTGAAAAATTCGATCCCACGGTTAAGGGTTCGGAGTCAATTTATGATTATCTCGCACCCGAGTGGACGCCTCAATTGGCCCCCACGCCCGCCATGGATGTCTACGCAATAGGGTGTTCGTTGTTACGGACGATCACCGGCCGAGTTCCCTTTGCTGGAACATCCATACAAGAAATTCGGCAAGCCCATCAGCGCGAACCACTGCCCAATCTTAGCAAGCTGGACCTTCCTGCCGAATTGGACACGCTGATTCAGCAGTTGCTTACCAAAGACCCACAACAACGGGATTCCAAGCTGGATCAGGTCAGTACGCGTTTGGCCGCCCTGGCTGGAAAATCCCTCGCGGAATTCACTCCACTAGTTCCCGCGACTTTAGCCGCCTATCGCCACGCGATTCATGAATTCACGCCCGGGAAATCTGAATCCATCGAAGAAGTACCAATGATTGCCGCCGGTGAGGCTATTTTGGCCTTCGACAAGCTGTCGAACCCAACCGCCAAATCATCTGCGGAGTCAGCGAATCAATTGAATTCGGCGGCCCAGCTGGCCAAGCCAATCCCCCGTCGCAAAAAAAATCGCTGGCAAACCCCAGCGACCGTGCTAGCCGGGACGCTTCTTTTTTCGGCGGTCATCGGATTTTGGGCGTTCAATGCGGCCAATCAAATCCTACCATCCCCACCCGTCGCGAAAGTTACAGATTCTACAAAGGACAATTCGCCGTCAAAAAACGGATTCGAGGCCAACCCGCCACTCGATCCTTTCCAACAACAACAATTGGCAATCGCAGCGATGCCTGAATCGGAGCGCCCCATCATTTTGCAACGGCTGATCGACGACGACCGTGAATCGTTGTGGGAGTCCCCAACGTTGGGCGCTCCGATTGATTTATCGGGACTGCCAAGCTCGCCGAAAATGATATTTATTTTTCGGCCGGCAGAAATTGCTGGCGAGGAGGAAGGAGTTCGACTGATCGAGAGTTTAGGACCCGGTTTTCGTTCTTTTCTCGAAACGTGGCTAGCCCAATGCGGTTTGGAAATTTCCGAAGTCGAACAATTGATTGTCAGTTTGCATACGACCGCCGATTTCAAATATGAACCTTTCTTTCACGTGATCACTACCAAGCCGGTTGACATCGATCGGCTGCTATTGGCTTGGCAGTCTCCGACGGCGACCGAGGCCGGGTCCGGATCGCGATATTATGTTTCGGAAGCAACGAATCAGGGTTACTATCTGTTTGCCAACGACCTGGCGGCAGAACCAGGGTCTGCTCCGGATTCGATTTCGCGTTTTTCATTTGGTCCTAAAAACTTGACGGCAGATGTTGCCAGCCATTCCGGAGCATCCGTGCTGGCTGGTCCCTTGAAAACGATGTCTGATTGGACTGACCGCGATCGTCATATCAATGTACTGTTTCTGCGGACAGCCTTGATTAATGATGAAGGGCAACAGCTGATGGGGGATCGACTGCAAGCATTCAATCGCGAGCTCGCGATCTTGATACCCGACTCGGTGACGGGGGGACTGATTAGTTTGCACCTTGAGGCGGGAACGTTTTTCGAAATGATGTTGACCCGAAATTTGGATCTCAAGGCCGATGAATTGACGGATCAATTTGAGCAACTCATGCGATCCCAACGCGAACGGTTGATTCAATTTGTAATGGCGATTCCGCCCAGCCCCTATTGGGACAAAGTTCGTGTAAAATATGGCAACATGTTGACCGATTTTTTTCGCAATCTACGCTGGGGCGTCGAACATGAAGAAGTGATCATCAACGGTTGGTTGCCACCCATGGCGGCCCATAATTTATTGGCGGCAACGGAGTTGGTGATTTCATTTTCGTCGGGCTCGACCGGAACAATCGTCCCCACCCAGTTTTCGACAGGTCCGCGGACAATGACGGAACTTTTGGATGTCAAACGCGATCTGAATATTGCCAATCCGCCGGACCTCAATCTGTTGATGGCGGATATTGAGAACGAAATAAACGAGGATTTTCCAGGATTACCCTTCAAATTTCGCATCCGTTTGATGGGAGCCGACTTGCAATTGGATGGAATTACGAAAAATCAACGGCCTAGCGCGTTGAATATCCAACAACAAACTTTGGCGGAAATATTGACTCAAATTATGACCGCCGCCAATCCATCCAAAGACATTACTGGTCCTTCCGATCCGGCGTGTAAATTGGTTTGGGTTGTCGCCGACGATCCGGAGTCACCTGGCGAACTGGCTGTGTTGATTACGACTCGCGACGCCGCGAAAAAAAAATCCTATGAGCTCCCTCCCGCGTTTCGCCAGCCATGAAATTCAAACGAATCCATCGAATTCCCGGTAGTGCACCGGCTGCCATGGCATTCCATTCATTGAAAAATTAGTTAGGAACTGTCTCTTGTCGGTTTTTTCAATCATCTGTAAATCGTGCGCTGCGAAATTAAAGGTTGCCAAACCCTCGCTGATCGGGCAAATTCTCGCCTGTCCCAAATGCGGGACCATGATTGAAGTCCAACCGCCACCAGGTTGGGAACCGCCCGTTGATCCCACCGCTCCCGTCGTCAGTGTTTTCGCGGACGCAGACATAACCACCACGACCGAGGTTGATCGACTGGCCGCAAGTTTTGATGACATCGACACCGTGTTAAAATCGACGGAGACCCAGTCCCCCGTTGGCAAACGGCGCGAGCCAAATCGGCAGCCGGGACGAGCTGGGTCCACACCTGGCCAAGCCACCTCCGGTTCGACCTCAGCGCTCACGAAACCCAAGTCCGGCCCATCCAAATCGCTGGATTCTAGCCAACCCATCCTGCCCAACGAACAGTGGACCAGCCCCGCAGTTCAACATCGCAAGAAATTATTGCTGTGGATTGCCGCGATTACGGGTATAGGTATGTTGCTGATCGCCACAATTGTGGCGATCTTGAACTCTGATAAATCATCGGATTCTCCGGTTTCACTCAAAACCAAACCGGAAGCCGGCCAGCCGGCAGAAAAAGAAGTCTCCGACGAAGCGCCAATCGGGATTGAGCCGGCGGATTCGGATCGGCCTGACGACAAATCGAAAGTGTCTGGAATCGCGCCATCGGTTCCTGAATCGGACAAACCAACGGATCAGACATTGCAAGTCGCGCCGCCCATGGAGCTCCCCCTACCAGCTGACGAACTCAACCCGACGGGAGATTCACCTTCGCCATTGGAGGACTCTTCGATAAAACCTCTGGAGATTCTCGCCGAACCACCAGTGATTCCAGACCTTGTTGCCAATCCCGACGATGATTCCAAAACGAAGGCAGCAGTCTCACCTGCTCAACTGCCGCTAAACAATCTGGAGTCGTTCCAATCGAAAATGGGCGATCTGTTCAACTTGCTGGAAGCCTCCGGAACTTCGGTGGCACGGATTCAGGATTTAGCCGACTCGGAGCAAGAGGAACAATTGATCGGCGTGCCGAAATACCTGATCGAACCACCAGGTTCCGAGAAACTGGATCTGGAAAAACAATTGTCGCTGCCCTGTAGCGGATTGCGGTACGCCGATGCGAAACTCTCCACGGTTTTGCAGGACATAACATCCATCATTGGAATTGCCGTGACCGTCGATCCCTATTCGCTAAGAGTTGTAGGTGATTCGGCAGATCCATCAATCAATGTGGACTTGAAGGATATGGATTACGGTTCAACGCTCGATGCGGTGATTAAGCCTTTGGGATTGGTTAAATCAGTCAACGAACAAGGTGGCTTGGTTGTGCATGTCGTCGAGCGGGAAGTATTCAAGGAATTTAAACATCCATTGCCCAATTTCCCAGTCGCCGATAACGCTGGCCGTGAACAAGCTGCGACAGAAATGTTGAATGCGATTCGCGCATTGATCGAGCCGAAGTCCTGGTTGCTGGATCAAAATCCGGCAACCGTAAGTTACTCGGAAAATGAGATTAATGTCTACAACACAGTTTTGGCAAATGAACAAGTCTCCGAGTTTATCGCAAAATTGAACGCGTCATTGCTACTCAAGGACGACTCGACAAACGCCTCGGCCCAAGAAATTCTGACGACTAAGTGGACGTCTATTGCCGAAAAACTACAGCAACCAGCGGGGCTGAATCACGTACCCGAACAAACACTCGGCAAATTTTTGGATCAAATTCGCCAAAAAACCGGCATCACTGTCTTGGTTGATTGGGAAACTTTACAGCCACTCGGCTGGACTCCTTTGACGAGAGTACCTGGCCAGATTGACGAAGAGACAGTCGGCGAAGTCCTAAAGCAACTGGGACGAGCCATGAAATTGTCCGTGCTGGCAATTGATAAATCGACGGTTCAGTTAACGACGTTTGAAAAGGCCGCCAATTCAATTGATTTGGAATTTTACCATTTCGGTAAAATACTGGCCGGCAAACTCAACGAAGAGCAAGCCTTGGCGCTGATGATGCAGACATTGGGTCACCAACTCCAAGCGCCTCAAGTGAGATTTATCTATGAGCCAAAATATCAAACCTTGGTGGTTTCGGCTCCTCAATCTTTGCAGCGCCAGCTTGCCGCAGTCTTACAGCGATTGGAAAATCTGTAGCGATTGGCGACCGAACAGCGTCCGGTACTTTCACTCCAAGCAAAGTTTTCAGAACTATCGCATCGTGTGGGGTTTTTCGACGACGCGATCGACAACACGTCGTGCAGCGCGAAATTCCTGGCTTTGGCCCCACCAGTAAAATAGCAAGCCAAACAAGGCACCAACAATCGCCGCGGAAACTACGGCCGCTGGGCTTTTCGGAAAATCCGAGTTCTGCGTGGCTGCTTGCGTGGTTAATACTAATCCGACCAAGCTAATTACGAGTCCCAAGGTATCGGACAAGATCTCTTTAATATTCAGGCTTCCCTTAAACAACAGGAAAAATTTTCCGAGCACGAGTTGGAAAGCAAAACTAATGACACCGGCGACCATCACGGCAAATGCCACCCAATAGAACGCCGGGATTTTGATGTACTCTGCCAATTGGTAAATCGGTTGCAAAATGCCCGTTGAAATTTCTTGAACTTGGGGATTTTTATCGAGCTTTTGGCCGATCTCTTGAACTTGGTCTTTCACCTGGTCTTGCAGAGTGCCGGGGGCCTTTTCGCCCGATGTTGAACCAACCTCTTGGGCTAAACCAATTGACATTGTTAGCAAGACCAACCAACCACTGATGACCGCTACCAATATTTTCATGGATTTTTTTCTCACTGTTTTCAAATTTAGGGAGGGTGCAAAATTTAGACGTCTGTAAGTTAAGTTCGCAACGCAGCCGAAGTTATTGGCGAAATTCTTTGACTAGACCGCGACAAACAATGTCAAATCAGAAAAACGCCCCAAGTCTGGTTGAAGCTTGACTGGCTTGGACCATGACCGCTGCAATAAATCCACTGCGATATTAACCGAATTTTGCAGGGGGCGAATACCTGGAAGTTCGTTGGAGTACCGGAAATACGGATTAAGCGGATCGAGTTTAGTTGAAATTTTTTCGAGGGGGTTTGATCGGAAACTGACCGACCGGACCAACCGTGGCGTGGACCGAGCCAAACCCAACAACGATGGAGAATAGTCGCAAATCGACTCACCTATTGATTCGTTGCCAAGAACATCCGAGTCGCGGAATTTCGCACTCACCGACTGAATGGTGGGAATGTTCGAGCGCGCGTCATTTGACTGCGCTACCGCCGAAACAGGACTGAAGTTAATCGCCACCAAATCGGAACGATCGGGACCGGGCTCGCGATCTTTGTTAACAAACAAGCCAACCGTTACCAACAATAGTGCGGCGATACAAATCAACAGGGAGATGAAATTTGGGGAAACCTGACTCGCCGTCCATCGAGACGATTTCGAACCGCGGCGCATTAAACTTCGCTCAGTTGGCAAATTCAAACTGGATGCCAACAATCGGTAATCGGCCAGTAGGTGGGCACAATCAACACACTGATCTGCATGATTGACCAGTATGGAATCGTTTCCCAGCGGCAGTCGTTCATCGAACAGCCATTGAATTCGTTGTTCGAACAGGTCACATTTTCCGTTGCCGCATTTTTCGTTATCGTTCACCAAGGACACCTCTTATTCGAAGTCGGCTAATCAATTCCCGGCGCGCCCGATGGACCCAGGTCTTCACGGTACCGAGTGGGATTTTCAGGGATCGGGCTATTTCTGCGTAAGACATTTCCCGTTTGTGGAACATCAAAAACGCTTCTCGATACTCGGCTCGAACGGTTTGGAGCGCTAAATCAATCTCTTCATTCAACAATTTGGCCTGCGCCAATTCGGTTGACTGATCTTCAATCGGATAATCCAGTGACATCATGTTAGGGTGGCGCATGCGTTTGGCCAATCTGGTTCGACAACGATTTCCTGCAATCGTCAACAACCAGGGCTCAAATGCCCGCTCCGGATCCCAACGATGGAGATTCCGGACGACCCGCAAAAAAGTCTCCTGAGTAGCATCTTCGGCATCTTCGCGTTGACCCAGCATCCGGTAACAAAGCCCAAAGACTTGCCCCCGAAAGCGGTCAATCAGCTGCCCAAACGCCGGTTGATGGCCCGACAAACACCGATCAACAAGGATAGGAAGTTCTTCACTCAAGGTTACGCTCCCATGTTCTTGTTCCGGATACTTACCTGATTAATACCGTTGCGGTTTCAGGAATCCCAAAAAGCCAGACGTTTTGATTTCAAAATTTCGATGGCACCCTGTCCATTGGGTATTTCGCACGCCAACTGTTTGGATTGGTGTAATTTTGAAAAAGTATCAAAAAATGAAACCTTCCAACGGAGTTATCCATCGACCGACATGGGCCAACAAGACGCCAACTCACAAAAACGCACAAAAAAACCGACGGATTTACGTCGGTCTTTTCGCAGAGTTGTTGGCACAGCTGGGAACTTGGTATGACCTATTTTGAACAAACCAGCTTCGAAACCGAAACCGCCTTAGCGACGGTTAAAGAACTTCTTGAGAACGTCATCCGCCGCCGATGTGGAGCTATCGTGCTTGGGCTTTTCCATCGGTGGTAGTTTCATTGGTTTTTGTTTGGCTTTTTTGCCCGCTTGAAAAATTTCGGTGGCTTGCGAATCGCTAACCGACGAATCTTCCAGAGCGTCGCCGCTTGCAGTTGATTCTTTTCGAATGGAAGTCGTTTCGTCCAGATTGAACTGGATTGTATCCGCCGCTCCGATAATCGCCCGCTCGGTCGAATCGGGACCCGACTCGTTATCGTTTACTTCCAGTAACCAATCGGTGATGCTGTCTTCGAGTGAGGCCTTGGGGGAGGATGCGGTACGCGCCGCAGCATCAATCACATTGGTGATTTTAGGCTTCTTAGTGCCGGCCTTGACCGGGTCGATTACCATTTCGAACTGAAGTCGACCAATCCGAACGGAATCTCCTGCACGTGCAACATGCGGGGCTGTAATCTTGTTGCCGTTCACGAAAGTACCATTTCGGCTGTTCAAGTCCACAATAAACACCGTGCCATCTTTGACTTCGATGACCGTATGCTCTCGACTGACTAGGTCGCTGGCAGGACGCAGGTGAGCCGTTTCACCCCGTCCAATGATAAACCGAGGAACTGCGATGCTAATTTCCCTGCCATCGTTTTTCCCTCCGACAACTTTCAATACAACTTGCATCCGTTTATTGCCTCCTCATTACACCAAAATCCTGACAGTGACGCTCTCTTATTTAACAGATCGAAATGGCTTCGATTTGCAACCCGTTTTTGTCATCAACCTGCAGAAACTGATACGTTGTGATTATGTTCTAAATTCGCCAGAAAGTCAAACAAAGCAACTAAGATAGCGTTTTTAACCTCATAGTCTGGCTTGACAAAGTATGAAATTCCCGAAACTGCGTGGCCCCATTTTTAACTGACCTAAGTCGTCTTGGAAAGACCCAAAATTTGCCGAATTTGCAGCCTTGAATTTGTTTGCTCATGGCCCGAGAACGTCGATCCAATATGCGAATCCTAGTTTCATCCGGCAAATTATCGTTTTTGATTCCAGGTGGCCGACAAAAAAGTGGCTTCATTTTCTTGAGCTGCTCGGCGCTCTTCGCTGGTCAGCTCTCCAACAACCGGCTCCAGGTCCAGTCCCACTACGAGCTTAGCGAGCCAGTCTGCTAAGAAATTCTGCCGATGCAACGGCCCATTGGAGACCAGGTCATTAATTCCCGGAAGCTCAACGGCGCAAGTTGATCGAATCAACAGCAAGCTGCCATGCTGTAACAGCGCACCCTTTTTTCGTCGCTGTGCGCTGCCCGCAATCTTGTGGCCGTCCAATATCAGGTCGCCAGGAGAACGGCGTTGGAAACATAAAAAAGACTTTGGTGCGGATTCTTTTCGCGGCGGTTGCGCAGTTTCGTCGGAAAACAGCTTGGCGTCAATTTTTTGGTCATTTAACAATGAGCAGAGGGAGCGATGCACAATCCAATACAAATCCTCGGTTGCAATTGACCACCGTTGGGCACAAGGCAAACAAAGGCTGTAAGTAATTTCCTGATCATGAAGAATTGCTCCACCACCGGTGGAACGGCGTACCAGCGGACAACCAAGACTGGCTTGGTGCCCCATCCGCTCAATCGAATTTTGAAAATAACCCAACGACAATGTCGGTTCTTCCCAAGCATAAAACCGGATCGTTACCTGTCCGGTCAGGTTGGTCGACTCCAACAAGGCCTGGTCAACCGCCATATTCCAGCTGCCAGTGGCCGGCGGATCGAGGATGATTCGGGCAAGTTGCATTCGTGAATTAATGGTTGCTAAACCAGCGACGAAGGAGCATGAGCGACCTTGGGCGAACGAATTCCAAGCGTTGCCTAATTTTCGTAATCTTCCAAGGGTGGACAACTACAGACGAAATTGCGGTCGCCGAAAACATCATCGATTCGATTGACGCTGGGCCAGAATTTCGATTTGCGGGTTGCGGCACTCGGAAAGGCCGCTGCGGCACGCGTGTAGCGTCGACTCCAGTTATCATCCATGATGTCGTCCAAAGTATGTGGAGCCTGGTGGGGAAGACTCTCTTCGCTGGACAGCTCACCTCTTTCGACCGCACGGATTTCTTCGCGAATACTCAGCATGGCATCGCAAAAACGGTCCAGCTCGACCTTCGATTCGCTTTCGGTTGGCTCGATCATAATCGTCCCTGGAACCGGCCACGACATGGTCGGCGCATGAAAACCATAATCCATCAGCCGTTTCGCAATATCGACTTCCGTGATCCCACTGGCTTCCTTGATGGGGCGCATGTCCAAGATACACTCATGCGCCACGCGCCCGTGTCGCCCTTTGTATAACACATCGTAACTTCCAGCCAAGCGCCGCGCGATGTAGTTTGCGTTCAGGATTGCGACTTGGGTGGCCTTTTTCAGACCGGCTCCGCCCATCAGTTGAATATAGGTCCAGGAAATTGTCAGGATCAATGCCGAGCCGAAGGGAGCCGCCGAAACGGCACCGCCTTCCATGCCTGGCTGATCGTTCGACCGCTGAACCACATGGTCCGGCAAAAATGGAGCCAAATGTTGTTTCACTCCAATGGGTCCCATCCCCGGCCCGCCACCACCGTGCGGTATACAAAATGTTTTATGCAAATTCAAATGCGAGACATCGGCGCCAATTTTTCCCGGTGCCACGATACCTACTAACGCGTTCATATTGGCTCCGTCCAAATACACTTGTCCCCCATGTTTATGAATGATCTGGCAGGCCTCCCTGACCGTCTCCTCGAACACACCATGGGTGCTGGGGTAAGTAACCATCAGGCTGGAAAGATTTTCGTGGTACTGTTCGGCCTTGGCGCGCAAATCAGTCAAATCGATATTGCCATCCAAATCAGTCTTCACGACCACGACCTGTAGCCCCATCATGCTGGCGCTGGCTGGATTGGTGCCATGTGCCGAGCTTGGAATCAGACAAACATTGCGATGTTGCTCGCCTCGGCTGGCATGATAACGTCGAATCGCCAAGAGACCCGCGTATTCTCCCTGAGCGCCGGAATTTGGCTGCATGGACATGGCTTCATATCCGGTGAGCTCGATCAACCATTGGCGCAACTCGTTGATCATCAACTCGTAGCCTACCCACTGGTCGCGTGGTGCGAACGGATGCAGGTTGGCAAATTCGGGCCAGCTGACCGGGATCATTTCCGTCGTCGCATTCAGCTTCATCGTGCAAGAACCCAGCGGAATCATCCCATGCACCAACGAAAAATCCCGATTTTCCAACCGTTTCAAATACCGCAACATTTCCGTTTCGCAATGATAGGAATTGAAAACAGGATGAACCAAATAATTCGTTTTGCGAACCAGCGCAGTGGGAATCGCGAATGCAAGAGGTACGTTTTCGCCGGCCAATTCTGTAGCTCTCTCGTCTCCGGTAAACGCCGATAACAATACCTCCAAATCCGCGATGGTCGTTGTTTCGTCGACACTAAATCCAATTCCCTGAGCTAACCGGCGAAGGTTCAAGCCTGCTTTGTTGGCCCGCTCCAAAATCTTTGCCGTAGCATCGGTTCGAACAACCACCGTATCGAAGAAATATTCATGTTCAAGCTGGAAACCAAGCGCCGATAATTTCTTGGCAGCAATCTGGGCAAATCCGTGCACACGACGGGCGATGGCTTTCAAACCCCCTGGTCCGTGGTACATCCCGTAGAAAACTGCCATGTTGGCCAACAACGCCTGGGCCGTGCAAATATTCGATGTTGCTTTGTCGCGTCGAATATGTTGCTCGCGGGTCTGCATCGCCATTCGCAACGCCGTTTTGCCTCGCCGATCTTTGGAAACGCCAATGATTCGGCCGGGTGCCGATCGTTTGTATTCATCTCTTGTTGCAAAAAACGCCGCGTGGGGGCCACCCATTCCCATCGGCACACCAAACCGCTGCGCGCTTCCCAAAACGATATCTGCGCCCATTTCGCCTGGCGGTTTCAAGAGTGTCAGGCTCAGCAAATCGGATGCAACTGCGATCAACGCGCCCCTGGCATGTGCGGCTTCAATCACGGCTGTCAAATCGCGAACAGCACCGGTTGTACCTGGGTATTGGAGAAGCGCCCCGAAACAATCGTGTTGCACTACTTCGTCCCAAGCGCCCGTGACAACTTCAAAACCGAAATATTTGGCGCGTGTCCGGACGACATCGAGGGTCTGAGGATGGACGTCATCGGCGACGAAGAAAACATCACTCGGACTACTACCGGCCCGCTTGCACAACGCCATTGCTTCAGCCGCGGCAGTCGCTTCGTCCAGTAACGACGCGTTCGACATTCCCATGCCAGTCAGATCCATTACCATCTGCTGAAACGCCAACAATGACTCCAAACGACCTTGAGATATTTCTGCTTGATAGGGCGTATAAGCAGTATACCAACCAGGATTTTCCAGCACATTGCGTGCGATTACTGCCGGAACATGGGTTCCATAATAGCCCATCCCAATCATCGATTTCGCACACCGATTCTGCTCGGCGTAACGGCGTAGTTTGAGTAACGTATTCGGCTCGGAATTCGGTGATGGCAAATCGAGTTCGTGGTCCAACTGAATGCTGGCTGGGACGGTAGATTGAATCAGATCATCGAGCGAACTGGCTCCCACGGTTTCCAACATCACCTCGATATCCGCTGGACTGGGACCGATATGGCGATGGACAAAATCGTCTTGGGGTTGCAAGGTTTGCAGAGGGGCGGATACGGGAGATTGTTTTTCGGAAATTAGCATGGTGGGTGCCGCAAATAGTTTGAGTTAGCAACTAGCGAAAATAAACTGAACATTCAGCCGCGAAGCAGTTTGAAAATACGACTGTCAAACCGTGAAACCACACGCTCAGCCACCATTTTGTTTTTGGTAGGCCGCGTAATCCAACAATTTGCCAAGCGCATTTTCATTCGCCAATTTGACCTTGATAATCCAACCTGCCCCATAGGGGTCCGCGTTCAGTCGATCGAGATTATCTGGTAGGGACGAATTCACTTCGACCACTTCACCATCCACCGGGCTGTATAAATCACTGGTGGCTTTCACGGATTCGACTTCACCAAACGAACTTCCCGCCGAAACTTTGCGGCCAATTGCTGGCAATTCCATATAAACCAGGTCGGTCAAGGCTTCCACTGCCACGGTAGAAATTCCGATTGTGGCAATCTGGCTGCCATTTTTTTCAGCCACATGGACCCATTCGTGAGTCTCCGCAAATTTAAGCTCTTCGGGTTTCATGATTGCTCCTGATTAAGGTAGAGATAACTGGAAAACATTCGGTGATTCAAATATTCCGTTTGTAAAATGGCAACGATACGATTTTGGCAGCGTGGTATTTGCCGCGAATATCGATCATGACTTCCGTTCCCAAGCCGGCCACGTGGGGTGCCACATAGGCCATGGAAATGGATTTTTCGAGCGTCGGAGAAAACGTCCCGCTGGTTACGACACCCACTTTCGCACCGTCGACCAGGATTTCGCTGTGTTCCCTGGCCGGACGTCGATCCGCCAATTCCAAGCCGACTCGGATCGGTAACGAAGTATTTTTCTGGGCGGCCAAGATCGCGGATTTGCCGATAAATTCTCGATTCTTCAAGTTAATGGCAAAACTCAAATCGGTTTGGGCAGGATTGATATCCTCGGACAATTCATGGCCGTACAGCGGCATACCTGCCTCCAGCCGCAGTGTATCGCGTGCCGCCAATCCAGTTGCTCCACCACCCGCCGGTGCGGCCAATTCAAAAATTCGGCTCCAGATTTCCACGGCAAATTCCGCGTCGACAATCAGTTCGCAGCCATCTTCACCCGTGTATCCGGTCCGACTAAGTATCGCTGGATGCCCTAACACGCGTGTTGTAGCGCCCGTGTAATAGGGCAATGAATCCGGCGCGAGCTGGGAAATTTTGGCGACGGCTGCATTGGCCAGCGGACCTTGTATAGCGATCATCGCGGTCTGCGTGGTTCGATCAACGAAATGAACTCCAGGCGAAGACGGCAGCTGCGAGTTCAGCCAATCAACGATCTTTTCGCGATTGCTGGCATTGACCACCATCATGTGATAGGACGAATCACCATCCAAACCCGGCAGGTGATAAACTAGCACATCGTCCAGAATTCCACCGGCTGAGTTGGTCAGCAACGAATACCGGATTTTGCCCGCCTCGACACCAGCCACCCGCCGAGTGGTGAGCCGGTCCAGAAAAAAATCCACTTGCGGGCCGGAAAAGTACAGTCGTCCCATGTGCGAAACATCAAACAGTCCGATCGAATTTCGGGTGTGATGGTGTTCACCGATGATGCTGCCATATTGCACTGGCATCGACCAGCCCGCAAAATCGACCATGCGGCCACCGTGGCTGGCGTGCCAATGATGCAACGGCGTCTCCAACAGGCGAACCCCTTCGGCCGACGACGGCGCGGAATTGTTTGATCGTTCGACGGAATTCACGATGACCTCGATTCAATTATCAAACATTACGTAATCGAAACCGTTACAAAATGGGTAACGCAACGGATAGGCAACGGTCGGATTTTGAGAAAATGTAAAAGAGCAGGCCGGATTATAAACGGCCACTTTAGCGCTGGCTAGTGAGTCAACTGACCAGCAGCGCTAGGGCTGAATATTGAACCGCGGTTTTCGACTGGCGATCAACTCCGATTCATAGGCCCGGCGAATCATCGTTTCTTTGGCCCGCGAGTCAGCGGGAAAGGAATGAAATTCGATGATCGTGTTGTCGTTGCCTTGGTCGGCCAGATATTGAGCGAGGGAAAAATTACTGGAAAGATGCAAATGTTCTTTCATGCGTTGGTTCAAATTATCGGATTGTCCGATATACAAATAACCGGTCTGATCGCGAAAGATATAGATGCCCGGTAGCGCTGGAACACAACTGGGTTCGTCGCGAACTTGAGCACTTGGAAACGATTCGATCTTCCGTCCCCAGTCCGCGATTCGCGCGACTAATTCCGGTTGCAGTTTGCGTTGCTTGCGCAATTGGAACGCCGATTTGCGAACCAGATATAAATCGCTGTCGGCGTCGATGGCCAGCACGCTTTCGTCAAACGCACGGCGCATTTCCGGATCACACATCATCCGGTCGGTGGAGACCTTGAACTGGTCAAACACATGCCTGGCCGCGATTTCGGCAAGCGGAGCGACTTGGCTCACCGGTTGTGAATCGCGTTGCGTGGACTTGATTTTTAATAAACCGGCTTTCCGCATATTCAACAATGTCCAATTCAAGTCAACTGGCAATGCCGCCGGCAGAACCGATTGGCATTCGGCAATGAATTTCTCGTTCAACTCGGTTTTGAGAACCACTTCGTCGGAACTCCAGCCGTCGTGTACTTTTTCGAAGGCCGCTTTTACGACGACGCGCATTTCGGAGTTTGTCGCAGCGGGGGCCGACGTCGCGGTCTGAGCCGGTTCGTCGGTTTGATAGGCCTGTGCGATATCGAGACAGTCCAGCGCGCTACAGAACAAACAGCCCATTAAAATTTTGAGTATGCGAGACATCGAAATTCCGTTGACAAAAAACCTTTGATTCGGGAAAAACCGACCAACACGCTGGACGGAATTAAGTCCTCGAAATCCAATTTGGTAAAAAAGAAAGGTGCACCCAACTGCTGTACTGATTCGGTGGTTGGCATAAAAACACGCTGCTTGGCAACGTTCCACCGCCCTGGATTATCGCTTCGAACGACCACCAAGTACAGGACTTCACGCCTTGATTTGGGTTCGAGCCAATCGGGTCGCCGACGCAACTAAGCCCGTCGAGGAATCGCGCGTCGCCAGACTTTCAGGCGGTAATGGTCTCAAATGCTGCGATCGACTGGTTCCAAAGCTCCGGCCTTGGAACGCAACGTCTGAGAGGCTCCACCTCGCCAAGGCCGATCATCTGCTGCGACAACGAACAAGAACCGCTGGCGGAGCCAGCGAATCACTGGGTTGCCAGGCAGCGCTTCGCAACCAACTGGCGGCGATCAGCGAGAAGAGTCCAAATTTACTGGAAATTTTTTTCGCGTGGACCAGACGTGTCCCAGCCTCCGCGATACTGGATTGCAGTGAGAGTGCTTTGTTGATAGCAGGTACTTGAAATCCGTCAAAGTGAACTCTATCGTTAGACTCGCTTTTCAGCTTTAACCAGTCGACTCCAATTCAAAGGCAAGACCCGACCATGGCAAAAACCAAAATTCCCGCAAAAAAAACCACCGTCACTAAAACGAAAGAGGGAGCGACGCCGGTTGAGAAAATGATGGCCGAGAACGAGCAATTAAAAAATGCTGTTCAACAAATCGAAGCCCAGTTCGGGGTCGGCTCGATCATGGCGTTGGGCAACGATTCAAACCAACAAATCCGTGGCGTATCCACCGGCAGCCTGTCGTTGGATATGGCTTTGGGAGGTAGTGGATTGCCTTGCGGTCGAATCATCGAGATCTTTGGTCCGGAATCCAGCGGTAAAACGACGTTGGCTTTGCACGTAATTGCTCAAGCCCAAAAAACCGGCGGCATCGCCGCGATCGTCGACGCCGAACATGCGTTCGATCCGACTTGGGCGAAGAAAGTCGGCGTTTCACTCGATACCTTGTTGGTCAGTCAGCCCAGCAGCGGCGAAGAAGCGATGCAAATTGTCGAGATGCTTGTGAAATCCAACGCCGTCGATGTGATCGTGATCGACTCGGTGGCAGCCTTGGTTCCGAGAAAAGAGCTCGAAGGAGAGATTGGCGATTCGCACGTTGGTTTGCAAGCCCGTTTGATGAGTCAGTCGTTACGGATCTTGACCGGTGCGATTGCCCGCAGCAAAACTTGTACAATTTTTATTAACCAGATTCGCGAAAAAATCGGGGTCATGTTTGGCAGTCCCGAAACCACACCGGGTGGTCGCGCATTGAAATTCTACACTTCGGTCCGCATCGACGTTCGTCGGATCGGCGCCTTGAAAGATGGTGAAATTCAAGTCGGTCAACGGGTGAAAGCAAAGATTGTCAAAAACAAAGTTGCGCCTCCGTTCCGAGTCGCCGAATTTGACATGATGCACGCCAACGGCATCAGTTACGAAGGTGATATTTTGGATCTCGGTGTGGCGCACAAAATTATCGCGCGCAGCGGATCGTGGTTTAAATTCGATTCGATCCATTTGGGACAAGGCAAAGAAAAAGCGCGTAACTTCCTGGTCGAAAACCCCGAAGTATGTGCACAGATTCGCGAAGGAATCCTGGGGGCAGGTGGTTACACCGAAGACATTGCCGCCGCCTTCGATGCTTCCGAATCTGGCAGCGAAGAAACTGTGGAAATGTCCGATTCCTAGAATTTTCCGTTTCGGTCATTGTGCCTCTTGAGACTACTCGCGTCGGTTGGATGGATTTCATCCGATCGACGTTTTTTTGTATTCCCACGTAACGGAGCTAAACCATGTGCAAAATCTGTCGCCCCATTTCATTTTTCGTGAAGACCGGAATTCTGCTGTTCTAGTCGCTATTACCGGCGCGCGATATATTAACAGCCTCTCGAATCGCAACGGAACGCCATGAAAACGAACGAAATACGCCAAAAATATCTTGAGTTCTTCCAAGGTAAGGGACACACCATTGTGCCCAGCGATGTGTTGGTACCGAAGTGGGACAAAACGGTCTTGTTTACGCCAGCGGGAATGAACCAGTTCAAGGATCATTTTCTCGGTAAAGTCACGCTGGAATACACGCGCGCGACAACCTCGCAGAAATGCCTGCGGACTGGGGATATCGAAAATGTTGGGCGGACCGCCTACCACCATACGTTTTTTGAGATGTTGGGCAATTTTAGTTTTGGCGACTACTTTAAACGAGAGGCCATTCACTGGGCGTGGGAATTCCTGACCGACAAACAGTGGCTTGCGATCAATCCCAACCAACTGACCGTGTCGGTCTATCTGGATGACGACGAGGCCGCAAATATCTGGCACAACGAAATTGGTCTATCGCTGGATCGGATTGCGCGGCTGGGCGAACATGATAATTTTTGGCCCGCCGGCGCGCCCACCGATGGGCCGGATGGTGTGTGCGGTCCCTGTAGCGAGATCTTTTTTCATCCAGAAAATGGTCCGGAATGTGAAATCTGGAATCTGGTGTTTACCCAATTCAATCGTCAAGGCGATCCGCCGAACAATTTGATCCCGTTGCCCAACAAAAACATCGATACGGGAATGGGACTGGAACGAATTGCAGCGACCATGCAAGGTGCGAGTACCAATTTCCATATCGATACGTTGCGCCCGATCGTCGATGCCGCAGCCGCAGTAGTCGGCGTTAAGTATGATCCTCTCAGCGAAAATGGTCGACGCTTGCGACGTATTGCGGATCATGTCCGGGCTTGCACTATGGCGATCCATGAAAACGTTTATCCGGGGGCGAATAAAGAGGAATACGTGATCCGGCGTTTGCTCCGACGAGCCGTTTTGCAGGGACATGAAATGGGTTTGCGCGAACCGTTTCTGTTCCAAATCGTGCCGGAGGTGATCGCTCAAATGTCGCAACCCTATCCGGAATTGAGGTCGACTGCCGATCGGGTCGCCCAGGTAATCAAGAACGAAGAAAGTAATTTCTTCGGCTCGCTGGACGACGGTTTGGCAAAAATCGAATCCATTTTTTCCGCCATGCAAACGGCCCACGAAACAACCGTCAGGGGAGCCGAAGCTGCGGAGCTCTATCAGACGTTTGGAATTCCCGCTGAATTGTTTGCCGGAATAGCCGAAGACAGAAATCTGAAATTTGATTGGCCCGGTTACCAAGCCGCGATGGATCAACATGGAGTCACCAGCGGGAAGGGCTCCAAGGGAGTCATGGGAGATTTTGGTCCCATCGACGATATCAAACGGGAGCTGAAGTCCACCGAATTTCTGGGATATGAATCAACGTCAGCGACTGGTTTGGTGCGGGGTTTGGTCCAACAAGTGGCCGAGACCAAGGGCCCTGAAACAAATTGGCTGCAACGCCGCCAGAGTGAGCTAGCCGTCCAGACTCCCGATGCTGCGGCAGCGGAACAATTTGTGGTTTTGGATCGGACTCCGTTTTACGCCGAATCCGGCGGCCAAGTTGGCGATTCCGGTTTTCTGGTGGGGCCAGCGGGAAAATTTGCCGTGACTGATACCCAGAAAAATGGTGATGTGTTTGTGCATTTGGGTCATGTCACCGAAGGGGTCATTCGCGATGGCGAGCGTGTTTCTGCGGTTGTCGATGAACAGCGTCGCGATGCGATTCGTAGATCTCACTCGGCCACCCACGTGTTGCATTATGCATTGCAACAAAATTTGGGCGAACATGCTCAGCAGCGAGGTTCCAAAGTCGTGGAAGATGCGTTGCGGTTCGATTTTTCAAATTTGACGGCGGTTAGTCCAGCGCATTTGAGTGCGATTGAAAAACTGGCGATTGCGAAGATCGAGGCTGGCGGTGCAGTTGCAGCCGAGATATTGCCGTTGGAACAAGCGAAACAGGCCGGAGCGATGATGCTGTTTGGTGAAAAATATCCCGATCCCGTGCGAATGATTTCGATTGGTGATTTCAGCAAGGAGCTCTGCGGTGGAAATCATGTGAAAGAAATCGGTGACGTGCTGTCGTTTGAAATAGTTTCGGAAGAAAGCGTATCGTCTGGCACGCGACGGATTCAGGCGATTACCGGCGCCAAAGCGATCGAGAACCAACGAAGAATCATTGCCGCCGCTATTCGGATCACGGAAAATTTGTCGGTCACGTTGCCCGAGATTCCAATGGCAGTCGCGGCCCTTGCCGAACAAGTAAAGCTCCTGAAAAAACAGCTGACACTCGGGAAAGAATCGTCGTCCGTCGGAAATCGACCAGCGTCAGTTGTTGCTAGGAATTCGACTGAGATCGCTGTTGAAGGATCGAACTACTTCGCCATTCGCGAGATAATGCGAACGGCGGCGGGACGGCTCAATGTTCCGGTGCTCGAATTGGCCGACCGTGTGGCGGCAATGCAAGCCGAAACCCAGGCGTTGCAAAAACGACTTGAACAGTTGAATGCAGCCGGCGAAATAAACGTTGATGAAATGATTGAGAAAGCCGAAATAGTTGGGGATTTTAAACTAATTGTGGCTGAATTGCCGGGAATTGATCCGAATCAGCTAAAGCCTTTGGTCGACCAAATTCGCAAGAAAATCAATTCGGTTGCGGTTTTTTTTGCAACTAGCCAGGGGGCAGACAAGGTACTATTAGTCGCCGGGATCTCTCGTGATCTCGTCGAGCGCGGATTGAGCGCCGGAGATTGGATCAAGGAGGTTGCCCCCATCGTGGGTGGCGGAGGAGGGGGCAAAGCCGATTTGGCCCAAGCGGGTGGAAAAGATCCTGCCAAAATCGGTTCGGCATTGGAGGCCGCGAGGACGTTCTTGCAGGGGCGGAAATATTTGAAGTGAGAACCACTGCCGATCCGGCTTTGGTAAAATTTGATACGGAAACAGAAACAAAAACCTTTTTTTGAAACTTTGGGAGACAAATATGCGTTTAGTGCGATTTACCTTACTGGCCATGTTGTTGCTGTGCAGTGCGATCACTGCACCGCTGATGGGCCAAACAGCGCCGTTGGACGAGAAACAGAAAGCGGTGGTGGTATTCGATTTGCGATTGGACTTGCTCATGGGCAGCGAGTTAGCCAAATCTCTAAAACTGCAGGAACAATTCGATAAAATGGCGGCTCAACAGGGAGGTAATGGACCCGATCCAAGCACAATAGCTGGATTGTTTGGTGCCATGAGTGCCCCGGAAAACATGGAAGCGGCTCAGGGTTTCAATGGCGGCGAGCTTCCGATCGAGTTTTTTGTCAAAATTAAATTCAAAGATGCTTCCGCGGCCACGGCTGCTATGGAAAAATTGCTTGAGTCAGACCCAACTGCCTTCGAGCGCAATGGAAAAACCTACTATCGTCCTAAAGAAGATGGTGCTCCGGAAAATGCAGTCGTGCATCAATTTGACGCGACCACATTAGAGTTTGGGACCGACGCTTTTGTGTTCCATCCCAATCAGAAAGTACTTACCGAAGCGCTATCCGCAGCATGGACCAAAATGCCTGAAAAAGAAGCAGTTCGCATTGCGATTGACATGGCCGGTGCAAGCAGTTTGCTCGCTGAAGCTGTCGAGTTCGGCAAACAGGCCGCGGATCCCACTTCGGCTGGCTTCCTCGAATTGGTCGATAATATGAAAAATCTTCGGTTGAGCGTTGATCTGTCCGGCGCGAATTTGATCACGCTGAATTCTACGGGAGTTGATTCAGAACAAGCCGAAGAGTTGCAAGGCGGACTCGATGCGTTGTTAGGAATGGCGAAAATGGCCGGTACGATGCAAGTCAACCAACTCAAACAACAAGACCCCGCCATGAGCGGCATTCTGGAAACAGTTTTGAAATCGCTCGAAGCCAAAGTTGACGGAGATGAAGTCTCAGTGGTCATTCCAAAACCAGCTGGTTTTGATGACGCTGTGAAAAATTTTGCCGAGAAAATGGGCTTGGGCGAACAATAGTTTGAGACTGGAATTCATGGCACAGGGTCATGATTCCCCAACTACAACGACGGTTCGAGAATAATCAAACCGCCTGCCGGCTTTCCAAAGCTGTCAGGCGTTTTTTTTGTCGAATAATTGTCCGATTGACCCGTCGAATAATCGCAGCAGGACTCGATCTGGCGATTCCTGTCCTGCCAACTCGAATTTACCGAATCCACAACTGGAACCAACTGGCCACGAACAGTGCGATCAACAAGATGGTAAATCGCGACAGCGATTTTGATGCCTCAAAATTTCGATCGCGTCGTCGCTCCTGAACATCGAAGCCAAACGCAGCAACCAGGGACTGCGATTTTTCAGAGACAACTGATGAGAATTTGTTCATCGGGATATCCTGCGGACTTCGGATTATGACCAGACGACTTCTAATCGATTTTCAATCGACGTAACTCCGTCGATGTTTCGCAAAGCTTCTTGCGCCATTTGTTTTTCGAAATATGATTGCACCGAACCGTTGATCGTTACCCGACCGTTCTCGGTCCGCAATTGCACTCGTCGCTGCTTCAAATGCGGATTATGAATGACAGCTTGCTGGATTTGTTCGGACAACGAATAACATACGAGCGGGGCGAGGATTTGCATTTGACGAATGGCGTGAAGGATGTTATCGGTTTTGGTGGTGTCCTGGCCTTACCGAGCGATCATGTCGATTTGCGCGGCAGGCTAACTCGAGCAGAAGTATTCTTCCACTGAAAAAACTTCTCCCCAGAAGTATTTACCTTATGAATTTCAATCGGCCGGGAGAATTTATGCGGAACCGCAAAATTTGGGGTTGAGGATTGTAACGAATAAACGGGAATGTCAGCCCCGGCGGAGTGCTGGCCGCTAAACGAGTAGTGTGATTCCAATGAATATTGACCATCCGATTGCCAAACCGATTTGCTTCGTCCGCAGCGAGCGGCGAAACCGATTGCCCGCTGAAGAATGGGATTGAACCAATTGAATAAACTCAATTCGTCTCTTAAGGCTCGGATGCAGAAATGTTGTGCGATCCCAATCGGTCGGTGACAATTCCGCCAAACGCAACAATGCACCACTCATCGCTTTGGCGCGATCGCAACAGATAGGACGACTGGAGGGATGGTCTCCTGGTAAATCGTCGGATTGGATCGCATACAAATCGGCATCAAATTCAATTTGGTGAGATAGCCAGCGATTGGTCAACAGTAATCCAATCACCTCGATAATTAGTACCGAAACGGTCAGTGGCTCGATGGAAAAAAAACAGTTCAATTCGCCAACGAGCACTTGATAATTGTAATGCTGTCCGTCTGCGACGAGCCAATCTTGGGAGGCCAGCAGCATCAACGGAGTCGCGATGAAAAACAACCGGATGGGAATGTGGCCCCGTCGAATGTGTCCGGCTTCGTGACGCATTACCGCCTGGATCTCCGGCGGGGTGAATTTCTGCAACAGCTGGTCCGACAGAAAAATCACGCGCAGCCAAGGAAAAAATCCAGCGACAGCCGCGTTCACAACCTGATTTCCCGTATGCCATGTTCGGATATCAAGGACCCGCAGACGATTGGTCTTGCAGACGTTCCATAGTTGGTGACGAAGTTCGGTATCGACGATTGGTCCATTCTTCCAGACCACCATCATCGCGAAAGGAAAAGCCAATATTAAGACTGCCAAACCAATGATAGTGACTGCCGCGGCCACCGGTTCCGGCCAATTGGTGACCGTGCTCGCCAAATCGCGAAACAGAACAACTGCACTGACGGGCACCAGCATCATGAGGAAATAGACTCGAAAGCGAATCGACACAAACTCCCAACGTGGTCGAGAATGGCGCCTCAATTGATTCAGGCCGTTTCGCCAACGGCGAGAAAAATTCCCGACCTTCGAGGTGGCAGCCTCCGGGACTGGGGCATCGAATCCGATGCCAATTCGTAGTGGGCCCAACACCGCGACTTGAAGTTCATAAAAGACTGCCCAGGATGCGACCATTGAAACAATGGCCGGCGCAAGAATTAGCCAGTCATCGACCAAGGGCCATTGGTCCAACTGCCAATTACCTCGCACGATGTCTTGCCATCGCAATGCCCAAATGATTGCACAACTAGCGGACAGCCAAACGAGCGAGTGACTAATCGTCATACGTTGGCAAAGTGATCGTTTGGCGGCGTAAGAAAAATTCTCCCGTTGCATTTTGTACAGCAACGCAGTGGTTTGAAAAAAAGCCACGGCGGGGACCAGGGCGGCGGTCAATAATACCGCCAGGCTGCGATGAACCCAATCATCGGCAACTTTTGCACCGATTAACTCACTGCCAATCAGGCAAAGCAGAATGAGTAATCCGGCGAGCAGGTTCATGGACAGGAATTAAACAAAAACGTACAGCTGGCCATCCAACGCTGTCGCCAATTTGGTCGGTGTGGAACAATTCCCAGCGGCGCTATATTTCGGAGGGCAGTCCGCCCGGGATTGAAACGTTAAAGAGTCAATCTAAATGCCCCCCGGATTGGCGTCTACGAAGCATGATTCAGAGATTCGCAAACAGCCAAAAAAATCCTGCCAAACTTCCGCTCGTACCGGTTGGGGGATTTGCAGGTAGCTGCGAAAACATACCACCACGCCGCGTACGGCTTAGGAGAGCCAATTCGGCAACTGACCGACGGGCGGCAAGACAATCATTTTGGCGGACTGAATCGCGGCGTGTTCATAGACCCGTTTTAATGCTGATTCGGTTGCCACTTGATCGAGATTTAGTACACCAATCGCCCGGCCACCGGCAGCACCCTCGCGACCAACAGCCATCTGGGCAATGTTCACTTTCTCGTCCGCTAACACTTGTCCGACGTATCCAATAATTCCAGGCACATCGGTGTGGGTAAAAATCAGCAATATTCCATCGAGGTACGCTTCGGTTCGATACTCACCCAATCGCACCAAACGCGGCATGTTTTTTCCGAACAGCGTTCCGGCCGCTTGCAAACTTCGTCCTTCGCCTTTGACTGTCGCCGAAATCACACTGTTAAAGGCCCCATGATCCAGCGTCGATTTGTGGATGATTTCGATGCCTCGTTCGCGACAAAGGACTTCTGCATTTACGATATTGGCCCCTTCAATTTTGTCGCCGATCAGACCGGCACAAAATGCGGAGACCAGGATCCGTGTATCTTTGGCGGCAATCTCACCTTGCACCTCCAAATCGCAGGACTCCAGCGCTCCGCCATGCCATTGACCCATCAGCGTACCCAATCGATGAGCGACATCGAGATAGCCGCGCATCAATTTAAGAGTTTGGGGGTCAAGCGAAAACGCATTAACCGCCGAACGAATCTCGCCCGTCGTCAAATAGTTGACGAGTAACTCCACTGCCTCGACCGCAACTTCGACTTGAGCCTCATCCGTACTGGCACCTAAATGGGGTGTACACAATGTATTGGGCATCGCGAACAAAGGACTGTCAGTGCAAGGTTCATCTTCGTACACATCCAGTGCGACGCCACCCAAGTGGCCCGACTTGAGCCCTGCTTCCAATGCGACGAGATCATAAATCCCACCTCGCGCGCAGTTGATTAACCGGGCACCCTTTTTCAGTCTTTGAACTTGAGCGGGACCGATTAAGCCTTTGGTCTCATTCGTTAATGGCGTGTGAACCGTCAGATAATCCAGTTGCGGCAGCATTTCATCAACCGTTTCGACCTTGGTAACTCCCAATTCGGCGGCCCGCTCACTGGACATAAACGGATCATAGCCAATCACATTCATACCGAACGACTTGGCACGTTTGGCGACTTCCAGGCCGATGCGGCCAAGTCCGACAACTCCCAAAGTTTTGCCCGAGACTTGCGAACCTTGAAATTTTTTCCGATCCCATTTTCCCGCCACCAGACTGGCGTGTGCGGGTGCCACGTTTCGCGACAACCCCAATAGCAGCGCCATCGTATGTTCGGCGGTACTGACCGTATTGCCATCGGGCGTATTCATCACAATGATGCCCAGCCTCGTTGCCGCAGCCTTATCAATGTTGTCCGTCCCGACGCCGGCCCGCACGATCGCTCGAAGGCGACGATTTCCTGCCAGTGATTCGGCTGTGATCGTCACACCGCTGCGACAAACCGCGCCCTCGTAGTCGCAGAGCGCCTCGCGCAGCGCCTCACCCTTGAGACCCGGCCGAACATCGTATTCGATTCCGACCGCGGCATTTAGTTTTTCCAATCCAGCATCCGCGATGTCGTCGAGGACGATAATGCGAGTTTTTGTTTTGGTAGAAGCAGGTAACTTGGTAGCGACAACGGCCATGAAGTTTGATCCAAATAGGTGGTGTTTATCCGTTTTTCTGGGAAAAATCCTGCATGAAATCGACCAGCGATTGCACGCCTTCGATGGGCATCGCGTTGTAAATCGAAGCGCGAATCCCGCCGACACTGCGATGACCTTTCAATGTGGTCAAGCCCGTCGCTTCGGCCCCGTTGAGAAACCGATTTTCCGTTGCCTCATCGGCCATCTTGAAGACCACATTCATCGTCGACCGATTGGCCAGCTCCGCATGTCCCTGATAGAAGCCTTCACTGGCGTCGATTACATCGTAGATCATTTTCGCTTTGTTGCGATTGAAGCGGGAAATCTTTTCTAGTCCACCCATCTCGTCTTGCAACCATTTGCAAACCAAACCGGTCACATAAATGGCAAACGTCGGGGGCGTGTTGTATCGCGAACCGTTTTCCGCATGTTGCGAGTAATTCAAATAATTGGGTAACCGATTGCTGGAGCGTTTTAGCAATTCCTTGTCGATGATCACGATTGTCACTCCGGCAATGCCCAAGTTCTTTTGGGCACAGGCATAGATCATGCCGTAATCCGAAATGTTGATTGGTTCCGAAAAAATATCAGATGACTTGTCCGCTACGATTGGCACGCCAGCGGTATCCGGCAACCGAGGGAACTGAACTCCCTGAATGGTTTCGTTCGAGGTCAGGTGGACGTAAGCTGCATTACGGGTCAGGTGTAATTCTTCAGCCGAAGGGGTCCGCGTGAAGTTGGTCGACTTGCCATTCCAGGCCACATTCAATTGGCCGTACCGCGGAACTTCTTCAGCGCTCTTTTGGCCCCAGGAACCGGTGACGATATAGTCTGCCGTCTGAGTGGCAGCGGTAAGAAAGTTCGCCGGAATCATGGCGTTTTGTAACGCTCCGCCACCTTGCAAATACAGAATGTCGTGCGATTCGGGTACCTGCGCCAATTCTCGAATCCGCGCGTTGGTATCGTCGAGAATGACATCGAATTCTTTTGCCCGATGACTGATCTCCAAAATACTGCTGCCGACATTGGGCAGCGACAACATTTCTGCTTGAACTTGTTCGAGCACCGACAAGGGCAAAACGGCTGGCCCGGCCGAGAAATTAAAAACGCGCGAAACAGCAGTCGAAACCGACATCGAACCTCCTCAAATGCGATCGCTCCCAAGCTGGGAGCAGGTTACTTCATAAACCAAATTTTAAGCCGTTTGAAGAATCCGTCATAGTGCTGTTTCCCGGACGACCGCCGCCAATGGGCGTAGAATCTTCCATAATGAACGGCTAACGGGGCGAGTACGGAGCGAGCATCGCTCAACGTTGCTGGTAGGGTGCAGTTGAACCGTATCGTGGTTGATTCGCCGGCGAATTCGCGCCAGCGCCGCCGGGTAATTGTGCCAATTGTGTTTGCAGAACTGTCACTCGATCAGCAACGTCCGTTTGTCGGTTATCGAGTTGCAACACCCGATAGTAATTGTCCAACGCCAAGTGAGTTTGGCCTTGCACGTCGCGAATATGTCCCATGGCTTTTAGCGCCCGAACATTTTGTCCGTCGATTCGCAAGGCGTCTGCCAAGAGATCGGTTGCCCGACGGTTGTCACCATACTCTTGATACAGCCGTGCCAATTCAATCGTAGGTTCGGCGGAATTCGGATACCGATTCTTCCAAGTGTTCATCAAATCAAAAGCGAATTTTTCTTGTCCCGTTTCAATCAACAAGGCGGCGAGTCCGCGGTGGGCATCGACGTGTTGATCATTGAGCGCGATCGCTTGTCGGTAGAGTTGTTCCGATTGTTTCAGCCATTGATCGTTTCGCGATTGTTTTCCCATCGCGTAATAACTAGCGCCCAGATTGTAATAGGCGTCGGCACTGCGGGGGTTTAGTTGAATGGCTTTCTGAAATTCATTCACGGCCGACGTAAATTGACCCGTCTCATATGCTTGTCGACCCGCGACATTGTGTTGTTGAACCCCGAGGTTGCACCCGCTGAAGCCCAGCAACAAGGCCAGCGCTAAAAAACTAGCGCGGACATTTCCAGCCGAATTGGTTCGAAATAGCGGCATCTGGTAGGTTTTGAAATAGGATGACGACATGGGATTGTTCTTTTTCGTTTCAGAACCAGCGGCTCCACCCAGAATTGTGCGAAATATCTGGGGAACAGTAGAAAAAGATTCAAGTTATGACAATATCACAGCTTGCTAGCAAATAATGAAAACGGCGATTTCGAACCACCCATCAAGAGATTCTGGGGAATTCGCCAGGCTGCACGCCGTAGTTTGACGCTTTGATTGAATAATGTTGGTCGAACCATTTTTCAATCGTGCGGTCGCGTTCGCGATCGTAGATCACGCTGGCAGAAATAGTTTTTCCGCTGATCGTGCGACGAATCTCGGAGTCTTCCACCAGGATTTCGCCTCCTTTGATTACCATGTAGGGCAGGGCAAACATCGTTTCATAGTTCTTGTCGGGCGTGTAAACCGTGATATCAGCGTCGGCGCCGATTCCCAGTTGGCCCTTGTGCTTCAGACCCAAGATTCTGGCTGGACCGGAACGGGTGATAATCGCAATTTCGAACAAGCTGTACTCCCGGTTCAATTCCGCCAGCGTCGTTCGGGCCAACACTTGGGGATTAACAGTCGATAAAATTTCGGCGCGAAAACTTCGATCCATCAACAGCCGCACGATTTGCGGATAGGCCAAAAAGCTCCCTCCATTGGGGTGATCGGTGCTCATCACAACCTGCCATGGATTGGTGACCAATAAATACCACTCCAGTCCAATCGCCCATTGCAGCGCATGAACAAAGTTCTTGTCGCGGTATTCGATGGGCGAGACGCCACAGCCCGATTCGAGTTCGGTGTCAGCCGAGTACCATTTTTCGCCGTGAATTTTTTGCAAGAAGTGACCCAATGGTCCATCGCCCGTCATACTTGTCGTTCGTCCAAACATGACCTGACCGACATCGACCGTCAGCTCTGAATGTTGGTTTACGTAATCGGCAAGCGGCTGAACTTGCGAGACGATCGAGTTGGTGTCAGCGTCGCCGCCTCCATAACTATGAAACTGAATATGAGTCAAATGGGCCTTCATCCCCGCGACCGACTTCATCGTTTCCAAAGTGGTCGTCCAGTTACCCGGCAGCCCCAGGTTATTGGCATGGATATGGACCGGGTGTGGCAAGCCCAAGCGATTCGCGGCTGCGGTAATTCCCTGCAGGATCTTCCGCGGCGTAACGTGAAAACCATCGATGACTTGGTCCAGGTCCCGCGCGTTACCTTCCACCGATTGCTTCCACAATTCGACGCCCCCTGGGTTTACGATTTTTGGTGCGTAGCCCCCGATTCGATTTAACAGCCAACCTAAAAAAGCTTCCAGACCCGCGTCATCACCATTGGCAATGCACTGCATTGCAAAATGATTATTGCCCACCAGCGCAAAAAAACCGGTATCGACATTCGGAATATCGTTAAACTCCTGATGCACATGTCGTGCGGCCAGCGGTGAAATGGCGGCGTCAAAACACGTGGTGTAACCGAGTCCTGTGTAGCGATACCCCGTCGTGTAAATGCTGGGGACGTTGGCGAGCGAGCCGCTGTAGAAAAACTGGTGGTCTTTATCGTAACTGGCGACCGCTGCCGATCGAGTTTGCTCCGGCTGCATTTTCCGCGCCACGTTGACTTTGGGGCCTGCGATGTGGCAATGCATATCGACAGCACCTGGCATTACCACGCGTCCCGATAAGTCAATTGTCTGAAATCCAGTCGTGGTGTCCGTAGGCGCGCCAACAATTTTGCCGTTGCAAATCCACAGTTCGCGGATTTCACCGTCGATGTGGTTGGCGGGATCATAGAGCCTACCGCCGGTTAATTTTAGATATTTCACAATGGGATTTTTAGCGAGGTTTTTTCGGTGCGGCAGATTTTTTGCTTGGCCGCCAGTTCTTTTTCCGCGTGCTGGCCGCCAATTCGACATCACCTAGGGATTGGTCAATCGCGTTTAGCCGTTCATCGCGCTGGATTTTAGCTTCGACCTCTGCCAACAGCAAATCGAGTTGTTGATAATTTTCGGCAATTCGATCCATCCGTTTTTGTACAGAAGCGCTGGAGCTGGAAACCGCCAACGGATCGCTTTCAATTTTTGTTGAGCGGGAATGCGTGGAATCGAACAATGTCATAATGTAAACCAGTTCTTGGAATGCGAACCCTTGATTTTCGTCACCAGGGAGGCCTGAAGCAAGTCCCATCCTTTGTCGTCCCACACGAAAACGAAAGATTCTGCCAATATTCATCCCGAACACACGAACCAGTGCAGGTCAACGACGGACGACAATTGCTGTTAACTGTGCAAGATGGGTCCAACAAAGGTGTCAAACAAAACCATTTGCAGCGCCTAACGATTTTCGCGACAGTGGATTAGAATACGAACTATTCGGGAAAACGGTGGTGCTGCCTCAGCTAGCGTCCACCAGGGAAGGGTCACTGCCTGGGAAAAGTTGATGGCTGTTCCAAACGAACTCGAGACCGCGCCTGACGAGCTCGAATTATTAATTGGTCGAACCGCTCGCACGTTGTTGACAGTCGCGCCACATTTGCCAACTTTGGCGGCGATCCAATCGGTACTTGCCATAGGAGAACAGGCCTCGAAGCGAGGGTATTTCCTACCGGACGAAGACGAGATGGTGCGCGTCCTGTTTAGCAATTATTTGACGACTCGGGCGGCTTTGCTGTCCACGTTGCAGGATCTTCGCCCGTACGCGCTCAAAGAACTGGCGGAGGATCATCTTCGTCGACCTGAGCTGTTTGTGGTTTCCTATTGTGCAGCCTGTTTGTTGATGCGCGCAGGCCGGTTTTTGGTTGATTCGTTTCGTAAACAACCAGTTATCTGGAAAAAACTGGATGAAGCCGAACCTCGTTACGGGATTCCCGCCAAGCAGTTTACTCGCGTATACCGGTCCTTGAGCTCGCTTCGCAACGTGTGGACTTTCCTGGAGGCCAGTCGACTTTGGCAGGAGCAAAAAGACGAGCTGCGAAAACTCAATTCACACCCGATCATGCAACCCGTGATGGAACTGCTGGCCGCCGAAGAACCCTGGATCGAAACCAGTAAACGATACTACACGCAACATCAACTCAAATATCGGTGGCATTCGTTTTTGCGGAGCAACCAATCTGGATTCAGGAATGTCACGTTTGCACTGTTCAAAATGTCGGGTGTGCTGATCTCGGAAGTTCGAATGCAATGGAAGCGCAAACGAGTTACTCCCGGCGTACAACGAAAATTGGCTCGAATATTACAGGCCGGAGACGTGTTGATCACGCGTCACGACGATGCCGCGTCGAATTTGTTTCTGCCGGGCTATTGGCCGCACGGAGCGCTATACATTGGGACCGTCGCGCAGCGCGCGGCGTTAGAAATCAGCAGCCAGCATGCCGATGAAGAAATCGCCGATCCTATTTGTGTACTCGAAGCGAGAAAAGATGGTGTCCTGTTCCGCAAATTGTCGGACACTTTGAGTGTGGATGCCCTGGTGTTGCTGCGACCGAAATTAGCGGCGACCGAAATTCGCGACGGCATCATGCGCGCCATGACGCATGCGGGCAAACAGTACGATTTTGAATTTGATTTTCGACGCACAGATAAACTGGTTTGTACGGAAGTGATCTATCGCGCGTTCCATGGTTGCGGTCGGTTTCGGTTCGCCCTGACCCACCGCCGGGGACGAGTCTGTTTGTCAGCCGAAGACTTATTGGATGCGGCCATCGATCAAGACTATTTCGAGGTCATTGCGGTTTACGGGGTGGGCGGTAATCGATTTGTGATGGGAGATCGCGCCCGTGAGGTCTTGGTCAAAAGTTACCGCAAGTAGTGTTTCGACCGCGGCCCGTCGAAGTATTTGATTCAGATCTGGGTCGATCGTTCTGGTTGTTCGGATCAAGACGATTGAAATGCCGAAACTCTGCCAAAATCGATCGAAACTAGCCGCTTTTTTGCCAAACCTGTGTCAGAATAAAGTAAGCCGTTTTTTTCAATGTCTTGCTGAGGCTTCGTGCAGTGTCGGTACCTCTGGAACACGCCCCAATTAATCATTCACCATCACGCTGCAGCGTTGGTTGGTCGGGGGTTTGGTCGGTGTCCAGGCTGACTCTGATTCTGCTCGGAATCTGGCCGCTCAGTTTTAGTGACAGCTGTTTTGGACAGGACTTGTTTCGCGCGCCGACGATGCCGAATTTGCGTTCGATTGGTGATCGTACAGTGAGCGCGGTTGGTTTGTCCCCACATTTGACTTCTGCCAAGGCGGTTGATTTGGGTGTCCGACAAACAAATGGCAAGATCAACTTTGAATTAAATGCCGGTTCCAGTTCAGCATCGCCTCAGGATGGAATTTCTGGACTGGAGTCTATCGACGGAATCGAAGCAACTACGAAAAATGGCGCTCGATCTGCCGACGGAGATAGCGCAGATGATCGGAATAATACTGTTCAAGGACTGGTCGGAGATCGCGAGAAAATTGTCCAGCGATACCCGGATGGCAAACCACAAATCGAACGCGAAGTTGTGCAGGATGCCAATGGGAATTACGTCAACGATGGGACTTGGTTGGTCTTGGCCCGCCAAGACGAGCGAAGCATCATCGCATCTGGCGAGTACCGCATGGGCGTGATGCACGGAATCTGGCAGCGGCAACATACATCCGAAACCAGTGGGCTGTTCGCGACCAAACCATTCAGTCTTTTCAAAGCGCCGTTTCTGTCGGTAGCCACGTTTGATAATGGAAAGCTCGAAGGGATGTGGACGCTGTCGGACGCCTATGAGCGGAAAATGTTTGAGGCTCCCTATCGCAATGGGCAGCGTTCTGGCACGGCCACTTGGTGGTACCCATCGCTAAACAAAATGCGCGAGGTCACTTTCAGTGCCGGCGTACTGGATGGTCACCTGAAAGAATGGGACGAAGATGGTAAGTTGACCCGAGACGAGGAATTTATTGACGGTCAAAAAGTGATCCGCAATCTAACGTTCTATCGCCCCAAACAGAAAGAATCGGAAAACTCTTTCCTGGAAGCGAAACTTACAACGGACGGCGAAGACAATTGGTGGGCGGCCCAACCCGCTCCCCTGGTTTCCGTTGGCAAACGATTGCAACATGGTCCGGCCCTGTCTTGGTACGATTCCGGCCTGCCGAAAATGAAGGGCCAGTTCGCCGATGGTGAGCGAGTCGGAAGGTTTACCTGGTGGCATCCCAACGGTAACAAACAACTGGAAGGCGCCTATGAAAAAGGCCAGAAGGTTGGCCGCTGGAACTGGTGGCACGAAAATGGCATGAAGGCAATTGAAGGGTCCTATGAAGCCAATCTCCAAGTCGGCGATTGGCGCTGGTGGGATATCGCCGGCAAACTCGAACACAAGCAACAAATGTCCAAACCAGCTGCGCCCGATCGCGAGCCGCCGACGTTGGACAGCGAAATCGAACTCGATGGCGATTCGGAAAAAAGTACCGGAGCGCTGAGCAATCCCGAGATCATGCCGGAAGCGGAAAACGAATCCATCGTTCCGCTGCCTCCACTGGAAGGTGCGCGCGAACCAGCAACATTAGAATTGAAGGACTTGGAAGGTATCGATCCCCAAGCGACGACTTCGCCGACTGTGGGCGAGGCCACTCCGACCAGCAACGATCCAGGACAGCTGCCGGACAATTTCTTTACCGACAAATAGTTGAATCGACCCGCGTCGATGGACGGAGCAGCGTGGCGCCTGAACAGCACCCTTCCGATCGCGCTCTCCGTCTGACAAAGTGCCTGCTCGACGACGAATTCCGGCACCGCGTTTTCTTCGGTGGGCTGGTCGACGAGTAGCGTTTCGCGGGCTTGGTCGCGGCCTTCCCCTCGCTAAAACGCGCTAAATCGGCTACCATCGAGACCGATACCCGTTTCTCAAAGCGTTGAATTTCCTCTTCGTAATTCTTCGTTTCTGCTCCACCCCATAGCTGCGCGCCCCGAATGAATACTGCCGAGACCAAATTAGATTTTGTCCGCCAAATTGTCGCTGATGATATTGCAGCCGGAAAACACGGCGGGCGAGTTCAAACAAGGTTTCCGCCTGAGCCGAACGGTTATTTGCACCTGGGACATGCCAAGTCGATTTGCTTGAATTTCGGGATCGCTACAGAGTTTGGCGGCAAATGCAATCTGCGTTTCGATGACACCAATCCGGAAAAAGAAGAGGTGGAATTTGTCGAGTCGATTCGCGAGGACATTCGTTGGTTGGGTTTTGAATGGAACAATGAACATTTCGCTTCCGATTACTTTGAGCAAATCTTTGATTGGGCTGTGCAGTTGATTCGCGATGGAAAAGCATTCGTCTGCGATCAAACGATGGAAGAAGTTCGCGAGTATCGTGGCGGTTGGAATAAACCGGGCCGCAACAGCCCGTTTCGAGACCGTTCCGTGGAAGAGAATCTGGATTTATTTCAACGAATGCGCAACGGCGAATTCAAAGACGGAGCCCGCACGCTGCGGGCCAAGATCGACATGAATTCCGATAACATGAATTTACGCGACCCGGCAATGTACCGCATCCGCCATACGGCCCATCATCGGACCGGCGACAAGTGGTGTATCTATCCGACCTACGATTGGACGCATGGACAATCCGATTCATTGGAACGAATTACGCACTCCATTTGCACCTTGGAATTCGAACATCATCGACCGCTCTACGATTGGTACATCGACCAGTTGTCCATTCATCATCCACAACAAATCGAATTTGCCAAACTGGTGTTGTCGCAAACCATGATGAGCAAACGAAAGTTAACCGAACTGGTACAGGGCGGTTACGTCAGCGGTTGGGATGATCCGCGAATGCCCACGATTTCGGGAATTCGCCGACGCGGTTTTACGCCGGAAGCGATCCGCAATTTTTGCGCCCGGATCGGGGTCACCAAGTTCAACAGCATGACCGATCTGGCATTGTTGAATTTGAGCATCCGAGAACATCTCAATCAAATCGCCCCGCGTGTGATGGGCGTGCTAAATCCGCTTAAGGTGGTCATCGAAAATTATCCGGTCGGTGAATCGGAACTGCGCACCGCGATCAATAATCCCGAAGATGAATTGGCGGGCACGCGCCAAATTCCGTTTGGCCGCGAATTGTTCATTGAACGAGAAGATTTTATGGAAGACGCTCCCAAGAAGTTTTTTCGATTGACCGTCGGCAATGAAGTCCGGCTGCGATACGCCTATTTTTTGAAGTGTCATGAGGTGATCAAAGACGCAGCTGGTCACCCGATCGAGCTGCGTTGTACCTACGATCCGGCCACGGCCGGTGGTCAAGCTCCCGATGGTCGCAAGGTCAAGGGTACGATTCATTGGGTGTCGGCGGAACATGCCGTGTCGGCCGAAGTGCGATTGTACGATGTGTTGTTCGAACAAGAGGATCCCGGCGATGTTCCGGAAGGTACCGACTGGAAAGATCTGATTAATCCGCAAGCGCTCGTCGTGTTGCAGCACGCAAAAATCGAACCCTCGCTGGCGGGAGCCAAGGTTGGTGATCGATTCCAATTTGAACGCAACGGATATTTTTGTGTCGACGCGAAAGACAGCCGACCTGGCAAACCGGTATTCAATCGGACCGTGACCTTGAAAGACGGTTGGGCGAACTGATGCTTGAGCGTCGATCATTGAAGCTGCCGATTACGTTGGGCGTACTGATGATCGTCGTCATCGTTACGCTGATCGTGGGATGGGTTTTGATCACGGTGGGAAAAATATTTCAGTCGCCGCAGTCCTCACTGTATTGGACGTTGTTGACGGTCGGATCGCTAATGTTCGTGTTTGTTTTGGTTGGCGTGGTCATGTATTTGTCTCTGTCAGTCAAGGCGATCAATCTCAATCGTCGTCAATCGAATTTTATCGATAGTGTCACCCATGAGTTGAAATCGCCAATCTCTTCACTGAAGCTTTATCTGCAAACTTTGAATCTCCGTAAAGTTACGGACGAAGAACGGGAGCAGTTTCATAAATTCATGTTGGCCGATGTCGCGCGTCTCGACGGTTTAATCAGTCATTTGCTCGAAGCCGGGATGGTCGATAATCCGCGTGATAAGAAACAACACGAGAGTATCGATCTGAGTTTGTTGATTCAAGAGTGTGTCGGGACCGTTTGCGCCAGGTATCGCGTTCCAGAAACAACCTGCCAGCTCGCGCTGATTCCGGCCGAAATTCAGGCCCCCACAGTCGATGCGAATATGATTTTTCGCAACTTGATCGACAATGCCGTCAAATATGCCGGAACGCCACCTCAAGTAAATATCTCGATGCGGTTTGAAGGCGCTCAAATCGTAACGGAAGTTGCCGATAATGGACCCGGTATTCCGAAAGGACAGCGTCGAAAAATTTTTGGCCGGTTTCAGCGACTGGGAAAAGAGTTGCAACGAGAAAAACCGGGTACCGGCTTGGGATTGTACATTGTTCGAACCCTGGTCAAACAGTTAAATGGCAATGTTCGGGTGCTCGATCGCGACAAAAAAATGGGGACAGTCTTTGAGGTTCGGTTGCCCGGCCAAAAAATTGTTCGCGCGGACAAGAATCTGAATTGACCTCCAGCAACCCTGAATTTGCCATGCCATCACAAAATTCTCATATCCTGCTGGTTGAAGACGAAGAACATTTGGCAGTGGGTATCAAGTTCAATCTGGAAGCCGAAGGCTATCGCGTAACCGCAGTCACCAACGGTCCGGCGGCGTTGCGCGCGGTGGGAAATCCCGTGGACCCAGTCCATCTGATCGTGCTCGATTTGATGTTGCCAGGGATGAGCGGCTATGAAGTTTGTCAACAGGTTCGCGACTCAGGAAAGAATATGCCGGTGTTGATGTTGAGCGCACGGACGTTGTCGGAAGATCGAACGCGTGGCTTCGAGGTGGGAGCCAATCAATACTTGGTCAAGCCATTTGAGTTGGTGGAGTTGATCGCCCGAATCAAAAACCTGTTATCGCAGGTAGCCGGCGTTTCCCCCAGAAAGAATTCTTCTTCCAAACTGCTGGAGTATGAATTTGGCAACGCGAAGATCAACTTTCAGACCTACGAGGTGCGAGTAAAGGACAAACCCGTCCGGCTAACGCAATTGCAAATCAAAGTCTTGAGATATTTTATTGAGCACGAAGGGCAGGTCATTCCGCGCGCACAATTGTTGGAAGACGTTTGGGAAATGCCGGGCCACTTAAACACGCGGGCCCCCGATCAGGTTTTGCGACAATTGCGCAAGACCTTCGAACCCAACCCGGCGGAACCGCAATACTTTTTGACGATTCGCGACGTCGGATATCGGTTTGTGCGTGAACCTCACGCCGTCTGACCCCGGTCTCCTCAGCCTCTCAGCCTCTTCAAGGCAACCACCGTAAGGGTCTCCAAGGGTCTCAATCAGACTGACGCAGCGAACGCATTTTCAGCTGACGTTCGGACGGTAGTTTGACATCCCAAGCCAAACCACAAATCGCCAACGAGCGAATGATGATCCAACTTAGATCGAACTGCCACCATTTCAAGCCATGTCGAGCTGACGTCGGAAACGCGTGGTGATTGTTGTGCCAACCTTCACCGTGACTGAGCACGCCAAAGAACAGATTGTTACGCGAATCATCGGCTGATTTGAAATCCTGTGAGCCGAAAATGTGACATATCGAATTGATCGACCAAGTCATGTGATGCGACAAACAAACCCGCGCTAATCCTCCCCACAGGAAGCCCAATCCGGCTCCTTTCAGAATTCCCAAGACGGTCAAGTCATAGGGCAGCGCGGCCAAGCCACCAATCACAGCGGGAATTACCAATGTCGCCACGACCCACCAATAATATTTTCGGTCAATGGCTAACAACAATTCATCCGTGATCAAATCCGGAACGTATTTTTGACGTTCTTTTTTCGACCAGTTGTTCTGGAACATCCAACCAGTATGCGAATGCCAAAAACCCTTCAACGAATTCCACCAGCCCTCGCCATGCAGGTGAGGTGAATGGGGATCGCCATGATCGTCGCTGAACTGGTGATGTTTCCGGTGCACCATGCACCAGTCGATCGGAGAACCTTCGACGGCCAAAGAGCCAAGCCCCGTCCAGAACCAACGAATCGCCGGAGTCGTTTTGAAGGAACCATGGGTCAACATGCGGTGAAAGCCAATCGTGATTCCCAAACCAGTCAAATACCAGCCACCGATCAACATACCGAGATCCAGCCAGCTCATCATGCCGTAGCCCCACGCCATCACGATAGCGGCGACTAAGCCTAGCAATGGAAACACCACCGCGCCCAAGACCAGCATCTTGTGCGTGAAAGTGTTATCTTCGTCATGTACGTGGTGATGGTGATGGTCATGCTGCGCCAACGCGTCGTCAATTTCGGTGTCGGCAATGTATTCACCGACTGGCAGATGACCACCGAACAGTTCCGGGGTGATCAACTCCGTTGAGCCGAGTTCGGCGTTGTCCAAAGTCTCAATCGCTTCGGTTTCCACGACCTGGTCGGAACGCAAACCCTTGTGAAGGGCTTGAGCGGAAGCGTTTTTATTTTTATTGCGGTTAGGCTCGAAAGCGATTGCCATCTTGATTCCTTTTGTATACCCATCGTTCTCCACCAATGAGTTGTTCATTGAAGAAGTGCCAAAGTATATAAGGATTAACGACAGCCTTTGTCGCGTCCGTGTATCCGCTGTGTAATAGTTGTGTAAGCGATCAAAAATATATTTAATGGAGCCATATGATCCAATAAATGAACTTAATGGATCAAAAGTCTGCTTTCTGAGTCAATCGACGGTGATAGCAAGTGGAATTCAACTCATTGAGGTGGCCGATTGCGCCGATTCTGTTTGTTATCCCACTTGCTTCGGGAAAGGCACTTCGCAAGATCCAGGCGATTTGCACCGGTCAAACTGGAATTCCCCTATCCACGGTTGCACGATTGCGTGCATAGCAAACCGACATCTTCTCGACGGCCGGAATTAGCCCACAATCGATTGGACATGTTTCTGCATTTCACCGTCGCTCAGTCGCGGGCCAAGTTGTTCGACAACTCGAGAAGCAAAATAATTTCCCCACTTCGCCGCTTTCAGGGGGGGCAGGCCATTGGTCAGTCCAAACAAAGTACCACCCGCAAAGGCGTCTCCGGCGCCATTGGTATCGATGGCTTTGACAGGGAATCCGGGGACTTGAGAGACATTGCCGTGCTCAATCACATAGCAACCAGCACCACTATTGGTGATAAAAGCCATTTCACTGATCGCTCCCATTTTGGCACAGCAATCCGCGATGTCTTCGGAGCCAAAAAACTGACGAGCTTCGTCCGCGTTGCAGAATACAATGTCGCAATACTCCGACACGACGCGATGAAAATCATCCGCAAAACGATGAATCAAGAACGAATCAGAAAATGTGAACGACGCTTTGACGCCCAGACGTTTCGATTGTTCAAAGGCCTCGATACAGGCCGCTCGCGGTTGGTCGGCATCCCACAAATAGCCTTCGATATAACTGCATTTGGATTCCGCTAAAATATTTCGGTCGATATCGGACTTGTGCAATGTTCTCGAAATTCCCAGATGTGTACACATCGTCCGCTCGGCGTCGGGCGTGGTCAACACAACGCAGGTCCCTGTCGGCAGGCTCGCTTCGGGAGCCAATTGCACTGGAAACACGATGCCTGTTTTTTGCAAATCCTGTTTATAAAATTCGCCATTGGTATCATGAGCGACTTTGCCGAAATAGACTCCCGTGCCACCCGATTGGGCAACTGCCACCATGGTATTGGCAGCCGAACCCCCTGAGGCCAATTGCAGGTTTCGGTGATCAAGTTTGCCCAGTACATGGGCTTGTTGTTCCGCATTCATCAAAGACATACCGCCTTTATTGATACGCAGTTCTTGAATCACTTGATCTTCAACTTGAGCCAGAGTGTCGACAATGGCGTTGCCGATTCCGAAGACATCATATTTTTTGGCAGTGGTCACGAGGGGTTCCAAATTTTAGTGGGGCTGGGGCTGTCAGTGAAACAGGGGTAGATTATTGTCAGATGATCCCTGGATGCAACCGGTCGCCGTTTAATGCCGACCAAAATCTGGTGACAAGCCCCTGACAAAGCCTACTAAATTCCACTGTTACCATGGCCTATATCCGAACCTTCATTGCGGTCCAAGCGACGGAACGCGTCAACAATAACGTGCTGCGTGTGATCGAGCGGTTGACCGCGACTCAGGCAGATTTTCGGTGGGTCGAACCGGAGAATCTGCATGTGACGTTGAACTTTGCCGGGGACATTGTGGATACCGAAATTCCAGAGTTCTGTCGATTGATCAGGCAGGCCGTCGAGAAATTCCCGCCGTTCGAAATGTCGCTGCAAGGCGTGGGTGGCTTTCCAGATGCGACTCAGCCACGCATCCTGTGGATGGGCGTCGATCAAGGGGCTGAAACGTTGCAAGCGATTTACAAGCAAATCGAAGCAATCTTGTTGCATTGGGGTGTAAACAAAGATCGGAACGAATACTTTCCTCATTTGACGCTGGGGCGTGTCCAACGCAGCGGCCGTTGGAATGAAGACTTGCTGGCGTTAGTTCATCGTTTAAGATCGCACGATAGTGGAGTTTGTCAGGTCGAGAAAGTGATAGTGTATTCGAGTTTCCTCGATCGCTCTGGTCCCACACATACGCCGATGGCCACGATTCGCTTGAAGGGTTAACGATGTTTATTTCTCGCTTCGCGATGGTGCTGATAGTACTGCTTGCCATCGGCGCCGGGTCGACCGATCGAGCCCAAGGTCGACAACAACCGAATGAGCCTGTTCCGGATAGTAAACAAATCCTCCGGTTGCAAAAATTAAGTCGACAACTGCGACCGCTGCATCAAAAAATGGAACCGCCCCAACCGGGGGATTGGTTGGAATCCCATCCCGAACCCGGCCAGACCTTTCAGCAGTATTTGAGGTCCAACCCGGTAACACTCACACCGGACCGAAAGACATTGTATGTGCTTCCGCTAGGCGAATTTGATCCCCAACAACGGAAGATCGTGGATCTCAGCGCTGAGTTTCTAAAGTTGTATTTCAGTTGCGATGTTCAAACGCTGGACCCATTGTCATTGGGTGACGTGATTCCACCGAGTGCGCGCCGTGTGCATCCCAACTGGGGGATGCCACAGATCAAATCCACGTTTGTATTGGAATCCGTGCTGCCCAAACTCGTGCCGGAGAATGGTGTCGCGTTGATTGCTTTTACGACCAGCGACCTGTATCCGGACGATGATTGGAATTTCGTATTTGGGCAAGCGACCTTTCGCGATCGAGTCGGCGTCTGGTCGATTTACCGCAATGGCGATCCGCAAACGGAATTCAAATTGTGCCTCAAACGAACATTGCGAATTGCGACGCATGAAACCGGGCACATGTTTTCGTTGGTTCATTGTACGGCCTATGAGTGCAATATGTGCGGCACTAATAGTTTGGCGGAAGCCGATCGTCGACCACTTTATTTGTGTCCGGTGTGTGTCGCCAAGGTCGGTTTTGCGACTGGTTTTGATCCCATCCTGCGGTTTGAACAACTGTGGAAATTTTGCCAGCGAAATGAATTGGGAGAGGAAGCTGAATACTTTTCGAAAGCGTTAGAGGCGATTCGCAGCGGAGACTAACAAGGGAGCTTTTGCAACAGCGGAATTTCTAAAAAACCAACCTGGTTCTGCGGCCCACTGCGATTTATCGCTGGCCGTCGACGACCAACTTGCTGGTCTGTAAATCGACCATCAACCGGTAATTTCACGGACGACACGTGATGGTTCGACCCCCGTCAATTTCAAATCGAGCCCCTGAAATTTCTTCGTAAATCGCTCATGGTCAATTCCGAATAGGTACAGCATCGTCGCATGCAAGTCGCGGACATTCACGATATTTTCAACACTGCGATACCCGAGTTCATCGGTCGCGCCGTAAGCCAAGCCACCTTTGATCCCGGCTCCCGCCAACCAAATGCTGAACGCATTAATGTGATGATCGCGTCCAGTTCCTTGCGCCATGGGGGTCCGGCCAAACTCCCCACCCCAAACTACCAACGTGTCCTCCAACAAGCCGCGTTGTTTCAGATCCTTAACCAACGCTGCACTCGCTTGATCGCAATCTTTGGCCGAGATCGCAAAATTTTTGGCCAGATCCCCGTGATGATCCCAACCGCGATGATAGAGCTGCACAAATCGCACGCCTCGTTCCAACAATCGTCGCGCCATCAGACAGTTTGAGGCATAAGTTCCATCGCCGGGGTGTTTGACTCCATACAGCGCCAACGTCTCAGGCGTTTCCGAGCTCAAATCCACCAACTCGGGTACTGCCGACTGCATCTGAAATGCCATTTCGTACTGGGCGATTCGTGTGGCTATTTCAGGATCATGGAAACGGTCGTTCAACATTCCATTGATCCGCTGGATTTCTTCGACGACCTGTCGTTGGGTCGACTGGCAGACGCCGGAAGGGTTGCCAATGAAATGTACCGGTGCACCCCTGCTTTGGAAGGCTACACCTTGATATTTGCTGGGCAAGACACCCGCCGACCATTGCCGCGCGGAAACGGGTTGCGCCCCTGGGCCAGACGATGTCATGACCACATAGCCCGGAAGATTTTCGGTTTCCGCGCCTAGTCCGTACAGTAACCACGAGCCCATACAGGGTCGACCCTTGATGATCGAGCCCGTGTTCATAAACGCGTGGGCAGTATCGTGGTTGATTTGCTCGGTGACCATCGAACGGATCACACACAGTTCGTCAGCAATCGAACCGAGATGCGGAAACTGGTCCGAAATCTCGAGACCCGATTTTCCCCATTTCTGAAATTTCGCGAATGATTTACGCGCTCGCAAAGTCGCGTTTTGCAATTGAGCCAATTGCTGCCCGGCCGTGAAGGAAGTTGGAAAGGGTTGGCCGTCAAGGCGATCAAGTTCCGGCTTGGGGTCCAACGATTCCAAATGCGATGGACCACCAGCCATGCACAAATGTACGATTCGTTTAGCGCGAGGCGGATGATGCGGAAAAGAAGGAAGCGCCGGCCAAGGATGGTCCGATCGGTTTGTCGCACCAGTTTTTTCCTGATCGAGCAATGCCGCAAGGGCAAACGTACCGATGCCGGCAAACGAATTGGAAAGAAAAGTTCGCCGCGACCAATCGAGTGATTGTGGTTGTTTCATGGTCAATACCGCGTAATCGTTTCGTGCAAATTCAGTATTACTCGACACACTTGAGACCAAGCGGCCAAATCGGTTGGATCGATGTTTCGCGATGGCAGTTCGCGTCTGTCGTACTCCAGAATTCGGCCAATTTCTTCGACATGATTAGCGTAGTAATCGCGTTGTTGAGCAAAGAAATCCGCTAGACCCGTTCTTTCCGAATCACTTGGCGAACGCGAGACGGCTAGCCGAAAAGCAACATCCAGTAACGCTGGAAAATCACAGTCCGGATTTTCAGCCAACAAACGGTCGGCAAATGCCACGCTGGCCTCGACAAACTGAGGGTCATTCAACAACGTCAGTGCCTGTTGCGGGCTGTTGGAACCGGCGCGGTCGGCCACACATTCGTCTCTGGACGGCGCATCGAAATTCACCAACAGGGGATGCAAAAATGTGCGTTGCCAATGGACATACACGCCACGACGATACTGTAATTCGAAAGGGCTCGCCACATACCCGCGATCCGGGAATTGCAAATTCGAATAATGACCCTCGGGTTGATAGGGAAACACGCTCGGACCACCCGTGTATTTGGCAAACAGCAAGCCAGAAATTGCCAACGCATTATCTCGAATAATTTCGGCTTCCAGTCGTCGCGGCGATTGTGCGGAAAGCAATCGGTTATGGGGATCCACCTCAACCAATGGACCGTGCGAGGCAACCTGCTGTTGATAGGTTCGGCTGGTGACGATCAAACGAGTGAGATGTTTCATATCCCACGTGTTGCGGAATTCGTCGGCCAGCCAGTCCAATAACTCGGGGTGACTGGGCCATTCGCCTTGATTGCCCAAGTCATCCAATTGGTTTGACAGACCGGTTCCGAAAAAATGTTTCCAGGTCCGATTTACGTAGTGCCGCGCCGTCAATGGATTCTCCGGCGACACGAGCCAATCGGCCAAATCCAACCGAGACATACGACGACCGTCGGTAACGGCCGTTTGCGGCAGGAAGCCCGGTGTGGCTGCGATGACCTGTTCACCGCTCTCATCCTGCCAATTGCCTCGAGGCAAGATCCGGGAGGAGTGCCAGTTTTTGGGATCGGCAGAAACGGCAACCATCGTCATTGCGTAACCACTGCGGCAATCGGCAACTAAGTCACGATACGTTTTAGCGCCTGAAGAAATTGAATTGGCCGGAGTGATCGCCAAATAATAGGACGAAAGCAACACGGCCCGTTGTTCTAGGGAAAGCTGCTGGCCCGCTTGATAGGCCTGGACGGCGATCCTCAACGACTCGGTCACCGCGGGTAATCCCGCCACGAATCGCGTCAGTGGTGAAACGGAAATGCGAACGCGACCGACATCCTGACTGGCAATTTTGAATTGCAGTTGGTCGCCCGGAACGATGTTTAGTGGCGAGCTCAAATAATACACGGCAGTATGCGGAAGTTTGGTCTCGTCGGAAGGCAATTGCCATGCCGCGGGACCCGACCGCCAAATGCCAGTCAAAAAATTGGACTCAAAACCGTTGTTGTAGCCATTGGGATTCAAACGATCGACTTGAGTGAACTCGAAGGGAATCGTTGTCGCATCGGGATCCGGATGCACTTCGTTGCTCGGATGCGGATCAATCGTCGCCGAAAGACTCAAGTTGAATCGTCCATCCTTTGCGCGACCAACATGCCCCCCATGGGCTTCATCGGGCAGTACTTCGAGTTGGATCATTGTTATCGCCACCGGATCGGAGAGTCGGCCGGTTAGAGTCACGAGGTTGTCGGGAGCCGGCGGTCCGGTTAGGAGTACGCTTTTGTCCGGCAGAATCCGGGTGGTTGTGCTGTCGTCGACGCTGTGAACGGCCACGACATCGATGGGCAGCCAGCCGTCCCTGTTTTGATTTAAGAACCTGGCGAGCGATTGGATCCATGTCTGAAACGGGGCACTGTCGTACACTCCTTCCGGACTTTCCGTGGCAATCAGGTTTGCCATCGCTGATTCCAAATAGGCAATCTGTTGGTGCAGAGCATCGCTAGGCGAGCGTAGTTCCGGCGGAAATGGCGAATCGTTGGTGAAGCCTTCGAGATCCGGATTGGGTGTGTAGCCATAGGTCGTGTAGACGCCCCATTGCCGGATGTCGTCGAAGAAGGCACCGAGCGAATAGAAATCCTTAATCGTCAAGGGATCATATTTGTGGTTGTGACATTGGCAACAACCCGTCGTGACACCAAGCCAGGCGGTCCCCAACATACGCACTCGATCGGCTGTATATTTTGCCAAATATTCACCCGGCTGCGCGCCACCTTCGCGAGTCATCATGTTCAATCGAAGCAAGGCCGTGGCAATGCGTTGTTCGTCCGTTGAATTTTCCAATAGATCACCCGCCAGCTGTTCACGGGTGAATTGATCAAAGGGCTTATTATTGTTCAGGGCATTGATAACATAATCGCGGTAGGCAAATACACGTTGATTTTGATCGCCGTGGTAACCGACGGTGTCGGTGAATCGAACGAGATCCAGCCACTGGGATGCCATCCGTTCGCCATAGTGAGGTGAAGCCAACAATCGTTCGACTTGAGTTTGATATGCAGTCGGGGATTGATCGCTGAGAAACGCAGCGACTTCTGCAAGGGTCGGCGGGAGACCGATCAGGTCCAAGCTCAGTCTGCGCAACAGCGTTGCGCGGTCAGCTCGGTCGGCTGACTTGATACCGTCGAGTTCCAAGCGGGCCAGGATGAACGCATCGATTTCGTTGAAGGCTCGATCCGTTTGTTTGACGACCGGTACGGCGGGGCGTTGAATGGGGGCATAGGACCAATGCGGTTCGTATTTCGCGCCCTGCTCGATCCATTTGCGAAACAGTGCGATTTCATGATCGGTCAATTGATGCAGAAAGTCGGCAGGCGGCATTGGATCGTTGGAGCTGATCAAACGTTGATAAGCCAATGACGACTCAGGGTTACCCGCTTCAATCGCACCCCCTTCGATGGCAGCTTCGAACGAATCAAGTCGCAGACCACTCTCGTTGGCTGCTTCGTCGGGCCCATGACAAGCGAAACAAGTGTTCGACATGATCGGCCGAATGTAGGCGTTAAACGAAATCCGTTCCGGCAATGGCTGATCCGAGTTTTGAGCCATTCCTGTTTTGGTCCGCTGAAGGTCAATCAACTCCCTGGCTGGCAGACCTTTCTGTAGTTGCCCCGGTGTTTCAGTGAGCAACCATGACGCGAATCCGATCACCGCGCTGAAGGTAATAATTGCGGTAGCCCAGGACCGAGGCTGAGAAATCTTTGCTAACATAATTGGATCAAGCAATCCTCGATTTCGAAATCTGCAAATGGCGAACAGCTATGTCCAGTCCAACTTCCAGTGTCGGGAGCTATTATAACGACAAACCGCGAGAACCAGGTTTTTCACCAAAAGATGCTAAACTGATTTGCCGAAACAGCGATCTCGCCGGTCATTGTTGATTTGGCGGATCGAATCCACCAGTAGCGTCAATTTCCAAAAACGATGCCCAAACCCGTTTGAATGCGATCTATTTTCGAATGCCGATTGAACACATTATTCTGTTAAGCCTGGCGATGGGGTTGGTGGCATTTCTGTATTCCTCGGTCGGCCATGCTGGGGCGTCGGGGTATATTGCGGTGCTGACGCTGGCTGGCTGGGAGCCGCTGGTAATCAAGCCGACCGCATTGATGTTGAATATCCTTGTCGCCACGATTGCGACGTGGCAGTTCAGTCGACGAGGGCATTTTTCGTGGCGACACTTTTGGCCATTCGCTGTGCTCGCCGCGCCGATGGCATTTCTCGGAGGTTACTTGAACCTGCCGGCCATGGTTTTCAAAATCATCGTCGGGTTCGTCTTGCTGTTTTCCGCTTTCCGATTTCTGATCGGGACCACCGAAGATTCAGTGCGCAGTTTGCCCCCGCTGAAAGTGGCACTGCCGGTCGGTGCGGGGCTAGGATTGCTGTCGGGATTGACTGGCACGGGTGGAGGAATTTTCTTGACTCCCTTGTTACTCATGATGCGCTGGGCCAATACCAAAACCGCTGCCGCCGTGTCGGCGCTGTTTATCTTGATGAACTCGAGCGCTGGTTTGCTCGGTAGCATAAGTAGTGCACGGAATTTTCCGATGAGTGCCATTCCGTTGGCAGGGGTGGTCGTGTTCGCTGGGTTCGCGGGTTCCCATTTCGGCAGCGACAGATTTTCGCCGACGACAATCAAGCGTTTGTTGGCCGTTGTTCTGTTGATCGCGGGCTTGAAAATACTGTGGACTTCTGCCGACTGAACACGCGAGCAGGCAAACGATGCGGTGTCGGATGCTTGACGGCTGAAGCGATGAAATCCAGAAACTTGATCGGATGTTTCGGCGGTTTCTATCTCAGGCCCGACTGGTTTCCATGCGTTGGATGTACTGTCGGAGCCGTTCGTTTTCGTCGGTGACCCCTTTCAACTCCAGCAGGTTTTCGACACGTTTTAACAACTCGACGCGGTTGACTGGTTTCGACAAAAAATCATTCGTGCCGGCATTGACGGCCCGTTCAATGTCTCCGAGTTCATTCAGTGCCGTGACCATCAATATCATAATGCGTCTAAGTTGCGGGTCCCGTTTGATTTTTGCGCAAACCTCGAAACCGCTAAGTTTGGGCATCATCACATCGAGTAAGATCAAATCGGGTTGGAACGAAACGGCTTTTTCCAACGCTTGGCGGCCGTCGACGGCTACCTCGGTGATGCAATCAATGCCGGTGAGATAGGCCTCAAGAAGTTCGCAATTGGCTTGGTTATCATCAACGATCAAAATACGATCTTGTTTTTCGGTGGTTTCCAAGGTTTGATCCCTTCGTCCAGACGGGCGATTAATTTATTGCCGACGCGAGTCGGCGGCTTGAGTGGGCAGATCAGTGAACAAAACCGGTTTCGATATTGACTGGGTTTTATTCGAATGATCGCTCAGATTGTACCGTCGGCGACGAAAGTCTGCGAGTTGCCCTACGACGGTTCGCTGGAATTGAATTTGCTTAACAGCTGTTTTCCTCGCCAAATCGTATAAGCCAGTTTCCAGTCGATCGGGGCATCGAAGTTACCCGTTTCGTACCAGGTGGAATCATGATTGTCGACAATAATTGTCCCGGATTGCCCCTCGCAACGGGCGGTGGCAACCAACACCAGATCGCCAAAAAAACTTCCAACGGTTTGTACTTTTACGTCGTCGAGCGTGTCGTCGTCCAATCCGGATTGGAGTCGCCGCAGCTCGTTGGGAAATACTTGAGTCGCGCGCGCCGATGACATTTGAAAGATATCTTGATGGATCGTCTGCCAGCCGGCAAAAGCGGCGTATATTTCGTCAGTTGGCAAATGCTGCAAGTCGGCGGCAAAAGCATGGGTAAGTGGTCCGCAAATTCCGATGTTGCGATGGGCAGATTCGCCCGTTCCATAGGCGTACTTAAACAAATAGCAGGCGACTGGATGTTCAAAACCGGGCCAGAACAATTCGCGATTGTCCAGCAATTCCAGATTGCTCGGGGCTAGGCCCATTTGATCGGGTTCGGCCAGCCAAATGGCCAGCTGTGATTCGGCGAGCGCAATTTCACCTTGCAACTCCAACGAAATTTCCTGTTTGAAACCGAGCTCTTCGGCGTAGGCTAGTACACGCAGACGCGTCACCGGTTGTTCGGCCAACGCGATCAACGCTTGCTTTCCCGTTTCGTCCTGCAGTCGCGCGAGTGCCGCTGCGGCCTCGGTCTGGACGCGACGATGCCGAAGTTTTAGTGCCTGGTGCAACTTGGGTATCGCAGCTTCGTGACCGGTCAAGGCAAACGTATCGCAGAGCGCAACAATCAAGGCGACGGAATCCGAGACGAGCTGGTTGATTTGCCGCGCAGCAAAATTCGCAGGGAAATCTCCCTCTTCGATCCGGCTCAATTGTCCCACCAGACGACCTAAAAGCTCGGTCAACGGCGCCGCTCGCGGTACCGCCGGGTGTTTTTTTACTTGGCCGCTGCGCAGGTAATAATTAAACAAATCAAACACCACTGGAGCGATTTGGGAATGTGCAGTCGCTTGAGTCAGCAGCAACGACAACAGTTTTTCATTGGGCATGAACCCGGGTTGCATCAAAGGAGCAAATGCCAATCCGATTCCCAACCGATGTTCCGGCGGGTCCTGACAAACCAACTCCGACCATAAATCGATCGCCTCCGAGTTCCAGGAAGTGGCGAGCCAGCGCAGCAAATGATTGCGCAAATCGCTGTTCACGGGTGCGAGTCGATACAACGTTTCAATGGACCGCAGCCGCAAACCCGACCAGCCATCGGGGTTGAGTTGGCGAGAACCAGTGCGAAGTGTTTGGCCAGCGTTTCGCTTGCGGTCCAGCTCGCGTGCAGCCAACTGGTGGATAATGGGTTGCAAGATCTGATCCATGCGACTCAGTGGCAAAGGGCTCTCGGGAGCTAAATCCGGCTCGGATTCCTGTAGTTCATCACCAAAATCCGCTAGTTGTTGGATCAATTCGTCAACCTGGGCGTCATCCCAATCGACGACTGACCGGGCCAAGTTGGCGACAACAGGAATTTGCGAAGGGTCTTGCTGGGCGGCGAGTATCGCAGAGATCAATTCAGTAAACATAAGATCGGAATATGAATAAAGCTGAAATTAATTAACAGGAACCATCGAAATCCACTTATCCCGCAGGCCGGGAGCGTTGACCAGCTGCGCCCGCCGTTATAGCTTATAGCCTGAGCGGATGGACGCTTTTTAATCTTCGCAATCTAATGGACGCAAGCAGTCCTCAATACTGTGGCTAAACAAGTCGTTAAACGCAAACAAATTCTGTCCTTCCAGCACATGGGTTTGTCAAAAAAAATGCTGGAAACGCTTGAGCGTATCGGTTACGAAAAGCCTTCGCCCGTTCAAGCGGGTGTGATTCCTTTAGCGCTCGAAGAATTTGATGTAATTGGCCAAGCTAGGACCGGTACGGGCAAAACCGCCGCCTTTGCGATCCCGATTCTCGAACAATTGGATCTGGAAGTTCGCAATGTCAAACCACAAGCATTAATTTTGACACCCACCCGGGAGTTGGCGGTTCAGGTTGAAAATGAATTTCGCCGGATGGCGCCCGATGAGGTTTCGTGTTGTTGTCTGTATGGTGGCCGACCGATCAGCAAACAAATTAATCAATTGCAGAAGGGTTGTCATGTCGTGGTCGGTACGCCCGGTCGCGTGATCGATCACTTGAATCGTGGCACGCTCAACATTGACCAGTTATGGTTTGTGGTGCTCGATGAGGCGGATCGAATGTTGGATATCGGTTTTCGGCCTGACATCGAGCGCATCCTGAGACGCTGTCCCAAAGAACGTCAGACAATGTTGCTGAGCGCGACGTTGCCAGAACCGATTCGCCAATTGGCGAAACAATACATGTACCGCCCGAAGGTTATCAATTTCTCCAAAGACAGTGTGGCTGCTGAGACGATCGAACAGTTTTACCTGACTGTTCCGGCAACAATGAAATACGATGTGTTGGTCAAATTACTGCAACGGGAAACCCCAGACCAAGCGATTATTTTCTGTCGCACCAAACTCGGCACCGAAAAACTTTACCGAAAATTATTCAAGGCCAACGTGTTGCAAGCGGTCGGGACGCTGCATGGCGATATGTCGCAAGGCGCTCGAGACGCCATGATGCGAGATTTTCGTTCGGCAAAAGTTCGCTATCTGGTCGCCACGGATGTGGTCGGGCGCGGGATCGACATCACCAATGTTTCGCATATCATCAATTTCGACGTGCCAGAATTGAGCGATGACTATGTCCATCGCGTGGGACGAACCGGACGAATGGGAAGACAAGGAGTCGCGTTTTCGCTGGTGACTCCAGAACAAGGCAGCGAACTTTCGAGCATCGAGCAAAAAATAAATAGTCAGTTGCAGTCCGATCCACTGCAGGCCGAGATCGACGAAATTCGAGGCGAAAAAGACTCTTTCCGCACGCCGAAGCCACCCAAGAAACGGTACCGCCGTGGTTTATAGGGTTCGTGTTTGAAAAGACGAGCAATCATCCGTTACGGCTCGTACGGATAGAGCGAAGTGGATAGGTAGCGTTCGCCGAGGTCAGGCAACATGACAACAATCATCTTGCCTTTGTTCTCTGGGCGGCGCGCGACTTGTAGCGCAGCGGTTGCCGCGGCTCCGCAACTGATGCCGCAGAACAGTCCTTCCTTGGTCGCCAGGTTCCGCGCGGTTTGGATGCAGTCTTCGTCTTTGACAGTGATGACTTCATCGATGATGTTGATGTTCAGTACATCCGGAATAAATCCAGCGCCGATCCCCTGAATGGAGTGTCGGCCTGGTTTTAGTTCTTCGCCGTTGCGACGCTGCGTAATCACGGGACTGGTCGCCGGTTCGACGGCGATCGTGATCAGGCCCGGCTTGCGCGATTTCAGCACTTCGCTGCAACCTGTGATTGTGCCGCCTGTACCGACCCCGGCCACGAAGATGTCGATTTGACCGGCCGTATCGCGCCAGATTTCTTCGGCGGTCGTTTTTCGATGAATCTCCGGGTTGGCGGGATTACTGAATTGTTGGGGCATGAAATAATTGGAGTTCATCGCGACCAGTTCGGTGGCTTTGCGAATGGCACCGGGCATTCCTTCGGCTCCGGGGGTCAGGATTACTTCGGCTCCCAACGCCGTCATCAATTTGCGGCGTTCGATCGTCATGCTATCGGGCATCGTCACTTTCATTTTGTAGCCCCGCGCGGCGCAAACATAGGCCAACGCGATGCCCGTGTTGCCGCTGGTTGGTTCGATCACCACCGTGTCGGCGTTGATTTTTCCATCCCGTTCGGCAGCGTCGATCATGGCGCGGCCGATCCGGTCTTTGACACTCCATAAAGGGTTCATGTTTTCCACTTTGGCGATTACCGTAGCGAAACACCCCTCAGTGACACGGCGCAGCCGGACCAGGGGCGTGTTGCCAATACACTGGGTAATGTCTTCGAGAATACGAGGTGAAGTCGAGGTGGACATGGAATCTGGCTTTCGGTTATTGTCAGTCGCAGGCGGCACAAATTAAGGCAATTTGGCTGAATCTTCAAAATCGAGCCGCAGTATACCAAGTTTGCGAAAAATGGGTCAACGCTAACCCGCGCGGAGCGGGCCGGTGGTTAGATTCAATCCAAGAGTGATACTCGAAACGTTGCTCGAAAGGTACCGCCGCAGTTGCTGCTGAAAATACACATGGAAACAACCTTGCATCGACAACTGAAGGATCTGTTTCGGGAACCGAATTCGCCGATCGAGGTGAAGCTTGGCCGGTTCCGAATCGATGTCGTCAATGGAGATCGGCTCGTTGAAATCCAACGCAGCGGCTTGGCTTCGATTCGTAGCAAGATCAAGAAATTACTGAGTGAAGGATTTTGTATTGACGTCGTCAAGCCACTAGTAGCGCGCAAACAATTGGTCAAACTCAGTCGCTACAATGGCGTCGAGGTTGACCGGCGGTGGAGTCCGTTGCGCGGGACGGTATTGGATGTCTTTGACGAACTGATGTATTTTACCGAAGTGTTTCCGCACCCGAATTTGAAATTGATCACACCACTAGTAACGATTGAAGAAGTACGTTTTCCCGGGCATGGACGGCGCCGTCGTCGAAGGGACGGTGATTTTGTCGTCAAAGATCGACACATTTTGGAGTTACACGAAACGTATTCTTTTTCCGCGGTGACGGATTTGTTTCAGGTGTTGCCACGCAATTTGCCGACCGAGTTCGATACGCGTGAGTTGGCGGCGGGAATGAGTGTGCCGCTTGACCAAGCGCAAAAAGTTGCCTATGTAATGCGGAAAATCGGTGGCATGGTGCAGATCGGAAAACGGGGAAACGCGATCTTGTGTCGATTGGTAACGACGAAAGAAGCGGCGACAGAATTGGCCAGCAAAAAAACTAAAACCAACCGGGTCGCCACCACCAAGATCCGCGCTGCCGTCGCGAAACATGCAGCCAAGGCTGCCTAGTTAGGCCTGCGTTTGAGCGCGAGCTTCTCGCAAACCACGGCTGAGAATATCGCGTAGCAACGGCGAATAGTCCTCAAACTTTGATTGGTCTGGCGAGCCGTTGGAATACTGGTAAATCGCATCCCGAGGCTTGGTTCCCAATGAAATCAAAGTTGAACTGACAGTGCCATAGCCGGGTTGCCGAACCACCATACTGGGACGACTGGGATCGGGAGAAGTCCGAGCGAGCACTTTGCTGGCAATCGCCAAGAACTTAACCGGTGAATCCAAAGTCTGCAGAGTCAATAAACGACGAGCCATATTGGCTCGTTCATCTCGCGGATCGTCCATGTCGCGATCGCCGACAATGCACAAACCCTGTTCGAGTTCGATAACATTGGTTTCTTTGGCTGAATGGATAACCCAACCCGAATCGGGGTCCGCAACAACATAATTGACACCGGCATACTGGTCAGAATGTAGTTCTTCCAATGCGACGTCGATGGCTTCTCGTGCGGAGTTGCACTTCAACATCTCTCGGGCCAAAGCCCCTCGCGATCGGGGGCTATTGGGAGCGTTAGGCTTTTTTCGACGAACTATCCCGACAAACATACCGTTTTGATTCATGCCGAGGTAGGTCCCCCCAGTTTGCTGATCAATACTAGCCAGAATTCGAGGTTTTCCGGATTGGATAGCCGGAGAGGGACAAGCTCGATCGAGCGGTTCTTCCCGATTATAGGCCACCAAGATGGGTGCTTCCGGAACCAGGTGATATACGATTGCCAACAGGCTCATTTGCAGTTCACTTTTCCAAAGATCAATTAAATATTGTCATTCCATTCAGCCTCAACATAAGCTGTTACTGCACCAATCTATCGAAAAAAATCGAAATCGGTACCCTAAAAAACGGAGTTGCGAATGGAATATCCGGAATCACTCGAAATTGGTCAAAATTTAGCTAAACCATTGCTGCGCATAGGTTTAGGTTCATTTTTCAGGCTTTCAATTGTTAAAATATTCATCCTCTGAGCCGCAATGTCTCAGAAAACGATTTTTTGCCGATTTCCAAGAAACGACTCGCAGGAAATCGGCGGTTCTAATTTCGAGCGATACGGGCCGGAAAAGCTGAATCGCCTAATGCAATACGAAGTAACTGCTATAGGGGTTTGTTTGATTTTCTGATAATCGTAGAACGCGATAAAAAATTCGTCGAATTGAACCTCCAGATTTAAAGCGGATCGTCTCCCTGGCTCGATCCCAATCGTTTCGATCTCGATTACTGTTACTTTTCATGGATGGAAGGCAGTCTGATGGCGATTGGTAGTAAGCTGAAACTGGATGCTTCTCGAGTCACTGCCGACTCTTTGGAAAACCGGCAAACGATTTCTCCACACAACAGGATAAGGGCCGCGCAAACGGCAATTGAAGTTGGTGAAAAACGTCTATTGTCGCAACCCAATCAAGAGCCGACTGAGCGGAAAACCAGCGTTTCGGGGATTAAAATTCTGGGTACAGGTTTTTTTGCCGGTTCAAAACGTGTCGATAACTCGGATCTGGCGAGATTGGGTTACGATTCTAAATGGATTGTGCAGCGAACGGGAATTCAGTCTCGTTTTCATGTTGCCCCCGGTGAAGCGACGAGTGACTTGGCAATTCAAGCGGCTGAGCGATGTATCGCCCAAGCAGGCATCGCGGCGACCGACATTGATTTGATCATTGTCTCGACAATCACGCCGGATTACGTGACTCCTTCGACCGCCTGTCTGGTGCAATCTCATTTTGGATGTACGGCAGCGGCAATGGACGTCAATGCTGCCTGTTCGGGCTTCATGTACGGTTTGGTTACGGCCAGCCAGTTTGTTAAAACGGGTTGCAGTCGGATCGCATTGGTAATCGGTGCCGAGAACATTACCAAGACGATGAATCCGTCCGATCAAAAGACTTTTCCGCTGTTTGGTGACGGGGCCGGGGCCGTACTCATTTCGGCGGATTCGAACCCCGACCCCAAGACCGCTTCTGGCATCTTGGCCTACCGGTTGGCATCCGAAGGGAAACTTGGGGAAGCGTTGATGGTTCCCGGCGGCGGTTCACGAAAACCGTTTTCTCAGGAGGTTTTGGATCGAAACGAGCAGTTTCTCAACATGGACGGACGGGCCGTATTCAAATGGGCGGTCAAGTTGATTCCGGATATCGTCGGAGAGATGTTGTATCGTGCCGAAATGTCGCTGGACGAGATCGATTTGTTCATTCCGCACCAAGCCAATATTCGGATTATCGATGCCGCCGTTGAAGACTTGGGTATCGATCGAAACAAGGTCTTCATTAATCTCAACCGGTTTGGCAATACCTCGGCGGCGAGCATTCCGATCGCGATTGCCGAAGCGGTTCAACAGGGCCGAATTGTACCAGGTGCCAATGTATTAATGGTTGGTTTTGGTGCTGGACTTACGTGGGGTTCGTGTTTGTTCCGTTGGTAATCTGTGCTTCGACTACCGCGTTGAAACGCGATCGACGGTTTAACGCCGATCGAAACGGCTCCACTCGATTCCTTCGCGAACATCGTAAGTCAGCAACATGGTATCGGCGCGACCGAACTGCCGGACGATGTTGCGGAACAAACCATGTTCACCAGGCCACGGATAAGCGTAAATCAGATCAAAGTCTGACAACCCCATCGACAGTTGATCGTAAGCGGCTGGTACGTCGACGTTCGTTCGTTCGGCTTCATCTCCAGCGGAAAAATCCCACTCAAATTCATCCGGGATAAAACTGCCATGGGCGAATTGGGCCGCCGGTCCGAATTTTTCGGCGAGCTTCTCGGCATGCGCAATCAATTCCGATTCCGACTCAATGCCATACGCCGCGAAGCCCAGGCGATCGGCCATGATCGAAACGACTCCCAGTCCAGAGCCCCATTCCAGAAACGTCAACCTTTGATCTTGATAGGGGACCAGCGCCTGATAAATGGCCATGTAGTCAGCGCTGACATAGCCTTCAAAAGCTGGCGATCGATCGTGTTGTTCCCAGATCGAATCAGCTTCTGCCCACAGACAACGGAACTCCGCTAATAATTTTTTGCCGTTATCACCGGCAGAATGGCAAACAGGTGGAGTGAATTTTGAAATGACGTACCCAATGTTTCCGACGGTTAATCCAACGGAAAATCGTCATTGGCGGCGGAGTCGCCATAGAGGGGCAGGTAACGATAATAGACTTCTAACGTCATGCAGGCGAGCGCTGTCGCATACAGCCGGCCTCCTTTTTCTTCCGGGTGTCCATTTCCAGGAGTCCAGCTGCCGGCAGCCAAACCGTCCTTAACTTGACTCTTGACCAAGAAATCTCTCATTTTGAGGTTCCATTGGTTCCATGTTTCACCGCCGAAATGTTTCAACACCTGAGTCGCGTAGTAGTTGTAATACATATCGCAATTCCGATCGGTATCCGGGCCACGATCGGCTAAACTGTTGACTCCTTCGATCAAACCAGCAGAGTCTTTTTGCCAGCCCAGGTACATTCGGCACAATAGTCCGACTGCCGTTCGGCCATCCGCCGGTGTGCCGCGCGGCGGATCCATGTATCCATAATAAGCACCGCCGCTGCTGGAAACACTGTTGAGAAATTTCTCCGCCAATTTGAAGGTCCGGGGATTAATGTTTAGTCCGGAAATTTTTCCGCTTTTCAAAGCCATGATTTGCCAGCCGACGGCTGACGTATCGCCAGGTTCACGCGGACGATAACGCCAACCACCGCCCACGGGGTCTTGCGCATCTTCGATATACCAGATTGTCCCTTGAGCAAAATCTGCCAACGCCGGATCCTTGGTCATCGCGTAGGCTTCACCGAATACAATCGATGCCAACCCGTGGGAATACATCGTGCCACCGGGCTCCAGGTAGGAAATTCCGCGACCGCTCCCTTTGGCACGTTTGATCAAGAATTCCAACCCGTTCTGGACCTCTTTTTTATAATTTCCCGTTTTGTGCGTTTGTCCGTTGCCCAGCAGCGCTAGCAACGCGATGGCGGTTGCGCCTGCGCGGGCTTCGGGAATGGATCCAGGATTTGGACTGCTACGATGGTTGCCTGGGCCCTGTTGGTGGTCAAAGCTCCAACCTCCATCGGGTAACTGGTGGTCGACGATCCATTTCAAAGCTAGGGCGACAGATTCTTCGGAGGCGGCATTGCCACCGTATTTTTTCAATTGTTGATTCTTGGAATCGCCGATTCGGCTGCCCGTCTCATTGGAGGTCTCGGCAGACGTAAGTTCACCCGAGCTTTCCATTTCGAAGTTGCTATCTTCAGCACCCATTAGGTTGCCGAATTCAAAAGTTGCTTCGGGCAGCGTAACTTCCATCGCTTCGGACAAGTCGCTCGAAGCGGCCTCGGAAATTTCCGAATCGAAAGTTTCCTCGGAATCAAACTCCATCGCGTTGAGGTTTAGATCGATGGCTTCCTCGACCGCCGAGGACTGCTCACCCACTTCAAATGCGACTTTTTTCTCAACGGCTTGTGGCAAGAATGTAATCGCCAAAATAATAATAATTGCGATGTGGGTCAAAAAACTGACCATCCAACTGGGCATTACATTAAAGAACAAAAACCGGTTGGCAGTTTCGCCTTCATTCTCGTCAAGTTCCGTCGGACCTTGAGCGAGCCGATTGTTGGCAACTGTCTTGGCTTTCGCGGCGGCATCACTTTGGGGACGCGGTTGGGCTTGACTCATTTGAATTAGAAATCCAGTAAAGGGCGATGGCTGACGCAGTAACCAATTCTGCCAATGGTCAAGAGTTTGGAGGTGGGAGCGGACTACTAAAATATACGTGATTTAATCGAGATGGCCAGTCACGATTCTAACATCAGATTTGCCTGAACCAATGACTTTGCGCCCCAGCCTTTGCCGGAAATCCAACTTTTTCGGATGGTTGTTCCGATCGAGTGTCATTCCGCCCGCCGAATGCAACTGCCCAGAAAGCCTCAAAACAGCTATACTATCCCCTCTCCCAACCGACATCACATTCTCAAATCCTGCTTCAATTTCCATTGGCAGCGTTCATCAGTTTGCCCCCGCCCCATGTTAGCCAAGCCATCCAACTCAAAAAGATCAGACGACAAGAAAAAGGGACCGCCCGTCGCGAATCAGTCCAAGACGATCTCGGAAAACCGCCAGGCGCGACATAAATACGAAATTACTGATGAGCTCGAATGCGGCGTGATGCTGATTGGCAGTGAGGTCAAGAGTTTACGTGACGGAAAAATCTCGCTCAACGAAGCCTATGTCCGCGTCGTCAACAACGAATTGTGGCTGGTGGGTGCGGATATTGCGGAATACCGCCAAGCGAGTTTTTGGAATCATGATCCCAAGCGATTGCGCAAATTGCTGGTCCATAAACGGCAGTTTGACAAAGTTGCCAGCCAGGCGTTTGAGAAGGGGCTGACGATCGTGCCGCTGCGAATCTTTTTCAACTCGCGAGGATTGGTGAAGCTGATCATTGGAGTCGGAAGGGGCAAGAAATTGCACGACAAACGAGAGAGCCTGAAAAAAGCTGACGTGCAACGTCAAATCAGCCGGGAAATGCGGGCGAGGTCGCAAAAATAGGCGTTCAATTCCTATTCGTGGCCGGCCACCCGATCCGAATTCCAGATTCTTCCGAGACCGGGACCACTTACCTGCTGGGAACAAAAAATTCCACCACTCGGCCGTGATTCCAATCCGAAAAATTGTCGATGGATTATTGCTGCTACCAATCGGCTGGGAAATGCTGGAGCAAGCCGCCAACAATTGGTCGTGTCGATGTTTTCCGTAGAAATTTGCGGAACGCAAATGGGTTCTTTGTGATACTGATCATTCGGATTAGGCTGGGTCTTTCGCCTAATCACCAACACACTGGTGCAAACGTGGAAGTTTCTTTTCGGTGCAATGTTGGATAGCAACTCTCAAAAATAAAGTCGGATACGCAGTACGATGTCACGTGTTTCAAATTCGTTATCCTTTACAATTTTTTTTGCAATTCTGAGTTTGGCGACGCTCGGCTGGATAGTGGTTAGCGAGAAATCGTTAACCGGTCCGCCCGGAGCGATGGGGGACGACGTCTATTTCGAGAATATTGCATTTCAACTGGCAAGAAATGAGGGAGTCAAGTTTGATTTCAGGGATCCGGAATGGAAACGACCCTATATTGAGTCCAATGATCGTGGGCAAAACGACTGGATCTTGTTGCTGAATCACCAAGGCTTGACGACGTCGCGGACGCCTGGATTTCCGGTCGTGGTCTCGATGATTTATCGTGTCGCAGGTCGACGATTTGAAATCGCTCGAGTAGTCAATTTGCTGTTGCTGGCGGGCGGTATC
>JANNWZ010000068.1:0-15827 GCA_031409295.1 Mariniblastus sp.
CGAATATTTAAAGACTATCTGTGATATCGGTCCGCGGCCAAGTCGTTCCGCCGGTATGACGCGTCAACGTGAGCTATTGACCAAACATTTAGAAGAACTTGGGGCGACGATTATTTTGCAGAATTTTGATGCTCGAGATCCTAACACGGGCAACATGGTTCAATTGACCAACCTGATGGCGCGATGGCATCCGGAACGAAAGAACCGGCTGCTGCTATGTTGCCACTTTGATACGCGGCCGTTCCCAGATCGCGACACGCAAAATCCAACCGGCGTATTTTTGGGCGCCAACGATGGCGGTAGCGGCGTCGCCGTATTGTGCGAATTGGGCAAATTCATTGACGGGATGGATGGCAAGTACGGTGTTGATTTTGTATTTTTTGATGGTGAGGAATTTGTCTTCGTTGCGCAACGCGATCCCATGTTTCTGGGATCGACATTTTTCGCGAACGAATATGCAACGCGGAAGTTCGACTGGAAGTATCAATTTGGTGTCTTGTTGGATATGGTCGGCGATGCGAATTTGCAGATTTATTATGAGGGAAACAGTTTTGGATTTGCCCCCCGGCTGACTCGCAGCATTTGGAGTGTGGCGCACGACTTGGGAATCAAAGAGTTTATTCCGAAGCAACGACATAAGATCAACGATGACCACCTGCCACTAAACAGCATCGCACGAATTGACACCTGCGACATCATAGATTTCGATTATCCAGATCCCGATGCCGCCACAAAAAATGCGTTTTGGCACACACAACAGGACACGGTTGAAAACTGCTCGGCTGATTCGTTAGGAAAGGTCGGTCGCGTCATGCTGGAATGGCTCCGACAAATGCAACGATTGAACAAAAGCAAATAACCATCAATGTCGGGAGGCGGAAATGATGGCGGAGTATTTAATGCTGTTGGCCTCATTTGAGAATATTCGCGGCTATGCCTTGGCTGTTGGCATCGCCGGAGTTTTGACCGGCATTCTGCTAATGAACGCCCATAAACGAACCTACGAATTAAATGTCGGCCAAACGTCCAACCTACGCTTAAAGAAATTTGAGACGCGCAAGTTTCGTCGTCGAACCATGGTGGCGGCGATGGTTGCATCGGTCGGCTGCATGATGTCAGCACTCTATGGTGTTACCGATGCCAAGATTTTTTCGATTTTCATTTTGCTGATCATGGGCTTGCTGATTGGAATCCTGGGCGTCGCGATGATCGATATGTTTTCTGTCGGTCTGCAGTCCATGACCCGGATTGAAGATCGGCAGCACAAAGAGTTCCTGGAAGAGTACTTGCGACGACGGGAGCACGCCTCAAAAGATGATCCGGAATCTTAGCGTGTGAACGTTTCCAAGTGCCCCGGGGGGCCTGAATTCACGCCGGAATTGATTGCGCGCGTTTTGCCGTCGCAAGAGCGCTCACAGCTCATTGCTTTTCGACTATAATCTGGGTTCGTCAAAGAATGTATCGATCGTCCATTATTCCATCTGCATATCGTTGCCCCGTATGAACCTCCCGATCATCGACGCTGCAAAAAAGCAATGCGTCCGCCTGGAAACATTGGCCGGAACAGCGGTCCCAACGGCGGCTGGAAAAATTCCACTGCCGATGTCGATGCGAGAAGCCCGTGATCGGGGTTGGGACGAAATCGATATCGTGTTTGTCACTGGCGATGCTTACATCGACCACCCCAGTTTCGCGATGGCAATTCTCGGACGAACCTTGGAGGCGGCTGGCTTTCGCGTTGGCATTGTTTCGCAACCCGATTGGCGAACCTGTGACGACTGGCAACGATTTGGCCAACCCCGACTGTTCTTTGGAATCAGCGCGGGCAATATGGACTCGATGATCAATCATTACACCGCCAATCGAAAAGTTCGCAACAGCGATGCCTATTCGCCGGGAGGTCGCATCGGCTTGCGACCCGATCGGGCGACGTTGTCGTATTGTCATCGTGCGCGGGAGGCCTACAAAGGCGTTCCGGTGATCGCGGGAGGGGTCGAAGCTTCGCTGCGCCGGTTAGCGCATTACGACTATTGGGGCGACAATGTTCGTAAGTCGATTCTGCTAGACAGCAAGGCTGACTTGGTTTGTTTTGGGATGGGCGAAAACCCGATTGTAGAAATTGCCCAGCGACTCGCAGCTGGTGAAAATGTCAAAGACCTGCGCGATATGCTCGGAGTCGCCTATGTTTGCGGGGCCAAGGACATATTGCCTACTGATGCCATCGAGCTGCCGAGCTTCGAAGCAGTTCGCGACGACAAATTTGCCTTCGCCGAAGCCACCAAGATCATTCATAACGAAACCAACCCCTTCAATGCACGCCGATTGACCCAACGTCATGGGGACCTGACCGTGGTTTGCAATCCACCGCAGTTTCCGATTTCTCAAGTCGCGATGGATAAAATTTATGGGTTCCCCTATACGCGTCAGTCGCATCCAGCTTATACCGAACCGATTCCAGCGTTCAGTACGATCAAAGACTCCGTGACCATTATGCGGGGCTGCTTCGGCGGTTGCACATTCTGCTCGATAACGGCGCACCAAGGCCGCGTGATTCAATCGCGCAGCAAGCAATCCGTCATCGATGAAATCAGTACGATGGCCGCTGATCCGAAATTCACAGGCGTGGTCAGCGATATTGGCGGTCCCACGGCCAACATGTATGAGATGAAATGCAGTAAGCCCGCAGTGGAAGCCATTTGCCGGCGTCAATCGTGTGTCCATCCCAAGATCTGTAAGCTGTTGGGCACCGACCATGGACCACTCATTCAGTTGATGAAAGAAGCTCGCGAGGTTGAAGGTGTTCGCAAGGTGCTCGTCGCCAGCGGTATTCGCATGGATCTGGCTCAACGCAGTCCGGAATACATGCAGCAGTTGACCGAACATCACGTCGGCGGTTTGCTCAAGGTTGCACCCGAGCATGCCAATAACGAAGTACTGAACAACATGCGTAAGCCGAGTATTGATGAATTCGCCAAGTTCTCGGATAAATTTCGCGAACAATCGAAAAAAGCCGGCAAAAAACAGTACCTCGTGCCGTATTTTATTTCCAGCCATCCCGGCAGCGACTTGAATTCGATGATTGATCTAGCCGTTTTTCTCAAACGCAACGGCTACAAACCAGATCAGGTTCAGGATTTCATTCCGGCTCCGCTCGACGTGGCAACGTGCATGTATTACACCGGCATGGATCCGTTTACAAAGAAACCGATCTACATTGCCAAGAGTTTGCGCGATCGAAAAATGCAACGCGCGTTGATGCAGTTCTTCAAACCGGAAAACTATTTTGAAGTCCGCCAAGCCCTCAATGAAGCGGGTCGACAGGACTTGATCGGCAACGGCTGCGATTGTTTGATTCCGGCCAGTCCGCCAAAACAAGCGATTGAAAAACGGCGCACGATGGCAGGCAAACAGTTTCGGGGCGAATACGTTCACCAAATCAATGGCCCTGAATCAAGTTCGAAGCCGTCGACTGGAAACCAGCCTGCGCCAAAAAATGGAAACACGAAAGGTAGTTCGAATAATCGAGGCTTGGCCAACGGAAATCAGGGCACGGGTCGTCTGGATGCCGCCGGTGCTGACTCACCCAAGTCACCGGGTGAAAACAAAAAGCGCTCGCAAAAGCAATCACGCTTTGAGCCGGGAGCAGGCTACCGCCCCGATCGCAAAGCAGCCAAGAAAAAACGCTAGTTGTTTCCCAGACTCGGAACTTGGAATCAAAGAGTTGCTGTTCCAACAAGAACTGGTTGCCGTTGGGTCATCCCAATCCGAGATTGCCAGTAGGTTGCTGCTTGGGCTGTCCTATTCGTATCGCTGAATGATCTTACCCGTCTGTTTATGCCGCAAGATAATTTTCGTTTTCCCGTCTGGCATTTGTTCGCGTTTGACCAGGTAATATAGTTCATCAAAATCACGAGTCACGGCCATGTGGGGGACGTTTTCGCGGCCGCGCCAAATCGGCAGGGAAATCGGCTCCCATTTTTTTGACTCCATCGAGTGATAGGCCGCATCCATAATCGCATTGACCACATACCCGTCATAAAAAGTTTCCGTTGGAGCACGTTGCGATTCCAACGCCCCCAACATTTCGGCAAACATGTCGGTGTAACCCAGTGCACTTGGTTCGTCGCCGACGGGGAACAACCAACCTTGTGAACTTTCTGATTTTTCTGCAACATAACCGGCTTGCCCGCCCGCCGAGAATATTTCGAAACCGGTACGCAGCCAGTGATTCAACCAGATCGTTCCTTCGGTACCGGCAACTTCATCTCGCAAATCCATGCCGCCGCGAAACGCCCAACTGACTTCGAATTGGCCGATCGCGCCGTTCTCATACCGCACCAAACCGATCGCATGATCTTCCGTCTCGATCGGATGGACTTGCGTATCGCCCCAACAAATCACTTCCAGCGGACGAATGTCCTTGCCGATAAAATTGCGTGCAATTTCGATACAGTGGCAACCCATATCAATAATCGCTCCGCCACCCGATAGCTCTTTGTTCCAAAACCAGTCGCTGTGCGGACCAGGATGAGTTTCTCGAGAACGAACCCACATCACGTTTCCGATCGCCCCCGCTTGCACGGATTGCAAGGCCTTCAGTGTTTTCGGGGTGAACACCAGATCTTCCAGATATCCAGCGAACACGCCGGCTTGTTCGACTGCGGCCAGCATCCGCAGCGCTTCCTCGGCCGTGCGACCAAGAGGTTTGGTACAGAGAACGGCTTTACCAGCAGCCGCGGCAGCCAGCACTGCCGACTCATGCAAATAGTTCGGCAATGCGACGATCACCACGTCAATCTCGGGATGACCAATCGCCGCCAGCAAATCGTTCGTGGCGTACGGGATATTCCATTGTTGCGCAAATTTGTCGGCTGATTCGCGGGTTCGCGAATACACGACAGTGACGTGGTCTTTACCACGATGACGTTGCAACGCCATCGTGTAAAACATGCCAATTAAACCGGCTCCTAACAGACAGACCCGCATTCCAATCGCTCGCTCTCAGGGAGGTTAGGCCAGCAAAATTTGGTTGACTCGCGCGTCATCCCAGATTTCTAGCGGACTGTAATTCGGATGCCGACCGTTTTTCAGAAACGGATCGTTATTCCGCGTGTTGTAACAGCAGATTAAGGACCACCGCGGATGTTCGCTGGTATTTTGATCCGACCGGTGCAACAGATTTCCATGAAAGAAAATCGCGTCGCCCGGTTCCAGTTCGCAATACACCAATTCCATTCGCGCCAATGCCGCTTCGACGCGAACCATATCGGCGCCCGTTTGTTCGCCGGTTTTCGCGTGTTCGACGCGTCCGATTTTATGTGAGCCGCGAATCACTTGCAGGCAGCCATTGGCCTTATTCGCTCGATCAACCGCAATCAAACAACTCGCCATATCCGGGAACAAGCAGCCATTGCTGTACCAATAACCATAATCCTGATGCCACTCCCAAGCGCCGCCGACCTTGGGTTCTTTCAACATCATTTTATGGTGGTAGTGGTAAACTTCATCGCCCAATAGGACTTCCATCGGTTTGACAATTCGTCGACTACGAACAATCGCGGCATACGGCGACTCATCCAATTCGTTACGCACAGCCAATCGGCTCTCTCCACCACTGGCGTCCAGTTTGGAATAGGCTTCCTGTAGTAGTACCTGATCGGATTTGGCCAGCCGCAATAATGCGTCAGCCTCCTGTTGGTCAAACAACTGCCTGACGATCAGATAGCCGTCAACCTGAAACTGAATCAACTGCGGGGGACTGAGTTCAAAAAACATCGCTCACCTGGACCAAACGGAGTAAAAACAAACGGCGGAACGATGCAACTGAAACCGTCGTCCGCCGATGATAATAGAATCGTTTCCACAACGCTTCACAAGGCAATCTATAGCAACGTATTTAGTGAAATTGCAAAAAAACCGAGCGGGCAAGCCAGTCGCGGATCTAATCCCGTCCTCGAATTGTCCCCATCGCCCGAAAAGCTACAACATCGACATCGTTCGCAATCAAACGAGTTGATCCATCGACAAATCCGAAGCTCGTCAGGCCGCCAATGTGCATGCTATTGAATTGGGCGAATCCATGAAAGTGGATTTCCAATTCAACTTCGTTGCCATCGTCATCAATGATAATGACCGGAACGGTTTGCGGTGGATTATTTGGTGGCTCGCCCGACCAGCCCACGACACGCCAACCGGTGAACGCAGAATCCTTAACGACACCGGGCCAACTCGAATCGAACACGTTGGCACTGCGCTCGCCGACGGCAATCGTGTTACTGGTCCCATCCAGAATATCAGTAAAAGGCGTCTTGCTATTGCGATAAAACATCCCATTGAGGAATCGCGCGGGGCCCAACAAATTCATGGAAGGACAAGTCTGACCGTCGTCCATTCTATCTGTCTCGACTGTCGATCCAATGCAACCGACATAGTGCGTTCTCCCAATTTCAACATCGACGCCGTTGGGAGACGACACGGTAGCAAGTTGATAGGTTTCCGTGTTGTGGGTTGAAGAAGGACACAGTTGTCCGGGAAAACTCTGGGACAAAACGCCGGTTTGAGTGGGGTCCAGCAATTTGGTCTGGAACTTGATCATGGCATGCAAGCCCCCTTGCTCGACAAAGGGCAACGTGTGGGCCATCCAGCCCCAACCAACTTCGGCGGGTGAAACGCTGCCTTGCCAGCCGGGCGGAAAATGTCCATGGCCCGTTTCGTAATTGTGCAGCCCCATCACGATTTGATGGAGATTGTTCAAACACAGCGTTCGGCGGGCAGATTCCCGCACCATCTGGACGGCTGGCAACAACATGGCAAGCAAGATTCCAATAATCGCAATTACCACCAGCAACTCCACCAAGGTAAATCCGCGGTGTCGCCTCATATCTAATTCCCTTAATGTGCGATAACAGCAATCTCGATTGGATCGTGGCGACAATCGAACCATGGAAGCAACAACATTATTTCACTTGGCGATCGTGCCTGTCAAATGCTGGTCGTCCCGAATGCTCGTTTGGAATGCAATCTACTTGACGCCATGCATCCATCGGGACAGTAGAGGCGACACGATTAATACCAGGACGCCGGCAATCAAACCAATCCACGCCGACAACATGAACAGGTTTTCATATTTTAATAATGCCTCCGCAACATTCAATTTTTCATCAGCGGAGATTTCGACTGCGGAAAGTTTTCCAAGCGCCGCAGCCAGTATCTCCGAATAGCTCGTCCCCAGAAACCAGCCACCCATCATCAGGCTGACCACCCGTTTAACGGATAACTGAGTAACGGCCGCCAATCCGATCGGCGACAACATCATTTCCCCGATTTCCAGCACAAAATAGGCCAACACGAACCACCAAATCCCGGTCAGGCCATTACTTTCGGGATGTCGTGCACTCCACACCAACACCAAGAAAGACAGGCCGGCAAAAATCAAACCGAGACCTGACTTGGCGGGCTTGCTGGGATTCATACCAATTTTTTCAAGTGCCGGCCAAAGCCACGCAAAAAATGGCGTCAACAATAGGATGAACAAGGCCCCCAACGCTGTTAATTGCCCACCAGTCCACTCCCTTCCCAACGCCGTCCGGTTCATTACCCGATCGGAAAACAGAACCCATGATCCGTAGGTCTGTTCATACAACGTAAAAAACATCATGCCAAACACTATGAAACACAGCACCACAAACATCTGCTGTCGTTCGACCCGGCTGCACCGCGCAAACATAAACCAGATTACTCCTGCGACCAACCCGAAAGCAACCGAATGCATGAACAGCAACACGGGACTCGGCTCAAAGACGTCCGGAATCAATTTAATCACCAACGAGTGCGATTGAATCAACAACCAGATGATGCCAATTCCGAGCAATGAACTCGCATAGATAAAATGTTCGCGCGTTAACGGCCCAAGTATTCGCTCGCGCAGTTTTTCGGGAGCCGGCGGTTCGGCATGACCATGCAAATATTTTTGTCCCCATAGAAACACCATCAATCCCAACACCATGCCAATTCCGGCAGCGCCGAACCCATAACGCCAACCATAGGTTTCGCCCAACCAGGCGCAAAAAAGACTCGACACAAAAGAACCCAAATTGATTCCGGCATAAAAAATCGTAAACCCGGAATCGGTTCGCGGATCGTTTTCAGGATAGAGCTTGCCGACAATCGACGAAATATTGGGCTTGAGAAATCCGACACCCATGATGATGAAAGACAATGACAGATAAAACACTCCCAAGGCGAACGGATCCTGTTGGACGACTCCGCTTACAACTTGTGCCTTCGTTCCCTCCACCGCCATTCCTAAATGCCCCAGCACCAATAAAATGCCGCCGAACACGACCGCTTTCCGCATTCCCAAAAAACGATCGGCAATCAATCCACCGATTACCGGAATCGCATAGACTAATCCACCGTACGCACCCAACAGGTTGTAGCCCTCACCATCATTGAACAGGTGATATTTAGTCACGTACAACAGCAGCAGGGCTTTCATTCCATAAAACGAGAATCGTTCCCACATTTCGGTAAAGAAGCACACGAACAACCCGATTGGATGTCCGAGAATGGTGCTTTCGTCGAGACGTCGCGCTGTCGAGTTCCCGCCTTCAATCATGGTTGATCCATTTTGCAATAAACGTTTGTGTGAAATTGTAAACTGCCAACAATCCCCGCTGCCTCCAAGCAGTTAGTAGTTAGTGTCGGGTTTTCGGTTTGAAATTGGGTCGGTTACCCTCGTTGAGGACCGTGGCGTATTCCGTCGCAATAATCGGCTCGCATGATATCACAAAATGGTGTTCGAAAGCACAAGTCTCGCCACAACTACTGCAAGATTGTAATGCCTGCGGTAACAGCATTGAAATCATGCACCGAATTCTGGCAGCGGTTGAAATCAGTCGGTGGAAGATGTAGAACTGAGATTCGGATCGAACTACCAAACTCCTTTTTTGACATCGGGAAATTATCATGCCGGATAAACAAACAACCTCTCACAGCGATACAAGTTCCAACTTGGGTCGGCGCGCATTTTTGCAAACCTCAGCCCTGGCCGTGGGCGCAGGGGCGGCTGCGATTTCGCTAGGCAGTAGTGCCATGGCAGGTGTCAACTTCGAAACCCAACCCAGTCTCGACAAATTTACTTTGCCAGCATTGCCTTATGGTTACGATGCGCTCGAATCCATTATCGATCAGGCGACGATGAAAATTCACCATGGCAAACATCATCAAACGTACATCGATAAATTGAATGCGGCTGTGGGCACCGCAACTGAGTTGGCGAGCAAATCAGTGGAAGATTTATTGGGAGGCCTCGATAAATTGCCAGAAGCAATTCGAGGCGCCGTGCGCAATCACGGCGGAGGACACGCCAATCACTCACTGTTCTGGCAAGTCATGCGGCCGGTACAACAGAATAATGCTCCGTCCGGAAAATTGGCCGAAAAAATCAAATCGACATTCGAATCGTTTGAGAATTTCAAAACAGCTTTTGCCGCCAACGCCGTCGGGCAATTTGGCAGCGGTTGGTCATGGTTGGTCAGTGCAGGGGACAAGCTGGAATTAATGGTGACGTCCAACCAGGATAGCCCGATATCGGTCGGCAAGCGTCCGTTGCTGGGCCTGGATGTCTGGGAACATGCGTACTATTTAAAATACCAAAACCGTCGTGCCGACTATGTACAAGCTTGGTGGGACGTCGTGAACTGGGATCAAGTCGCCAAGAATTTGGCTGGCGAAAAATCTGGTTCGTAATGGAAGATGCCAGGATCGTGCAAGTGACATTTGAGTGATTTTCAGTTATCCAGGGCGAGAATGTTCGAGGCCGTCCAGTCCCGTTGTGAGTTAACACCCATGCATCAGTTAAGTTGTCTCGCCGGATTGATTTGTTTGTGTATGGTCAGCGGCTGCGAACCCGCAAATCCTGTGGGCCGATCACCCAAACAAACGGGCAGCAGTTCGACTTCCGGGCCGGCCGTGGCGCATAGCCATGCCGGCAATGATGTTTTGAATTGGCAACGGCGGGAGATCGATATCGAAGGCTATTTGATTACGATCGGTCAGCATGGCGATCATTTTCATGGAGGCGATTTGATCGAACCGGCAGCCATGATCACGCAGAACGGAGAAGTGGTCGAAGATGCCGTGGTCCGAGTCAGCTTGGTGTCGACCGTTGACGAAACCATGCTGGCAGAAGAGGAAAAGACAATTTTCGAGCCGGCGACTCAGTCGGAGCCAGCCCATTATGCGCAATGCAAAATGCAAATTCCAATCCGCACCGAAAAATTTCTGATTCGATTTCGAATTGAATTGCCTGGGATCAAGGAACCGCAGGTTTTGGATATCAGTGCCAGCGTTCACTAAGTAATTGTCCTGAAACAAAATCCCATTTTCTTCATGATGTTATACCGTTGAAAAAATTCGTTTTTGGCAGTATCGTTCGACGAAGACCGTTACGATGGCCAAACGTTTCGACGTAGCAAATGACGTTTAGAACCACCAAGTCACAAAGACACAAAAGGAATTTTGATTTCTTGGCTGCTTGCTTGGTGTCTTCGTGCCTTGGTGGTTCACTTCATCTTCTCACGGAATTCCAATCCTCGACAAACCCGGTTTAATGGCTATCAAACACGGAAGTTGATTCAGGACTGTTCCTCAGCGGAGAAGTAAAAACAGTGGAGACGTTTATGCGCACAGCCGCAGAATGGTCCACCACTTAGCGATCTCCGCGCCTCTGTGTTTACTGAACCCCAGATGTGTGGAATTGACTTAGGCATTTCGAATAAACTGCAGTAACCAATCCGTTCGCCGATTCCGTCGACTACCTTTCAATTGCGCGGTTGTTGCAACCATTTTTGGATTTCGACGCGGTGCAATGAAGTTTGGTCGAAATTGCTGGGCAAATCGCGATGCTAATTTATTATGCAAAGTTTCTAAATTTTTCGTTGACTTGCGCGCGCGCGCGCGCCAATATAATCAGGACCGATCTGAAGTTTCCCGTAGAAAATTGGGTACAACGATCTGTTTGGTGGGTTGTCCGCAATGGGATGAATTCAGGTTGTGATGGTTTTTTTCGAATTTCGAGAAATGCCATTGAGCGACGCTTTTTCGAGACAGCGGTTCGCGCTGTCCCCTATCCATCACTCAATCAGGAGTTCTCAGATGAAACTTGCAAGTCGATTCATGGTTTTTCTTACGGGATTCGCGAGTCTGGTGTTTGCCTCAGTTTATCCGGCAACAATCCACGAGGCCAGTGCAGCGAAAATTGCTTTCCCACCGAGAGTGGTTTGGGCTCCGATAGGAGTCATTTCGAATCTCGTCTACAAGGTTGACGGAGTTGTAAAAACAAAAAACGGTTCCAATCAGATTCCTTTTACCAACCCCGCTGATCTTCAGACGAGTGCAAAATGTGAGGTTTCGGTCCCGTCGGGCTACGCTAGGACCGTTACTTTCTTTTGTGAATGGAAATTGGCCGGACCAGCCAATTCCGTCGCGAATGCTTGGTATCCAGTACTCGCTCCAGGAACGGCGGATCAATTGGATAATAGTGCCATAGCAGTTAGTGCATCGGGTGTGTGGACGTCAAGTGTAAAAATCACGTGGACCGATTCGAATGGTTCGGGAGAGTGTGATAGTCAGATCGCGACATATGTTGGGACGTAAGTTCGAAAAACACTAGAGAATCGATTTGGGGAGATTCTTTGCCCTGACGAAACCAAATTTCTTTAGGGCATTTTTGGTTCGAAAGTCACTTGTTTTGATTAAACTCATGCACCTTTTTTCCAATTGTCAAAGGCCATCAATCATGTCAAAGAAACAATTGAGTTCTACCTTACTGATAGTGGCAGGCTTCGGATGGTTGTGTTTTTTGGAATGTATCTTTACTCAATCCGCGGTCGCGCAAATCAACTTGCAACAGTTGTTTCCGGAGGCGTTTGAGTACCCCCATCCAGAAACTTATTTGATCGATCCCAGTTTCGCTGCAATCGAATGTAGTGCTGAACAACGGTTGATTGGCCAGCAATTGAGTAAAAAGTATTCGGACAAACTTGATGAAATGGTTCGCCTTCAAGATCCAGGAGATATGAAAGATTTTAAGCAAGAAATGATGACCGAGTTTCGTGCGATTTTATCCGACAGACAAAACCAGTTGTTTGACCAGGTAATGGTCGCCAAATTTTTTCAAGCCGAAGCGATTCGTAATGCCTCAGCACAATCCGCGCCTGTGCCAGCCGGCGTTCAAACATTGTTCTTGCTCCCTGCCGTCATCAAGCTATTGGACATCGAGGATTGGCAGGAGCTCAATATTCGCGATGCGGTCGAATTGACGAGTCTTACTTGTCAGAAGTCCAACGAAACTCAACAACAAGTTCTCAAGGAAATTTTTGATCGTTGGCAACGGGCGCTCTTTGGAGAACTATTGGATTTTCAGCAACACGATTTCAAGGCCGCCTCTGGCTTCGCATTTTCGTTTCCAAAATCAATTGAAGAAATAGCAATGAGAGCTAGGTATGGTGGGCCGCAGTTTCTTAGAAATCACCAATTTGTTTCTCGGTTCACCATGTCTCCGCCCGATGAAATTAATATGTTGCTCAAAACGCCGTTCTACCTCGACGCTCATATGCAACCCAATGGAATGTTTGCTCTCCTGTTGTCCGACGAGGTGGTTAAAGAACTCAAATTTACTCCCGACCAACATGATCAATTAAAGAAATTGAAAACTACTTGGGAACAAGAGAATCCGCTGCCGGCGGAGCTAAGTGTTGAACTGTCCTTTGGCAGCAACATGACTTCTAAAACGCAACGCGAAGCCTCAACTGCTGCCAATCAAGCCTATGCCGCGATCGAATCACAGGTCTTCGAGGTGCTGACTGCGTCTCAAAAGGAACGATTGCGCCAAATTTGGAATCAGTTGGTAGTTTCAATGGGCTGGAGCGAAGTCTCCCTGACTTTCCCGGATTGGCGCAATTTTCTCGAACTCTCGAAAGAACAGGGTTTGGCTTTCGATCGCATTAACGACGAGTTTCGTTCGGAGATTCAAAAGCTCGTCGAAAAACTTCAAGTGGACATGAAAGAAACCGTGCAGGGCTACCAAGAAACCATCGCGAAGACACTAAACGACAAACAAAAAGATCAATTATATAAGGTCTTTGGCGTCTCGCTCGATACCGATCAGAATGGGCAGCGGTAACACGTGATCAAATAAGTTGTGCTTTGTGATAGCCTGGATTTCAGATTAGCCGGAACACGCTAGCGACCGGTTAGTTGAATTAGGATTAATCGGAACGCGCTAGCGTCCGGTTACTTTGGAAAAAACCGGGGGCTAGCGCTGGACTGCTAAAAATTTGAGGTTGTCTGGATTTTCTATTGCGCAAATCTTGTTCCGTTCATGGCTTGTTTTGCGGGGCAAAGCCCCAGCCGTTTTCATAGCCCAGGCTGAAGGCCTGGGAATCGCGTCAACGATAATACACAAGGGCCAATGGCCCGCCAGTTTACCAACCATCCACAAATTGCCGGGCCTTTGGCCCTGTGGTTGCTTGTTCTTTCAGTTACCCAGGCCTTTAGCCTGGGCTAGGCAAACTTCTGGGCCGTTGGCCCGAATTCAATTTCGATTGCGGAATAAAAACGGTTGCACGAAACACGATGTCAATACCGAATTTTTAGCAGTCCAGGTTAGCGCCCAATGGCACTTACTTTCGAGTAATTGTTAGCGGAGTCGTCCCAAGCCACCCGGTTTTCATCCGAAATTCCCACGCAACCACCGGACGGCTCGCGCCGTTCCGCTACAAAGTAAGGGCCACTAGGCTTGCGCCCAATGCCACTGACTTTCGTGATTTTTCTGGTAGCGGAACGGCGCGAGCCGTCCGGTTTTGTTGCGCCTTCAGGAGACGCACCGGATGGCTTGCGCCATTCCGCTTCCAAAGTCAGCGGCATTGGGCTTGCGCCCCTCGGCTCGGCGACCGTTACTCGGTAACGGCTGGGCTGGTGGGAGTGTAGATGGAATCCATTTGTTGGACTGACGACTCATGCCAGATTGCGGGAAGGTCCACGGGACGATCGATGTAATTGCATGCGGGGACGTAGTTCCAACCAAGATAGAGCCAGCCTTGTTCGATTCGGAATTGGCTCAATTGAAAGTTTTTTGCTTCTGGACGATCGCGTAGGGCTTCAATTTTTTCGATCGGCAACAGGTTGGCCGGGAGCTTGACCGAAACAGGAGGCTTGTCTTTGGGGTTGAGGCGACCATCGAGAAACGACCGGAAAGCGACAATTTTGGCGTCCTTGTTTTCCGCATCGACGTAGTCCAGTTCCGCTTTACCGTCCCGGACCAACTGCAGTTCGCCATTGTTTTGCGACACACGAAAACGAATCTTGATGGTCAGGCCGGCATCAATCTTCTTGTCGCCCTGAGCGAATTTTTGTCCGGATACGATGACGGCCAGTAGATTGTCTTCGAATTCAAATTGAACCGGGCGAACCGTGGTAAAAGTAATACTAAAAGCCTCATCTTCATCCAGCTTTTCAGTCTCGCCTTCCTGGCCGAGTAGGCCGCCCTTGTTACCGGTCAACTCTTCGAGTTCGGTCGCCAACTCTTCATTGGTAAACGTCTTGCCACTGAAGATGGGATCGACATAATTGGCCAAAAGTGAATCGTGCAAGCAAACTTGAACGTCATGGATTGAGCCAAAGTTTGCTGGAGAATTCGGCGCTGCGAGAGTTGCTTTGGAGGACTTCTTGCCGACAAAAACAATCTGGTTTGCCCGTGAATGGGCGTAAATTTCTGGAATGTAGTTGGAGCGATTACGCGATTTCAATTGAGCTTTTTCAAAAGCTTCTTTGCCTTTTTCGATCGGCGTCGTAGTTTCGCTCGAGAATCTTTCATGTAATTCCTTGCGAACTCGACTGCCTGCATCGCGGTCGCTATCGGATTTACTTTCCGCAAATTTCTTCTCGGCAACCCGATTGATGAGGCCGCAGTTAGAACTTGTACCGCTAAAAAATGTGTTGATCGAAGCCGCAGCATAGGGCTGTTCGGCGAGCAATCCACCGACGTTGAATAAAATACTACGACGGGCCTCAGCCTGACCGCTGGCATCGACGTAGGCTTTGATTTTACCTTGTTGGAGAAACGTATTGGACGAAATATCCGAATACGCATGGATGCTCAGATGCACCTGGTTGGGATCGTCAATGACATCGAATGAGACTTGCCCATTATTGCTGGCCTGCCCGCGAACCAATCGGCCTTTGATATTTTCATAGATCGGTCGAGTGTCATTTACGGGCCGTCCGCCAAGTCGATTGATCAGGTTGCCTGAAACATGGACGTAGGCGTTGGGCAGCGAATGCTTTGCCCGGATTGCCGACACCAATTGTGGAACCTGCAGCGCATTCTCCAACCATTCTAGTGTTTTGCCGACGATTCCAGCGGCCAATCGATCCGCCGGATCACTCAGTTTAGGTAATACTTCGGCGAGTCGTTCGATTCTCTGCAGATAGTCTTCTTGAAGGTTGTCCTCGGTACCGTAATAGTAGACGCGAACAAAACTATCGAACGCCAAGCGTGTCGAAACAAAGTACGGATCGCCGAACTTTTCGGCGGTGAGTTCAAATCCGTCTTGAAACTTCACCAGTCGAGTAAAGGTCGCAATCCTCGCTTGCAATCGTGGCCGATCAGCCCGGCTGATGTCATTGCGTTGAGTCTCAAGGTCTGCGATTTGGACTTCGAGCGCCTTGAGTTCCGCTTGCAGGTCTTGCAAGTTGCGATCATCGTCTGGTGCCGGTGTTTGCGGATCGAGTTCCAAATCACCGTCGAGCGGTTCCGGCGATCC
>JANNWZ010000069.1:0-8797 GCA_031409295.1 Mariniblastus sp.
TCAAGTCGCCATACGCTGGTCGACAGCTCAGCAATGGTACTCGCCATTCGTGGAATGGTTGTTAGATAACTACTACGTCATCAGTGAGCAAATCCACGATATTCGTGAGCACTTGCCACCCCAGTTTTTCAAACAGTTGCCCAAACTCGCGACCGGCGAAGCGCGTGTGCAAGTGTTGGCCGATGAACTGTTACTACATTGTGATTGTTCGCTGGATGAATCGCTGATTTTGCGTTTCTTGACGCATTTTCAAATGGAAACGGAATTGACGATCGGCGAGACATGGGCATTCGCGATCATGCTGAGGTTGGTGTTGATCGAACGACTATGTCTGCTTTGCGAGCAATTCGTCCTCGAAGACGCAGCCCGTCAGAATGTCGAGCAAATTCTCGTTGCGTTGGATCGCACGGGACACTTGAACGATACCGAATTGTTATCACTGGACAATCCGGCAGCGTTGATTGCGTTGGACACGGCCCTCCGGGATCGGGAGGCCGGCGAGGTTTCGGCGACCGCTGTGCTGGAGTTGCATCTGGAATCGCGTGGGCTTCGCTTAAGTGAAATCAAACGACTTGAGCAACATCGTTCGGCAGCGAGTCAAGTCTCCATCGGTAACATCATTACGAGCATGCGGCTGCTTTCCTCGCTGGATTGGTCTTCGCTGTTTGAAAAGATAAATCCAACCGAACAGATTTTGCGAGGTGACCCCTTAAACGCGTATAACAAAATGGATTTCGCCAGTCGCAATCGGTATCGAAATGCAATCGAAGAACTTGCGCGGGGCGCTGAAGAATCCGAGAGCCAAGTCGCGAAGCAGGCATTGAAGCAGTGTGAGCAAGTATCCGGTGATTCGTTGGAGTCGTTTGAATTCCGACGACATGTTGGTTACTGGTTGGTGGACGACGGACGCCTTGAACTAGAACGGGTCATTCACTTCAGTCCAGGATGGCGGAATCGAATTGCAACTTGGCTTCGTAGGCATCCCAAGCAAGGCTATTTTTTCACGTTGGTGGCGCTCGAAGCACTAATTCTGGTCGCGCTAGCGGCGGTCTATTCAATGACCCCGATCAGTGCATGGGCCGAGTTGGTATTGTTTGCATTGGCAGTCGTACCGGCCAGTGAAATCGCCGTGACACTGGTAAATACACTGATTACGCGATGCCTTCCTGTTGATTTGTTACCGAAACTTGAATTGGATGAGGGTGTACCGACTTCCCTGCCAACCTTTATTGTCGTTCCGGCGATGTTAAGCAGTGGCGACGAAGTCACGTCACTCGTTGAGAAACTGGAAAATCACTATCTCGCGAACATCGAAAATGAGATATGCTTCGCCTTGCTAACCGATTGGATAGACTCGAATGTTCAAATCAGTCCAGCCGATCAGTCGCTGCTAGATTCCGCGGTACAACAAATTCGATAGCTTAATGCCCGCTATTCGAAAGCCCACAATCGAACCCCATTCTTTTTGTTTCATCGTCAACGTCAATGGAATGAATCCCAGCAGAAATGGATGGGGTGGGAACGCAAACGCGGAAAGCTGATGGAGTTTGGCAAGCTACTGACCCGGCAGATCGACGCCAATTTTGTCGCGCAAATTGGTGATTTGAATCGTTTGAACGCATTTCGTAATCCTGACAATACTCCACTGATCATTACGTTGGATTCCGATTCGATTCTGCCTCGTGGAGCCGCCAGAAAACTGATTGGAACACTTGCTCATCCTTTGAATCGGGCGATTCGATATTCCAACAACGGAACGGTGCATCAACGCGGCTATTCCATTCTGCAGCCTCGTGTCAGCGTTCATTTGGGAGGTGCTTCACCGACTCGATATCATCAAATTCATGCCCATAATCCTGGCGTAGATCCCTATTCAAGCGCCGCGTCGGATGTGTATCAGGACCTGTTTGGCGAAGGGAGTTTTACCGGAAAAGGAATCTATGATTTACGCATGTTTGAGTTATGTTTGGACGAGGCATTTCCTGAAAATAGAATTCTATCCCACGATTTGATCGAAGGATGCCACTGCCGCGTCGCACTAGTCAGCGACATCGAGGTGTTTGATGGATTCCCTTCGCGGTACGACGCAGACACCAAACGAAACCATCGCTGGGTCCGCGGAGACTGGCAAATTGCTGCCTGGCTTTTTAATCGAGTACCGTCTATCAAGGGAATTCAGCGCAACCAGTTATCGCTGCTATCACGGTGGAAGATTCTGGATAATTTGAGGCGCAGTTTATTGGCTCCAACTCTGTTGGGATTTCTTTTGTTGAATTGGCTTTGGTTACCTGATTGGGGCCTTGAGGCTTCTGTCATTGCGGCTTTGGTATTGAGTTTCCCGTTGTGGGTACAAGCCATTACCGGACTGATTTGTTTGTCACCCCATCAACAAATTCGAGCTCAGCTGCGCAGCTATGTTTCCGACTTGCTTAGGCAAGCGGAACGTGTCATTTATTCTGCAATGTTTCTACCTCACAAAGCTTGGCTCATGACCGATGCTGTCGGCAGGACACTCTTTCGCCTGCTCGTGTCGAAAAAGAATCTACTGGAATGGGAAACATCGGCAGCAACCGATTCGCGTTTGAAATATGCTCACGGAGCATCCAATCGTCAACTTCTAATCTGTACAGTTTTCGGGATCGCTGTGTTTTTCGGCTGCCCTCTGGCCGTGCGGTGGGCCGCGTTGCCATGGGTTGGTCTATGGCTGATTGCGCCGATTGTGGGACATCTTATTTCACGACGTTCGGCGACGAAGCAACTGCCGCGTGACGGACATGATGTTCGTTATTTGTCCATGGTTGCCTCAGCAACATGGGCTTATTTCGAAAAATTTGTAAATCAAGAAGGGAATTGGCTGCCACCGGATAATTTCCAGGAATATCCGCGAGACAAAACCGCGTTTCGAATTTCACCGACCAACGAGGGAATGTTTCTGGTCGCCGGAATGGCTGCTCAGCGAATGGGTCTCGCAGGTGTCCAGTCGCTCGTCGAAGGTTGGGAAAAGAATTTGGATTCGTGGCTGGGATTGGAACGACTGCATGGTCATCACTTCAACTGGTATGAAACTCGAGAACTGAAAGCCCTGACTCCACGCTATGTCTCGACGGTTGATAGCGGCAATCTGATGGCTTGTTATTTGACGTTCAGTCGAGGAATCGACGACCTGGTCTCACAGCCGCTCGTTTCAGCGCGGCACGTCGCAGGGATGAACTCCTCGTTGGATTGGCTGGAAACTATTGTTGCCGACGCGATTCGCGAACACGACAAGCCGACGCCAAATAATTTGAACGCGAAAATCAAACTGGATGAACTTAACGAACGGATCGGCAGCCAGCGTGCAAGCTTGAACGGAACGATAGATACGTTCCACGAATGCCGAGGCTTTCGAATGGCTTTGCAGAATTCCGCCATTCAGTTACTTCAATGGTTGGAAGATCCGCCAATCGCCGACAACCGGGAATCGGCTCAGCGAGTCGTTGAAGCAGTTGCCATCGTGCAGCATCGGTTCGAGCAAATCGCCAACGATATCAATGTGTGTATGCCGTGGCTCTCGATTATGGCGGAAGAGGAACAAAGATCCGTTCCGCCGACGGTGGGTGGTTGGTTTGCCGAACTAAACACAATCGTCACACCAGGAATGTGTCTCCGCGAAATGGCGGTCTTGAAAACGACGGTCGGACAGATGGTTTGTCAACCGGCTTCTGCTAAGGAGTATATTGCCAAGATCGAGTTCCTCAGCCTCGTCGAGCAAAGCACCACGATAATTCGATCGCTATTGGACCGGATGAAAATTCTGCAAGGAAAGTGTGAAGCGGCCGCACATCAAATTGATTTCTCTTTCCTGTATCGAAAGCGACGCAAACTATTTTCGATTGGGTACGATATTGAAAACAGCTTACTTGATCGAGGACACTATGATCTCTTGTGTAGCGAATGTCGGTTGGCGAGTTTTCTAGCCATAGCCAAGGGCGATGTGCCGACCGAACACTGGTTTCATTTGGGCAGGCAAGCAACGGAAATCCATCATCGATTCACGTTGCTTTCGTGGGGCGGGACGATGTTCGAGTATTTGTTGCCCGCAGTTTTCCAACGGACCTACGTGGGATCTTTGATTGAGGAAAGTTGTAAAACGGCAATAGCTCGACAGATCGAATATGGTCGACAACAAAACGTTCCGTGGGGGATCAGTGAATCAGCATTTAGCGCAATTTCAGCCAATTCGGACTATCAATACAAATCATTTGGTGTCCCGGGGTTGGGACTCAAACGAGGACTGTCGAAGGACTTAGTGGTTTCTCCTTATTCAACGGCGTTAGCGCTCCCGTGGGATCGCAGTCGTGCCACAGCGAACCTGAGAAAATTAGCCGTCGACGCTTTCGGGACCTGGGGATTTTATGATGCCATTGATTTCACCCGTAGCAGGTTGCGGGAACGGGAAAAGTCGAAAGTTATTCGAAGCTACATGGCGCATCATCAGTCGATGACCCTACTGAGCATTGTCAATTGTTTGGACGCCAATATTATTCAAGACTGGTTTCACGCCAATCCCATGATCCGGGCCAACGAATTGATGTTGCAAGAACGAGTGCCCAACATCGTTGAAACCAAGGCTCCCCATATTGATGAAGTCGACGACGTAAACTTTGCCAAATCCGATATTAATTTTGTGAGCCGACGAATTCAGGGGCACTTCTCTGCCGCACCGAGAACTTTGATGTTGTCGAATGGAAAATTCAATTCGATGATGACACACAGCGGCGGCGGTTATTGCAAATTGGGTGAGATTCAAGTAACCCGGTGGAGGCCGGACTCTACCACCGATTCATGGGGCACGTTTCTCTATTTGCGAGATCTCAAAACTGGGAAGTTCTGGTCGACTGCGTATCAACCCACTTGTATTGAGCCCGACGAGTACGAGTCGCTGCTCTCGATCGACAAAGGTGAAATTCGCCGGCGTCAAGGGAATTTGGAGTCGATTGTCGAGTTGGTTGTTTCGCCCGAACACAACGCGGAAGTACGTCAGCTGCGGTTGATCAATCATGGCACCGAAACCGTTTCCATCGAAATCACTAGTTACGCTGAAGTTTCGTTGTCCAGTCCCGGCGCCGACCTGGCCCATCCAGCGTTTCAAAAGTTGTTCGTGGAAACGGAATTCAATCGCAATAATCTGTCGTTAATTGCTCGCCGCCGGCCACGGGATACCACCCAAACCGCGTTGTATGCCGTACATTCCATGGCAATTCCCGCGGGAGTCGAGGCTACACTTGATTTCGAAACCAGTCGCGAAGCGTTCTTGGGTCGATGCCGCAGTACCATGTCGCCAGCCGCGATGAGCCAACCGTCGTTGATGCAGACGGTGGGCGCAGTGCTGGATCCGATTTTTTCCCTACGTTGTGTCGTCGCGATTCCACCAGGCGAATCCGTCACGCTCGCCTTCACTACGGCGCTGGCAGACAACCATGAGCAAGCGATTTTGTTGGCCGACCTGTATCATGATTTGCGGGGCGTACAGCGTGCGTTTGAACTTGCCTGGGCTTTTGCGCAAGTCGAACTGAGGCACTTGGACCTGTCGCCCAAACAGATTCATCTGTTTCAACAACTGGGCGGGGCTTTGTTGTATCCTGATCCCCAATTGCGTGGTGATTCTTCGCAGATTGCGGCGAATCGCCTTGGCCAGAATGCGTTGTGGCGATTCGGAATTTCCGGTGACGTGCCAATTTTGTTGGCAAGGATTGGCGAAACGATCGAAATTGATTTTGTCAGAGAGCTGGTGTCAGCGCACTTTTTCCTGCAATCGCGCGGCCTGAAGTCCGATCTAGTTGTGTGCAATGATTATCCAGGTACCTACTTCGACGCACTGCACGAACAAATCCAGGCGGTCATCAACGAAAAAAATACGCTCGTTGGTGGACGGCAAAGCGTGTTTTTACTGCGCAATTCTCAATTGACGATCGAAGATCATCGCTTGTTGAATGCAGCCTGCACGGTCTTGTTGCGCGGAAAATCAGGCTCGCTTTCGCAGCAGTTAGCAGCTGCCGGAGTCAGAAGTCGTTCGGCCAACCTTCCGCAAATCGACCAACATCGTCGGACTCACGATACACGAACTACCAATGGTTCAGCCAATAACTTCACTTCGAATCGATTGCAAAACGACCCAACCTTTGACGACCATGCAAATGGCTATGGCAAATTCATTGCTGCTGGAAAATCGTACGAAATATCCACCAGTTTAACAAAGCCCACGCCAGCTCCATGGTCGAACATCATTGCCAATACAGAATTCGGTTGTTTGGTCACGGAATCGGGAGGCGGATACACTTGGCTGAACAACAGTCGGGAAAACAAATTAACGACCTGGTCAAACGATCCGGTTACCGATGCGCCAAGTGAAGTCACCTATTTGCGTGACGAAGTATCCGGACAATGCTGGTCTGCAACAAACTTGACTGATAACGATACCCGTCATTCCGTTGTCCACGGCCAGGGTTTCTCCACGTTCATCGTGCGACAAAGTAATATCGAATCTGAAACGACGATTTCGATCGATCCGACGCGACCGGTTAAGTTCATTCGAATACGATTGACGAATAAGGGAACGCAATCTCGTCGATTATCCTTGACGTTTTATGCTGAAACCGTCCTAGGTGTCAGCCGGGAGTCGACCCTGTTGCATCAAGTTTCGTCATTCGACGAACGTCGCAATGCAATTTGTATGAGTAATGGATTTCATCCGGATTTTGGATCCCAAGTTGTATTTCTCACAATGCTACCGTCAACCAAAGCAAATTGGACCGGGGATCGAAAAAGCTTCTTGGGGCGAAACGGGACCTGGGTTGATCCATCAGGACTAAATCAGCCACTGGATGGACGAGTCGGTGCGGGAATGGATCCCTGTTTGGCATTGCAACAGCGATTGACAATTCCCGTTGGCGAGTTCCGCGAGGTGGTATTCCTGTTTGGTGCAGCACCCGATATTGAACAGGCAATGGAATTGATGGATCAGTTTCCCAAAATTGCCAACGTGGATGCCGCAATCAAATCAACGATTGGCGATTGGGACTCTCGATGCAATCGCTTGACGGTGGACACGCCAAACAAGGCGCTTGATACGATGGTTAATCGCTGGTTGCCCTATCAAATTTTGAGCTGTCGAGTGTGGGGACGTTCGGCGTTTTACCAGTCCGGCGGAGCCTTTGGTTTTCGCGATCAATTGCAGGATGTGATGGCGTTGGTTCATACACATCCGAAACTCGCTCGGACCCAAATTCTGCTGGCTGCATCGCGACAGTACGTCGAAGGGGATGTGCAGCACTGGTGGCATCCACCCCATGGAAAAGGAACTCGAACCCGATTTTCGGATGATTTCTTGTTTTTGCCCGTTGCTGTCCTGCACTACTTGAAATCGACCGGAGACCTGACCATTTTGGACGAGGTTGTTGCGTATTTAGAATCACCGCTTTTGACTCCAACTGAACAGGAACGATACGAACAACCCAACGTCTCGACGCGAACGGATAACTTGCTGGAGCATTGCAAACATGCTATCCAACATGGGATGCGCTACGGTCGACATGGTTTACCGCTGATGGGCTGTGGAGACTGGAACGATGGAATGAACAAAGTCGGCGAAGGAGGATCCGGTGAAAGTGTGTGGGTGGGTTGGTTTCAAATCAAGTTGTTTGGTGATTTTGCGACGATGTTGGATTCGATATCGAATGATGACGTGGATCGCGAATTCGCGGCGTTGCTGCGTGAACGAGTTGCCGATTTGCGACTTGCCATGGAAACCAACGCCTGGGACGGCAACTGGTATCGGCGGGCGTTTTTTGATGACGGAACCCCGCTGGGTTCCCAAACGAATGCTGAGTGCCAGATCGATTCGCTCGCCCAATCGTGGTCGGTGATTGCCAACGGCAGTACCGAAAGATCGGGATTGGCGTTTCAGTCAGCGGTAGCGCTGCTGACCGACGAGGCACATCGCCTGATGTTATTGTTCACACCACCGTTTGATCGGAGCGAAACCAACCCGGGATACATTCAGGGCTACGTGCCAGGCGTCCGCGAAAACGGCGGACAATATACCCATGCGGCATGCTGGATGATTCAGGCCGCAGCGATCCTCGGACACGGAGAAATCGCGATGCAGATGTTTGATCTGTTGAATCCGATTTTGCACGCGGACTCACGAACTAAGGCAGATGTTTATAAGCTTGAACCCTATGTGGTTGCGGCTGACATCTACTCGAACCTGCAACACCGTGGACGCGGAGGTTGGAGTTGGTACACGGGTTCGGCGGCCTGGATGTACCGTGTTGCAATCGAAGACCTGTTGGGTATCAAGATCATCAACAACACTTTATTTGTTCAACCGCAACTTCCGGGCGACTGGACAGAATATTCGTTCATGATTCGGCGTGGTTTGACCAGCTGGCATGTGCGGGTTAAATTCGTGGATTCGCCGGAAGTTGATTCGAGGCTGAGTGCTCAGCAACCTGGCATCGATTTGACCGAAGACGATCAACCCCATGAGGTCTCGATGCAGGTTGTTCGATCAGCGGTCTACATGGGTGCCAGTTGATCGCGAAGGCCGCGAATCCGATCGTGGCCGGATTTGACAGTCGCATATTGCCTCGTCAGAACATCGTTCATGGCACTTCCCGCGGTTGCTCGCAAGACGTTTTCATAAGCCGTTTTAATTGCATCTTCGCCGCGCTCAGCTTCCACGAGCATCAGGTACGAGTCGTTTGCGGTGATTAGTTCACCCAGGTTGATGCACGTCCGGTGCAATGTTACAAAT
>JANNWZ010000070.1:0-5078 GCA_031409295.1 Mariniblastus sp.
GCGCATCGTATTTCAATTTGATTTCGCCAGCTTCGATCTTGGCGGCCAACTGAGCCACTGGATCAGTGACCGGCGCATGTAAGTAATCGATGGGCGGATTCTCAAACGATGCCGTTTGAGCAGTGGCGATCGAACAATAGGTCGCCGTGGAGATCGTCGACCAGACAATACCGCACATGATTTGCTTGATCGTATTGGTAATTTTCATGTCCAAATTCCAATGGAAGTTACAACCGCTCGGTTGCGGGCCGATGGTCTCCAGCGATCGTCGCGCCAACGCGCGACTGGATTGCATTCTTGGGCTGCAGCGATTAAACTTATAATCTACACGTCAATGTACAGAATTAACCTAATCGTGTCAATTGGTAGCGTCCCGTCCGACCCCAAAACCGGAGAAAAACATGTTGTCCAAAACCGCTGAGTACGCCCTGCGCGCTGTCGCGTGCTTGGCGGCGCAAGTGGGCCAGCCAGCTTCAGCTGATCTCCTGGCCGAGAAAACGAAAGTTCCCCGACGTTACTTGCACCGCGTACTGCAGGACTTGGTCGCTGCCGAAATGGTACAATCCCGTTCCGGCCCGGGCGGAGGATACGAGCTAGTATCGTCGACCAGTGAACTGACGATACTCGATGTTGTCAATGCAGTTTCGCCCTTGGAACGAATTCGCCGGTGTCCGTTAGGAATAACCTCGCACACGAAACTTTGCCCATTGCATGCCGAGTTGGACCGCGCCTATGCCGCCACCGAAGCGGCTTTCGCAGGCGTTACGATCCAAGCCCTACTGGAATCAACCAGCCCCATCGTTCCATTGTGCAGCAATTAAGGATCAATCGTCGTCAAGCTGATATCGTGAAAGTCCAATTGATGTCAGCCCCAAACTCAGGGTTGGACGCCCAACTATTTTCTTGAGTTTGAATTTTTTGAAGTGGTTTCGTCAATAATCCGCCAGTTTATCGAGATAAACAACGGAATCAGTCGACGATCAAAAACGCACTTGCAAAAAACTGTTGGTCCGGCCTGCCGCTTGCTTAAAGTTTGTTCGTCGATCGACGACCGATTGACTCAACTTTAACAACCTAAATCAGGGAAACGATGATGAAGACCAGCCTCCAAATTACTGCCACAGCCATTGCCGCCACTTTACTTTTTTCTTTCGGCGGATCGAGCTACGCCCAAACCACCACCGAATCACCGTTCGATTCGATTCAAAGCGACGCCAACGCGGCAGCGAACAATACTGCGGTACAGGCGCCTCACGATCGTCTGCAATTAGTACCGAGCATTGAAACTGCACCTCGAATCGCGCCCAACTTCGACCCCAGCACGGGTAGCGCGCAACAACCGTACATTGCTCAACCCTTTCCCAACAATCCAGCCGTTTCGCCAGCCTATCAGCAACCAACTCAGGTCGTTCAAAGCGAACCGTTGATGTATGTGCAGCCCGCACCGCTGGTCTTGCCGCCGACCTGCAATCGACTGCCCAAACTTCAATTCAGTGGTCGGTTGATCCCGGGTGTTGGGATGCAAGTGATCGACGTGGTCTTCGGCGGTGTCGCCTACGGCGTCGGGTTGGAACCGGGCGACATCATCGTGCAGATTGACGGACGACGAATCGCCAACCCTTTCGATTATGAAAACGCCTTGTTAAACGCCGCGATCTATCAGGACGGACATGTCGATTTAGTAGTGCGAAACGTGCGGTACCAACCCGGTTGTCACATCAATCGGGAGTTCGTTCAAGTCCATGCCGATTTGCCCATCCGCTTCTACGTCCCCGAAGTCATCGCTGCTCGTTAGTCGATCCTATTAAGTACTCCTTCCTCAGCCGCGCGACATTTCGCGCGGCTTTTTTTGTCGCTACACGGCTTGGTCTAATTTCGCAGTGCCGTCGCCAGTCCCCATTTGTCTTTGCACCAGTGACTGCATAGCTTCGCAATAAAGGAAAAATTCGGGGGAATGGAGTCGAGGCGAAACCACGGCAATATTGATCTACGCACAATCCAACAGGCCGGTAACTGCACTGATTTGTATTGCAAAAATCAAATCGAAAAATGCCTTGGAAAAATGCCTTGGTGTGGCCCCTGAATTGTTTCTGTGCCGTTGGCTACATCACGCCAGCCGATTGCCTGGCTGGTTTGCACAGGTCATTGGACAGGAACGTGATCGAAAACTGGAAGAGGCGCGACAACGTCGGTTGAAAAAACGTCAGTCATACAAAAAGGTTGCCCATCGGACAACCGTTTCCAGCGTTACCTTGAGCGAAGTGGACAATCGCACAGGAAAAAACACATGCGATAGTGTCTTTTTCGGTTTTCTGACTGGACTCAGATTCTATTTGGCGGTCTGCGACCAACAAAACGGCTTCTCATAAATAGGAGCTGCTTTCGCCCTTCAGTCTTTGTCATCTGCATTTGAGAAACCTAAATGCCAATTCATAAAAACAGACCGATTGGGGGGCAAATCAACGGTTTCACCTTGGTGGAATTGTTGGTTGTGATCGCCATTATCGGGATCTTGATCGGTATTTTATTGCCAGCTGTACAAATGGTTCGCGAGGCGGCACGACGTACGCATTGCAATAACAACATTCGCCAAATTTCTCTCGCATTCCATATGCACCACGACACTCACGGGTTCCTGCCCAGTGGAGGTTGGGACTGGTTTCGGCCACCCAATCGAGGAATCGGCGAAGCACAGCATGCCGGTTGGGGTTATCAGATCCTGCCTTATGTAGAAGCCAAAACAGTTTATGACTCCAATGCGTTGACCGCTATCGCGACACCCAATTCGACTTTTTTTTGTCCAACTCGTCGAAGCCCACAAACCGTTGTTGGACTCGATGATTATTTCCCCAGGTTCAGAATTCCAACAATTACGCGCGCGCTTTGCGACTATGCCGGAGGGAATCGTGATGAAACGGGACCTCTTCAACGAAAACTACCAATCGCCTTCCGTGACATTACTGACGGACAATCGAACACACTGATGATTGGCGATAAAAGGTTGAATGTTCGGAATCTGGGACAGTTGCAAGACGACGATAATGAGGGCTACACCGCCGGTTGGAATGAAGACACCATTCGCCGCACCGATTTGCCACCGGCACCGGATTACTCGTTGCCGGTCGGAGACGGTGAAAAACTCTTCGGTTCTTCGCACCCTGGCACGCTGAACATGTCGATGGTCGATGGATCGGTTCACGTTGTACCCTATTCGATCGACGCTCAGGTTTTTGAATGGCTCGGCAATCGAAGCGATGGGCAACTGGTGACTTTGGAATGAATATCAGGCGAGGTTATCTCATGCATCGAACCATTGAACCTGGAAACACCCGAGGGCGTCAATCTTTGGCCTTGGGCCTCGTTGTTTGCTCAACAATTCTCTTTAGTGGCTGCGCCGATACAGAGTTGTCAAACTTGCGGGCTCAGCTTGGAAGTCCCGACACGAACATCCGGCAGAGTGCTGCAAAGGACTTGGAAGCACTGGGGGTTCGTGGCGCGCCGGCGGTTAAGGAACTTGGCAAATGCCTCTCGGACGACGATCCAGACGTCCGTTACCGTGCCGTGAAAGCACTATCGAAAATTGGCCGACCTTCGAAAGTCGCCGCAGCTGAACTGGCTCAGGCGTTGACTTCGGATGTGGACAAACAGGTCCGCTATTACGCGGTGAAAACGATTGATCAATTTGCCGATGAGGCAGCGCCGACGATCAGCGCATTGACGGTTGCGCTAGCGGACGACTACATCAAAGTTCGCTATTACAGCGCTAAAACGCTGGGAAAAATCGGCGCTGAGTCGCACGTCGCACTGTCCGCGCTGGAAAAACTGACGAAAGACCGTGATGAATCGGTTCGTCAAGCAGCGGAATCGGCGATTCGTCGAATTAAGAAGATGAAGTCGGAAACCTAAACGTCGATCGGGCCGGGATGAACTATCCAAACCATGAACAAGACCTTTCCAATGAAAACGAAGTCCGGAACGAACAACCACCACCTGTCCCGCGAAATCCGGAATCAGTTTCTTGGACATGCGACCCTTAGTGCCACCGACAAATCGAACCTGCGCGTGGTTCTCTATTCCCATGACACGATGGGAATTGGTCACTTGCGGCGTAATATCTTGATCGCCAGCATGATCAAGCATCAGTTCCCCACCGCCAGCATCTTGGTGATCGCCGGAGCGCGGGAGGCATGTACGTTTTCGCAAGCGGCCAGTCTGGACTGTCTGACATTGCCATCATTCAAGAAACAACCGGACGGAACCTATACCTCGCGTAGCCTTGGCATCTCCGCCGATGAAATGCTGAATTTTCGCAGCCGAACAATTCTGGCAGCCATTCAAAGTTATCAACCTGATTTGTTTATCGTGGATAAGATTCCTTCAGGCGCCGGCGGCGAACTATTGCCGTCGCTGGATTGGATTTCGCGACATGCCAAGTGTCATTGCGTCCTCGGCCTCCGAGACATTTTGGACGATGCAGAAAAAGTCAAGCGTGACTGGACGGCCATGCATTCGGACGAAATTATTCGGGCTCACTTTCGGGAAATCTGGATCTACGGCGATCCCCATGTTTACGATGCAGTGAAAGAATATGAGTTCCCACAGGACATCGCCGATCGGGTCACGTATACCGGCTACCTCGATACGCGGTCGCGGCTGCCGGCCACGCCGGATCAAGAAATAGTTGACGATGAGCCGTTCGTGCTTTGTACCCTGGGTGGAGGACAAGATGGCAAAGCATTGGCATTGAATTTCATCGAAGCGATTCGCCAATCTGAAAGGCAAGGCACGCTATTAACTGGTCCTCACATGCCTGATTCCACCAAGTCGTTAGTCTTTGGTATCGCTGAAACCGTTCCTTCACTACGCGTCATCGAATTTGCCGATGAAGGAGATCTGCTGGTCAGAAACGCCAGCCATGTTGTTTCGATGGGGGGCTACAACACGCTCTCCGCGATTCTATCCTATCGAAAACCCGCTTTGATTGTGCCGCGGGTTTGCCCGCGGGAAGAGCAATTGATTCGCGCGAATCGTTTCGCCGAGCTCGGGTTGGTACAAATGATCCATCCTGACGAACTCAC
>JANNWZ010000071.1:0-24204 GCA_031409295.1 Mariniblastus sp.
CGGCTCGGTGGATTCATTGGACGCAAAAGCGACGGCAACCCCGGTTGGATCACAATCTGGCGCGGCTGGGAAAAGTTAAACACCTATGTTTTTGTCGCCAGCAAACTGAAACTAATAGAATAAATGTCGGTAACGACAAGGGTGCCAACCCGCAGTTTGCTAAATTTCCAGCCGCGAAGTCGGCGGCAGTTCGTAGCTGCGGGTGCCAACCCGCAGTTTGCAATTGCCCCCAAATTTTCAGCCGCGTAGTCGGCGGCAGTAAGTCGAAGTCGTGTTACGATCTACCATCATCAAGGATTCGTCGATTCAGTCAGGAACGTTTCCGATCGGTTCCTAAACGCAATTCCTTTGCGCGGAAATGCCTTTTTGAAGTTGAATTCACCGACAAATCTGTCGCCGCTCTCGCGGCTTGGTTTTTGGAGGTTGGTTGAACTGCGGGTTTGCACCCGCAATTACAAACTGCCGCCGCTACGACGGCTGAATTGTGATGACGATTGTCGAAATTGCTGCTAAATCGGAGGACTGCCGCCACTATTGTGGCTTCGCCGATGAATCGAATTGCTAGGTTGTCGGCGGCGAATTGTTGCGGGATACTCACCATAAAATCGTTTGATCCAATGCCGCTGGGGCGAATCCTCCCGATGTCGGGCCCAGCCCAATCGTTGCATCAATCGATCCGAGATAGCGGCATTGGAAAGCTCGGCCAAAATTGCATCGGATTGTTTCAGGTAAGCAATTTCGTCGAATATTGCCAGTGCCTTTACGATACTTTGCCAGCGTGTGTCGTGACTGGATTCAATATAGTTCAGCGTCAAATAGTTGCGATGCAGTCGTGGCTGATTGTAATACAGCCGACAAACATCCCGCCTGTTCCAGCCTTGTTTCCAGCCGCGAATCCAGCGGGCTTCAACGATCGAGACGAGTTTGGGCCATGGTTTCAATTTGATTTGAACTAATTGCCCAGCGGCAACTTCAATCATTCCGTAGGCGCGATGCCTCAGGATTTCCGCTCCGGAATCTAAATTTCGCACGGCTTGAAATAAATGTGTCATGCCGCCTCTTCCTCGTTCAAAAATATTGATTTGATCCACTGGATCAAAATCAATAGTATCGGCATTAAGATCAGCGCCGCCAAAAGAATCAAGAACATCCAAGGTCCCATAAAGAAGAATTGCTGGGACATTATCGGCCAAATCGAAGACCAGCAAAACAACAGGATTGTGCACCCAAGACACAGATACGGACCAAATGCCAATTCACTTTCTTTGGTCACGAGGAAACACACGACCACGATCAACAAAGCCGCAAACGCGGCAAAGGGTAACGTCAACAGCGCCGCTTGCCAGCCCAAAAATGCACCAATCATCGCCATGAGCGTCACGTCACCAAATCCCATGGCCTCTTTTTGCATGGCATACCGTCCCAAAATTCGAATGGACCAAATCATGCCACCGCCAAATGCCAAGCCGACCATGGACCCAAACAGGCTGTCCCAATGCAAGGGAGGCAAGGACTGTTTGGAAAACACAATCGCGAAAAAACCACCCAACCACAAAACTAACAATGCCAGGGTCATCGGCTCCGGGCGTCGTTGTTGACATCGAATTGGGCAAGCGGTTTTGCGCGCCGGACGCAAGCAGCTGCCAACCATGATCCACAATCCCCGGCCGATGCCGTAACGCAACGTGCAAACTTTGGGAAGCAGGGCCAGGATCCAACAGGTGAAAATAGCGAGCGCAATCCATAAACCCAATTGGTCGTGATGCCAATTCGGTAACGGACTGCCCGATGTAAAGTGGATTGGCTCCAGTACCTGCCCGGCCAAATTCGTCGTGACTTCCGGCAACCTGAACCAGGGACAGCCGGCGGAGATCAGGAGTGCAAAGATCGTCCCTGGAATCGTGATATAGTCGGGAATCGTACGTTCATCGAAATCGATGAACGTCGCAATGAACATCAGCGCAATCAACGTCGCATGGGCGACAAACCAGGTTTCGATGAAGCTGGGCCAACCCACCGGTTCGGGCACCAGCAAGCCCCCGGTCAAACCTCCCGCTAATTGCCAAAAGTAAAACCAGGGGAGTCCCACCAACCAAACGATTTCGATCAGCAGGGGACGGACCCAAAATCCACTTCCATGGATTTTATGTTCGCGACGAAGACCAAACCAACCGAGGATGGGAATGAAATCGCTCCATCGACGTGGCAGTGCGTTGGGATCGGCCGGTAACCAGGGGCTAATCGCCCGTTTCCGAAAATAGGGCCACGCATAAATCGCGCGATTGAGTAATGCGCCAACGATGGCCCCGACCACCGCCAGCAACACGATTCGAAAGATGGGTGGCAAGGCCGATAGCATGGATGACCGGGGTGTTCGGGAAGTTAATGTTCGTCATGCTGTCCAAAGGTCGGAGTGCTTTGATGGGCGTGATCCTGTCGCACCAAAACATAGAACCCAACGACGCACTACGTAAGTTTGTTATCGACCGCTCGCCACCAATCGACGATGTGCGCGGCAATTTGTCGGGGCGACATTTCCGCAACGTCGATTGTGTAATCGGCACAGCCCGCATAAATTGCTGAACGGGTGCCTAACAATTTCTCGACTTCGGCCAGTCCGCCTTGTGCAGTCAGATCGGGTCGTCGCTGTTGGGAAGTCTGATCTGAGAGAATTCGGCGCCAAAGGACCTCCGGCGGGGCAGTCAACCAAACCGTTTTTCCGTTGGCGGCCAGCCAAGCCCGATTCGTTTCGGCCAGTACCGCCCCACCGCCCAGCGCTACGATCCAGTTTTCCTGGGCGGGTAAAGAACAGATTACTTCCGTTTCCAGGCGCCGAAATTCGGCCTCGCCCTGTTGCGAAAAAATTTCGCGAATCGATTGGCCGACGCGCTGTTCGATCAGAATATCGGTATCAACGTATTCCCAATTTAAGTGACTCGCCAACAAAGGTGCGACGGTCGATTTACCACAACCACGATAACCGATGAGATACAAATTCATGGTTGTTCAGAGTTCGGTGTTCAGAGTTCGGTGAAAGGCTCTAATAACGCGCCGCGCTAATCGCTCGTTTGACTTCGTACCGAATGGTTTCGATATTCGCTTCGATCCCTGTGAAGAATTTGAATTGCTTAGCCGCTTGACGGACAAACATATCGATTCCCGTCACGGTCAGGCAGCCGGCCTCACGGGCCTGTTTAATAAACAAAGTTTGTTCTGGATTGTACACGGAATCAAAGACGATTACTTTTTTGTCAAACCATTCCTGATCGAAAGGTGTTTCGTCCATGTTGGGATGCATACCGACGGGCGTGCAGTTGATCAAAATCTGGCATTTGAAATTTGCCCGACGAGTCCAGTCGATGGAGGCACAATCCAGGTCAGCCGCCAGAGACTCGGACCGGCGATAGTCCCGTGCACAAAGTGTGACGAGGGCTCCAGCGCGCTTCAGACCAAACGCGATTGCGCGGGCGGCTCCGCCAGCTCCCATGATCAGTGTGCGTTTTCCGGTCAATGATTCGTCACCTTCGTGGCCGCGATCCCGCAACGCTTGTTCGAGGCTCTCGAGGGCAGCGGAACAATCCGTGTTGTAACTAAACGTATTGATGTCACGGAACACCACCGTATTGGCCGCCCGAATTCCCGCGACTTGGTCGTCCAGGACATTGATGTACTTGATGATTTTTTCTTTGTGGGGAATGGTCACACTCAATCCACGGACCCCCATCTCGGGGCAAGTCTGGATAAATTGTTCGAGATACTCCTTGGGAACCCGAAAGGGCAAATACAACATATTCAGTTTCTTTTCCCGAATGCAGACATTGTGTACACGCGGGCTGAGGCTCTGAGCGACCGGGTCGCCAATCACGCCCAGGATCACAGTTTCATTGGTGATCGAGTCATAGCGAAATTCATCCCGCATTTGTTGGAAGGTCAGCATCCCAGGCGCCAACTTCCGTTCATCGCTAAACGTCGCATAGGTCATGGGAGAACCGGCACGACCGCAGAGGATCCGCGAGGGCAAGCCCATCTCACCCATACAAAAAGCTACCGTCGGGATCTCCGAATTGCGACTCAAGCGCAGCGCGCGAATGTTATCAATCGGATTGTTGGCCATCGTGACAATCTTGATGATGTCTGGATCCAGCTGGGCAATCTGATGATGAATCTCCTCGAGGTTGGGAGGAGTTTCATCCATGTTGTGATAACTGATTATTCGCTCGGTGTGACCATAACGCGGAATCGTTTTGGCAACATCCATTTCCATATCAACATAATCCGCGCCGTCAGCAATGGCCGTCCGGAGCGCCATCAAACGATCGGGTTCTGATTTCATCCAGCGTCCACCGTCTTGCGGGCGACGACAGGTAATAATCGTCGGGCAAGGGCGATCGGCGAGCAGTCGTTTGATATTGACCGGCCGGCGGAGATAGTCCAACCGCAACTCTACCAACTCAACGCCTTGTTCGGCCAAGTGTTGATGTTCAGCGATCATCATGCGGTGTCGACCGCGACCAATACTTACGCAGATCATAGGTAGAAAAACTTTCGAGAGTCAACGATCGGAAATGGGGCGCCGTGTTCAATCGGACAGCGGCGGGGAGACTGCGGACCAAAGACCGGTAATTTCCGGTACCTCCATTGTGATTCGGAACGACCAGTTTTCAAATACCGCTAAATTCGCTTAAATCGGCGATCCAATTCTTCTCGGGAAAACACTAATGACGTCGGGCGACCATGGGGACAATGATGGGCATCCTGACACAATTCGCGGTGGTCCAGTAGAGCATTGATTTCCTCGGGACTCAGCCGATCACCGGCTTTAACCGCCGCTTTACAGGAAATCATGTGCAGCAACTCATCAACCAGATCCCGTTGCCGCAAGGTCTTGCTGTCGCTCATCAATTGATCGATTACTCCGCGCAGCATCTCCGCCGGGTTTTGATTGGCTAACATCGCTGGGTAGGCGGTTATCAGAATTGTGTCCCCCCCAAACGGTTCAACTTGAATTCCGATTTGCCCTAGCAGTTCCGCTTCTTCCAACACCGCTGCCGCTTCGGCCGGCGGCAACGTCACAGGTTCGGGTACCAACAGTCGTTGCGATTCCAGTTTTCCAACCAGAACTTTCTCGCGCAGTTGTTCATAAATAATTCGTTCATGTAACGCATGTTGATCAATGACAACCATGCCTTCCTCAGTTTCTTGAATCAAGTACGTGTTGTGCACTTGGAGCGCCGGACTCAAGCGATGGCGTCCAGGCGCCGAGTCGTGGCGGTGATCGGGGCGCTGAAAGTCCCGCCCGACCCTGTCAACCGAGGGCAGAGTCGTGGCCGACGAGGGTTGCCACGGCGACTGGGGAACAGCTGCCGCAAACTCCTCGCGCGGTGAAGGTTGCGTCCAATCATGGGCCGGTCGCGGCGACGTAAAAGGAATGCGGGTTTGATTCGGCAACGATTGGGGACTTGCCAATGCAAAACCCGCCGTCTGGAAATTTCCCCCGCTAACATCGGGGTGTGGTTTGAATTCTGGCACCGAGCGTCTGGTAAGTTGGGCATAAGCCGTCAGGTCGGTCGTCAAGAATCGGTTGCGAATCGTGCTTAACAATTGACTATAAATCTTGCCGCCGTTTTGAAACCGAACTTCCAGTTTGGCGGGATGCACATTGACGTCAACCAGTGAAAACGGCATTTCCATTTCCAAAAAACAAATCGGAAATCGTCCCGTCATTAACAATCCGCGATAGGCCTCACTAAGCGCGTGCTGCAAACTGCGATCCCGAATATAGCGATGATTCAAAAACAGATATTGCAGCCGGTTGTTGGCCCGACTGACTGAGGGATCGACCACGAATCCGTGAATTCGAACCTCTTCGTCGTGGTTGTTGACTGGAATCAGAGAGTCGGAAATTTCGGCACCGAAAAAAGCGTCGATCCGGTCACGCCAGAGCTCCGTTGGCGGGAGTTGATAGACGACTTTGTCGTTGTGCAACATGGTCATCTGAATTTCCGGGTGGGCCAGCGCAATCCGGGTGAAGGCTTCGCTGATGTGTCCTTTTTCTGTTTGCGGTGTACGCAGAAACTTCTCCCGCACTGGAGTGTTGTAGAACAGTTGCCGAATTTCAATCGTCGTACCGACCGGGCAGCCACACGGTTGTTCGGATTCGCGATGACCGCCATTGATCATTAATTCATAGCCGCAGTCCTGACTCGCCGTGCGGGAACGCAGCACCGCTTGGCTGACTTCGGTGATCGATGCCAGCGCCTCGCCACGAAACCCAAATGTCCCCACCCGAAACAGATCATCGGCGTCGGCAATCTTGCTGGTCGCGTGCGGGGTCACTGCCAATTGCAATTGATCTTGAGGAATTCCGGAACCGTTATCGGTGATCCGAATCAATTCAGACCCCCCATTAAGCAGCGTCAATTCAATTTTCGTGGCGCCGGCGTCGACAGAATTCTCGAGCAATTCTTTCACGACACTGGCGGGCCGTTCGATCACTTCACCGGCGGCGATTTTGTTGATGACGCTGGCTGAAAGCTGTCGGATGGGGTTCATTTTAGATCGTACTCTTTCAATTTCCGATATAAATTGCGTTCGCTGATGCCGAGGATATTGGCGGTTTCTTCGCGATTATGATTGGCCAGGGTCAACGTATGTTCAATGGCCCATTTTTCAATTTCTTGCAACGATTTTCCAATTAGGGGAGACGCTGTAACCGAGTCCAGTGAATTCGCCGGAATGGAAACCAACGACGGCTCGGCGGAAGAAGTCGAACGGTTGCCAGGATGGATGGCGGCGGTGTTGGAATTGGGCATGGCAATGGGATGCGATTCAATCAGATCAGGTGAGAGATCATCGGCATCGAGGTAGTCATCGATATCCATCACCACCAGGCTTTCCACGACATTCTTCAGCTGCCGCACATTGCCTTTCCAAGTGAACTCCAATAGCCAACGGCGCAGCTCGGGTGAAAACCCTTTCACTTTGCGGTTGTGGCGTTTGTTCGCCTGCTTGCGAAAATAATCCGCCAGTGGCAAAACATCTTCGCGGCGCTTATGCAACGGATCCAAATGGACGGACACGATCTTCAAGCGGAAATACAAATCGCTGCGGAATCGACCGGCCTCGACTTCTTTTTCCAGATCTTTATTGGTGGCCGCGAGGACCCGCACGTTGACGGCGATCGGTTTGTTATCGCCGACCCGGGTGATCTCCCGTTCTTCGAGTACGCGGAGCAGTTTGATTTGCGTCGGCATGGGCATGTCTCCCACTTCATCGAGAAACAAGGTACCGCCATTGGCATATTCGAATTTTCCCAGGCGATCGGAAATTGCATCGGTAAACGCGCCTTTTACATGGCCGAATAGTTCGCTTTCAACCAGATGTTCGGCGACCGCGGCCGTGTTGATGGCCACAAAAGGCTTCTTCTTGCGGGGACTGTTCTGATGAATCGCTTGAGCCACGACGTCTTTTCCCGTTCCCGTCTCACCGGTGATCAACACACCGGCGTCTGTCGGAGCGATGCGACGAAGTCGATCGACGACGGCCTGCATACTATCGCTGGCAAAGATCAAATTCTCAAAGCCAAATCGTTCGTCCAGACGTTGGCGCAGGTTCATGTTTTGCTGTCTTAACTGGACCGCATCGACAGCCTTGGAGACGACGGCTTGCAAGCGTTTGGGCGTGATTGGTTTTTCCAGAAAATTGAAAGCTTGTTCCCGCATCGCCTCGACGGCCAAGGGTACCGTGGCATGGCCGGAAACAAGAATGACCTCGCAATCAGGTTGGGATTCTTTGGCTTGCTTAAGAATTTCCATCCCGCCAACATCGTTCATCATCAAATCGGTAATGACAATTTCGAAGTTGTTTTCTCGCAGTAATTTCGCACCTTCCGGGCCCGATGTGGCGGAAGTGCAAATTAAGCCGATTCGTTCCAGGCTTTCCTGCATCGCCAGCGCAAGGTCTTTTTCGTTGTCGACAATCAAGACGCGCACTGGAATGGCGTTGTTTTCAGATACTTGTTCCATCACCTAATGATACGAAATTGAATGGCGGGGGCGAAGGGCGGCGAAAACTGACGAAGGCTGAGACGCAGTGCTTTTTTGCCCTTACAATGTCGGAAACGCAGTTGTTTGCGGAGTATGGCCGACGGTTAAACTTTGGCATCTCCGTGGAAGCGTAACAATACCACCCACGATTGACTCGATAAATAAGCAACACATATTCCACAGGAACCGAGCGAATGAACGAGCGAAATTTTGTCGTGGTGGGTGGTAGTAGCGGAATTGGGCTGGGGTTAGTCCAACGGTTGCTGGCAGCGGGGGATCGCGTCACGGTACTTAGTCGTCATCCGCGCGAATTGGCGGACTTGGCTGGGGTAACTCATGTGGCGATCGACGTGACCCAAACCGAAGTCGACAAAACGATGCTGCCCGAGTCGATTGCCGGATTAGCCTATTGTCCCGGTTCAATCAATTTGAAATCATTTCGCAGCTTGACTCCCGCAGCCTTTCGGGAAGACTTCGAGTTAAATGTAGTCGGAGCGGTAAAGGTCATTCAAGCCGCGATGACCGGTCTGAAACAAGCGAAACATTCCAGCGTACTTTTGTTCAGCACCGTGGCAGTGGGGCAGGGGATGCCGATGCATGCTTCCATCGCGGCGTCGAAAGGAGCTATCGAGGGCTTGACTCGAACTTTGGCGGCTGAGTTATCACCCGACGTCCGCGTCAATTGCATCGCTCCGGCTTTAACCGACACGCCATTAACCGCTCGGTTTTTCTCCAGCGATGAAAAAACCGCGGCGCTCGCCCAGCGATATCCTTTAAAACGAACCGGCACGGTGTCCGATATCGCCGCCTTGGGGCACTTTTTGTTGACGGATTCCAGCGGTTGGATCACCGGGCAGGTCCTCGGCGTGGATGGCGGGATGTCAACCCTGAAAGTCTGAGCAGTTCCTGGACGAAAACAACGTCGCTGACTTCAATTGACCTTTGCCTGGGATGTGGATTGTGGGTATCATGACTTTGTCGTGTTTGGTTGCCGAGACTTCATGGCTACCGAAATGCGCCTGCCACCATTCCCATTGCGTGCCCGATGTCTGGACTGAATTTTCAACAACTGGCTAATCATTGGCTGTCCACCTTGCTGGTCTTGGTGTTTTGCGTGCAGCCATTGACGCTGCCCAAACGTCATTGCGGGTGTATTGATAAGACGGTCGCTGCGAATGTCCAACACACCCGTTGTTGTGGGGCGAGCGAGTCCGCAAACTGCCAATGCCAGGGTGGTTGTAAGTGCGGTGCCAATGAACAGCCGGTGCCCGATCCGATCTCCCTGCCGCCGGTTGATTCGATCGAACTCGTGTTAGTTTTCGAAGTCAATTTCTTTGTTGCCGTGAGCGCCGATGATCTATTCGGCGCGCCGATTCGGTTTAAGCCGATCGGTGCTCTGCCTGGCCGTTCAGCGCTGCAAACGTGCATCTTGCTGGAACGATTTCTGTGCTAAAGCGCGGAAGCACAGTCGTGCTGCGCGCATAACGAATGGTTTTGCGACTGATTCGCAGCGCAAAAGCGATTTTCGTTTATCCGGTTATCGATGCCATTTGCGGATTGTTTCGCGCGCAACGTCGCCGCATTGGTCAGGGCTAGCGACCTCAAGATGAATAGATAATCCACAAGATCTTACGGTCAGAGTTCGTTCGTTTTCCATCCACACAGTTGTCAAATCCCACGTCGGGGAATTCAAACCAGGAAAATTCCAATGATTCGCAGAACCTCAATAATAAATGACATGTTCGTTGCCTTACTAGGCGGAATGGTACTTGTTTTCAGCGGTTGTTCGCAATCGACACCGAAAACATCATCTTTCGAACCGCCGTCCACTGCGGCCAACCAAGCGGAAAACCCTGTTGCTTCGACACCCGATTCCGTGAATGACACGGGCGAAGAAGTGCACCCCCATATTCCCGGAGCACATGGTGGATTCATCGTGCCGATCGGGCGGGACAGTTACCATGCCGAAGCAATTTTCGAAAAAGAAGGCGCGATCAGCCTCTACATGTTAGGGGCCGATGAATCCCGGATTCACGAAGTCGAAAATCAAGACTTGATCGCTTATGCCAAATCGGCCGGCGGATCGGAAGCCACACCGATTGAGCTCAAACCCGCGCCGCAAACAGGTGATTCAACAGGCAAGACGTCGCGGTTTGCCGGTAAGTTGCCGGAATCGCTGTGGGGTCAACCCGTGGAGCTGACGATTCCCATCCTGCGTATTGGAGCGGATCGGTTTCGACTCGGCTTTAGTTCCCAAGTTGAGGCACATAACGGCGGGGCAATGCCCGCCAAGGTCTCCAGTCAGGAAGAGCAAGATCTTTATCTGACGCCAGGCGGAATTTATACACAAGCCGATATCGAAGCCAACGGCAATGTCACCGCTTCTCAGAAGTTTGCCGGATTCATAGCAGCGCATGATCTGAAACCCCAGCCGGGGGACAAGATTTGTCCAATTACATTGACCAAAGCCAATGCGAAATGCGCCTGGATCATCGCCGGCAAATCCTACGAATTTTGTTGCCCGCCGTGCGTGGATGAATTCGTCAAGCTGGCCAAAACGGATTCAGCAAAAGTCCTCGCTCCAGCGGACTATGTCAAGCAATGAGCGCCGAAATTGGAATTACGAAACTGACGGCATCGATGCAGATCGGGTGTTTTCTCTCGATCGCGTTGTTGGTGGCACCAGCACCAGTGCACGAAGGCCACAAGCCTCTGCCGGCCAAAGGAGTTGAGGTCAACGTAGTCCGCGGTTCGGTGTTGCTGACCCAACCCGCCCGCGATGCGTTGGGTCTGGAAACGGCCGAAGTAGCAATCGAGTCGGGTGAAGATCGCGTGCAGGCCTATGCCCGGTTGGTTTCGCCGTGGCAACAGCGCGCCTTTGTGGCCTCACAAATTCGCGGCAAGATCATTCGGCTGGACATCCAGCCGGGGGATGTTGTCGCGGCCGGTCAAGCGTTAGCTGGCATCGATAGCCCCGATCTGCAAAACTTGCAATTGGATTTGATCAACGCGCAGAACGCCTGGTTGTTGTCGAAACAATTGGTCGAGCATTTTAAATCCATCGGTGATGGAGCTGTCGCCGGCTCGAAGTTGCAGGCTGCCGAATCTAATCACCGCGAGAATTCCAATACGTTGGAGACGGCGCAAATCAAACTGAGGAACCTGGGTTTTTCGTTCGATCAACTTGAAAAATTGCGAATGGGTGGCGAGTCGCAGCGATTGACAGAATTGGCGATTCGCAGTCCGATCGCCGGCACCGCGTACCACAGCGATTTGTCGATCGGAAAGGTCGTCGATCCGGCAGAGCACTTGTTTGAAATAGTCGATCTATCGTCAGTTTGGGGCAAGATCGAAATTCTGGAACACGATTTGCAACGCGTGCTGGTCGGTCAGTCCGTCGAAATTACGCTGCCAGCCTACCCGGGTGAAACATTTCGCGGTGAGATCAAAGTCAAAGAGGTCTACCTCGATCCAGTCACGCACTTGGGCACCGCCTGGATTGATCTCCCCAATCCGCCGGAACGAGTGTCGCGATTGCTACCCGGGATGTTTGGCCAAGCCCAGGTGATCATCGCCGCGTCGGAAAAATTATTGACGGTTCCCGAAATCGCGGTCGCGCGCGACGGGGCTGAACGGTTTGTTCTGATACAGGAAGAGGCCACCGACAAGTCATCGCAGTTCATCAAACGCAATGTCGTAGTTGTGCGACAAGCGGCTGGCAAAATTCAATTTCGGGCCGAACAGGTGTTCCCCGGTGATCGAGTGGTGACGGTCGGCACGCACGAACTGTTCAATTTTTTTGTGCAGGGCGTCTTGCGATTGAGCCGGGAAGCCACTCAAAACATTGGATTGCGGACGGAAACGGTCAGCCGTCAATCCGTGGGTGCTGGATTTGCGATTGATGGGCTGGTTGAACTGCCAGCGGCGGCGCGAGACAGTGTTTCTGCTCAACTTGATGGAACCCTGGAAAACATCTTGGTGACCCGCGGTCAGTTCGTCCAACGCGGGGACGTCGTTGGGGAATTAGCGAGTCTGGAATTTCAAGATTTACAATTGCAACTGGTCACCGCACAGAACGATCTGACCAATCTGACAACCACACTTAGTCGCTGGGAAGCTTCGCGGGATACTCAGGGAATTCCACAACGTCAACGGTGGGAAGCCGAAAGTCAGCTACGGACTCAACAGAATCTCCGGGACAATTTGCAACGAACGTTGGAAACGGTCGGCTTGAATCTTGACCAAATCAAGGCGTTGGTCACCGAGAAAAAATTCGTCCGCAGTTTGCCGATGCGCGCCACGATCGATGGGTATGTCGTGCATTTTGACAAAGTGATCGGACAGTTCGTTTCGGCGGGCGAAACGTTGCTGGAGGTGCATGACCCGAACCAAGCCCGCATTCGTGGCTTTGTTTCCGAGCCCGAATTGACCCGCGTAACAATTGATCAACCGGCACGCATTCGGTTGGCGGCTGTACCGGACTTTGTCGGCCAAGCCGTCGTCATCAGCAGTGGGCAAGGACTCGATAATGCCAGTCGTTCGCTGAGTGTTTGGCTGGAATTCAAGGAACGTCCGACGATGGTGTTGCAACATGGCATGTTAGCCCACATCAATCTGATCGCCGAAAACAACCCGACAACTTTGGCAGTATCGAATGAAGCAATTGTCGATGAAGCCAGTGGTCAATTCGTGTTTGTCCAGTCGGCCGACGGCAAATTCGAACGACGATTGATCAAAACGGGCCGCTCGGATGATCGCTATGTGGAAATCACGGCGGGTCTGTCTGCTGGTGAAATCATCGCGGCGTGGGGTGTCTCGGATCTTCAATCAGCCTACGCTTCACTTCGTTAGGGAAAATTAATGCTCAACCGAGTTATTGGTTTCGCGCTACAAAATCGCCTCCTCGTATTGGCAACGGCCCTGGTCATGGTCGTGTACGGGGCAATTCAGCTGCCGGACATGCCAGTCGATGTCTTTCCGGACTTGAATCGACCAACGGTGACGGTGCTCACGGAAGCCCAGGGCCTGGCGCCGGAAGAGGTCGAGATGCTCGTTACGCGGCAGATCGAATTTCTGCTCAATGGAGCGACCGGCGTGCAGCGCGTCCGTTCCGCGTCCGGCATTGGGCTGTCGATCGTCTGGGTTGAATTCGAATGGGGTACCGATATTTATCGGGATCGACAGGTCGTTGCCGAAAAACTTCAGCTGGCCAAATCGCGTTTGCCTCAAAATTCCAATCCCGTGATGGCGCCGATTTCGTCGATCATGGGCGAGATCATGTTGATTGGAATTCGGTCGACCGCCGAGCCCACGACTGTGGAACAACAAGAACTTGTGTCGATGGAACTGCGAACACTTGCAGAATTTACCATTCGCAATCGCCTGTTGGCCGTCGAAGGTGTCTCCCAAGTCACCGTGATGGGCGGCACTCTTAAGCAGTTCCAGATTATCACGTCGCCAGCGCGACTGGCCGCCCAGAACGTTTCATTGGCCGAATTGACCCGTGCGGCCGAACAAACCAATGTCATTGCCAGTGGCGGAGTGATGGTGCGCTCGCCGACGGAGTCGTTGATCCGAATCAACGGTCAAACGTTGTCGTTGGATGAAATTGGCAACACGGTGGTTCAATGGCGCGATCCGCGCCCGGTCTTGATTCGAGACGTTGCCGAGCTGCGCTTTGGTGGACCCAATAAACGGGGTGAAGGCAGTGTCTTTATCAAACAAGACGGGAAAATCATGGGCGGCCCGGCGGTCTTGATGACGGTTCAAAAACAACCGGATGTCAACACCTTGGTGCTCGATCCGCGTGTCGATCAAGTGTTGCAGGATTTGCAACAAGAATTGCCGCAGGGTGTGGTCATCGAACGGAATATCTTTAAGCAGTCCGAATTTATCAGTACGGCAGTTGATAATGTGGTCGAAGCCGTGCGCGATGGAACCGTCTGGGTGATCATCGTGCTGTTTATCTTTCTGTGGAATTTTCGGACCAGCACGATCACACTGACAGCAATTCCATTGTCGCTGATGATGACAGCATTGGTGTTTTCGTTTTTCGGAATTTCAATCAATACGATGACCTTGGGAGGATTAGCCGTTGCGATTGGCGAGTTGGTCGACGATTCCATCGTCGACATTGAAAATATTTATCGACGTCTAAAAGAAAACCGGCTCAAAGCACGGCCCGAGAATCCGCTGAAGGTGATCTACAACGCCTCCTGTGAAGTGCGAAGTTCCATCGTGTTCGCCACCCTGATTGTAGTGGTGGTCGTCGTTCCGTTGTTTTCTTTGTCGGGACTGGAAGGGCGAATGTTTGCGCCATTGGGAATTGCTTACCTGACGACTTTGATTTGTTCGCTAGTGGTTTCATTGACCGTCACACCAGTGCTGGCTTCTTTCTTGTTGTCTAACGCCAAGTTCATGAGCGATGAACGGGACTCGTTGGTCGTTCGTGCTTTGAAATGGCTCGACCGAAGACTGTTACAACTCACGTTGCGACATGCGTGGCCGATTCTGGGGGCCACGCTATTGGCCGCGGTGTTCAGCAATTGGATGGTCTGGAATATGGGTTCGGAGTTTTTACCGCCCTTCAACGAAGGAACCTTGACGATCAACTTGCAAACCGAACCGGGCACCAGCCTGCAAGAAAGCAATCGTGTCGCCCGGCGTGCCGAAGCGATGATTCTGGAAGTTCCCGAAGTGTTGTCCGTTTCGCGCCGTACAGGGCGGGCGGAGCTGGACGAGCACGCCGAAGGGGTCAATTCGTCGGAGATCGACGTCCGCCTGGCGGAACATGAACAAGCCAAACCAGGCTGGAGTGCAGCACTGGTCCGCGCTATTCCCGGGCTACACGAATGGGGCATCCATCGAGTAGGACGCCCGCGCGAAGCAGCACTGGCTGACATTCGCGATCGCATCACGAATTTGCCCAATGTCAAAATCAACATCGGCCAGCCAATTTCACATCGGCTGGACCATATCATGTCCGGTGTGCGGGCTCAGATTGCTGTCAAAGTTTTTGGATCGGACTTGCGGGAGTTGCGGAATGCCGCGCAGGACATCCAAACGCAAATGAGCCGGATTCGCGGCGTGGTCGATCTTCAGATCGAGCCGCAAGTGGAAATTTCTCAAGTGCGATTGCGGGTCAAACGCGAAGAAGCCGCCCGCTATGGTTTGACGCCTGGCGATGTCGCGCAGCTGCTGGAAACGGCTTATAAAGGGCGCGTTGTTTCCGAACTGCTGGACGAAGACCGTTGGTTCAGTCTGGTGGTTTGGTACGACGAACAATCACGCAGTGATCCGGCGGTGATCAATCAAACAATTTTGGAAACTCCTTCCGGACGCAAAGTTGCCTTGGGGCAGGTGGCCGAGGTGCTCGACACAACTGGCCCCAATACGCTGAATCGCGAAAACGTCCAGCGTCGAATCGCGATCTCCTGCAACGTCCATGATCGTGACTTGGGCAGTGTGGCGACGGAAATTGAACAAGCGTTGACCCCGGTAAGAGACGCACTTCGTGCAATGCCCGGTTCGTATCGGCTGGAAATCGGTGGACAGTTTGAAGCCCAACAACAGGCGGCATTTCGCTTGCTGATCCTCGGCTCACTCGCGGTGTTGGCGGTGTTCATGCTGTTGTGGAAATGTCTGGGCTCGTGGATGGCAGCTGCCCAAGTCTTGTTGGTTAATTTGCCACTGGCCGCAGTTGGCGCGGTGCTAACATTGATGCTGATCAACCGGCCAGACTGGGAGGTCTTGCGGGCGGCTCCGTTTTGGCAATGGCCACAGGTTTGGGCGTCGGCGACGACATTGTCATTGGCTCACTGGATAGGTTTCATCACGCTGATTGGAATTGTCAGTCGCAATGGAATCATGATGATCTCGCATTATTTGCACCTGATGACACACGAGGGTGAGCCATTTAGCGAACAAATGGTGATTCGAGGTAGCTTGGAACGATTGTCTCCTGTCATGATGACGGCGCTGACCACGATCATCGGACTGGTTCCATTGGCGTTGGGAGGAGGGCAAACCGGCAAGGAGATCCTGCATCCGTTGGCCATCGTGGTGATTGGGGGACTATTGAGTTCGACTTTGATCGACCAGATCGTCACACCCGCTGTGTTTTTTCTCTGCGGTCGCTTGTTTGGACCGCAGATTTATTTGAGCAGCCACGATCCTCGCTCACTTTCGACTACCGAGCGGACTGAATCCCCGGACATCAATCGAGATTTGGTTTAGGAACCCAATCGACAGCTGGAACGTGTACCTCGACATGGTCGACAGGATTATTTGCAATCAAGCGAACAAACCGCGACCCCATCCGGCATAGTCAAATCTAACTCGGATTAGCCGGAACGCGCTAGCCACTGGTTATTATGGAAAAAACCGGGGCTCTCGCCCGGCGGCTGATTTCGCCAACCCGAAATTTATCGTGTAAAACGAGCGCTAATCCGAAGCAACTTTGTTTGGGCCGCCGAAGTAAACCGTGGAGGCTCGTGTTGGTAAACCATCGATGCTGGTGTTTCGACCGGCAGTTTTTTCGAGCCATTTTTGGGGATCGGTTTGCGCGTGATGTTTGACCAATGTCGGCCGTTCTTTTTTTAGTTCCATGATCGGAACGCCATATCCACAACTCGTCTGAACCGATTCAATCTGGATCTCAAAAATCTGTCGAGTACCAGGCAACAACTCAAAATGCGCTGCGGCATCAGTCCAGCTTGGATCACCCGGCAAGATCGGTCTGCCCTGACCGTAAATTCGAAGAATCAGTGGTGGTCCCGCAAAACTGCAAAACATGATCGTCAGTCGCCCGTCCGCGACCAAATGCGCATGCGTTTCATTTCCCGATCCAGCCAAATCCAGATAGGCGACCCGTTTGTCATCCAAGATTCGAAATGCATCGTAACCTTTGGGCGAAAGATTGATGCGTCCTTCGGCGGCCGAGGTTGCGACGAAAAACACAGGTTGTTTCGCAATGAATGCACGATGCTCGGCAGTCAGCGTATCAAAAAACGTGGCCATGGCAGCGAATACCTTTCATTAAAATAGACCATTCGACGCAAAGCCATGACGATCCGCGAGTTCGGAAAATCAGTCTGGTCTCGCGAGTCGGGAACTCGGCTGAGTCTCCACGGACTTGTGCGCGCACTTCGATAGTGTAGCGGTCGTGTAGGTTTTGACAAGAAAGTTGAATGCTTGTTGATCTTCATCTACGATATAAACTCCCTGCGTCCGGCGTTTTTACCTCAGGTCGCATCACGTCGACCTAAGAACGTGATTTTTGTTTTCCTGCCGCAATACTCGATGACGAATCAACCACAACCGAATAATCCATTGCACGGCGTGACCCTGGCAGAAATGCTGGAGCATCTCGTCGAAACGTACGGTTGGGAAGAACTGGGAATGAGGATCGATATTCGTTGCTTCAACTACGAACCGTCCATAACATCCAGTCTCAGATTCCTCCGAAAGACCGCTTGGGCCCGATTGAAGGTCGAAAATTTGTATCTTCGATCCATTCGATAGTGAGGCCATTCCATTGGCGGACATTCCTGATTTCCGTTTTGCCATCAAAGAAAATCGCCATCCAGAAAACGATGGCATTACGCAAAATTATTGGTTCACTCGAGTTGCGCGGCGTGAACGTTTTCGGTTGAAAGAGTGCTGATGTTTCGTAACACACACTCCGGAGAAACTAACGTGACAACCATGGTCTGGGTTTATTTGACCTATTTGGCAATTTGCATTCTCGTAACGGCACTGGTGGCTCGCACATTGCGAAATCACGGAGCTGTGTTTATGGCTGGCAAGGATTCAGGCGAATCGCCGTTGATTCGTGCCAAAACTCACTTGCTGGTTGTAGGATTTTATCTGGTTACGTTGGGGATGGTCGGCTTCGCGCTGAAATATGGGGGAGACGCGGACGATGCTAAAACCGCGATTGAAATTCTCAGCACAAAAATTGGCGGGGTCGTGTTACTGATTGGCGTCTTGCATTTCCTCATGGTTGCGGTCTTCGCATCGATTCGGCGAGAGAGCTATTCGCCCCCCAGTTTTGTGGTAGCTAAAACTGTCGACTGAGCGGGTTTAAAATGAATGATTCGCTTCTCCCCAGGCTGGCACCGACTGTGATTGTGTGTGCCGCCGGCTGTTGATTTAGCGGTTAGCGGCCACGGCAGAGGCAACCGTTCTGACGATCGGATCGCGGCGGCGTTCTGATTACATTCGAGACAAGGGAAGTTCAATCCGAGCGAGAATATCCGATGGCCGTCGCAAATCATCTGGTTTATATTTTATTTTCCCTCGCGTTCACGGTTTACGTTGGACGGTCGCTCTATCGAAATGGGCTGCCGTTTCTGTTGGAATGTTGGGGGCAAGCCGAGACCGCTGCGGCCGTGAATCGTTTTTTCCTGGTCGGTTTTTACCTGCTGAATCTGGCGTTTGTGTTGTTGATTCTGAAGCATGGCCCAACCGGAACTTCCCTCGAGAATTCCTTGGAAATTCTCGGCGCACGAATCGGGCTGGTGGCCTTGGTAATGGGTGGCATGCACTTCAACAACCTCTTTTGGTGTTTGCTGTTTCGCAGTCGACGTAACAATCAACTACAGCGACATCTGTTTTTGGGACAGCAGAAACGGATTTGAGGATCAGAATTTTGGGTCGCATAATCGGGGACTAAGTTATGCACTATCGCAAAGGGCTACTGTGAACAAAGGAATTTTCGACGCGCATGGAGCTTGGCGTCGGCGGAACCGGGTAGTTTTCTCGAGGGTGGTTGTGATTGGGCCGATGCCATTTCGTGCCGTTGGGGGTTGCGATCGACTCCTCATCGACGCGGCAGACCGCCACATCATCCATACGAGTCCCAATTTTTTTTCCGCCCGGGACTCGTTTTCTGTACACTTTGCGACCCCGAAAGAGTTCTGGCACGCCACCTGAGATCAGTGTGGCCACGTTGGCGAGAACTTGCGGCGTGGTAATACCGCCGGGCGAAGCCAGGTATTTGGGAAACCACTCAGGGCCAAACTTATTCTTATAGGTTCGCAAGCCCTTAAAGTTGTAGAAGTGTTCACCATGTTGAAACACCAAACTTGACAGCCGATTCCAAATTGGTCCCAGGCGATGCGAATCGACTCCCGACAGCGGTGCCATTCCCAAATCAAACCACTCATAACCTTGTGCGTTACCCCAGAGCATCAGTTGTGTAAACAAATACTCCATCACGCCGTGCGGCGCATCGGGTCGATAACGCATCAAGTCAATCGACAGCTCATGCTTGTCGTCGCTCAGCCAAACGTTGGCAAACGCGATTGTCTCATTGTTTTGCATCACCAGTGCGACGGTGCCTCGACAAAGATATTGCTCGCGAAAATTCCCGAGCGAAAATCGTTTCTCGGCAGCCGATTTTTCGCGGAGCCAGGCGTCCGAGATTGCTTTCAAGGTCGGTAAGTGGCTCGCGACTTCCGCTTGAGGAATGATCGCGAACTGCAAACCCCATTCGCCAGCTTTCCGATTCGTGTAGCGCAGTTCCTTTTTCGCGCTGCCTTGCAGTGAAAAAGTTTTCAGACGGACACGGGCCGTTTCTCCAAGTTTGATCATCGCCAATCCCATCTCAATGTACCGGCCTAGTGACCGTTCGTTGACTTGATAGAACACGGGCCGCGCACCGGCTTGGTCGCAAGCTTCACGAAATCGCCAGGCCGCATCATCGACGGATGACTCCGAACCCACTGGATCACCCATCGCAATCCAGCTTTTGCCTTCGCAACCAAACATGACAAACGCTTTGCGGTCGTCGCTGAAGATAAAACGTTTGTCGCCCAATAGTGCCAGATGCGCGTTGGCTTGGCGGGACGATTTTACGATCGCGGTGACTTCATTCAACAACTCGTCATCCAGGATCTCCGGCCGACTCGAGATCGGACCCAAGACATTGGCGATTCCGATGATCAAGAACACCGCCGCGGCGCCCACCAGAGCTCTCAAGGTTCGCGGCGCATCACTTTGAAAGGCGAAGTCCCACCACAGTTCGCCAGAATATTCCACATGACGGTAGGAATTGAGCGCCAACCAAACGACAATTGCCAGCGACATCGGCACGAGTGTCGTCCAACCAACGCTGGACGAAGTATCGAGCAAGCGACTGCGACGATAGTACTGTCGGCGACAGAGAATTAGCACGAGCATCATGACTGCCAGAATCGACGCCGTTTCGTAGTCGAACCCTTTCGCCATAGACACCACAGCGCCCAATGCCAGCAGCGCTACGGTCAAAGCCCAAGCCGCATCGATCCGCCGTTGCAGGCCACGCGCCAGCACAATGAGCAACGCTCCAATCAAACTGGCAAAAAAGTGCGAGATCTCGACCATCGGTAAGGGCAAAAAATCTCGAAGTAGCGCCATTCGACCTTCGGCGGCCGGCAACGAACCCGAAGCCAAGAGCACTAAACCAGCGACAAATATTCCGCCCGTAATGATGCTGGGACTGATGATATTCACCCACCGAACCGCTGTCGTTCCGAGTTGTTGCGTCCGCTGCCAATGCAGTCGCAAAGTTCCGACCGAGATCGCGGCAATCGCAATCACCAACGGTAGGAAAAAATAGACAACTCGAAACGCCAACAACGACGCGACGACGCCCCCCGAAGCCTGCGGCAACATCGTCAATAAGACCAGTTCCAGAACGCCCAATCCACCGGGCACATGCGTCGCCAATGCAATCACGGTTGCCAATAGGAAGATCCCGACAAATGGCCAGAATCCAATACTCGTTTCTGCGGGCAGCAGTACAAATAATACTCCGGCAGTCAAAACGAAATCCAGGGCGGCAACCACGGCTTGGGCAAATACGATTCGCAGTGGCGGCGGCTGAAGGTTTACGCCCCGAACTGAAAACGGCTTGCGACAAAATGCCGATAAGGCCAACATCGCGGCAATCGCGATCAACATCAAAAGACCAAGTGGTCGACTGTTTGTTAACGGCAAATTAAAACGCGACGGAATTTCGAAAGGCGTGGCAATGAACAGCACTCCACCCAAAACTAAAAGACCGAGCCAAAACGCGAAACCGATCATGATTACCAGCCGCACTACCTCCGCCGCCGACATCCCCCAAGCGGTGTAGAGTCGAACCCGAATCGGCGTTCCGCCAAGAATGAAACCTAACGAGTTGCTGAAAGCATAGGACAATAGAGCGGCCAGCGCTACTTGCCTGAACTTGATTGGATGTTGGACCAGCCGAACACCCAACCAGTCATATCCAATCAGCAAGACATAGTTACAAATGGTTAGTCCAATCGCCGCCGCAATTGCAAATCCGGAAATCGAACGAAAACTGAGGCGGATCTCAGCCAGATCGAATTTGCTGAATTCGCGCTGCAACAATACCAAAACCAACACAAACAGCACGACCGGAATTGCCGGGCGCAGGTATTGCCAAACCGAATCGACAGTTCGTGAATGTGGACCTGGCGTCGGTGGAGATTGGAGTGGGACACGGTTCGTGGACATGAGTCGTCGCCGATTGCTCGATCTTAATTAGGTTAGCGAAGAGTGGAGTCAAGTGATCGCCGTTTCCGCTCGATCGTACAACCGAATGGCGCTCGCGGACTCCCAAACAATCAATGTTTCGGCGAATAACGGCTGCAATTCGAACTATTTCCGCTCCCCCCAAAAAACGATGCGAGATTGCCAATGACGCCCCGTTGTAACCGTTAGAAAGTATGTACAAACAATCGCCATCGATCGGCCTGCTGGGTCCGAGCGAGGCCCTGCGTAAAAGTACAGGCATTTTGCAAATCTATCGCGCCGCGCGAGTCGGTTCTCCCGATAACGAGACGAATGTACGACCCCCGACGACCGACAAAATCCACTGCGGCCTGTCCAATTTTCCGACATTTCCGTTTCTAACAGGGGCGCCTTGAACCGGGTCAATGATCTTGATTCGCCGTTAGCAAGTTGCTGCAAAATCATACGATAACTTGACTGAGTCGTATTTGGTTTCTGTAACGCAAGTCGCAGGATCAGCGGGAGGAACAGGGAGGAAAACGTTCGACAAAACAGGCGTTCGACTGAATCATTCAGTTCGGGCGTCCAGGCAAGGATGTTATTAACTATCGGCGACCGAGGAACCAAGGATGGGTTCGGAGGGCCATTTTTCGGCTCATACGTCATCTTGGAGAATTGTTCATGTTGGTAATACTTGGAGTCCTGGTCGTATTCGGCTCGGTAATCAGCGGCTTCACGATATCGGGCGGTAACGTTGGCAGTTTGATTCATCCGGCGGAATTACTGACCATCGGCGGAGCTTCGCTAGGCTCCCTGTTGATGATGTCCCCCATGAAAGTCCTGAAAGACTTGATGAGGGGCATGATGCATTCGTTGAAAGGTTCGCCCTATAAAAAACAGGCCTATCTCGAACTCATCGGCGCACTCAACGATCTGTTTTCAATCGCCCGACGTGACGGCCTGTTGGCACTCGAACCCCACTTCAGCGCACCGCAAGAAAGCGCGATATTTAAAAAGTATCCAACACTGGGAAACAACAAACACAATCTGTCTTTCTTTTGCAATTGCTTTGGATTGACTATGAACCCCGCGATCGACAGCAGTACGTTTTCGAGATTCATCGAAGTCGAACTCGCGGCCGTTGGCCACGAGCATCATGCGCCAATCGGTGTGTTGAACAAAACAGCCGACGCGCTGCCAGGCTTCGGAATCGTTGCCGCGGTGCTGGGGATCGTCATCACGATGGGCGCGATCGATGGACCCGTCGATGAGATCGGCAAAAAGGTCGGTGCCGCGTTGGTCGGGACTTTTTTGGGGATTTTAATGTCCTATGGACTGTTTGGTCCCTTGGCCGTCAAACTCGAGTTCATGGCCGACGCGGAAATGGTTTACTTCCGTACGATTACCACGATCATCGGAGGTTATGTCGATAAAATGGCTCCCAAAGAGGCCATCGAGCTCGGCCGTCGTGGGTTGGGGAGTGATATTCAGCCAACGGAAGAAGAAGTCAATCAGATTTATGCAAACGCAAAAGCGGGCAGATAAGAAGACACTACTGGAATTCAAGGAGCTGATTTGAAATGGCTGGAAAAGGCGGCGGCGGTGCATGGAAAGTTGCGTACGCGGATTTTGTGACCGCGATGATGGCCTTCTTTATGGTGATGTGGATTACGGCGCAAAGTCAAGAGATGAAAGAATCCATTGCGCATCACTTCAGCGATCCCTTTGGCGCAAATGATTCCAACGGAAAATCGGGGGGCGTCGATTCAAGCGGTCCACCATTCAACATCAATGAAAACAAGCGCGTCTCGATCAGGCCGAAAATCTTGGTCGAACAAAACGACCGAAAACTATTTCAACTCGGCACGACCGTCTACTTCAAGGATACTTCGATCGAGTTGGATGATCAAAACTTGGGCGCACTCGAGTTGCTTGTCCCCGACTTAAGGTGGAATGCGTCACAGATTGAGATTATTGGTTACGCCGACACCAACGCCAGTAAGAAGGCCGGCATAAGTCCCTGGCTACTTGCACATCAACGCTGTTTGGCTATCAAAGAGATCATCGAATCCCTCGGTGTCCCGGTGGACAAAGTCCAAATGACGCAAGGAATCGCCACCCCTGAATTGGATGCAGCGGGAAATCCGCAACCATCCGATCAGAGTAGTGCGGATCGAGTCGAAATCCGCATTCCGCGCAAGGGTGAAGATGACACCAGAGACTTGAAGCTAAAGCGGGGTGAATAAGCTGAGTCATAACGCGGGTGACCAGGCAGTGTAATTGAGTACACTCATTTATAACTGCCCACTTCGTCGAATCCAGTGATTCCCCCCCACAAAACGTTGGTGTGTTCTGTACGACGGCGACCGTACGATGGCCATTGTTCGACGGCGACAAAGTCGGATTGAACGCATGTTGGTTTCTCCAAAAAAGTTAGGTGTCCGGTCATGCCCCGTTTGGAAATGGCGATACTTGAGTGCCGGTAGGCACGGCAGTCATTAGCCCACGGTGTAAACCTATTCTATCGACACAGAATTGACAGCACTTTGTGGACCTGGTCGAGCCCAGTGGTTTGCGGACTTGGCGATCTCTTTCAGGCTTTCGACATCGTAAGTCTCAAGGATGTCAAGCATGGACAGCAATACCCAAAACCCCG
>JANNWZ010000072.1:0-7446 GCA_031409295.1 Mariniblastus sp.
CTGGCCATTTCAACCGCCAACTGCTCTGCCTGTGTTCGTAAAGATACATCCATGTGACCTGCTCCTAATTGGTGAACTTGCAAAAAAATACTACTTTTCGCTAGCTGACACAATATTTCTTACAGGCCCGGCCATACCAAGACATTCTTTCCAAGGCATATTCTAATTTACTTTTCGCTCACAAACCAAGTTCGACCACCATATTAGCAGCATGTTGTCTTTTGTTGATTTTGCTTTGTCTGGTCCCCAGCTCGTTTTTTCAGCTCGTTTTTGCTCAACAAATTCAAATCATTTTTATCCGCCCTATTGATTCGTTGCCGAAGATTCCTGCGTGTCCAACGTCTTGTCCGGCCCAGATCGACCCTGTCTTTCCCAGACGCCTGCAATCCGCCCCTACCACTGCTTCTCCCGTTGCAATTGTTCCCACGCTTCGACTGCAGCCATACGGTCCTCCGTATTTTTGGCTCGTGTCGATAACCTTACGAGGATGCCGTTACTTGCATGCCACGCAACGGACCGCACTTCGTTGTCACTGTCGTTCCGGAGTTCTCGGAGTTTGGGCAACGAAATTCTCAGCCTCTCCAAGCACTCATCGGACCAGTTTGCGTAATCCCCTAAACCGCCGCAAGCGTAGATTCGCACTTGAGAATCCGTGGAACAAAGCGCCCGCTCCAAGAGCGGGATGCTCAAATCAATGAGCACCTGGCTCTCGATCGGATTCCCCCCCTCGTCCGTCCTCTGATTGAAGACCATGACACTTGAGCGCCGAACGCTCTCGTCGGCGTCGTTGATAAGCTGCCAAAGCGGTTCTTCTGCGGCTTTGCCGCACTGTATCAGCTTGCGCATGAAAGGCCGTGCCGCCTCCCTCTGCCTGATCCCACGCGTGCCGCTCTCGGCCCGGCGCCCCACATACTCCAATTGCATGATCGAAGAATCGGTCATCGCCTCACGAACCTGCGTCGCGAGCGCCACTGCGCGCTCCTTGAGCAGGGCCGCGTCTGGTTGAGGTTGTGCAGGATTGGAACCACATCCGACGGTAATCGCGAAAATGAGGCAAGCCGGGCAAACAACGATACTTTTCAATGACCGTCTCTCAGAATGTTGGATGACTGCGATAACCAAGTGCGAACAAACTCTCCATCCCGAAAAACGTCGCCAAACGATCGGTCGCCTAGGTCGACGAATGCCACCGATGACCCAGCGGCGGCAAGTAACGTTTCTAAAAGTCAAAGCGGTTGATCCGCCGCTTGGTGTCCTTCGGATTGTTCGTCATTGTTTCAGAGGGCAACCCCATTTGGAGCAGTGAATTCGGAGTCAATGATGTCACCCGTGTTCCTCGTGTCTGCTGGCTCAAAAATGATGACTTCAGCCTCGGTGCTTGCAGTAGTTCTGTGTTCAATACCACGCGGTACCACGCACAATTCACCTGCGTCCAGTGTAATCATTTGATCCCGGAATTCTATGACCATCGACCCCTTCCATACCAAGAACATTTCGTCCTCGTTCGCATGCGTATGCCAAGGAAACGTTCCGCAAAACTTAACAAGCTTGACTTCTTGACCATTCAGCGAAGCAATAACCTTTGGACGCCAATGTTCTTTGATCAACGCGAATTTCGAGAGCAATGATGTCTTTACCATGGAGCATTAATCCAATGAAGAACGACGGCGGTAACGGGGCCGCCGCCAAAAACTATGATTTCAAATCCCGCTTCATCGGCGGCTGCGGTTCACCGCTTGGTTAGGGCTTTCTGTCGAGCGGACGGACTTCGACTTTTTCAGGGTATCCCCAGAATTCTTGACTGCCGAATTGCCCGGTGTTTGTATGATCGTGATTTGAATAAATCTCATGCGAGCCTTTGGGAATAATATAGTCCTTGCCATCGAGACTGAGTTCAAGATCGTCATCAGATTGTATTTCAAGTTTCCAAGCTTTACCGGCCCACAGGAAATCTGGCATCCACGTTCCAGTCGCACTCGCGTTGTTGCCGGGGAGTCCATCGATAGACATCGAGCCTTCGTAACGGCTTCTAATGCTGGATTCGACGAAGACCGCGAAAACGAATACGGCAACAGCGATTGCGATTCTCACTACGGTTTTCTTTGCGATCCGCATTACTTGCCCTAACGGCTGAGGTCACCCAGCGGCGATGGGCGACTTTCCATTTCAAAAACTCGCCTAATCGCCGATTGGGTGCACCGATTTGTTCTGTTGCCAGCATCGGAAGGCAACCTATGTTCAGTTGATGGGTTGAAGCACGCTTGCGATGTCCGCGCACTCCGTTCCCGTCGGTAACGATTGTCAGTTGTAGTGACACAAGAATCAAGAGTCATTGTTGTGCAATTTGTTTGCGAAGAATCGCGAAGCAGCTACCAACACTGCGGCCAATGACCATTGGATCAATACGGTGGTTGCGCCGTAGCGAATCGCCGCACCAACGGTAGCCAAACGCGGGCCAGACCGCGGCAAAACCAGAATGAGATCAGACGCTCGGTGCCGGGTGGGAGGATTAGCCGGTTCCTCGGCGGGCTACCAAAGGACAGACGCATTAGCTGAAGGCGTTGGTTCTCCGCGCAGTCCATGTGACCGGGGTACGAGGGCTTTCGACCGAACTTGGTAAATTCAAAAATGTGTATGGAACTTGCTTGCCTTGCTCTCCGGTGCATCGATCAAGCGGCAAATCTGCGTTGGCGATCGCTGGTTCAACTTCGCCGGGCTGACAATGGCGACCTTCTCACAAGAATATCTAGCTGTCGTGAATTCAGAAGTCCATTTCCCCAAGTTATGTTTGCCTCTACGACGAAATGAGCAGGAAGGCCGGTCTCACCTCGCCTCGGAAAGCAATTGGCACTAGTTCGTTCATCGGTTCTTACTTAATCCAGCCTTCCCGAAGCCTTCGAACGACTCATGGATCTTAACGAAGCCCAAGGCAAATCGTCGCGTCGCCCATGGTTGAAAATCTCGATCACGACTCAGCCATGAAGTGGCGAAACAGATAGACCACAAACTGAACTTCCACCCCGTCAGGGCTATGCATCGGCTTTCCGCTACCGCCGATGGTTTACGATCTTCCAAAGTCAGCTCGAAAAATTCGGTCGAATTTGCCGTGTTTTTTTGCGATTTTCTAAGAAACCTAAAAGAAGCGGAAATTTGCCTGCGCTTGCTAGTTATCAATCACGCAGTTATCGGTAACGGGAGTTGGGCCCCGTACCGCGAAGCGATCGACAAGTAACCGAAATCCAGCGAGATATCGGCATGCGAAGATATGTACTTTTTTAATCCTAACTCGAGAGGTGTTCCATGTGTTATTCGTTCAAAAAAATTCTCATCCATGCGGCCGTCGTACTGATCACAACCGCAGTTGCATCAACCTCCAAAGCGGATGGCCACATCGACGCCAGCACGTTGGTCGCGATTCCACACGGGACGTTCAACGGAGTTTCGTACACCCGGTATGAGGCCATGTTCGATGGCGTAGCGTCCAATGGGCATCCCTATCGAGTGCCGAGCCAGATCATTGCTCCGTCGGATCCCGAAGATGGGCGCGGTCTGCTCCTGTTCGATTGGCTTGTTTCGAGCACGATTCCCACTGCAGTTGGGCAGGAGCAGGCGGATGCGCGGTACACACTGACGGACGATTTCCTGTTCGGCCGCGGCATCTCCTATGCGACCGTCCGCTGTAACCCGGAGGGGCTCGGACAAAGGTCTCCGATCAGCAATCCAAACAGACCGTGGTCGGATGGTCTGTTGGACACCTCCACCGAGTTCATTACATCCATCGGCGATGAATTCGACATCGTGGTCGATTATGTGAAGGCACTGCGAACAGATCCGGTCGCTCTCCAACTGCTCGGACCTATCAACCGGACGGCCGCGTTCGGTTATTCAGCCACGGGCTACCGGCTGCGGGGGCTGTTGCGAATCAAGATGGGTAGAGGCCTGTTCGATTTCTCGCTGGTTGGGGGAACTGGCAACGGTTACGACCATCCAGTGGGGGATGAGATCATCTCCTCAACAGCGGAAAAAGCACCGAGGGCCGGCGCGGGTTTGGAAATCGACTTCCAATCGGAGTTCGATGGGGTTGTCTTAGGTGCCGACAAGACCAGGCACGAGGAGCCGAACTATCGTGTTTACCAGTTCGCTGGCGCTTCGCACATCCGGAACATTGACGTTGTGGAGTTCGGTCTACCGGATGCAGAGACAGCCAATCCGGCCGACTGGGTTCCGTTCTTCCGGGCACTTTTCGTTGCCGGTGACAATTGGTGTGACGGGATAGCGCCGCCGCCGAGTCTCTGGCTTAACGCTCCGAACAAGTCAAAGATCTTCCGCGATGCAAAAGGGAATGCATTGGTCCGCTTTGTCGGAGGGCATTCTGTGAACACCGGCTTCTTCCGGTTGCCGGAAGTCGCTGTCGGCGAGAACCAGTACATTCCACTCGACCCGTCTTACAATGACGGTTCGCTCCTTGGTTTCTTACGCATGGCCGCTGGTGGGCGCGTCGATCTCACCGACGGCTTCACAAACCACAACCGCTATGTTAGGGACGTAACCGTCCATACTTTAGCACTACTGGCTTGCGGGTACCTGCTGGAAGCGGATGCCGAAGCGATCATTCAGCGCGCGATCGATTCCGACATTGGTCGGTAGATGGTAGTCTGCGGTTCGCCACCGTTTGGTTCGCCCGGTTCGGCCCACAGCCTGATCGTGCCCCGGGGGATTTGGGCAGACGAAACAAACGGTCAGGCGACAGAATCGCAGCAAACCGCCGACTGGCACCAGCCAAGAAAACACTCACGATTTTCGGAACACTGCGATTGGTTCTAGCGGTGACTGTCCCTAAGTGGCGAAGCCTTCGAGGCAAATGGTTGTGCGATCCACTTGGCTTCCGGGGTTCCGCCAGGGAATTTTTTTACTGTAGTTCGCTGGTGGCCACCGTCGGTAAACGATAGCAAGCGGCTTCGCGGGCGTTGCGAATATACAGGCGATCGTTGACGACGACGGGGTGATTCCATGTTTTACCTTCCAGCGCCGATAATGTCCCCAATTCCTGATGACCCGTCGGATCGGCTTTGAGCAAAACAACCTTACCTGTTTCGCTGAGCACCAGTAACAAGTCCGAGTCGGCCAACAACAGGACTTGGCCTTTTCCGTAGCGGCCCCCTTTCCATTTCAAGCTGCCGTCTTTCAAATCCACACAAGCAAAAATCGTGTTGTCGAAACCGTACATATATCCGTTATGCACGACGACGTCATTGTAATCGGGCTTCATCTTGTTCGATGTCCACAATTCCTTGCCGATCAACGTCGGACCTTCGCGATCAACTTCGATTAAGCGAGTTCCAGCTCCTAATCCGGTGGGTATCAGGACTTTGTTGCCGTCGATAATTTGCGGTTGCAAAGCGCGATAGCCGGAGTGTTTCCACGAGTAGTCGAATACACTCGTACCGTCGACTGGATTGTAGAATTGGGCTCCTTGGTCCGACAGCAGGCCGAGGAGACGTTGATCTTTTAGCATGACCATCTGCAACGAGCCGTACGATTGCTGGCCGGCTGCTGCCGACCAGAGCAATTCACCGCTGGCTGTATCAAATGCAAGTATTCCTTTATCGCCTGTGCCGCCGCAATGAATCATGGCGACGCCTTCTACTACCAGTGGCGACGAAGAGAAGCCCCACATCGGCGGCTTACACGCAGCAACCTGACGTACATCCACTTTCCAAACAATCTTGCCATCCGTCGCATCCAATTTCAGCAACCAGCCTTCGGCGCCCATCGCGTAGACGCATCCGTCATAAATCATCGGCGTCGCGCGGGGACCGAGCCCACCCAAGGCTTCGAAAAAACGGGAGGCAATCGTTTGCGACCAGACTTCGGCTCCCGTTTCGGCGTTGTAGCACGCGACGGCTTCCACATCGCCGCGTTGCTCTTGCGTAAACAGAAAACCGCCAGCCACGGCAAACGACGACCAAGCCGGGCCCACTTGAATTCGCCATAATTCTTCTGGCGGATTTTTTTCCCAACTCGATGAAAATACTTGTCCGTGTTGAGTCCCATCTCGATCAGGACCTCGAAAGCCGGGCCATTCCGGATTCAGCAAGGCGGCGCGCATCTTCTCGATGCCGTCGTTCGTTACGGCCGCAGCAGCCTGACTGGAACGGCTCGCCAGAAATTGTTCCTCGGGTGTGGCATTCCAACGCCAATCCAATCCAAACGCAAAATTGCCCCACACGCCATCATTCTTGAGCAAAGCGGAAACACTCATTCCCAGCAGGGCCAAACACAACGCGAAGATCGTGCGATTGAAGGACAGCCATTTCGAAAACAGCATCAAGCCGATGGCAAATCCGGCGATTCCCATGGGGATCATCATCACAATGATGGGAGGACCTTGCATCGACCGATCCAAAACAAGTCCGACCACAACTGACAAGCCGACCAGCGCGACGAGCCCACCAACTCGTTCGGTCCAGCGAGCGCGACTGGCGAACAGCCACCACAGCACAATCAACAAGCCGACCAAAAATGGACCGAAAGCCGCCACGGCCCACATCATCGCGGGCCCATCCTGCACCATGTCCGGCAGAAATCTCGCCAACACCATTATGGGCAAGAGGATCAGCGGCACCCAGATCCGTAAGGGCTGGTAATTTTTAATGGTCGAATTTGCATTTTCGTGCATCGGTTTCCTTTCGCGGGTGGCTGCGGATTTTAGCAGATCAAGTGCCAACTCGATGTCTCGAACTGCTCGCAGGATCAACTCCAATAACTTGACATCTTAAATCTCCGACGTTGGCGAGAACTTCAAAGATTGTTTCCAAATCAAAAAAATAGCCGCTCAACTCGCTGAGTTGAGCGACTGATAATCTCCAATCCGATGGCTTAGCGTTGACTGAGCACAGCTGTTTTCGATCCATTGCGAATAGATCGATCAAGTTCAAATCGATCGAGATTCATGACCTTGTTCCAAACCGCCACGAAGTCGTTGACGAACTTTTGTTTAGAATCGCTACTGGCGTAGACTTCGGAGATGGCTCGCAATTGTGAGTTCGATCCAAACACAAGATCGGCGCTCGTTCCGGTCCATTTGACCTTGCCGGTAGAACGATCGAGTCCTTCCAAAACCTGGTCGTCTTGGGCGGACTTCTGCCATTGAGTGCTCATGTCCAATAGGTTGACGAAAAAGTCATTGGTCAACGCGCCCGGTTGCTTCGTAAACACACCATGTTGAGAGTTACCGAAGTTTGTATTCAAGACGCGCATACCACCAACAAGCACTGTCATCTCTGGTGCGCTCAGTGTCAGCAAATGCGCCCGATCCAACAGCAGCTCCTCGGGCGAACGATCGTGTCCTTTGCGAACGTAGTTGCGGAACCCGTCCGAAGTGGGCTCGAGCACGGCAGCGGCTGCCACATCGGTCATCTCTTGTGTGGCATCGGTGCGGCCGGG
>JANNWZ010000073.1:0-14528 GCA_031409295.1 Mariniblastus sp.
CGGACGCACTGCACGAGTCCTTCATCGAGCGATGTCTGCGGTTGCCAGCCCAGCATGTTTTTGGCTTTGTCGATATTCGCATAAGTTTCTTTGATGTCGGCGATATGGAACGGCTGGTTGTGAATGATTGCTTTTTTGCCCAACAATTTTTCCAGTTTTTCAATCACCAAATTCAGCGTGATCGGTTGCTTGCCGCCACCCAGATTAAAAATTTCGTAACCGACTGGTTTGAGGGCAGCAATCGTCCCGGCGGCAATGTCATCCACATAGGTAAAATCCCGTGACTGGGAACCATCCCCGAACAATTCGAGCGGTTCGCCCTGGTCAATCCATTTGATAAACCGGAAGATACACATGTCGGGACGACCGGCGGGCCCATACACCGTGAAGTAGCGACAGATCGAAATATCCAGTCCGTACAAGTAATGATGCGAGTAGGCCATCAATTCAGCCGATTTCTTGGAGGCGGCATAGGACGAGATCGGCGTGTTGACCGACAGCGTTTCGACAAACGGCATTTCTTGACCCGCGTACAGCGACGAGGTCGAGGCGAGGACATATTTCTGGACGCCGTATTGTCGCATGGCCTCGAGCAGATTCAGACTGCCCATCGCATTGGTCGTCATGTAAACATGCGGGTTGATCATGCTGTAGCGGACTCCCGCGCGGGCCGCCAGATTCAGCACCGCATCAAATGGCGTTCGTTCAAACAGCTGATTAACCTCAGCCACATTTTCCAAATCCATTTTTACGAATTGAAACCGATCGGCCGTCAGCTTGGCGACACGATGCTGTTTCAGCGAGACGTCGTAATAATCGTTCAAGTTGTCGATCCCGACAACGTGATGGCCTTGGGCCATTAACATCCGGGCGACTTGAGACGCGATAAAACCGGCACAGCCTGTGACCAGATAATTTTTAGATTCAGACATGGGGGGAGTAGTTTTCAGTGGTTCAGTGATTCAGTGGTTTGCTGGTTTGCTGGTTTGTTGGTTTGTTGTTTCGGTGTTCATGACACGTGGCTGTGTCGAGGCCAACACAGTCTACCCATAATCGCAGGTTCGCAAAACGTGAGTTTCGCCTGCGCCAACGTTTAACGGCAAAGCCGTAGGCGAAGTAAAGTGGCGCAAGCCACTCGCTCAGATCGAGAAGACCTGCAGCTGGTGAGTACCAGCCAGCTTGAAAAATTGGGGTGATGGCGGGTATTAGATTGTGCAGGTTTTATCCCGATAGGGATTGAAGGAAATTAGCCGGTGGTTGAGCGCAGCGACACTACCAGTAAGCGTCTCAGTATGCTCGCCGACCCGGAAAGGGTCGTAGATCTGCGACCCTTTCCGGGTCGGCAAGTCGTTCCTTGTCTACCGGGGGTGCGCTGCTTCGCAGCGACCCCCGGCTAATGTCTACAATCCATATCGGGATAAAAGCTCAGTCGGCGGTTGGTAGAGACGCGTCACTTTGGTGGACTTTCCTTGTCCGCTTGTTGCCGATGTAGTTTGGCCAAGTCGGTTTTGCCGATCGCGTCGTAGCACTGGGCCAATTGAAGATGAATGTCCCGCGTCACTTGGGAATTGGGCAACGCTTTTTGGAACTGGGTGATGGCCTCTTCGTAACGTTTGGCCAAAATCAGAATAGTCCCATAGGTATCGAGGAACCGTGAATCGTTCGGCGCGTCTTTGAGAATGGAAACCACCAACTCTTCGGCTCGGGCCAAATCCGGTTTCTCGCGTTGAGACAACATCCAAGCCAGATTATTGATCACGACGGAAAAATCAGGATCAAGTCGATAGGCTTGTTCAATATGATACTCCGCGTCGCTCTTGTTTCCGTCCAGCCATAATACATTGCTTAGCGCCAGGTGAGCCATCGCGGAAGGTTTGTCTCCGGTGACCGTTTCCAACAACGCGGCCCTGATTTTGTCTCGTTCCTCCGCCGCAAGGTCTTGACCATACATGACTTGCAGTCGTTCATAGATCGGAGGAAAGTCGCGATCGAGAGCCATGGCATTTTGCAGAATTGAAAATTGTTCGGCAAAACTCTGCCCCTTCTGTGCGGCCAAGGCCTGTTTCAGCAAATAGAATCCGGCGGTCTCTCGACGTAACAGGGCATCGGGTTGCAATTTTACTCCGGTCAATAACAACTGTTCGGCGGCGTCGAGTTGGTTTTTGCGTACGAGAATATTAGCCAACGCGACTCGGTTGCCGGCGTCCAGCGGATCTCTTTCGACCAACTGACGAAATGCGACCTCGGCTTTGTCAACGGCCTGGTCGCGGAATTCCGGACGACCTTTTTGTTGGTTGATATCGGCAATCGTCAACAGCAATCCAGGATTGGTTTCGGCGGAAGATCGCAAATAACCAATCGCCTTGTCCGTATCACCGACCGCCAAATAATAAACGGCCCAGGCCTGGTTGATATCCGAAGTGTTGTCTTGGCAGTTTTCCAGATGCGCGCGAAGTTTCCGCAGGATCAACGGATCGGGCGCGCCGTCTTTCATCCCCGACAACTGGGCGGCCAAATTGAGTGCTTTCAAACGATGCGCCGGTCCATAGCCTTTCCGGTCGTCGGGAGCCAATTCCGCCAGCAATTGTTCGGCGCGTGGAACCTCGCCGGTTTGGGACAAGATCGACGCCCACACCAACCGATCGCTATCACTTAATTTCCCTTGATTTACAAACCGGCTAAAATAAGTCTTGGCCAATTTGAAATTCCCGGTCTGGAGGGCGGTTTCAGTCCCCCGTCGATAGCGACGATCAATTCCCGCGCCGCGTTGGGTGACCTGAAACATCACAAAGGCAAAAAACCCAATCATCGCCAGAGCGGGCAACACGAACAGCACATCGGTCCGATTCGCACGTGACAAAGCTTGAAAAAAATCAACCGGCGCTTTGACAATTTGCAACGGCACCATCACCAACGCCCAGCCCACTCGTTTTATCCAAAACCAGGTCGCTGGCAAAAACCCTGCCGGCGCCGTTCCGTGAATACCATAACGATGATCTTCAACCGGTCGATTCAACGATTTGAAAAAAACCTCGAACGGAAAAAACAACACTCGCACGGGAAACAACAGAATGCTCAACAACACCTCAAGTAATCTGCCGAACTCGGTTCGCAGCGAGCGAAAGCCGGACGATGATCGTCGGCCAGGAAAGAGCTTGTTAATTATTTTGCGAAACATCTAAGTGAGCAGTTGGTTGGTGGTAGGTGGTAGTTGGCCGAGGGCAGCGCGTAAGTTTTATGATCTCAATCACGCAACCCCTAAAACATTTTCTTAATTCTTGAACCGCGGCGATTTTAATAACTCGTTTCGCGCTGCCAAAAACAACTGCAGCAACTCCGATTTTTCCTCCGTGGAAATGGGACGCCCGGATTGATACAGCAATTGAATTTGAGATATCGGCAAACTGTAGCGCTTGGATACGGTATCGAGATTGGGATCAAGCAAGCCGAACACCAAATTGAAATTGCGAATAATTTCATTTCGGCGGAACACATCCGCAATCAACCCTTGATCAGGCAACACCAATTGGCCTTCCCGATCATGGCCGGAAAACAATACCAGGCCATGCTCACCCGCTTTCTCCATCGTCAGGGTCGTGCAATCGGGCACCGGCGAACCCACGGCTGACGAACTCGCATATTCGTCCAAATAGTCCGCTTGCCAACCGATTCCTCGGTAACAAAGCACCAGATTGTGAAACTCCGCATAGGGCGCATCGACTGAGATGGTCACCTTTTGATTCGCTTTTTCGAATACCCACAAAAACGACTCCGGGGCAAACAAACTGGCTTCCGACCGTTCCTTGTACTCGAAACTTTTTGCTTCCCAGCCATTAAAATTACTGGACAACGACGCCGACTCAAGGGCCGGCGCTGCATCGCCAAATTTTGAGCCGAACGACCGGCCATAGTAATCACGCATGTAATACAAACGACCCGAGTACACACCGGCGATCAGAAACAACACGATCAAACCGCAGGTAATCGCTGGATTGATCAAGCCGGTGGTTTGAGTCGGCGCTAACGATGTCGGCGTCGTCGCCATGATTGCCTCCGAGTCTCCCACCGATCCCGGATCCGGCAAGACGGCATTCAACGCTCGATCGGTGCTCAATGATAAAATAAAGATCAGCACAAACACACCCAAACCCAGCATCTCATGATTGGTGCCGGAGGCGATCGCGGGAGTCCAATGCTCCGCACCGTAGACGACGAACGCCACCCGCAGTGAATTGCCAACCAAGACCCAGATCGTCGTTTGAAACAAGTTAAACAGGTGCCGCCACCAGGGATAATTGCGGATCACGCCAAAAATAGAGATCGCCGCCAGCGATGAAAACAGGGAACGAATGCCACTGCACGCCTCCTCGGTCATGAATTGATTGGTCTCCGTAATCAACACGACCCCTTCCCGAAAATGGATCTGCCCCACCGCGTCTAAAATCCAACTAGCCAATTGGCTGGCAAAAAACTGCATCTTGGTGATCAATACTGAATCGAGATTCATTGGCAATGGCAGGATCAGCCATAATATCAACCAGGGCGGCAACGCGACTCGCACACCGGCCTGGCCGTATCGCCAATAGACGACGTTAAGCACGTAAATCAAGAACGAGACAAACCAGATCGAGGCCCGGAAAATAATTCCCGACGACATGAGCACCAAGAAATTGAAGGCCAATAACGCCATCGACCACCGAGGTTGTGGCGGTGAAGAGGTCGGTTTAAGACCAGACAGCCGCTCGTAAATGATCCAACCCACGACTCCCATCAGCAACGGAAAAAACTGATAGTGTCCCATGCCCCACAGCGATTTGGCGTAATACAACCCCAGCGGCAGATGCGCGATACCGGCAACAATGAACAGCCAATTCATCAGTGTCGAGTTGTTGGTGTTGGAAATTTCTTCCCGCATCGGGTTAACCAAGTTCTTTCGGTTTGTCTGTTATTAAGTAACGAGCGTTCGAAATGTGGGATAGGCTTCCAGCCTGTCGATTGCGTCATGACAGGCTGGAAGCCTATCCCACGTTGCCGGGATTGATACCAAACATCATAGTCAACGGGCGAAACGATTTCCCGAAAACTGCGAAACGAAACCCGAAACTTTCATTCCTGGCCGATTTAGCCCACCGATTATAGCAACGGCACTGGTAAAACTGAACGCTTGGCGATTGATGAAATCGTGAGACAACCGCTCATCAAACCGCCCGACCAAACTACATCATTCCGCACCCTAATGACCGCGAGCTAGCCTCTTGATCCTCGCACCGCTTGCACCACCCGTTGCAACTCAGCATCGGAGAGTGCCGTGCCGCTGGGCAAACATAATCCTTGCTCGAAAATTTTGTCGCTGACCGCCCCGCCCCGCATGGGTCGGCCGTGGAACAATGGCTGTTGATGCATCGGTTTCCAAGCCGGCCGCGCCTCGATGTCCTGGGCCTCGAGGGCCATTCGGATCTGCTCTCGATCCGCGCCAAACTGTTTCGGGTCGACCAGGATCAGGGTCAACCAGCGAGTCGAAACACCGCCGGGGATTTCAGGCATGAACGAGATCCCGGGACAATCGGCCAACTGTTCGACATACTGCTGAAAGATGCGGCGACGATTGCGGACGTGGGTCTCCAAATGCTCCAGCTGACCTCGGCCGACGGCCGCCAGCAGATTGCTCAACCGATAGTTGTAACCCGCTTCGGTGTGTTCGTAATGGGGCGCCGGATCGCGAGCCTGCGTGGCCAAATGACGAGCCCGTCGAACATGCGATTCCTGGTGCGAGACCAACATGCCACCCCCACTGGTGGTGATGATTTTGTTGCCGTTGAATGAGAAACAGGCGATCGCACCAAACGACCCCGCCGCGCGACCCTGGAACGAGGCTCCCAGCGATTCGGCTGCGTCTTCGATCAAGGGGACATCAAACTCGCGGCAAATTTCGGTGATCGCGGCATAGTCACAACATTGACCCACGATATCGACCGTCAACACGGCGGCCGGCATTTTTCCGCGTCGACGACATTCAGACAATTCATCACGCAGCAAGTTGGGATCCATGTTCCAGCTCGACCAATCGCTGTCAATAAAGATCGGTTCGGCCCCGACTTGTAAAATTGCATTGGCGGTCGCGACAAAGGTAAACGTTGACGTCACCACGTGATCGCCCGGCCCGACACCGAGAATCCGCAGCGCTAAATGCAACGCCGCCGTCCCGCTAGCCAGCCCCGCTGCATAAGGAACACCGACTTTAGCCGAAAACTCGCTTTCGAACGCATTAAGATGCGGTCCCAGCGGCGCAATCCAATTTGAATCAAACGCCTCCAGCAACAGCTCCCGTTCGCGTCCCAACATGCATGGCGGAGATAGATAGATTTTTGGCATATTGGGTTTCAAGAATAGTTATCGAAGTTCAACACGTTTAACAGCCAAGCGAAGTGGGATAGGCTTCCAGCCTGTCATAACGGAACTGACGAAAATAAGTGGGATAGGCTTCCAGCCTGTCATAACGGAACCGACGAAAATAAGTGGGATAGGCTTCCAGCCTGTCATAACGGAACCGACAGGCTGGAAGCCTATCCCACACTGACAGGCTGGAAGCCTATCCCACAACCGACTGGCTGGAAGCCTATCCCACGTCGACCGTTGATTACCGCTCGTGGCATAGTTGGTAACCGGTCGTCAGCCATCGAAAAACCAGTCGGTGCCCGTACCTCATCGTAGTTGCCACGACTGAAAAACGAGAGTGGAGTTTCTCAGTTATCAGTCATCAAAAAAAAAGACCAGTCGCAATGCGACCGGCCGATTATTATTTATCACTGACGGACTGCCAACTGAAAACGGTCAACTCCCTCCCTTACCGACGACGTCGAGTTACCAATCCGGTCATAACCAAACCAAACATCGCGATGGTCGTCGGTTCTGGAACCGCAGTCGCCCTAATCGAGAAGTCGTCGATCGCTAGTCCCGCGTCATTTCCTGCTTCGTTTACGTCTTGCCAACGAAAGTAGAGCCAGTCACCTTGCACCAAATTAATCCCGGTTAGCGTCAAGGTCCTGGCAACTTGGTTGGCTGCGTTATTTCCGTCCAATGCGCCATTCGTGGCTACAGGTGTGGGACCAACGAGATTCAAAGCAGTTGCACTTGTAAAAGTTAAGCCACTTGAAAGAAAATTCCCGTCAAGTGCGCCTAAGGACGACGTTGCGTAAGAAGCAGCCATCGTATTCAGCGTTGAGGTAGAGGATCTCCAATTTTCTTGAGTAAACGCAATCGTGAGGTCGCTAAACGTAGCGCCCGAATTGTTACGCACTTTGAAGCCAAATCCCATGATGTTTGTGCCCGATGCAACCATGCCCAAAGCACGTTCTGTTGAAGGTACAGGCGGGGTACCCGGTGCGTTGCCATAGGAATAAATCGAGCCGCTAGTTCCGGCTCCGGTGTCAGCTACAAAGCTCGTGGCACTTGTGCCAGTACCCCCGATTTTTGTGCCGTCCCAACCTGTTAGAACAATGGCAGATTGTGCACCCACTGTAGCCGAGAAGACACTAGCTACCGTCGCCGTTGGGAGACTATTGAAATTTTCATTATGCGTAAGACCCGTCATAACAATTTCAGCCATGCTCTGTCCGTTAACGGACAGTAACACTATCCCAGCCAACAAAATTTTCAAATTCTTAATCATAAAAACAATCCTCATTCGATAATGTGAAAAAACACGATGTCGTTTTTGTCCTGACCTAACGTGATCTGCTAGGCAGGGGAAAATTCAAAGCTGCCAAGCTCCAAATCGTAAACCAATTTTAAACGGGTTGCAACGGTTATTCTGTGAAATCTACGTTAAAGTCTGATGAAGCTCGGAAACACGAAAGTTCATGGTTTTTTGATGTTCTGATGAGTTTCGCCCAATTTTTGGAGAATTTACAGCACATTCCTTTAGTTTCAAGTGCTGGAAAAATCTCTCGGGCCCCAACACTGGCCTGATGAAAATATTGTTGTTTGGGCATGCCACGCAGTTTAGTTCATTGCCAATTCCACCGGCTTGTCCGGTGGATCGTTGGGCTTTTCGCTACATACCGATCGCTACACATCCCAATCCCACCGGCTTGTCCGGTGGATAGTTAGGCTTTTCGCTACCCGGAGACTCCTCGCCGCACCGAAACCGTCCGATTCGCCGGGAGATCCTCTTTTACATAAGTCAGCGCATCGATTTGCACGCGATCGCCGATGTTGGTTTTTTGGAAAACAAACGCATTGGACCCGACCAAGACACCGTCCCCCAGTCGGACCTCGCCGCTGATTCTCGCCCCTGGCAAAATCGCACAATGTCGACCCATCACCGCATGGTGCCCGATCGAGCTGTGGAAATGGACCAAGCAATGATCGCCGACCGTCGCGTTCACCGCGACCACACACTGCGGCGCCAAAAAACAACCCGCGCCGATAATCGCCGAGCTGGCGACGTAAGCCGACGGATGCACGATCGAAAACGGTCGCAACTGAAATTGAGCGGCGAAGTGTTCAATCCGATTCCGCAACGACCATTCAATCACCCCGATGATGTAACAAGCATCCTCACCGGCAACCAGTCTTAAGGCTGACCCCTGGGCTTCAAAAGTCGCCTCCGGTGAAAAATAGCAACATTCGATCCGATCGAAATCCGATCCATGCACTTCCTCGGCCACTGCTAATATTTCGACGGCAGTTTTTCCCCCGAAAATGATCAAGCGTCGTTTCATCGTCCCCCGCAATCCACGATCCAGTTTTGCCCCGTGACGGACCGACTGCGATCCGAAAGTAAATAATCTACCGCCGAGGCGACCCCCGCAACATCGACCAGCCGTCGCAAAGCCGAACGGTTGGCGATCGCCGCCAATTGGTCCTCGGATAAACCCGCCGACATTTCCGTTTTCATAAATCCGGGCACCACACAATTCGAACGAATCCCACGACTGCCCCATTCCTGGGCGACGTTAATGGAAAATGCTTCCACCGCACCTTTGGTGGCCGCATACATGGACAACCCTTTCGAACCGCGATGAGCACAGATCGACGAGACGTGCACCAGCGACCCGGCGACTTGATGCAGCAACATGTTTCGAATGGCAAATCGAGCGACCTCCATGACGCCGAACACATTGACGCGAAACATTCGCTCCAACACCTCGGGATTCAAATTGGTCACCAAATCATCATACGCCACCGCTGAATTGTTGACGACGCCGTGAATCGCCACGTCCCCCAATCCCACACTCAGCGACTGGCGGATCGCGCTCGCCGAAGCGGCCAAATCGATGGGTAAATGCCGGCAAGCATCGGCGTGTTGTGTCAGCAGGTGGTTCAAATCCGTTGAATTGGTCCGACTAACCACCCACAACTGATGCCCCAAATCCAATTGCTGGCGGACTACTTCCAACCCCAAACCGCGAGATCCGCCGGTAATCAATAGGTTCATGACAATCGTCGTTTCTTCCCGGTCAACGTGGACTCCAATTCAGCAACGAACTGAATCAATCGCGGAATCTCGAACGGCTCTAAACTCTGGCTTAAGCGATTCCGAATCTCGATCGATGATAAACTAAACCCCGGTCGCAAGACGATCTGGCAAGCCACTAAGTTTCCCATGACGGAATTGGGTTTGGCAAACACTACGGCTTGTCCGACCTCGGGCAAGGCTTCCAAAACGGCCTCGACTCGTTGTGGATCGACTTTGCTCCCGCCCACGTTAATCACATGTTGCGGTCGAGCCAGAAAAGAAAATCGTAGCGGTTGCTTCTGCAACACCGTGACTTGATCGCCGGTCGTAAAGAACCCGTCGGCATCCAATTCAATTCCTGACGCGGAAATCAACGAGCCGTGTACCCGCAGACGACCCTCATCCACGCGAATCAAGTGTTGCAAGCGATCGGGAATCGTAAACTCGTCGTGGTCCGACCGCAACAGCCCCCCCAATTCCGTCGATGCATAAATGTTGCTCAGTCGCGCGTGGGGAAACATCTCGGCCAGTTGACCGAACAACAGCGGCGAAGACGACTCGCCTCCCACCGCCACGCTAACCACGGAATCGAAACGTTGTCCCTGAATCGACAGCATCCGGTAAAAAGTCGGCGTGGCACTGAGATGCGTGATTTTCGATTGACCGATTCGCTCCGCGACCTGATCGGACGGTAACTGAAACAGGGACGCGATCGAATTGAGATTCAGTACCGCTTGAAGAATCACCTGCAATCCCGCAAACGAAGCCGGATGAAAAGCCAACCCCCAACGATCAAGTCGATGATGTGCACCGGTTCGTACGCCGGCGGTTAAGGAATCGAACGTATGCCGGATCGTTTTCGCCGCGCCCGCCGTACCAGAGGTCTGCAAAGTAAGCTGCCCCTTCCCGGTTCGCACCCATTGCCACGGATCGTGTTCTTCGGTGGTCGTGTTGTCGTGGGGTCGAGCGATCCTGGTGAGACCCAGATCCGCGTTGCCATCGTGGGAAGACTTGGGCCCTGAGTTAGGCGCGGCCGTCGTCACATCAGCCAGTCTGGCCACGAGCCCCGAGTTGTGCCAGTTTTGGGGAATCAAAGTCGCATGCCAGCCGTTGCCCAACACGGCAAAAATCGCCGCGATCGTATCGAAGCAATTCTGCAGCGGCAATTGCATCCGGGCTTCAGAAAACCGCGCGATCTGATCCACGAGCGGTTGATAATCGTAAGCTTGACCATCGACATCGAGGTCGAACATCCGTTTGCGTTGCCCAGGCGTGATCGGTTCAGTTCGCAGGTTCATCGGAAATCGGCTTGGGAATGACTTAAAATAACTTGGTAGTATCAATCATTTGAAACGAACGAGGTAGGTTCACAGGCGTGATTGAACAGGAGGTAACCGAGACAACGGAGCATTGTCAGTCTTCTTGGTAGTTTCGCTTATTTGAATCGAATGCTGTAGGTTCACAGGCTTGATTGAACGAGGTAGGTTCACAGGGTTGATTGAACGAGGTAGGTTCATAGGCTTGATTGAACAGGAGGTAACGGAGACAACGGAGCATTGTCAGTCTTTTAGTTTTCGCTATTTCACTCCGTTTTCTCAAATCGAAAGGTGATCTATGCATCCGCTTTTTTCGCAAGCTGCCGGGATGACCCACGACGTGATCGGCGCAGCAATCGAGGTTCACCAAGACAAAGGCCCCGGGTTACTAGAATCCATTTATGAATGGTGTCTGACCATGGAACTGGAATTGCGAGGGCATTCAATTAAAAACCAAGATCAGGTAGTCGTTCGCTACAAGCAATTTCAACGAAAATATCCGCTTCGTTTCGATCTTTTAATCGACAATTGTTTGCTGGTTGAGGTTAAAGCCGTTGAAACCGTTCACCCCATCAACAAAGCGCAGTTACTCAGCTACATGAAACTCCTGGATATTCCACTGGGATTAATCATTAACTTCAATGTGCCCAAACTGACCGACGGTGTTTCACGCCTGATTCTTCCTGGATCCAATCTGGATTGAACCGTGGAGAAGACGAACCGACGCGAACTCCGTTTCCTCTGTTGCCTCCTGTTCCTTTTCCACGATCACCCAGCCCACCGAGCTGGGCTAAACAAACGACTGGGCCCCTGGCCCGAGCGATTCATCATTCACTTGTGCAATGAAAAAATCAAATACGAGGCCGGCGACATGGTTTCAATCACCTAGCCTACTCACAATTTCCCCGACCGTCTGCGGAATCGAGAAAAGTCCGCGAAGGGTTGCCGGATATTCATACTCTCGAGGATGTCAGATTGGGTGTTTTTGCGAATGGGCGTTCTGGCTGGCCCAAACGCTCGGTGGCTTTGAAAAACGTTTCTTGCTCAGCCAACCGCATCATCGAATCCAGAAATCCGGTCGAACTAAAACCGACTCGCTCGAAAATTGGCTTCAGTGAACTCGATATCGAACCCGGTTTATCCATCCGTTGCTGTCTGCCCGCCCAGTCCACAATCTCCAAATAGCACAATCCGGCAACTCGGGGAATTTTGCCAAGCGGGTGATATTCACGCGGTCCACAATCTCGAAATAGCACACTCCGGCAACCCCTCGCCGCTCTTTTCGTCTTCTGATCCGCATCCGCTGCCGACATCGTAACCAAGAACCAAGCCCGCGCAGCTAACCAAGAACCAAGAACAGCGCAGCTAACCAAGAACAGCGCAGCTAACCATCACCCAAAAATCTCTCGATATCCATCGCTCCATGAAAAACGCCGAGAATTTGGATTTGGGTTTCGTCCAAGATCAGATAGGGAATTCGATAATGCCCTGAAATAATTTCACGGACTTCTCGATCATGAATCAACTCATATCGCTGGCCGAGTCGAGGATGATCTCGCAACACCTGCACTTTGCTGTAAATCCCTTCGACAACCGAGTTAGCAGCGACGGAACTATCACGGGAAATATATTCGTGAATTTCCTGCAACCGCTCCAAAGCTTCCAGTGTCCAAGTTATCGAAACCATGTCCGGATCTCTGTTTTTACTTCTTGATCCGAAATCACCTTTCCTTGATCCGATTGCTCAAGTCCCCGCTGAATCATCCTCGCGTAGGCCAATTCCCGAAGTAAAGCATCATAAGAAGCGTCATCCAGTTGACGAGTAATAATATCGACCATCGTCTGCTTCGCTGTGGGCATGGAATGAATTTCGTTTTGTGAGGGGTTCCCAGACATGTCGGTGCTCATTCTATTAAACAACAATCCCAAAAATAACTCTCAAGGAAAAATCGGCGAGAACAACGAAAGTAATGACGGAAGATGCTGGAAGCAAAATGGATACAATTAAAGGCTTTTTTTCAGAATGCTTTGAACGATTGCACCACGAAATTTTAGACAACCCACAACTCAAAGCAAGGTCACAACTTGCCCTTTCGCGCGACCGAACCAGGATTTCTCAGCAGGTTAAGACCAAATTAGAGTCAGTATCGGTAGGGTGTGTGCAGCAAGTCAAAACTCGTTGGTGTGTTGGGTCAGCAGTTGAGTCTCTATTTATTCCAGGCTGGACAAAGTTAGATTGACTTGCGAAACACACCATTTTTTCTAAGCGGAAAAAGTCCGCGAGGGGTTGACGGATATTCAGACTCTTGAGGACGAAAAGTCCGCGAGGGGTTACCGGATATTCAGACTCTTGAGGATGTCAGATTGGGTGTTTTTGCAAATTGGCGAGCTGGCTGCCCCAGACGCTCGGTGGCTTCGAAAAACTTTTCTTGCTCAGCCAACCGCATCATCGATTCCAGAAATCCGGTCGAACTAAAACCGATTAGCTCGAAAATCGGCTTCAGTGAACTCGGTATCGAACCCGGTTTATCCATCCATCCATCCATTGCTGTCTTCCCGCCCAGTCCACAATCTCCAAATAGCACAATCCAGCAATTTCTCGCCGGTCGCTCTTCCAGCCCACCTTCCTTTAACCCAGCCCATCACGCAAACGCATCGCCCTCTCAACTTGCCGGTCTTTTCTCTCCGCTCTTCTCTAGTTTTTAACTTCTAGCTTCTGACCAACCTCTCCCACCGTACTGACCAACCCTTTCCGAACAGTAATCAGCCACAATACGATCATGTAAATCACAGTCAGCAACAAGACGGTGATTAGCTGATTCGTCAGGGGAGTTGAAATCAGACTGCCCTGAATCAACCCAAACTCTAGAAATGCAAACTTCAAGCCATAGTAAAACACTTTGCTCAGTACCGTACTCACGAAAAATGCCAACCCGTTGGGCCAACGAAGATACTGGCTCAACCACACGAGCAAAACCACATTGGTGTATAACTCAAAGCTCATGATGACCGCTTTGACGAACGGCGGATGACCTGAAATGATGGTTGAAACCAAAGGGATCGTTAGCGCCAAAAAGTAGGTGTTGACGTTGTTTCTGGCGATCAGCAGACCTGCAAACAGGAGCAATCGCATCGGCTCAAACAGATACAAAGGAAACGGCAACAAATGCGACAACGCCGGAACAAAGTAGACGGCGAGCAACAGCGCTGCGTCAGTGACCGCAGTTCGGTAGCTAATCAGTGGCAGAGAAACGGCGTGCATAAATACTCAAAGTAAACGACAAAAGATTTGCAAAAAAATTCGACGGCGATGGATTGTGATGATGAGCTGGATTTAACGCAAGGGAAGGCAAAGAAACGTGCATCAGTTCGATCAAATTCCCGCTTGCCAATCCCCGAACAGAGTTGTGAATTAAAAGTAGGGGTGAGTACTGAAAGAAGCGATGAGAACTGAAAAAAAAGGGTGAGGGTTCCACCTCATCGTATCACATCGTTGTTGATAGCAAACTGTTACCCCGCGAGGGGTTTATAGCCATTAGCCGGTGGTTGATCGCAGCGACACGGGCCTGTAAAGATTTTTGTGTCGCCAGCATTTTTGTTAGTTGTCGGTAAGTTCGGGGATTCGATCCTCGAACATGATGGCGAAGTGGTTGAGCGCCTGTTTCCAGTGATGGATCGGCATCGTCCACTTCTTGGCTGCCTCGTGAATCGCCATGTAGACAATCTTCAAAGCGGACTCTTCGTTGGGGTAA
>JANNWZ010000074.1:0-19055 GCA_031409295.1 Mariniblastus sp.
GATCGCAACACCGGCAAAGTTCGCTGGCAAAAGGTCGCCACGGAACAAGTCCCCCACGAAGGCCGGCATGCCACGAATACCTATGCTGCGGGCTCTCCCACCACGGATGGCGAACGACTTTATGTATCCTTCGGCTCACGCGGAATCTTTTGTTATTCGATCGTTGGAGAGTTGATCTGGCAGATTGACTTGGGAGACATGCGAACTCGATTTGGCTGGGGAGAAGCGGTGACTCCTGTGCTCGCTGATGACTTGCTGATTATCAATTGGGACCAGGAAGAAAACTCGTTTATCGTCGCTGTGGATAAACGAACTGGAAAAACCATCTGGACGGTCGAGCGACCCGGCGAGGTCTCTTCATGGAACACGCCGTTGGTAACCACTTTCGAGGGGAAACAGATTGTTGTCGTCAACGGAACGGCGAGTGCCAAGGCCTACGAAGCGCTGACAGGAAAATTACGGTGGGCTTGCGGAGGCCAAACCACGAATGCGATTCCTTCGCCGATTCGATTCGAGGATACCGCGATCTGTATGAGTGGTTATCGAGGTTCCTGCGCCCTCGCGATACCGCTTGATTCCCAAGGTGATATTACCGACAAACAATTAGTCCGCTGGCAGATTAATCAAGGTACTCCGTATGTGCCATCGCCCGTGATCTGTGGTGAACGGCTATTGTTCACAGGAGGCAATACGGACGTTTTGAGTTGCCTTGACGCGCGCACCGGTAAGTCGTTGCACGAACGCAAACGACTTTCGGGAGTCGGCTCGCTTTATGCGTCACCCGTGTTGGCAAACGGACATCTTTATTTTACTGGACGCGAAGGGACGACGGTTGTCGTTAAAGATAACGACAGCCTGGATATTGTCGCGGTGAATGAACTTGACGACGCGATCGATGCCTCACCGGTCGCCGTCGACAATCAATTATTTCTCCGCAGCTGGAACAAGTTGTATTGCCTGCAGGAAAAATCTTCCGCACCAAACCCAACTTCCATGGCCCCTCCAGCCGCGTTGGTCCCGGAAACAGGCGATTCGTTTACGCAAGTCGAGCTGGAGCAAACACCGGAAACGTCAGCCAATGCGAGTGTCGGCGACCTCGATGCAGACGGCGATCTCGATATTGTGTTGGCCAAAGGAAGACACTGGCCATTGCATAATCGAGTTTTGTTGAACAATGGGCTCGGCGAGTTTCCAATCGCACGGGATCTCGGCGAATCACCCGATCGAACCTATTCTGCGGCTCTCGCCGATCTCGATGCCGATGGTGATCTCGACATGGTGGTCAGCAACGATAGCCCGGACAAAAAGCTGGTCTACTTGAACGACGGCAAAGCAAATTTCACAGTGGCGGGAAGTTGGGGCGAGTCTTCATGGAACACTCGAAACACATGCTTGGCAGATCTAAATGGGGACGGCTTTCCGGATCTCATTGCCGCCAACCGCCAAAGCGCCAGCTTTATCTGCATCAATGATGGTCATGGTGATTTCAGCAAAGTTCCCAACATCGAAATTCCCTCGGGATCCGCGACCACGATTGTCCCCGCCGATTTCAACGGAGATGGTTTCATTGATTTAGCGGTACCCCATCGAGACGGGGGACAAAGCCAGATCTATTACAACGATGGCCAATTGGGATTCACGGCGACCGCACGATTCGGACCCGCACGATGTGCGGCGCGAACGGCGGCGGCCGGCGACTTGAACGGCGACGGATCGATGGACTTGGTTTTCGGGGACGAGGGACAAGGATCGTTCGTGTGCTTGAATGACGGCCGAGGGGCTTTTCCTGACATGCAACCACTGGGGGACAAACCGCTTATGCCGTTCGCGGTCGCTATCGGTGATATGAACAACGATGGAAAACCAGATATCGTCGTCGGTTACGCCGAGGGTCCAGGTTCGATTTTCTTCAATGATGGAACGGGATCAAAGTTTAAACAAATTCGCTTCGGGGACGGAAAAGGGGCCGTGTATGGGATGGCCTTGGGAGATCTTAACCAGGACGGCAAACTCGATATCGTCGTCGGCCGCAGCGATGCGCGCAATGCGATTCACCTCAACGCTAATCAGAACAGAAGGGCTAAATAATTGGAGCCAGACCGATATAAAACCAAGGAATCAATCGATATGCCACGAAAGATTGACGCTCGAGCGAAAGACTTCGTTTCCCGGGCCGCTTTGCTGGTTGGGTTCGGATTTGCCATTTTCCTCCTCTGGATCACGGCCTTTGTCGTCCTTACCGGCCTCATTTTCACGGGACTCACCTTCTTCACGAACTTGAACTTCGGCGCGCGGATAGGCGGTAGTCTCGTTTCGTCGACCATCGTTTTTAGAATGCTTGGCCTGTTCTCGGCAAGCCTTGATTTTATTCGCGCAACGTGGATTGCTGCAAAAAAAACGACGAAGCCTTGTCCTGAGTGTGGCAAAAGCCTGCGCACCGCGCTTGCTCAACAATGCATGCATTGCGGAGCTGAATGGCACGTCAAAGTGGGAACACGGAGGCCCGGTCACGGATTGAAATGAACCCAAACATCCCATTCAAACCGAATGGCCCCAGTAACCACGCGGAAAATGAGGTGTTGTTTACTCAACGACATTCCAAATGACATCCACGATGATTAGAATTTAGAAAGAAAATCAAAAGCAAAACCAACAATAAGTCAAACAATGAACTCTTGGCCCCATCTGAATAACGCTCCGATTGTTGAAGGGTTGATGGATATTCAATTCGAGCAATCGTCGGAGTTTTTGATCAGCTCGATTGAGGCCATTGCTGACGATTTGGCAGATGAATTCCCCTCGCGAGAAGAAATTCGTATTTTCAGAAGCCAGTTTAGCGTTTCGGCCGAAGGGGAGCGAAGTTTTTCGTCCGAAACTCCGGCTCCGGCGGGCTACATACTTAGATCAGCAGACGGAAAATGGGTTGCGCAATTTCGCCTCGATGGATTTTCGCTTTCGCGACTTGAACCTTACTTGTCATGGCAAGAATTGAAGGACAAGGCGGAAGTCCTTTGGCGTAAGTACCGAGCCAATACGAATTTAGGCAAAGTCAATCGGTTTGCATTGAGATACATCAATCGAATTGTGCTGCCTCCCAATGAGTCGTTTGAAACGACATTCAATACGACGTTCAGCATAGCGGAAACATTGCCTCAAGCCGTAGCCGGATTTCTGCTAAGGTTTGTTATTCCATTTGAAGCCGAAAGTGCCATTGCAATTGTGACTCAAGCACTGCCAGAAAATAGCCAGGAGTGTACTTTTGATCTGGACACGTTTTCGCTGGTCGCAGACGGAATTTCTGACGAAAATATGTGGATGGGATTTGAAGTACTTCACGGCATCAAGAACCGACTTTTTTTTGAAAGCCTAACGCCCGTGTCCCTGGAAAACTACAAATGAGTACAAAACACCCTACTCTTGTACGCGTGCCGTCGATAGTCGCTGGGACCTTACTATCTGTTATTCCTCTCGCGGCAAGTAGTCACGCTATTCAATTGGAAAATCAGGTCGCGGATGTTCGAGCTTATCTTGAGTCGGCGCCTTCAAATAAGAGAAATCGAAGAAGGCAGCGTTTTTTGGCCCTCGCGAATAAGTGGCGAGAGGATACAAAGTGGTTATCGTCGACAAATGAAATTGCCATGCACCCGGCCTATCAAGCGATAATCGGAATGGGCCAAGAAGCAATTCCGATGATCCTTGAAGACCTGCGTAAAAATTCTGGGCATTGGTATTGGGCGCTTAAAGCAATCGCGCAAGAAGACCCGGTTCATCGCTCTGAACGGGGATCGATCAACCGCATGAAGCAAGCATGGTTGCGATGGGCTGAACAAAAGGGAATTTTGAATGATGTCGTCGGCTGATTGGCTGCAACAGATGGGCCGCTTTTTTCCAGCGTTGAACGAACAGAATTGTCAAACCACAAGTCCGGTCGACGAACGTTACAATTGCATTGCTTGGGCGGCTGACGACACAGAAAAGTGGTGGTGGCCAGATCCACTTGAGCAACAGTATTGGCCGCAAGAAGTACCTCGAGAGTCGTCGTTACTTGCGTTCCAGCTGATGTTTCAACATCTTGGATATTCTTCCCAATCCGACGATTCTTTGGAACCCAATAAGCATAAGGTCGCAATCTTTGTTGATCCAAATCAGGTTCCTACACATGCCGCACGACAATTACCAAACGGCAATTGGACAAGTAAACTCGGGCGACAAAACGACATCGAACACGAGCTTGTCGCAATCGAAGGCCCTGCCTATGGCAAAGTTGCAATAATTCTCGCCAAAGTTTCAAACCAAAACGCTCTGTAAATTCGCAAAACGCGAACGAGAGATCGTCATAAAAATCGAGAATGAGCAGGCTTCACTTTTCCGTTTTTCGGATAACCTGGACGAGGCCAGCGCGAAACCAGCATAAGTTGTACTTCAAGAAATTCATTGGCCTCAAAAATTGAATTGCCAATACACGAATCGAAAGAGCTTTAGATCTAGCCTCGGCATGGCCTTTCACTTAATCGTTTTAGGTTCGACGGGATCGCTTTTGGGATTGTCGACGGATTCGGGTTTTTGATCGGTCTCGGATTTCACTGCCTCGGGCGGCGGATTCCCGTCCTCCGTTTCTGGTTTCACGGCTGCGGGTTCTGCTGTCACTTCTGCAGGTTCCGGCCGACGCCAGACGTTATTGCCGCGATCCGAATCGGGAAGTATTCGGCCTCGATCCAAGGCAACTTTCTGAATTGTTTTTCCGCCAAGATCAACTTCGGTCGTCCACACATTCGTGTAATTCCAAACCTGGACCGGTAAGTCCACGTTCATTGATTCGCCGTCGGTAAAATCAATTTGCAGAAAAACGGGCATCACCATCTCTTTTAGATTGGCGACTTGAATCGTTGCCCGTCCGGTTCGGCTATTCTCTCGCACCGCTGCGATCGCTTGATCAAGTGGTAAATTTTCGAGAAACCAACCGCGCCAAAACCAGGCCAAATCCATGCCGGCTGCGTTTTCCATACATCGGAAAAAGTCCGCCGGTTGAGGCGACTTGAAGGCCCAATCGCGAATGTACTGTTTGAAAGCCGGATCAAATCTCTCCGGTCCCAAAATTACTTCACGCAGAAATCGCATCCCAAATCCCGGTTTCGAATACGCCAGCCTGCCGAGCGAATCGGGGCGGATCTGATCAGCCGCGATTGCGATCGGCTGATTATCGGCATTGGCTAGTGATCGTTCAAACGTACTCAGCGAAGCGCGACGCATTTCGCCCGCTGGTTCGGCTTCGTTCACGATCGCGTCATAGTCCCCGAAACGATCATAAGTATTGATAAATGTATTGAACCCCTCATCCATCCAAGCATGTCGACGTTCATCAGTGTTGACGACCATGGGAAACCAGTTGTGGCCGATCTCGTGAGACGTAACACCATGCAAGGCGCGTTTGTTGCGGTCGCCTCCGCAAAAAATAATCATCGGATATTCCATTCCGCCTACGTTTCCATTGACGTTAACCGCGGATGGGTAGGGATAGCGAAACCACATTTCGCTGTAGTGCAAAATAGATTGCCGCAACATTTGAGTGCTTTCGCTCCAGGCACCGCGGGCTTCGCCGGGATAGACCGATTGAACCAACGTGGTCCCACCGTCCTCCCAAGTGATCGAGGCCGCATCCCAAATGGTCGCAGCGGAACTGGTCCAGGCAAACGTCCGAACTTTGTCAGCCTTGAAATGCCAGGTCAGCGGACCATCACCAACGGGTGCGGCTTCGTCGGTACCAAGTTCCGTTTCTGGACGAATCACGATCGTACGGCGGCTCGATTTTGCAAATTGTAATTGCAGGAACTGTTTTTCCGTCAGCACTTCTTTCGGGTTGCTCAATTCGCCGGTCGCACACACAACATGACCGCGCGGCGCCGTAATCTTGACGTCGTAATTGCCGAACTCGGTAAAGAACTCGCCTTGTCCCAGGTACGGCAGATTGTTCCAACCGTGAACATCATCAAACTTGCAGATATTGGGAAACCATTGAGCAAGTTGGAATATTTTGCCGGCTTTGACTCGCCGAATTCCCATCCGATCGACACCGTACTCGGGAATATTAAACGACCAGGAAATATCAAACTCCAATTTGCCACCGCGGCCGGGGAGGGGCTCCAAGAGATCGATGCGGCCCAATGTGTCATAGACATTCAGCACGAGATCATGTTCGCCTTGTCGAACATATTGCACATCTAAACCACCCACGAATTTTTGGCGATTATTGAATCGAGACCCCGGCGGCGTAAATTTGGCGCCCAAGCTGTTTTCGCGAAAAAGATTTTGTTCGAGGGAGATCCAGATGTAGCTCAATGTTTCTGGGCTGTTGTTGGTATAGGTCACATGGGCTACGGCTGCCACGGACTCCGCCTCGGCATCGAGCGACACCTCGATATTGTAATCGGCCTGCTGTTGCCAATACTCCTCGCCGGGGAGACCAGTTGCGGTGCGAATCTTATTGGGCTGCGGCAGATCCAGCGGCGAAAAAATCGTTTCATTTGGCCGCGCTGCCATTCGTCTGGCACGCAAATTGTCGACGTCGAGCGGTGCAACGGTGGGTGATTGAATTGTCGTACCGTAGGCGATTTTATCCCAAGCCCCCAGAGTACCAATTGCAATTAGGAGCACCAAAGAGATGACGATCCAACCAAAGTGCCCCTTATTACCGGGAATTGAAACCATGTTCGCCACGTCAAACCCTCACGAAAAAAATGATATGCTGTTTAGATTTACTACATTGTCGCTCGCGATTTCCCGCCATCATAGACCGCGCGGCTCAAAAGTCCTAGAAAATTGGGGGGTACCGGGTTTGCCATTCCCTTTTTACTTCGAAGACTAGCGATGGATTATGACGGAAATTCCCCGGCCGGGCCCGACGAATTCGGCTGGCGCGCCCGAAAAGAACCGAGGTGAGGATCACACGGCGCCAGTTCAAAGCGAAAACCAATATAAGCCGTTATCTAGCACCGAGTGAAAATTCTTTTTGTGATCCCAGGAATCGAACTGAAAAAGTGCCTAAATTCCGCCCCACATTTGGTTCCCAGGCTGGGCAACCTTTCCTTGACTCACGGCTGAAGGCATTCAAAAATCCCCACTTGCCAACGGGGAAATGCCTCGGTTCCTGCCGAGCCACTAGAAATTTGTTTTGGGACCAATTGAGCCGCAAAGTTTACGGGTAAAACCTGATCGAATTCTGCTTGACATCCAGTTTTGTCGAGATAGATTGACGTTTCGTTTCGTTTGACGATTTCTTCACATTTAGAGGTACATCAGAGATGACAGGTCGTTTCAAGTTAGAGCGTTTAGAAGAACGAATTGCACCAAGCAAGTTCTCCTACTGTGGTGGATCCGGCGGTAACGGAAAATCCGGCAGCGGTAACGGAAAATCCGGCAGCGGCAAAGGTAAATCCGGCGGCGGCAAAGGTAAATCTGGCAGCGGCAAGGGTAAATCCGGCGGCGGTAAAGGTAAATCCGGCAAATGCAAGTGGTAGTAGTCGTTATCTCCTTTGGATCGGCTCTTCATGCTGATCGATCGAAGGAATGATTTCCGGTTTCCTATTTGCCGGGGTGTTGCTCTTAGCTCGCAATGCCCCGGTTTTGCGTTTTATCGCCTATTGGTTGTCGCCCTGACGACGTAGACAGTTTGTTGGTTGTCTCGCGAGGGTGGGGTTCATCGATGGTTCGCTTTAGCGACCTCCTCCGGACTGGATACCCGCCAGCCTGTCTTGAACAAGACAAACGAATGGCTTCAGACGTTTTCCGATTGACAATTTTTTGTCGTGGTTCAAACTCGATCAAATGAGCCAAAAGAAGAAAAAGAAAGATTCCCTTTCAACCATTGGTGGGAAGATTGCCAAGGATAAGGGCTGTTCCCGATGTTCTCGCAACGCGGATGACGGGGAAGCTTTCCGTTGTTACGACAACACTTTCAAGTTCAACATCGACAAAGCCCGGACTTTCGTGGTGGACGGGCGCCCCAAGCTAGAGCTGGAACCTGACGATGTGGAATACTCAATCGATCGGGCTGAAATCAACGAAAGTCATCTCGCCCATGTTGACCCCACGATCCCTGGCATTATTGCCCACGTTTTTTTTCCGGCCAAGAATGGCGAAGTGGTCCATGCCCAGCGGTTGATTGACGGGCATCATCGTGCGGCGCGCTGTCGGCAGGAAGGATTACCCTTTTACGCATTTTTGTTGACCGAACAGGAAAGCGTGGCTATTTTGGATAGGGCACCGCCCGGTGCCCGTCGCGAAAACTTGATCACTAAATCGACCTAACCCAAAGCACGGGAAGGCAGTCCCGACTGGAGAGTCGGGGTTCATGTTTGGGGCTGGATAAACTTTGGTTTCAACCAAGGTTGATTGAGCCGGGATGCTTTAAATTATTTGTTCCTTTGTTTCGCGAGAGTACACCTTGTCCAGCGCTCTGGAAATTCCGCCGAAACGCTCGTCTGACTTGGTTCTGTCGCCAAAGGAACAGGATGGCCAACAGGTCGTCAAGAACAATCGGAAAAAGACCTATTTGCGGATTGGTCCTCACGAGTCTTTCCTGTTGCATCAGCTCGATGGCAGACAGAGTTACGGAGGAATTATCGCGGCATTCCGACAGGAATTCGGAGAAGACGTCTCAATTGAGGAAATCCAACAGTTCGTTGAATTGGCCGACCGGGAAGGATTGCTGGGAAGCCGTCAATCGAATTCTTCCGACCAGCAGCTGACGTTGGTTGGATTGTTGCGTCGCATAACGCGGGCGATGGGTCGGCAGAGCCCGTTGTATTTTAGGGTCAAGTTGTTTGATCCGGATAAGGCGTTGAATTGGCTTGAACCCAGAACCCGTATTCTCTTTTCTGTCTGGATGGCCGTCTTCGTCTTGGTGGGTGGAGTGGCAGCGTTTGCCTGTACCTGGATTTTTCGCGGCGAACTGGTGGAAACAGTAACGTCCCAGTTTGGCGTGCGAGCCGTGATCGCGTTTTGGTTGACCACGATTGTGGTGACGGTACTACATGAGTATGGGCACGGCCTGGCGTGCAAACGGTTCGGCGGCAGCGTGCATGAAATGGGCGCACTCTGGATTTTCTTTACACCCTGCCTGTACTGCAATGTCTCGGACGCATGGATGGTTCCCGGACGCTGGCGACGATTGTTGATCAGCATCGCGGGAACCTATGTTGACCTGTTAATCTATATTCTTGCGGTTGTTGCTTGGCGTATCGCTGCGCCGGAGTCAATGATTCATTTCGTCTCTTGGATCGTAATTAGCAGTTGTGGTGTCCGTCTGGCATTCAATTCCAACCCCTTGATGCGACTGGATGGATATTACGCGTTGAGTGATTTGTTGCGTCAGCCTAATCTCCGCATACGTTCTCGCGATCGGATGATGGAGTTTGTTCGTTCTCTGTGTTGGGGTGCACCATGGCCGAAACCTGTGCCTGACAGTGGAATTCTACTGACCTATGGAATCGCCAGCTGGTTGTTTGCGGTAGGATTGCTGGGTTTGTTGAGCTTCCAGCTCTCCGCATGGCTAGGGCAATTCGTTGGCGTCGGTGGCATTGTATTGGCTGCTTCATTCTTCTTTATGATTACACGCAATTTGAACAAGGGCCTGTTGGGCGGGGAGTTTCGACAAATGTTTTCCAAGCGACTTTTTAGAATTCTGGTCGTCGCCGGGCTACTTTCGGCGGCGATGTTCATTCCCGTGAACGACCGGTCCGGCGGTGATTTTACCATCAAGCCTCTGCGGCATTGGGACGTATGTTCGCCAATCGGGGGCTTTCTTCGCGAAGTCTTCACGGCCGAAGGTAAACAAACAACTGCCGGCAGTCATATTGCGACCATTGAAATTCCTGAACTCAGCAATCAGATTTCCAGGAAACAGGCTGAGATTGAAGAGGTTCAAGCGGAGCTCAAGCGACTGACAACCGGAGCGCGAATTGAGGAACTTACCGAACAGCGAGCCCGCATCACGCGCTCAACCGCTTGGAGAGATCTCGGTGCAGAGGGGCTGCGTAAAGCCCGGATCGCATTTCAGATGGAACTCGAAACATTGGATTTTCGTATCAACCAGGCACGAACAGAAAATGATTACCGCCGTGCTACCCTTGAATTGGCTCTCCAGCTCCATAAAAAAGGCGGGCTGGCCGAGCAACAACTGCTCGCGCAAAAACGCATGTCATTAGAATCAGCGGCACAACTTCAGGTTGCTGAATCAGTCCGAAAAACACGCGAAGCCGAGGGCGTGACTGCTGTCGAAATGGAACTGGCGCGGCGCGAGAAAGAACTCGCCGATGAACAGTCGAAACTGACCTTGTTGCTGGCTGGCAGCCGCTCGGAAGACATCGAGGCCGAACAAGCCCGGTTGAGTCGACTGGGCGAGGAAATGCGAATCCTCCGGGAACAAGAGTCCATGCAGAAAATTTTCTGCCCGGCCTCCGGAACTGTCATCACACCTCGACTGAAGGACAAAATCGGCCAGTATTTCGATCGCGGTGCCGCTCTCCTTGTGGTTGAAGACCTCGATCATTTGGAAGCCGATATCGTGGTGCCGGAACAACAGGCTCAACTGGTCAATGCTGGACAGGAGATCGCGCTCAAATCGCGGTTGTTGCCTCACTACACGTTGAAAGGTACCGTCCTGCGAGTGGCACCTGCCGTACAATACGCGGTACCTGGCGCACCACCGACCGTCGTGGTTCACTGCCGGGTCGATGATCCGGGCAAACTGTTGCGCTCCGGAATGACCGGCTATGGCAGGATTCAACTAGGAAGAGTCCCGCTGGGAGTTTGGTTTTACGGACGCGCGGTGCGAATGTTGAGAACCGAATTTTGGTGGTAACTGCTGCTGAAAATTCCGCCCCTTCTTGGGAACAGGATTCATCGGACTTGTTCCGGCTCAGCGGACAGATTGAGTGGATACCGGTCACCGTAAGACATTTCCGGGTGGCCATCCGAAGACAACGGAGGATTAGCTGTCGAATGCTGTCGCAATTCACTGGACGGAGAGGCTGGCAGTTTCAACTGAGAATTTGTTTTCGACGGCGAGTCGACCGAATCTTCCCCCTGGCTGTTTCCTGGCAGCGGATATCGCGGGTGCTCGTTGGAATCCGGTTGCGGCAACGTGTTTGATTCCTTGGGCAGTCGTAAACCGGTCGACCCCGATTCGGCGGCCGCGTCGCTGCGATGTTCTTCTTCTGGAGCTCTGACTTGGGTATCGTTTTCAGGCCGTAGATGTTGCGCCTGTCGGCAGGGATCACCAGCATAGTAGATTCCAAAATACTCCAGCAAAGTTCCCTTGGCTGCTTCGAGCTCCGCTAGGGCAATGTTGTAGTCCGCCAAAAGCGAAGCCTGTTCCGAAACCGACCGAGTCTTAAAGCGGATGGCGTCAATGTAATCGTTTAGATTCGCCAAGAGCCAATTTGCTCCGCCATCATCTTCGCTGGGATTCTGGTACCGCAGCTTCGCACCCTTCACCCACTCGTTAGCGGCCGCCGTCCGTTTCCTGGACTCTTCCAGCTGGCGAAGTAGATAGTCCAGTTTCTGCCGCGCATTGACGAGGCGGTGGTTGACGGAAAAGACTTCTTGACGCAACAACTCGTATCCCCGAAAGAGCTGTTGGTCGGCCGCCCTGACGCCTGCCGACGCAGCGCGACGACCGATGGGAACAGACAATGTCGCACCGGCTTCCCAATCGCGAAAATCCGCGGTCGCCAACTGATCCAGTGCGTCGCCGAGATTTTCCCCGTTACCGTTCATGCGATAGAGGGCATTGATGTTGAAGTCGGGCTTGATCTGATTTTTTGCCAGCGACAACTCCAATTGGCGAATTCTCAACTGCAATCTCTGCTGGACAAGATCCGGCTGGCTTTCAAGCGCCTGCTGCAACAGCTCGGACTGATTCGTTTCGATTCGGACACTGGCCGGCCTGGTGACTGGGGAGATTCGCCAAGGCAAGTTGGGAGACAGCCCGGCAAGATTGCGCAATCGCAATTCCTGTGTCACCGCAGCTTGTTCCAGCACCAAGCGTTGGCGCCGAAAATCATACAGCTGGGCTTCGGCTTTTGATACATCCGCTTGCAAAGCCCAACCGACCGCCAGCGCCTCCGTTTGCAGTCGGAGAATTTCCTCAAACAGCGGTATCACTTCATCGATCGCGGCCACAGCCTCCTGCGAAGCATAGAGTTTCCAATATTCACCAATAATGTCGGCCACGGATGCAATCGCCGATTTTTTGAAATCCCACGCGGACTGATCGACCCGGACTTGTGTGATTTGAAGTGGAATCAGATTGACTTGCTTTCCGGCTCCCCGCATCAAGGGCTGAACAACGGACAGCTGAACGGCTGAGGATCGAATGGGATTAAACCCCGAGCTCGTGGGGTTGGCGACAAAAAAGTAACCCGGATCGGGCCGATAGGCCAAGCTTGCCTGCCCACCGGTCACAAAAGGCTGGCGAATGCCGAAATTCACTGCAGCTTCATCACGTCGAAGAGGCTGGGCCAGACCAGGTCCGAAAAACGAGTCGGGCGGCCGTTTGATATCGCGACCATAGATCGAGGCGTCAAGCGTCGCATCAAAAGCGGCCAGCGCTGCGGACTCCTTCGCTTCAGCGGTCTCGAGGTCGTAGAACGTCTGCTTGCTCGCCAGCACTCCGTCTCCATCGACGACACGAACCACTTGGGTGTTGGATAACCCCAGTTCAATCGTCTCCATCAACGACATTGGCACCAACCCATTCTTTTCGCGAGCCGCAAACGAATTCTGCCAGGAATGTTGCACCGCCGAAGCGGCTTCATTTTCAGCGTGATGCTCGAAGTCGGCGGCAACCAGCGGGGCCATTTGGGCGGCAGCACTGAGAGATAGGTCTCGCCGCTGTTGCAGGTTCCCCCCCGGTATGCACCCACTAGTAAGCGATCCGGCGCACGCCAAGCTCGCAAACGACCAAACAACACGAAGCAGTCGATTGCCGTGCAGGCGGCTTGAGCCAGTGAGTCTCTTGCTCGGCCGGTGATCCGATAACGCCATTTAGTTGCCTGTCGGGGATCCGCTGTTAATTGTTCTGATAGAACGTGAACCGCGTGCTTTAGACCCCTCTGTAAATCAATCGGTTTGATGGAACTTTGGAACCAGGAGATATTTACTCCGCCGCTTTTTCGCCAAAGGCAAACCCAGAAATTCAAAGCACGAAATCATGCCTCATTTCATCGTCTCAAAAATCGAAATGAGATAACCTCTTTTTCCCGGGTCCGTTTTGTCGGTGCTGTCCACCAAAACCATTGAAAACTATCAAAACCACGCTTTTTTTCGAGACTGCCCCAACCCCCCAGTTTCAAGTCTGAGTTATTCCGGAGCCACCGCTGAACTGGAGTGGTGTTGGTTTTACGTCATTTCCCAAATCTGGTTGGCGGGAAATTAAGGTGGTCACCGGCGAATCACACTTTCAGCGAAAACGGCGTGAAATCCGTGTCTACATCGTAGTAGTCCTCTTGCTCGGCTCGTTTCAAGAAGTTGACGACGACATAAGTAACAGGCGTGAAGGCCACTTCGACGGCAACCTTAAACACGAGGTTGAACAGAATCACGCTAATCAGCGTTCGCGTCTCCCAAATTCCGGCAAACGCCAACGGGTAAAAAATTACGCTGTCCACTGATTGACCCACCACGGTGCTGCCGATGGTTCGGGCCCAAAGATACCGGCCGCCCGTCCAGACTTTCATGCGCGCCATGACATACGAGTTCACAAAATCGCCGGCCCAAAATCCGGCCAGCGACGCGAGTACGATTCGCCAAGTCGAACCAAACACGATTTCCAATGCGGGCTGAATCGTCTCGTTGAATTTCTCGTCGGGATTAATCGGCATGTGAACCACGACAAGCCCCATGATCGAAGCGAAGATCAGCGCGGCAAAACCAGCCCAGATCACTCGACGGGTTCGTCCGTAGCCATACACTTCGGTAAGAATATCGCCGAAGATATAGCTGATCGGAAAGAACAAATTGCCGGCCCCGAAATCAATCCCAAATAACTCGCAGCTTTTTCCGGGACCGATCAGATTCGAACACAGCAGCACGGTCACAAAACCGGCCATCACAAAATCGAAGTAGCGATAACTGCGGGCGTTAGTCTTTTCTTTGAACTCAGATTCAGTCGTAGCAGGTGACAATGGTCTAGCTTTCGTTGAATGGCCCAGCCGGCAAGTTCTATATTTTATACAGCGATTGAAACGAGTCGATCGATTCTAATCGCCGGCCCCAAGTGCGTTAAGGTGAGCGGTCGATTGCATTAGCCTAACCCGAAACGTAACCGCCTGTTGATTTAAACGTTTAACGGCCAGCCGTAGGCGAAGTGTCTTCCATAAATCGTCGGTTGGCAAATCGTCGGTTTGGGCCAGAAGGACTTAATACAACCGGCCGCCATTCTCTGCCGCCAATTGAGCGTGAACATTTTGATTACATGAAACAAACCCCAAGAATTCGCTGGTTTAGACCCAGAATTTCTTGCTTTCAATTATCGCTTTGACATCTTTCGCAGCTCTTGGCGCGTGAAAACTCTCCAATTAAAATATTGTTTTTATTCCTAGTGTCGGAGCATTCCCGTGTTAAAAAATGTCGTACTACTTTCAATCACGATCCTGTTAGGGACCAACTTTAACTTTTCCCGTGCCGATGTTGTTACCTTTAGTTTCACTGGATCCATTACCTCGATAACTGAAAACAACATGCCAGTTTTTGGAATTGGCGGGATCGACTTGGGTGATGCTTTCTCCGGTAGTTTTCGATACGACACCGCTAATGCCAGCAGCGATTTGAATGGTGCTGCCGATACTGGCCTTTATCGATTCAATGTTCCAGCCGTGAATAGCGCTAACAATTTTGTGACGGTCAACATTGATTCGAAGCAATTCGGCACACCGAATACGTTCGCCGGTGTTTTGTTCGCTGACATGCGAAACAACGTGACATCGAACCTGTCAACGACTTCCGATCTATTTATCGTGCGAACACTTGCTCCGACCTCACCTGCCGGTTGGTCGACAACGGGACCAGCGTTGACGGTGGCATATATTGACCCCTCCGGAACCGCGTTTTCAAACGACAGTTTGCCAACCAGCTTTTCAATAACACCTTGGCAACAGGGAGTGGTTTTACTTTCGTTCGGAACAGCGACTTTCCCGGGCGGTTCTGCCAGCAATGTTAATATCGAAGGAACAATAACGATCGCAGCAATTCCTGAACCATCGGCAATCTTGTTGTTCGGAACAGCGGGAGGAAGCCTGCTAATTTTCGTTCGCCGAAAGAAGCAGCGAAAAAATTGGAAATCAGCCGCCGCAAATTAAGTCGCTGGCCAAGGCTACTCGCAAAGCGATTGGGCAATTTCGCTTGTCCAATCGTCAGTCCCGCGAGCTTCTCCTTTTTCAAGCCACCGAGGACCGGGAGTTTCAAAAACGGACTCTTCCTCGGTGACCTCCGTGGCTACCCACGTCCAAAAATTAAATGGGATGCCTTATTAATTCGATGATGTCGAATTTTCCTGGAAACCGCCGCTTGGAAAAACGAGAAATGTCTATTCGGCCCACTGTTTCGGCCCTTTCAAGGGTTCGCCTTTCGCCCCGTATCCCGGATTTTGCTCAAAAAATGGACTGTTTTTTAACTATCGACGGGTTTTGGTGGACTCGCTACAATGGGGGGCTTGCTGAAGGGCAGACCCCCTTCATTATTCACTCACGATCTCAGATTTTTTAAGACTCAATTCTATGTACGCGATTATTGCTGACGGCGCCCACCAATATAAAGTCGAAGCTGGCCAAATGCTGGAGATCGATTTCCGGGATGCAAACCCCGGTGACCAAATTACTTTTGATCGGGTGTTAGCAATCTCGTCGGATGCCGGTTTCAAATTGGGTAAACCAACTGTCGTCGGTGCAACTGTCACTGCCAAAGTTATCGGCGACACCAAAGGTGAAAAACTGACGGTACAAAAATTCCGCCGACGCAAAAACAGCCGACGTCGCACCGGGCATCGTCAGAAATATGTGAAAGTGCAAATTAACGCGATCGCGTAGTACTCAGGGCGGAAACCCGTTCCGTGGTTGAAGAACGACTCGGATCCAACTCAGCCCATGGCCACGGACAAGCCGACATCTTACTCGCTTGACGATTCTCCGCTGGACGGAGTAATCGGCAATTCTGCTGCGATGCGTGAAGTCTATCGTTTGACTCGGTCATCATCGCGGAGCAACGCGCCGGTTTTATTGCAGGGCGAAACCGGCACCGGCAAGGAACTAATTGCTGCCGCTTTGCATCGTCTTAGTGATCGGTCGAGCGGTCCCTTTGTCCGCGTTAACTGCGGAGCGTTTACGGAAAGTTCCCTGGACAACGAACTCTTCGGATCTCACCATGGCTCGACTTTGGATACGCCGCCCGATCGAACTGGGAAACTGGACGCGGCTCGAGGGGGTTCGATTTTCCTGAACGAGATCAACTCTGCGTCACCCGCGTTGCAAGTGAAGCTATTGCGCGTCTTGCAAGATCGTGAATTCGAACGATCGCACGATACCAAAGCGGTCGAGGTCGATGTCCGGTTCATTGCGGCGAGCAACCTGGATTTGAATCGAGAAGTTGCCGCCGGCCGATTCCGTGAAGACCTCTATTGGCGGTTGAATGTCTTGCCGATTTTGCTGCCGCCACTTCGGCGACGGGAGGCCGACGTGGAATTGTTGGCGCGACATTTTCTGAAAATTTACGCGATAGCCAACCGCCGTACGATCGAAAAGATTCATCCGGCGGCCTTGTCGGCGTTAATCAATTATCAATGGCCAGGGAACATTCGCGAATTGCAAAACTATCTCGAACGGGCTGTGGTGTGGGCTGAATCGGATCAATTGATTCCGGAGTTGTTGCCCAGCACGGTTATCGGCGATGCCAAAGCAGCCCAAGCTGCGGTCTTTCGTCCGACCGACGATCAATCGTTGATTCGTGAGTTCGTGTACAACCGATTGAGCAAATCCGATGAACGTGCGGAAGATTTACATAAGCAAATTGTCGAACCGGTTGAGAAAGAACTGTTGATGCAGATCATGCAGTCCTGCAACCAGACACAAACCAAAGCTGCCACACGGTTGGGAATTAATCGCAATACATTATACAAGAAACTGGTGGAGTACGGACTGTCGAAGTCCAATGGGAAACCCGACAACGGCGAAGCATAGTTTCGCTGAGTTGAGAATTCGGCAAACGAGTTAACGATCGCGTCCCACGATAATGAGTGCATGGAATCCCTATACAAAATTTCGATCACCTGTTTTGTCGCCAGCTATCTGGTCGTGTTTGTGATGGAGGTAGCGCGCGGGTTCCTGCCGGGGAAATTTCTGCGTTCCAAAATTGCCCAGTTTTTCCGGATCGGATTCGCCGCAGCCGGCCTGTTTGCCCACACTGTTTATCTGGCCTGTCATGGCGGATTGGAGCTTGATTCACAGGGGTTGTGGTTGGGCAACTGGTTTGGTTGGTGTTTGGCCGCCTCCTGGATTTTGGCCGTGGCCTATTTGTGGATTTCGATTCGCCAACAGGCTTCGGTGATTGGGCTGTTCCTCTTGCCGATCGTGAACTTGTTGATTTGGATCGGCATGCAGTTCGGCGGCTCGCCGTCGTTTTCAGCAAAAAATGCGCGCTCCGGATGGAATATGGTCCATGGCGCCTCCCTGTTGTTGGGGACAGCAATTGTAGCCTTGGGCTGTATCTTTGGGATTGTCTACCTGTGGCAATCGCATCGACTGAAGCACAAAGCCGCCCAATCGAATTGGTTTCGTTGGCCTTCGCTGGAATGGCTGCAGCAGTCCAGTGAACGATCTTTGCTGGTTTCGGCAATGTTGTTAGGTATTGGATTGGTTTCCGGGATAGCTATTAATCACTTCGCACCGGTCGTCGGACTGCCTCGGGAATCAACGACTTCGTGGAATCTAATCGAGTGGTCAGATCCAGTGGTTTGGTCATCCGGAATGCTGTTTGGCTGGTTAATCACGGCGACCATTTTCAATTTGTTTTATCAACCTGCCCGCCAGGGGCGCAAAGTCGCTTATTTAATGGTCGCCAGTTTTTTGTTTTTGGTATTGGAATTGGTGGTTGTTTGGTGGGCCGGTCACGCAACAATATCGCGATCGCCGCACGTCGATCCGTCGTTCAACTCGCAGCGTGGTATTGGACGGATGGACTTGGCCGTACGGTTTGGGGCTCGAAGCGAGTCAAAAAATTCCACGCCGCTGGAAGGACAGGCCACCGCATGAACTTGCAAATTATTGGCTGCAGCCATCATGCTTCCAGTGTCTCTGTCCGCGAGAAATTGGCGTTCACCGAGCAACAAGTCAAGCCTTTCCTGCAGACGTTTTATCAACGGTTTCCCTACTCGGAGGCGGTGTTGTTATCCACCTGCAATCGAACCGAGTTCTTTGCCGCCAGCAAGGAAGTGAGTCGGTTGCCTAGCCCAACGGACATGATTGCACTCCTGGCGGAGCATCGTGGTCTGACCGCGACTGAAATCGAATCCGGTTTGTTCGCTCATCGAGACCGGTCGGCAATTCGTCATTTGTTCGCGGTCGCGGCCAGTTTGGACAGCATGGTGGTGGGCGAGACTCAAATTTTGTCTCAAGTGAAACAGGCCTATCAATTGGCGATCGACAATCATGCCACCAGCCCGTTGACGCATCAAGTCTTCCAAACTGCCATCCGTGTTGCCCGCCGGATCTCCAACGAAACGGACATTCATGCGAATCGGGTGAGTGTTCCCAGTGTGGCGATCGGAGTTCTCGCGAAACAAATTTTCGAACGCCTGGACAACAAGAAGATTCTAATCGTTGGGGCTGGCGAGATGGCCGAGGAAACACTGAGATATGTCGTAGCGGAGGGGGGACGCGAGATTACGGTGATCAATCGAACTCGCGCGAAAGCGGAATGGTTGGCCGCTGAGTTCAAAGGTCGCGTTGCCGATTGGGAAAATTTGCAGCGCGAATTGATCTTGGCCGACCTGATTGTCAGCACCACCG